>CAVUJY010000031.1:0-14980 GCA_963741935.1 uncultured Bacteroidales bacterium | reverse complement strand
GGTAAGGTTACTAAAGCCTACCTTGGTTTAATGATACATGAAATTGAGATTCATCCAAGAATAAAAAACTTTTACAGGCTCGACTCAAAAAAAGGATTAATGATAACAGGAATGGAGAAATCATCTCCTGCTACACATATGATCTTAAAGAAGGAGATATTATTATTGAATTTGATGGCGGATTAATTACAATTGCGGAGATCTGACAAAAAAACTGACCGGAAATGAATTAATTTTAAAACCAATGAACATTAAAATACTGAGGCAGACACTGATAAAAGAATTAAAAATCGTTCCGGTAGAACGACCTGCTGCCTGATTCAACGGAAATTTTCCAAATTAAAATTCCGATTGAATTAGTTCTTCATGTGAGACAATACGGTACAGATAATCGAGAAGCTTCACGTTATACTTATGCGTCAATTTGACTGGTTTAAACAAAAGAGATTGCAGAATTCTGCAATCTCTTTCAATATCTGCTATTTAAGTATAGAAAAATTCAAGGGAAGCGATTCTGTATCCGCAAGAGCAATAAAATAGTTTACATCCTTGTTGGTCAGATTACCGGAAACCTCAATTTTTCCGCCAGTTATTACAGATCGTACAACAGGCCAGGAATAGACCTGATCATCTATCACAATGGCAATAGATTTGTCAAGATTAGTTTTTGTTGCTTCAGCAAAGATACTGCTTGCTGAAGACGTTAACATTATCTGAGCCATTATATTACCAGGCTCTTTTGAGTCAATTGATTTAACTTCCATAATATCTGATTTAGTAAGCAGCGGTTTTCCTGCTGTTCCGGTCTTGAGAGCAAAAAGACAAAATGAGGAATTCTCAGAATTTACTCCCCACGAAAATTTACAGTTAATTATAGTTTTCATGTTAACCAGATATGTATTCACTTCCTTTAGCTTTCCGTAACTTGTGCATCCTACCCTCGGGTCTGAAGGACTGCTTTTATAGTCATGGGATAATAGTTCATTAAGGCGATAATCCGGCTTCAATAATTCAGAAATTTCTTCCTTTGAAAAAGTCTCATAAAAAGCCAGATCTCCCTTATGTGTAAGGAGTCTTCCTATCTCAGTCACATCTGTATCCCCGTACAATTGAACAGCTATCTGGTCCTTATCCCGGACTACACTCACATCGAACTTCGCTACACCATAAAGTTTCAGTCTTGCTGAAATAATATCTGCCGATTGAGTTAAAGATGCAGGTGTAGCCTCATTGTCTGTTGATTGAAGGATTATTAGCCTTTCTCCGGCAGAATTTTTCTGAGCGGCAGATCGCAGTGTTATAAAAATAACAATAGATATTATAAAATTTATATAGCGTTTCATAATTTCAGATATTAAGTTAAAATGAAAAATAGAATATGTTTGAATAATATGGCCAAAGACATTATATCTCTGCACAGCAATATTTTACAATTGTTTTTGTCAATTGAAAAACAAGAAGATTTTTATTAATTGGTATCCCTTTTGCTGATTGCCTCCAGATAATGGCCAGGCAATTTTAATTAACCCTGAAGAGGAGGGTTATCTGATTTCTCCGGAAACAGATAATTACGGAAAATATATACTGGTATATTGCTTATATTTCGTCTGATACTACCAAGATGAGCTATTTTCAACCTCGTTTTATTGTCGAGCGATAAGAAATTCCTGTTTAACCCCAATATGTTGAAATTATCTTTATTCGAAACAGAAATTTTCTGATATACGTGGATAAATACTCCGGAACCTGCAATTGCATTATGCTGACTCACAATTAGAACTGAAGGAACCTGATTATTGTGACTCACTGATTTCGTGCCGGTTGAATTATTGATAATCAGTAACCCAATAAGGATACACATGAAAGCCACTAACGAATCAAGCCTAATAATCTTTATATTCTCCTGTCTGTACATCTGATTACAAAGATAGCTTTTTACCTGTAACTTAAAAAAAACTATTTTAGTCCCAACGTACAAATTATATGAATTACAGTGCATTATATTCCTAATCCAAAGAGTAATTATTAAAAGAATACTTGTACATTTATATTCAGATCAACCTGTAACGATGAAATAAGCAATAATAGTTATTCTGACTTGTATTAAATACAACTATAATGAGCTTTAATTCAAAATCATATCAGCTATTGAGCAGAATACTTTTGGGAATAGGATTTATATGTCTTGCTCTTACAGCTTTAACAATTTTCCATCAGTCACGAAAGCCTGACTTTTCCTCAGTATACTCCCTGGTATTTTCTATAAGCGGAGTTCTTGCTTTTATTTCAGCCGGTCTCCTCGACAGAATTGCAGAAAAAAAGAAAAAAAAGTAAAATCGTCGATTCAGTTGTTTAATTACATATGGGTTTATTTCCCTTAATTAAAAATTGTCAAATTTCAACCTCATCACTGACATGAACCACTCTTTTAAGAAATATTCAGCAATAATCGGTTTTCTGACCCTGCTTATTTGGCAAAATTGTTATTCAGGTCCCCCATTTAATACGGACGACCCTGAAACAGTCAGATATAAACACTGGGAATATTATATATCATCAATAAATAATAACCAGCCCGGAGTATGGTCGGGAACATCACCGCATATAGAATTTAATTACGGACTAATACCTGATATTCAGATACATCTGTTATTACCTATGAATTATAGCTACATCAGACATCAGGGTACTGATTTTGGATATGCCGACACTGAGTTTGGTATAAAATTCCGATTCATAAAAGAAACAGACAAATCACCTCAGATAGGTACTTTCCCGCTTATTCTTATCCCTACAATAAAAAACAATGAGTTCAGCAATGGAAAAACAAAAATTTTCATTCCGGTCTGGGCTCAGAAATCATGGGGTAAACTAACTACTTATGGTGGCGCAGGATATTGGATAAATCCGGGTGCTGGCAACAGGAACTGGATATTTACCGGATGGGAAGTTCAATACGACTTCTCTTCACTTATTACTCTGGGAGGGGAAATATATTTTCATTCTGCTGACACCCAAAACGGTAAATCAGGAACAGGATTCAATTTTGGAGGGTCCGCTAAACCCTTCAGATAAATTTCACATAATTTTTTCTGCCGGACACAGTCTCTCTAACGACAAGGCATTCAATTCATATTTCGGGTTATTATGGACTATCTGACAAATAGCTTAAATAATTAACGAATCCTGTATCTACCAATCAAATCTTAATAAATAGTTTGTTTTTATAGAGCCAGTAACAGAGGTACCATAGTGCAGCCCATACACCCAGACTGGTAACCATCTCTACAGTGAGATCTCCTCCCCATGAAAAAAATAATCCACTGAAAGGTGCAACGATCCTGGTAAGCAATCCTGCCCCTCCAATTGAAAAAAACATATAAATAAAAATGCTGTTCATCCCCACAATTATAAACATTCTGGAACCACCGATGAACAATTTTTTCACATCAATCAACCAGTATGAGAATGCCAGAACAAGAATAGTCCAACCTCCGCTGGCAAATACAAACGATGACGTAGCGATTTTCTTAATAATTGGAGTAATACCAAAAAGATCAAGTGAGTATCCCACTATTAATGAAGATACTCCGGCAATAAGCAGTATCCTGATTTTTTGTGCATTGGATTTTTCACTCATTAAAAGTTTACCGCACAACACACCCCATACTGTATGAGCAGTTGTTGAAACAAAGTTCAGTGTTGCCCATGTACTTGCCTTATCAACTCCTTCTATTTTATTATTAACCCATGCACCAAGATTTTCAAAATTTACCCATGGATGATTGAAGCCTTCTACCGGGAAAAACCGATAAGCCAGATCAATAAACAGAAGGATGACAAGGGTAAATATCATCTGAAATTTAAAACTTTTATTCCTTATCAGGAATGCCACTAGATATGTTACCGAGAGTTGAGCCAATACATTCTGAAACCTGAAAACAAGCCTTCCGGCATCAATAAAATAAAGAGCCCATCCCAGAAACAGCAACATTAAGGAACGCTGGATTGCATGACGTGTAATTGTTTTTGTTGTATCTCCCTTTTTAAGTCTGTTTGCAACGGCAAACGGAATTGCAACTCCGACTATGAACATAAAAAATGGCTGTATCAGATCCCAGAAATGCAAACCGTGCCATTCGATGATGACTGAACTGAGTACCCAGGAATTGCATAATTCCATTATCGAATTTATGAAACTGGTCATAAACCTGCGCAGCCTCACCTGCGAGCAAAAACATTGTAAAACCGCGAAAGAAATCGATTGAAGTTACTCTGCCAGGAGAGGTGATCTTATTTCCTTTGCTTTTGCATCCATTATTATTCCATTATTAAAATACAGATAATCCTTAAAGCCTTATATTCATTGCTATCCTGCTGATTATTGTTCCAAAGCAATATTACTCCATCATCTTATCTCTTAACGCTTTAAATGGGGATTGTTTACTCCACTCAGGAAATTCATCTGATATACTTAAATCTGTATCCTATCTCAAAATAAACTTTTATATCATCAATCATACCGTCAAAGTTCCATTTTTCGGGTTCATAGTTATCACCTGGTTTATGATAATTTGCCATTATCCATTTCTCCGATTCAGCTATTCCCCATTCTTTACCATGTTCTATGTCATCCACTCCTTTTGCCACATATAATGAAGGCACCCCAACATTGGCAAAGCTGAAATGGTCCGACCTGAAATAACCACCTTTCTCAGGAGTTGGGTCAGGATTTGCATAACGACCATACTTTTTCAGAACATCAACTGCGT
Source organism: uncultured Bacteroidales bacterium (assembly GCA_963741935.1). Classification (GTDB taxonomy): domain Bacteria; phylum Bacteroidota; class Bacteroidia; order Bacteroidales; family VadinHA17; genus LD21. The sequence continues at coordinate 10,208 of CAVUJY010000031.1, read as the reverse complement.
ATTTATCGAGTCCTGAATTACCGAGCCCTACAATGGTCATGTCGTGTGTTCGTCCAAATATATTCAGGGCATCCATATTGATAACTCCCACAGTTTTATTGAGAGGGAATATCGGGTTTTCAGCATAATACTTACTACCCAGTAATCCTTGTTCTTCACAGGTAACAGCCAGGAAAAGGATTGAACGATCCTGTTTGACAGGAAGCCTCCCAAAAGCTCTGGCTATTTCTATTAAAGCAGCTGTCCCTGTAGCATTATCGACTGCTCCATTTAATATTGAGTCACCTTTGAAAGCAGGGTTTACTCCAAAATGATCCCAGTGAGCAGTATAGATAATATATTCATCTGATCTGTCAGTTCCGGGTAATAATCCTGCAACATTATTCGATTTGGTATATTCAACATTATTTTTAAACTGAACTGATGCCTTTAGTTTCAAGTCAACCGGTTTAAAACCACGTTTTGCAGCTGAAGTTGTTATTTCATCAAAATTAAGACCTGCTGATTCGAAAAGTCTTTGTGCACTCTCAAGTGTGATCCAGCTCTGAAGCTGAAGATCTGATTTTGAAAGTTCGTTATTAACAAGAGAAAAACCCGGTCCTGACCAGCTGTTTTGAACAACCTCCCAGGGATAAGCTGCAGCTCCTGTTTCATGAATTATTATAGCTGCCCTTGCACCCTGCCGGGCAGCTTCCGCATATTTATATGTCCATCGTCCATATATAGTCATAGCTTTGCCATTGAACAGCGAGGTATCGGAAGTAGCATAACCCGGATCATTTACCAGCATCATTACGGTCTTTCCCTTTACATCGAGTCCCTGATAATCATTCCAGTTATTCTCCGGAGAGTTTATTCCATAGCCTACAAAGACCATCTCGGAATTTTCGAACTTAATGTTATCGCTTGTCTGCGATGTATTCCCAATAAAATCTTCAGAATATTTAAGATCAATATCCCCTTTTCCTCCGGTAATCTTAAATTTCATTGAATGATCCGGAGTAATTTTTACCAGCGATACCTCCTGAAAATAACTTCCTCCTGCTGCCGGCTTCAGCCCTGCTTTTTCAAATTCAGCAGCAAGGTAACTTATGGTCTTTTCTTCACCCTCTGTTGAAGGTGCCCTGCCAAGAAATTCGTCAGAAGCCAGTTGTGATATATAACTCTTCATATCATCGGCTGTTATACTCTCAATGGCTGGTTTTAATTGCATTTTTTCACCATTGCAGCCGGCAATTGTGAATAGCATAACGAGAAAAATCAGGTGATTTCTTTTAAACATGTTGTCTCCTCCTGGTATTAATATTTTGAAAATCCGGGTATAAATAAATCTGCATGTAAATAAATAATTTTTTATATGGAATCAAATTTAAAAAACGCTTTTTTTTTGAGTCTGCCGATTACAATTCCAGAATGAAAATAAACTGTATTATAATTTACTAACTACAAGTAACGATCTGATATGAATCACAACAGAAACCAATAAACAGTGAATGTACTTTATTCACTGAAAATATTAATGTTATGTTAAGTGATATAGACAACATAAGAGTATAATATATTGGATATCCTGGATGTAAATCAACGATTTTTTTGTAATTTGTGGAGCAACCACAATTGGGTCACTCAGCTTATGAATTAAGACATATTTATATATAGTAGCTGGTTTATTTAATTTGATCAAAACAAGCTTTGGCTGTATGCAAAAAATAAAATTCGAATATCGGATTACAGCAGGTTATCTCATTATTGGTGGGTTATGGATAATATTTTCAGACAAAATTCTGAACTATTTCATATCCGATGCGTTAGTTTTAACCAGAATACAGACATTCAAAGGATGGTTTTATGTTCTTATCACTGCTATTTTATTCTATTCACTTCTCAAAAGACATCTGGCCAAAATCAGGGAAGCTGAACACAAAGCAAAAGAAAGTGACAGATTAAAAACAGCCTTCCTGCAGAATATTTCGCATGAGATCCGCACTCCAATGAATAGTATTGTTGGTTTTGCTGATCTTTTAAAAGAAGACCATCTGTCAGATGATGAAAAGAGAGAGTACCTTAGTCATATTACAAAAGGGTCAGATCAATTACTTAATATCGTAAATAAGATATTGGATATCTCAATAATCGATGCCGGAAATGTCAGTATTAACCAAACTTATGTAAATCTGAATAAATTGCTTGACGAAATATATTCATCTTTTAAACCTCTGATAAATACTAACATATCTTTTTCAGTAATCAAAGGCCTGTCTGATCCAAAAAGCACAATACTGACTGACGTTTCCAGACTACGTCTCGTACTCAATAATCTTGTCAGCAATGCTGTTAAATTTACTGACACAGGATATATTAAATTTGGATACACTCTTGTAAATAAGGAACTGGAGTTTTTCATTGAAGATACCGGCATAGGTATTGATGAAAAATATCACGAGAATATCTTTAACCGGTTCAGCAAACTGGAACCGGGAAGTAGCAGGTTTTATGAGGGACTTGGATTGGGTCTGGCAATAAGCAAGGGAAATATTGAAATGCTTAATGGCAGGCTCTGGATAAAATCAGAAGCCGGCAAGGGTTCTGTTTTCTTTTTCACAATTCCTTATAAACCGGCAGACAGCCAGCATATTCCTCAGAGTGAAAGCTCTGATCATGACAGCATTATTTCTAAGAATACTATCCTTGTTGCAGAAGATGACGAGACTAATTTTCTCTACATCAAGGAAATCTTTAAAGGCACTGATGCTGAAATACTCCATGCTGCAAATGGAAAAGAAGCTGTTGATTTATGCCAGAGTAACAAGAAAATCAATATGGTATTGATTGATATTAAAATGCCAGTGATGAATGGCTATGAAGCTATTAAAGAGATTAGACAGTTAAGACCTGAAATACCTATTATTGCACAGACAGCCTATGCCCTCAGCAATGATATGGTGAGAGCTTTCAACGCTGGCAGCAACGACTACATATCAAAACCTTTTACCAAAGAAGAGCTGCTAAAAATAATTGCCAAATATCAATAATCCATTACCAGAACTTTAGCACCACGAATCTTTCTGTTTCTGAGCTCCATAAGAGCAATATTTGCATGTTCGAGACTGTACTCCTGCACTTCAGGCACAATAGGTATTTCAGCTGCAAGTGAAAGAAATTCCTTTACATCTTTTCGGGTAATATTAGCTACGCTCTTAACCTCTTTTTCCAACCATAAATGATCTGAAAAGTTAAGATTCATAAGTTCATTTTTATCAGCATCCTCTTTCCTGATGGCATTTATAACAAGTCTGCCTCCAGGTTTAAGATTTTTCAAAGCTTCAACAACAGGTTTCCAAACAGGGGTAGTATCGATTATGCAATCCAGCAGTTCCGGGACAGCATCAATTGTATCTCCTGCCCAGAATGCACCAAGTTCAGAGGCAAAGGATCTCTCATTTTCACTTCTGGCGAAGACGAATATTTTTGTATCAGGAAATTTTTCTTTAACAATCTGAATAACAATATGCGCAGATGCTCCGAAACCGGTTAATCCCAAGTTATCTCCGTTTTTAATACCTGTAAGCATAAGAGATCTGTAACCAACTGCTCCGGCACATAATAAGGGTGCGGCCTGTGAATTGGTAAAAACTGAAGGAATGGAGTAGGCTGATGATTCAGGAACTGTCATATACTCAGCATAACCTCCATTTGCGTCTCTTCCGGTAGCCTTGAATGAGTAACAGAGATTTTCTCTTCCTGACCTGCAGAATTCACAATTACCGCAAGATGAATAAAACCAGGCTACCCCAACTCTGTCACCTGCATTAAACATTTTTGCATCAACACCCATACTTTCAACTATTCCGACTACCTGATGACCAGGGATTACAGGATAAATTGATGGAGAAGTTCTGCCCTCAATTTCATCCATGTCAGTATGACAAACACCGCAGGCCAATACTTTTATCAACAGTTCATCCGGTCCGGGAATCGGCTTTGGAAGGTCTGCCGGTATCAGTGGATAAGGATTTTTTGAAAGATCAATAACCGATTTTAGAATCATTGCTTTCATATGATCTGTTTTATATTATAACAAAGCTAATGAATAGTTGGTTTACTCTGCAATTATGAAACTATGCCAATCAGTTTTAAATCAGAAACCCCTGCAGACTTGCATCTGCGGGGTTCTTTTTTAACAGGATGACAGATTATTGATGCCAGTATTAATCAATGTAAATTCAAGTAGTTACCAACCATTAAATCTTACTTTCTATAATCTGATTTAAAACATCAATAAAACCCTATTAAGAGTTTACAAATATTAAATAAAAGATTCGTAATAATGTTCGAATCACAAATATTGATTTTTTAAATTATATTATTCTTTCCCGGAGCTATTAAAAAAGTAATAAGTATCACAAATCCCAAAACAACACGACTTAACCCACAGATAAACGATGAAATCCTAAGGTAAATTACATGAAGATTTTCAGATTATCTTTAGTACACAATTTTAGAAATAAGCTTTATAACCTTTAAAATTTGAGTTAAAACCAGTTATTTAATGATGAAAATACGAACAATTACCTTTTTTATATGTATTTTAGCTTCTGATGTTACTCTTAAATTATTATTTTAATATTAAAACCTAATCCTATGAAGAAGATTATTCTTACAGTCATAATTACCATTGGGCTTTTAATAGTAGCTATGACAGCATTTATGTACTCGGGCACATACAATGTGAGTCAGCTAAAGCATCACAATGCAATTACAAAATGGATGATAAGAACAACCAAGCATTACTCTATCAAAAAAAGAATAAAAAATATTATAGTTCCCTCTCTTAACGATTCATCTATGATAATAACAGGTTTTATGCATTATAATGAGATGTGCGTTATTTGCCACGGAGCTCCGGGTGTTAATCCGGATGAAATGACTAAAGGACTTTATCCTAAACCGCCAGTGTTTTATAAATCTGATGACATGCCTGATACTAATGAGGCATTCTGGATTATTAAGAATGGCATTAAGATGACGAGTATGCCGGCTTTTGGCCCCACACATAGCGACGAAAAGATATGGGATATAACAGCTTTCCTTCTGAATAAAATGAACTCAATGTCTCCCGATGAGTATCAGACATGGATAAAAAAATACGCTGAAAATGAGGCTGAGATGGATAGCGAATAAACACTCACCTCCTCACCCATTAAGCTAATCTCATATATAGAATGAGATAATTGACAACATCACCTCCCTCCCGGAGGACAATGCAATCTTAAATAATTAGTATAAAGGGTCGACAGGTGCTCAAATGTTCCTTTCCCCTCTGAAATACTATGTGTCCGGTTTGGATAAGGCATAAACTGAAACTGTCTGTTATATTTTACTAATTCATTGACAAGCATTTCTGCATTCTGATAATGTACATTATCATCACCTGTTCCATGTATATAAAGAAGGTTGCCAATAAGATTTTTTGCATATGTCACGGGTGATCCCTGAACATAATCGTCCATATTTTCCTGTGGCAGTCCCATATATCGTTCCTGATAAATATTATCATAGGTAAGCTCATTTGCCACTGCAGCAATTGCAATTCCTGTTTTGTATATCTCCGGATACTGAAATAACAGGTTTAAGGTCGCTGATCCGCCTCCGCTCCAACCCCATACTGCAACCCTTTCAGTATCAACAAAATTCCATTTCAGGATTTCTTTTGCTGCCATTGCCTGATCGTGAATGTTTATTCGTCCAATATTTCTGTAAATAGCCTTTCTCCAGGCTCTTCCCTTTGGCGCCGGAGTGCCCCTGTTATCTAAGGAAACATAGATATAACCATCTTCTGCCATATCCCCGGCATATAAAAAATTCAGACCAGTGCCATAGGTATCATTTAACTGTTGTAGCAGCAGGCTCTGTATAAACTTCGAACACAACAGGGTATTTTTTCATCGGATCGAAGTCTTTTGGTTTTACCATCCAGCCGTCCATTTCAACATTATCTACAGTTGTGATCCTGAAAAACTCGGTTACCGGTTCAATTCTTAATGTATCCAGACGTGCAACAATGCCATCTTTCACATTGACAGGCTTCTGATCAGCCACCGTTATAAACTCCCATGAAGGACGGGTAAAGTGATTTGAGAAAGAGTGTGCAGCATATTTTCCGTTAGGTGAAAATGAATAATCATGAGTACCCTTTTCCGAAGAGGGACTCAATAATTCAAGTTTGCCTTTCCCATCGAGTTTTGTCCGGTATAAATAATTTTGTGTGGCATTATCGGGAGAAGCCATAAAATATACATATCCCTTTTTTGTATCAAGAAATTTAAATCCAATAAAATCGTATTCCCCCTTTGTTATAAGAATTTCAGGTTTGCCCTCAAGCGATACCTGATACAAATGTCTCCAGCCATCCTTCTCAGAATCCCAGAGTATACTTTTTCCTCCATTCATCCATAAAAAGTTATTTGTAAAATCAATGCTGTAAATATTTCCCGACTGATACAGGTCAACCCAGGCTTCATCTGATTCCTCCTGAATTATATCAGAGCTTCCGTCATTAACATTTGCTTTTATAAGCTTACTATGGTTTTGTTTTCGGTTTAGCTGCTGAATAAGCAGGTTTCCATTTGAAGGTATAAATTCCATCCTGACAATGTAGTTTTGAATGGGATCACCAGGTATATTCATCCAGGTAGTCCTTGCATTGCTGATATTCACTACTCCTACTCTGCACGACGAAGGATTCTGACCTACCTTAGGATATTCGATTGGGATAATACGTGAGTATATTGAATCAGTGTTATTTATAAGGTAAAACTTTCGTATATCACTGGCATCAATCTGCCAGTAAGCAATTGACTTACTGTCAGGACTCCAGCGAAATCCGTCACGGCAGGCAAATTCTTCCTCATACGCCCAGTCAAATGTGCCATTAATCAGGGTAGTTGACCCATCGGTTGTTAAGGGTCTTATGTCCGATGTAGCAAGATCCTCAACATATATATTATTATTGCTTACATAGGCTACTGACTTTCCATCAGGTGAAAACTTGGCAAACATTAATGAAGATACAGGAAGAGTCTTTCCAATCTGATTAAGAGTACCTTTATTTATGTCAAGAACCCAGTAATCACCTTTTGTATTAAGACGCCATACTTTTTTTGTATTGGTAAAAATCAGAACCTTTTGCTGATCATCAGAGAAAGTGTAGAAATTCAGCCTTAAAGGTGTAGTTTGCCCCTCCGGAGTAAGCTGTTGTCTGTTAATGATAACAGCAGGTTTATTATCAGGAAGAGCATACCTGACAAGTTCACTTTTTTCTACCCTGTAATAAGAATTCCCGTCAACAGACCATTTTATGTTTCGGACCTGTGCATTCGAAACGTAAGGGGTTAATACCAAAAGAACAGAAAGAATGAACAGTTTCATACTGTTCCCGATTTTACCAACATACCCGGATGTATACATTTTATTTGACTTAAAAGATTTATATTCAATCATTACACTCAAAAACAAACACAATGAATAAATTAACTTTCAGTTAGAAAGCAGGTTTTAAAGTTATAGAATTGCTTATTAAAAGTGCATATTTGCTAACGAAAAATCAAGAGAAAAATGATTCTTAAAATTTTTGGTATGGGTTTTGCATTGAAATATTTGAACTAACTTCTTTTTAAATTATATAGCATGAAAAAGTTTATAACAATATCGATACTGGTTGGGCTGCTCGCCGCCGGTTCTTCAGTTAAAGCCCAAAATCAGCAGGCTGATTACCTGGGACTACCTGGAGACAATCTGAATCTTTTTGCGGTTATGGAATTATTCCAGGCTTCACAAACTCTGGAAGAATTTGAAGAAAACCTGAATAGTGAGAACTCACATATCAATAATCTGGATCTCAATGGCGATAATTTTATCGACTACCTGACGGTGATAGATTACATTGATGGCAATGTTCATAATATAATCTTAAGAGATGCAATAAATAGCAGGGAAAGTCAGGATGTAGCTGTCTTTACCGTCCAACGTTTCAATAACGGGCAGGTTCAGATTCAGCTGATTGGTGACGAGGCACTATATGGAAGAGATTACATTGTAGAACCAATATATGATGATGGACCAGTAGCTCAGACTCCTAATCCTGGTTATACCGGAAATGTCCGGTCGAATGTAGCTGTCAACAGAACAACTTATGTTGAAGTTGATGCATGGCCGTTGATAAGATTTATTTTCCGCCCAAACTATGTAGTGTATCACTCAAGCTGGCGGTGGGGATATTACCCTACTTACTGGCATCCATGGCCTCCGTATTACTACCATTATTATTACGGGTATCATTATAACTCATACAATTATTATTACGCACATTACCGTCATTCTCACACATACCGTTATGCCCGATGGAATGATTACTATTACAGCAACAAACGCATGCACTCAGTCTATGTTAACAACAATATTCACTCCGGCTCGTATAAAAAAACCTATACACATCCGGAACAGAGAAAAGCAGGCATGAAATTTTACAGCAAAACACAAAAAGAACAAAACTCAAGGAGAACTAATAACTCATCCGTAAACAACCAGACAAGAAGGGCTGATAACAGTACTCCTCAAATCAGACAATCTTCCGCAACAAGGAGCACAACATCTCGCCGGACAACAACAACTGAAACAAAAAGAAATGCTGCAAATTCCAATGCAGGCGGTAATCAGCAACAAGCAGAAGACCGGAAACAAGAATTACCACAAAAGCGGCTCCAAGGACGGAATCAGTTCAGCAATCCGGTCAAAGAACCAATGAATCAAGAGCCACCATGCAGCCAAAAGCAAAGAGCAGCAGCCCTGTTATCCGTACCAGATCGGTACCAGCTCAAAGATCCGGTGAATCCAGAGCAACAGTGCAGCCAAAGCCAAAAAGCAGCAGCCCTACTGTTCGCACCAGATCGGAATCAGGTCAGCCGGACAGGCAGAAAGCTATTATTAAGAAATCAACTGTTCAAAAAGAAAAATCAGGAAGCAGTGCTTCAGGCAGACGTGCCAGTACTACCAGAAATGCCTCGCCGGCTCAAAAAAAGGAAACAACAACCAAATCAACAGGTAAAATTAAAGATCCCAGACGGAAATAGAGAAGTTTGGATAAATAGAGAACCAGGCGAATTCCTGCTTTTGCAGGAATTCGCTTTTTTTTAACCTAAATAGCTAAAATTTGTTAATACATATATATTGTAGATTTAATAATCCAAAAACATTAACCATGAAGTCAAAACTAATCTTCATAACATTACTTATTATGGCAGGAATGGTAAGAATGTGAATGCACAACAACCCAAAATTGCCGGACCATCTGATACACTTGTGGTAGTATGGGCTAGTGGCGACCCCGATGTTGCAGAGAAATCATGCCTTATGTACGCAAGTGCAGCAAAGAAATTCAAATGGTTTGACGAGGTTATCCTGGTTGTCTGGGGACCATCAGAGAAACTTCTTGCTGAGAATACTGCTCTTAAAGAGAAAGTAGCTGTCATGCAAAAAGACGGAGTTATTGTCCAGGCTTGTATTGCATGTTCAAATATGTATGGTGTAACAAACGATCTTAAAGTATGTAAGGTCGATGTAATGGGAATGGGCGTTCCCCTTACAAAATACCTTAAACGAGGCTACAGGGTTATAACCTATTAAGTTGCCGGAGGACTGAAACCTTTATCTTCGGTTAACCCTGATATCTATTCCACTATTGTTATCACCAAACTTATTAAGCCTGTACTTAAATGAAAACATTATATACCTGCCTATAATATTCATCTTACTGTCAACAAGGTAATTAAGTTCACTTTTTCTTTCAATTCCAGTAATCCTGTTAAGTAGATCAACTCCTTATATAATAAGCACCATCTCTTTGATTTTTGAGGAAATTGTCATTGACTTCAGCTCCTGTCAACGGTTATATCTTCATCGTGCCATAAAATGTTATTAAAAGGCTGGCATCTGGAAAGGCGATAACGAAAAAAAACTGTATCATAACAACTTTTTAACCGCAAAGTACACAAAGTTATAGTAAAGTTCGCAAAGTTATTTTACACATTATAAGCTCTTTGCGTACCGATAGCTATCGGTATTGGCGATTTGTTCTTAGCGACCTTTGCGGTTAATGAATTTGAATTTTGAGACAACCTCGTCAAAAAAGCAACCATAATAAAAACCCTGCA
>CAVUJY010000030.1:0-136399 GCA_963741935.1 uncultured Bacteroidales bacterium | reverse complement strand
GCTGCACCGATAAACAATAAGATAGTTGAAGTTGAAATAGAACGATTGATTACCATGCCACCCAAGAGGTGAAGTCTCTGTAAGATTATCTAAATTAAAGCGCTTTCCCTGGCTTTATTGTATTTTAAAAAGAAAGAATATGAATAATAATTTATTAACCCAAGGAATCTGCGTTGGAATTGCATCAGATCACGGAGGTTTTGAATTAAAGGAAAAACTGATTTTGGCTCTTAGTGATGAGGGCTGGGAAGTAGTCGATTATGGTGCCAGACAATATGATAAAGAAGACGACTATCCTGATATGGTAGTACCATTGGCAAATGCTATTTTGAGGGGAGAGGTTAAGAGAGGTCTAGCCATTTGTGGGAGTGGAGTTGGTGCTTGTATTGCAGCGAATAAAATATCAGGTATTCGTGCAGCATTGATCACAGATGCATACTCTGCGCGGCAGGGAGTGGAAGACGACAGTATGAATGTAATGTGTCTTGGAGGTAATGTTACAGGATATTCTCTGGCTTTTGAGCTGGTAAGGATATTTTTGAATGCTAGTTTTAAAGGGACTGATCGGTTCATTCGCAGACTTGAAAAGTTATCAAAATTAGAGAAGAAATTTAGTATGTGATACTATTATTGTATTGTTAGACAGCCATACAGTAACCACATTTAGTCTGTCAGAGCGTGGTTTGGCTTCGCTTAGATCTGCTTCAGCTCGGTTTCTTGCTCGCTATTCAACTATAATTTCGCGTCAATTCGGTTCTCAACCTACCTTTAATAGTTAAGCATTGTTTCCATTTCCACCCTTTTAGTATTTTCATTGATTCCTTCGCAGTTAATCGCTAATGGGTCGCTTGAACTCTGATAATATTCTAATTCGCCTTAAGATTATTAAAGTATAATAAATATAATTAATAGCAAAATAATAGCCTTTCTCCCTTTCTCATTTTTACCTCATCTTCTTTTTTAAAAAGCTTGTAGTAAAGGGTGTTTTAAAAAGAGCAGGAGCTGTTTCAGAGTTTTTTTACCTGGAATTGCTCACCCTTCCCAGTCGCGGATTATAATCCTGTCCTGGTAAAGTTTTACTTCCAGTTTCTGTTTGCTGCGCCACTTGAGTTTCCTGATATACTCAATTGGGATGGTAACATAATAACTTGTGCCTTTTGATGACTTTGACAGGCTCCTGATGTCTCTTTCTTCAATTTTTCTTGTTGTCATAATACCAGAGTTTTTCAACGTATTAATATACGTTTTTTAAAACGTTGATGCAAGTGTTATTATCCCTTTCTCATCTTCACCCTTTCCAAAAATCGGGGGTACCTCACTTCGTTCGGTGATCCATGAGTGCAAGTCCTGCAAATAAGCACTGCTATGCTGATGCATTGTTATTTGTTTTCTCCATTTTTTTCTGAATTTTATTTTTTCCCTTATGAAGATGAATATTTTTCCACCTTGTTAAAATAAATCATCTGGTTAAAGAATTTTACTGATAAATAAAGATTAATAAGGGTCAGTAATTAATCAGGTGGACTGTATCTCATCTTTTGCCTGTTATGAAGCTTTAACTTAGCCGCAAGCCCTTAAAAGATTTAGGGATATTGAATTCTCTGTAAAAATAGATAGCCCTTATTCGGTAATTCTGATTCAGGACATAACACCTTTTTAAACACGGTTTATTATATAGTATCAGATCAGAATAGACCCTTAGCGGGAATAGAGTTTACAGAGAGCATGAAGACCTGAAGTCTGTTGTGTTTATTATTCTTTATTATCAGACTCAGTAAGCAATAAAATTGCATCTTCCCATCCTTCGGGTCGTGAAAATGCTACTTCGGATGAAGGGATGACTTGATGATCAATTGAGATGTATTCACCTGTAACCGGATTAAACCATTTTCCCTTCAAAGTCCTTGTGAAATCCCTCAGATCGAGCTTAATAACAGGATTATCAGGTAAGTAAGCCAACAGAAGATCTCTCTCTCTTGTTGTGGAGACAACCATCTTGAGTGTATCGTCAGCTTCCTGGTTCATCACCATTTCATGAGCCGGTACAAGCTTCCACCAGTCGATTGCTCTGAAGAAATCACGCATGATGGTCATTTGCCCTGCGCTGGTCCAGTCAATAGCTTTCTTCCAAAAATCATAGGTTGCAGAATCCTTGTTGAAGCGCCATACGCCACCATTGCCCTTAGGCACCTTAGGCGGAATATCCCCGCACCCGTAAGTATAACCTTTGGAACCAGATAACCAGGCAATCCAGCCACACTTACGGACATCCTTCTCTCTCCAGTTTTTTGCATTATTGTTGCCATATCCATCATACATTCCCTCAATATCGATAACAGGTTTTACCGGTATTCCATTCCACATATCGAGAGTCCACTGCCGTGCTGCATTGTATACTTTTGTCAGGTTTCCACCATGATGACCGCTCTGTTCTCCTCCAAAATCAACTGAGGAGTTCCTGTATCTGATGTTTGCTTCATAGTTTGTACCAGGATGCTGTGTCACCAGGTGCATTGTCGATTTCTGAAGTTCCTCTGCTACCTTTGTGAGATCGTCAATAAACAGCTGATCAAAACTTGGTGAAAATATCACCATATGAGATGCCAGTCTCCCGGTAATGTATCTTTCAAATTTCTGATTACCGGGATTTTCAGCCATAAGATCTCTCCATGCATTACCAACACCTGCCATCATAATGAGTATCCCTTTATCGTTGGCATAAGCTATTTTATCTTCAAGATCCTTCCAGAAAAATGGATCCGGAGTGCCGTCTTTTGTTACAGAAATATTTTTCTGTTCAGAAGCTAAAGCTCTGTCACCCACACCCCTGGGGCTTATCTGGATCACTGAAAATCCTTGATTGGCCCTGGTGTCCACATAATAATGCCACTCTGCCATTGTAGTTTTCTTGGTTGCATTCCATCCTGTATCACCGATCCAGAGGAAAGGAGTGCCATCGGCATGCATAAGATACCTTCTGTCATCGCTTACCTTAAGGTCGCCATGAATATAAAGCTGATTGGCCCCTTCGTATTTAGATACATTTACATTTCCCATCTTATTGTGAAGACCTGCAATTGAAGGGTCGCTGCATGTTGTTTTCCATTTCCATGTTCCGGACTCAGGAAAAGATGCCCGAAAGGTGAATGTCTTATTGTCATCGGAAAACGCATGCGATTTGAATGTTTTACCATCAGGGCCTGTAAAAACAATATCGAGATTTACATGTTCTCCTGAATTTTCGCGAGAGCTTGTAAGCTTATACTCCCATCTGCCCCACATGATCGCTCTTTTGGGATTGTCTGTTGATGTTCCTGATGAACAGAAAAGACAAATTAAAAATAAACCTAACAGGACTTTAGGGTATTTATGAAACCGTTTATTTATTATCATAGTGTAAATTTAGTGACTTTAATTGTTTTTTACCATGATATTGCAATGTACTGTCCTGCAAGCCGGATAGCCCAATCCTTCTGCTTTTATCTAAAAACTTTCCTGAAATAGCTAATTATTATTCTGCAAATCAGCACTGCCATGCTGAGGCTTAGGTATTTGTATTTCTCCCTTTCTCCTCTTCACCCCCTCACCCTTTCCCAAAAGCGGGGGTACCTCACTTCATTCGGTGATCCCTTAGTTCCAGTCCTGCAAATAAGCACTGCCAAGCTGGAGCATAGGTATTTGTTTTTCTCCCTTTCTCCTCTTCACCCCCTCACCCTTTCCCAAAAGCGGGGGTACCTCACTTCGTTCGGTGATCCCTGAGTTCCAGTCCTGCAAATAAGCACTGCCAAGCTGGAGCATAGGTATTTGTTTTTCTCCCTTTCTCCTCTTCACCCCCTCACCCTTTCCCAAAAGCGGGGGTACCTCACTTCGTTCGGTGATCCCTTAGTTCCAGTCCTGCAAATAGGCACTGCCAAGCTGGAGCATAGGTATTTGTTTTTCTCCCTTTCTCCTCTTCACCCCCTCACCCTTTCCCAAAAGCGGGGGTACCTCACTTCGTTCGGTGATCCCTGAGTTCCAGTCCTGCAAATAAGCACTGCCATTTGCCGTTGGCAAATATTAGCACTCAGCCCTAAATAGGACATAAACACTATGTCTACAAGAGGAATTTACACTAAGTGCCTGTTTCTAAAAGCAAAACCAGAACCTGATTTTAGATATTTTTCAAATTCGAATGCTTTATATTTATTCAGGAAAGCAATGTAGGATACAAGTATAACAGGAGTTTTGCTCCTGGTATAGTGAACTTTATGACTATTATGTTCTGCTATTCTTCTAGGAATATTGGTTGTACAACCAGTATAGAATGAACCATCAGAACATTTTATTATGTAAACGAACCACATCTATGTAAATTAATATAGCGAGACTTATGTAAAGATACTAAATTGATTGGACTGCGTCCACCGTAGCCCGGAGAAGGTTTAGCGACAATAAATTCTATGGGTAAAGAAAAAGCCCTCCTTCGCTAAAGCTACATAACAAGTTTTTTTGTGGACTGCGTCTACCGTAGCCCGGAGAAGGTTTAGCGACAATAAATTCTATGGGTAAAGAAAAAGCCCTCCTTCGCTAAAGCTACATAACAAGTTTTTTTGTGGACTGCGTCCACCGTAGCCCGGAGAAGGTTTAGCGACAATAAATTCTATGGGTAAAGAAAAAGCCCTCCTTCGCTAAAGCTACATAACAAGTTTTTTTGTGGACTGCGTCCACCGTAGCCCGGAGAAGGTTTAGCGACAATAAATTCTATGGGTAAAGAAAAAGCCCTCCTTCGCTAAAGCTTCGGAGGGCGAAGGTGGAGCTGGCGGGAGTCGAACCCGCGTCCAAACACGGAAGCCATATGCTTTCTACATGCTTATTTCTGCTTGATTTTCGTGACATGTCAGCTGCAGAACAACCTAACCTGCCCTTATTTCCTGTTTGTTTCGCCATCGGGTCGGAACAACCTTCAGACTAGCCCCGGATTGCGTGCGCCTCCGTGTCGGGTTGGATCAGGGCTTGACCGCCCGGGAAACGTCTCGTCCCGGCACATGTGCCAGGAGATTCTGCCTTTCGGCGTAAAGTGCTTAAGCTACTGTTATTCGCTTATGCTGCGAGAGCGTAATTGTTTTCGCCTTTTATTGTTTTGTAACTCTGTTTAAGGACGCGTCACCACACCCTGCATGCTTACATAACACCCCTCATGCTGTCAAAACCAAGTCAGCCCCGGTATTATGAACTGCAAAGATACAAAATATGTAACTCCTCTCTGTATAACATTTATAGTAATTTAACATTTTCTTAATTGCTTAATATTTAATTCAATATAAAAAGATTTAAACAGGGAGACATATTTAGTTCAGAAAGCTATTTTAAAATATCGGAAAAATCAGACCAGAGTTAGTATATTCACAAAACCATCTGTAAACTTCCTCCATAATGGAAAAAACTTTAAGAGTTGGGATTCTTAGGGAAACCAAGAATCCTCCTGACAGAAGGGTGCCATTGACCCCTCCTCAGATAACTGCACTTGAGGAGATCTATCCTTATGTCCAGTTTTATGTTCAACCAAGCGATTATCGCTGTTATTCAAATGAGGAGTATGAATATCTTGATATCCCTCTTAAGGAAGATTTGCGCGATTGTGATATCCTAATGGGAGTTAAGGAGGTGGATAAACGAACTTTTTATCCTGGCAAAACTTATCTTTTCTTTGCTCATGTAGCAAAACAACAACCTCAGAATGTCGAAATGTTCAGGGATATGGTTGAGAAAAACCTTACACACATTGATTTTGAATATCTCACAACAGACAAAGGACAAAGGGTTGTCGCATTTGGAAGGTATGCCGGTATTGTTGGTGCTTATAATGGCTTAAGGGCAAGAGGGATTAAAACAAATAAATTCAAACTGAAGCCGGCATACCAGTGTCATGATCTTGATGAGATGTGGGCAGGTCTCAGGCTGATAGAACTTAAAGCCGGCTTTAAAATTCTAGTTACCGGCAATGGACGTGTGGCCCAGGGAGCTGTTGAAACATTAAATGTTGCTAATGTAGTACAGGTACAACCTGATGATTTTCTTAACAGGGAATTTGATGTTCCTGTCTTTTGTCAGATTGGCCCCGAAAATTATGTAAGATCCAAAAAGGGGAGGAGTTTGACTTTGGCAATTTTCAGAAAAACCCTCATGATTTTGAATCAACATTTCTTAAATATACTGCTGTAACTGATTTATTAATTACAGGCCACTACTGGGATCCGGACTCACCTCCTTTCTTTTCAGGGGATGATATGAAAAAACCTGAATTCAGAATCTCTGTTATTGCTGATATTAGTTGTGATATCAATGGTCCTATACCTTCAACCATCAGACCAACAACAATATCTGATCCTTTTTATAGCTATAATCCAATATCTTGAGGTCGAAGAGCCCGCTTTCTCCAGAGATACAAATATCACAGTTATGTCTATAGATAATCTTCCGGGTGAACTCCCACGTGATGCATCACTCGATTTTGGCCGACAGCTGATGAGTAACGTGTTACATGATCTGTTGTCAGGTATCGATAGTCCGATGTTAAAAAGAGCTACTATACTTAAAAAAGGAAAGCTTACCCCTGGATATTCTTATCTCAATGATTATATGAATGATAAATAAACGTATTATGCATCTGGCATCTGCAATATGCACAATGCCTGACCTTGATCCAAAACCTTGATCCATAACCTTAAACCAAATCTTAATTATGCGAAAAACTCTGATCTTGCTTCTTCTCTTTATTACTTTTCAAGTCCGTGCACAACAGGATAATGCCCCTGTTGTCGGAGTTAGCGATAAAAGGGTTGATGTGTATGGGCTTAAAAATGCCCGTGTTGTGGTCGATTATCTGACCACCCTTGAGAATACAGACATTCTGATTGCAAATGGAAGGATTGAAGCCGTTGGCTCAAACCTTACTTTCCCAAAGGGCACAATTGTTTATGACCTGACAGGAAAAACTGTTTATCCATCGTTTGTTGATGCTTATGGCGGAAATTATGGCATAAAGAGTAAAACATCATCTTCCGATGCCAATCCTTACGCAGCTATGTTCAACCCTTCTTCATCCGGGCGGAACTCATCTCCATCAACACCTGAGGCAAGAATTGCTGATTACTGGAATGATGGGATCAATGCGTCATACGATGTTTCGACTGAATTTATTCCTGACACTAAAACTGCTGAGGAATACCGCAAAGCGGGATTTGGATCCGTTGTTGCCTTTAAAACAGATGGTATTGCCAAAGGTACCTCTGCCCTGGTAAGTACAGGTGAAGGAAAAGCAAATAATGTTATTTTGAAGAACAGGACATCCGCCAACTATTCGCTTGGGAGGAACAGATCAGCAGATATGTATCCTGCCTCTCAGTTTGGAATAATAGCATTGCTAAGGCAGGTCAACTACGATGCTCAATGGTATAAACAACTCCCTGCAGGTTATTTTCATGATGATGGGATAGAGGCTTACAATGCTAATCTTACTCTGCCACAGATATTTGAAGTGACGAATAAACTGGAGGTCCTGAGAGCCGATATTATTGGTAAAGAGTTTGGTATAAATTATATAATAAAAGGAGCAGGTGATGAATACCAGACCCTTAATGACATTAAAAAAGCAGGTAATAAATTCATAATTCCTGTAAATTTTCCTGAGACTCCTGATGTTAAAGATCCTTTTGAGGCAGCATCAGTTTCATATACGACGCTTAAAGACTATGAACTGGCTCCTTTTAACCTTGCGCGATTGTCCGGAGCAGGAATTACTTTTGCAATTACTTCTTCCGATCTCAAACAGCGATCTACTTTCCTCGCGAATCTTAGAAAATCAGTAAAATATGGATTGCCGGAAGCAGAAGCTCTGAAAGCACTTACATACACACCTGCATCTATGGTCGGAGCAGCTGACATGGTTGGAGCTGTAAAAAAGAATATGATTGCCAACCTGCTGATAACATCAGGTGACATTTTTAAAGATGATTGTGTAGTTTATGAAAACTGGGTACAGGGAGTTCCTTACCGGCTTATTGATCTGAGAGTAAATGATTTAAGAGGTACATACACTCTTAATGTGGATACTGCCAGATATAATCTGATTCTATCCGGTACTTTTGATAAACCTGCTGCCAAGTTGATTCATGATACAACAGAGATCAAAGGGGTTACATTTAAGGCTGATAAAGATCTGGTTGATATAAGTTTTGACCGTAACAGACAGAAATTCAGGTTATCCGGATACATTGACGGCAAGGATATTAAGGGAAGTGGCCAGCTGATAAATGGCAAATGGTTTACGTGGAATGCTACTTATTTAAGTGATAAAACAGAGCCGGCAAAGAGCCGGACCAGACCATCACGGCCTGTCCCTGAACCGGGAAGCGTAATCTACCCGTTCACAGCTTATGGCCGGGCGGAACTCCCAAAACAGGAGGATGTTCTCTTTAAGAATGCAACAGTATGGACAAATGAAAAAGAGGGTAAACTTCCAAATACAGATGTTCTGGTTCTTAAGGGCAAGATATCCAGGATTGGGAAGAATTTAACAGCTCCTGCCGGAGTAAGGATTATCGATGGAACCGGGATGCATCTTACTCCTGGTATCATTGATGAGCATTCACACATAGCGCTATCTGCAACCAATGAAATGGGGCAGGCTATAACATCTGAAGTAAGGGCAAGCGATGTAATTGATCCTGAAGATCTGACAATTTACCGGCAGTTAGCAGGAGGTGTTACTGTTTCACATATCTTACATGGTTCAGCAAATCCTATAGGAGGACAGTCTGTAATTATCAAACACCGCTGGGGCCATAACGCTGAAGAGCTGAAAGTTGATAATCAGGTTGGTTTCCTTAAACATGCACTCGGAGAAAATGTAAAACGCTCTACTAGTCGTTATCCAAATACCCGTATGGGTGTGGAACAGATAATACGTGATGCATATCAGAGAGCTGTGGATTACAGGGCGCAATGGAAAGCGTGGAATGATCTCAAACCGGCAGACAGGATAGGGAAGGTTCCTCCAAGAAGAGACCTTGAGCTTGATCCTATTGTTGATGTTCTTGAAAAACGTAGTTTTATTACATGCCACACTTATGTACAGTCTGAGGGAACAATGATTATGAATCTTGCTGCGGATTTTGGAGTGAAAGTCAATACCCTGATCCATTTTAACGAGGGATATAAGATTGCTGATCAGATAGTAGCTCACGGAGCTGCAGCTTCTGTATTTTCCGACTGGTGGGATTATAAGTACGAAGTATATGAAGGAAGTACATACAATGCAGCCATGCTGTTAAGCCAGGGTGTACTCACATGTATTCATTCTGATGATGCTGAGATGGGGCGCCGTCTTAACCAGGAAGCCGGAAAAATAATGAAATACGGAGGTGTAAGTGAAATAGAAGCACTGAAGCTGGTTACTCTGAATCCGGCAAAAATTCTTCATCTCGATGACAGGCTTGGAAGTATAAAACCTGGCAAGGATGCTGATCTTGTTCTCTGGACTGATAATCCACTTTCAATATATGCTCATGCCAATAAAACCATGGTTGACGGAACTATATATTTTGATGAGGATGAGGATGCAAAAATGAAAATTCAGATTGACAACGAAAGAAACAGGATTATATCTGAAATTTTACGTGAGACACCATCAGCGAGTACAACAACCCCTAATTTTCCAAGACGATGAAAAATAAAATATTTATATTAACAGTAATACTATTTGCCTGCATCTACCAGGCATCAGCTCAAAGCCCTGTTGTAGCTCCTGCTCAAAAAAAGCCGGTAATCTTAGAGGGCGGTACTATTCACACAGGAACAGGAGAAGTAATTGAAAACGGAACCATAGCCTTTACAGCTGGTAAGATTACATACGTTGGTAAGTCTTCGGATTATAATACCGACAAATCAGGTTCTGAAGTAATAAATGTAAACGGAAAACAGATCTACCCCGGACTGATATTTCCAGGGACCAGCCTTGGTTTAATCGAAATAGGAAGCGGGGTAGATGTTGCTTCTGACGACAGGGAAATCGGAAGTCTGAACCCTAATGTAAGGGCTATAGCAGCCTATAATACTGATTCTCATGTGATTCCTGTGTTGAGATCGAATGGTATTCTTTTGGCCCAGATTGTTCCTACAGGAACCCTTTTACCAGGGACTTCCAGTGTTGTCCAACTCGATGCATGGAACTGGGAAGATGCTGCATATAAAATTGATAATGGTATTCAGCTTGGATGGCCGAGAAAATCAATGGGAGCAAGAAGAGGAGGATACTTTATGGGTGCCGGTGGCGGTAGTAACTCTTATGAAAAAAATGTTGAGGAGCTTGAAAAGATATTTACCGATGCGGTAGCTTATGCTGCTATTGAAAATCCAAAAGATGTCAATCTCCGGCTGGAAGCCATGAAGGGTCTTTTCGATGGCACCAAAACTCTGTTTATAAGTACAGCCGAACCTAAGGGTATTATTGCTGCAATTTCATTTGGTAAACGATACGGAGTTAAGAAGATGGTACTGTCAGGTGCTGATGAATCAGCATGGGAGGTGAGGGCTTTTCTTAAGGAAAATAATATCCCTGTACTACTTGATGATCCTCTGAGTATTCCAAAATATGATTACAGTGATACAAAGCTTCCTTTTAAGCTGGCCGCAATGTTTAAGAATGAGGGAATTCTGGTTGGATTGACTTACTCTAAACAGGCTTATGCTAACCTTCCATTTGCTGCCGGAGAAACAGCTGCTTATGGTTTAACAAAGGAGGAAGCACTTCAGACAGTTACTCTTAACAGTGCAAAAATACTTGGCATTGATGATGTTACAGGCTCACTTGAGGTAGGTAAAGATGCAAATATTGTTGTTTCCACAGGTGATATTCTTGATATGTCTACCAATAATGTTGAATATGCTTTTATTACAGGACGAAATATCAGCCTTGATAATAAACATAAACAGCTTTTCAGGAGATTTGAGTCCAAGTATAACAATATGAAAGCTGAAAAGTGAATTTCATTAGTATGAAAAATTCATATACTGTAATCGTGATCTTTCTGCTTTCGGTTGCTCTTTCAGGATGTGAGAATTATTCAAAGGTTAAGG
The DNA here is from genome assembly GCA_963741935.1 of uncultured Bacteroidales bacterium. Classification (GTDB taxonomy): domain Bacteria; phylum Bacteroidota; class Bacteroidia; order Bacteroidales; family VadinHA17; genus LD21. Next base: position 125,284 of record CAVUJY010000030.1, on the reverse strand, counting down.
ATAAAGAACTGAAATTGTGGTACAGACAACCTGCTTCTTCATGGGAAGAAGCTTTGCCTGTTGGAAATGGGCGGCTGGGAGCTATGATATATGGTAACCCGGTACACGAAAGGTTACAACTGAATGAAGAGAGTATTTGGGCTGGCAGCAGGATAAATAATAATAATCCTGATGCCTTACGCAAACTTCCTGAGATTCAGAGTGCCCTGTTTGGAAACCGGTATAAGGAAGCACTGAGACTGGCCGAAGATAATTTTCTTGGTACTCCGCCACGAATTCGTTCGTACCAGCCATTAGGCGATTTGTTAATTGATTATGACTGGTCGGGTAAACCTGAAAACTACTCACGTGAGCTTGATCTTACAACTGGCATTAACACAACAACCTTTACAGTTGATGGGAACCACTTCTCACAGGAAGTCTTTGTTTCGGCTCCGGATAACATGATTGTTGTTCATATAAACTCATCAGACAAGGGACTGATTAACGCATCTTTCAGGCTCAGCCGCGAAAAAGATGCAGCTACCAGGTCAGACGACAATAACAGGCTATACCTGACTGGTCAGATAGTTGATGCTGATGATCCGCTTGCCGGACCCGGAGGAGAACATATGAAGTTTAGCGGAGAGTTGCGTATTTCATCTGAAGGTGGAACAATAACATCTGGCATTGGGAAAGTGAGTGTTAATAATTCCCGGGAAATCACTCTTCGTATTACAGCTGCCACTGACTATAATATAAATAAACTCGATTTTGACCGCTCCATTAATCCCATGGCGACATGTAAGACAATCCTGAATAAAACTGAGGATGCATCATATAAAATGCTGAAAGAAAGGCATCTATCAGAATATCAGGATATGTTTAACCGGGTTAGTCTTTCTTTTGGAGTAGATTCACTGTCAGTTAAGCCTACAGATGAGCGTTTGGATGCCTTCAGGGAAGGGAAGTCAGATAATGGATTGATTGCGTTGTATTTTCAATATGGTCGTTATCTCCTGATGAGTTCATCCAGATCACCCGGAATCCTCCCGGCTAATCTTCAGGGTATCTGGAATAAAGATATGAATGCTCCCTGGAATTCAGATTTCCATACCAATATTAATCTGCAGATGAATTACTGGCCGGCAGAGGTTTGTAATCTGCCGGAAACCTCAGAAAAGCTGGTTTCTTTCTTAGAGGGACTGACAGTCCCCGGGAAAGTGACCGCGAAAGAGATGTATGGTACTGAAGGATGGGTATTTCATCACCTGACAGATCCATTTGGAAGAACTGGTGTCGCTGACGGTGTATGGGGCATTACTCCTATGAACGGACCATGGATGACTTTTCCTGTATATGAACATTTCCTCTTTACAGGGGATACTTCATATCTTCGTCAAAAAGCTTATCCTCTAATGAAAGGTTCAGCAGAATTTGTTCTTGGGTTTCTTGTTGAATCGCCTGAAGGATATCTTGTAACTAACCCATCTCATTCGCCTGAAAATAACTTTATTGACAAAAAGACCGGAGAAATTTCCGCTCTGACTTATGGAGCCACCATAGATATTGAAATTATAAACGCTCTTTTTGACAATTGTATACAGGCATCAGAAATTCTTGGTACAGACAGGGAGTTTGCTTCCAGGCTTTCATCAATTAAGAAAAGACTTCCCCCGGTTAAAATTAATTCAAAAGGTGTTATTCAGGAATGGATAAAAGATTTCGATGAAACTGAACCCGGGCACCGCCATATGTCTCATCTTCTGGGACTTTATCCCTTAGCTCAGTTCACTTCTGACACACCTGAGTTATTTAAAGCCGCACGGGCAACCATAGAACGTAGATTATCTTACGGTGGTGGTCATACCGGATGGAGCAGGGCGTGGATAATTAATTTTTATGCTCGTCTGAGGGATGGAGAAAAAGCCTATATGAACCTTCGTGAATTGCTGGGTAAATCTACACTTAATAATCTTTTTGATACACATCCTCCGTTCCAGATTGATGGTAATTTCGGAGGTACAGCAGGAATAGCCGAAATGCTTATTCAATCGCAAAATGAAGTTATCCGACTACTCCCTGCAGTTCCAAAAGAATGGGCTAACGGAGAGGTAAAAGGGCTATGTGCAAGAGGAGGTTTCGTTATTGATATGACATGGAAGAATGGCAAAACAGAGAAGGTTAAAATATTTTCTAAAAAAGGAGGGTCAACTTCAATACTTAACGATGGGGAATTACAGCAAATTACAATAAAGCCTGGTGAATCTAAAATATTGGATTCAGACTTGTACAAAACATTTCAGATTCTGCTAAGTAAGTAGTTGAGATAATTAATATTATATAACCCTTTTTTATACTTTTACGGATAATTAAAAGTAGAATGAAAATTATTTCAATTGGACCTGCTTACCCTTACCGGGGAGGATTGGCATCATTTAATGACCGTCTTTCGCAACAGTTTACTGCTGAAGGTCATGATATTGAGATATTTACATTCAGGGTTCAATATCCGGGTTTTCTTTTTCCCGGGAAAACTCAATACACTGATAGTCCACCTCCTGAAGGTATTAAGATAACCAGAGTTCTTAATTCAATAAACCCGTTTAACTGGATAACCACAGGACTAAAAATAAAAAGAGCTAAACCTGATATTCTTCTTATCAGGTACTGGCTGCCTTTCATGGCGCCATGTCTGGGGACTGTTGCGCGTATTGCAAAATCGAATAATCATACTTCGGTGATATGTATTTTTGATAATGTGGTGCCTCATGAAAAGCGTCCCGGGGACCGTTTGCTAACTAAATATTTTACCGGCAGTATTGATTGTGCAATTGCAATGTCAAAGACTGTGCTGGATGATCTGCACTCATTCAGGAAAAGTATTCCTGTGAAACTGAGTCCACACCCTCTCTTTGATAATTACGGACCTGTTATTGCAAGGGATAAAGCTATAGAATCACTAAGTCTTGATAAGGAATGTTCTTATCTCTTATTTTTTGGGTTTATCAGGGCATATAAGGGACTGGATCTTCTTATTGAAGCGTTTTCTGATCCTCGTTTAAGAAACAGAAAACTAAAGTTATTAGTGGCTGGTGAATTTTATGAAGATGAAACTCCTTACCGTGATATGATAAAGAAGTACCATCTTGAGAAAGATGTTATTTTTCATAATCATTTCATAAGTGACCATGAAGTACCTATGTATTTTAGTGTGGCTGAAATAGTTGTACAGCCATACAAATCGGCAACTCAGAGCGGAGTCACTCAAATAGCGTTTCAATACGAGAAACCAATGCTGGTAACTGATGTAGGCGGATTAAGGGAGATAGTTGGTAATGGTAAGTGTGGGTATGTTGTTAAGCCTGACTCGAAGCATATTGCAGAGGCAATAACAGATTATTTTGATAATAACAGAAAAAATCAGTTTACTACTGGTGTAAAGCAGGAAAAAGATAAATTCTCCTGGGATAAAATGACGAATTCCATCATTGAGTTATATACCAATAACCTGCCCGGGAAGGATTCATTAGATAATATTGAACATAACATCTGACATCCTGAAAAAACAAAAGGGAAATGTTGAAAAGTATGATCTTTCAGCATCTCCCTTAAAGTTAATTATATGGTTATCAGATATTAACCTTTTCTTTGATAAGATAACTGTTTCGCTCTGATGAGTTCCTGTTAATCAGTTCTCCCAGAAATCCTGTCAGAAACAGTATTGACCCTAAGATCATTACGGTTATTGCAATGAAAAAATACGGACTGTCAGTAACAAGAGGAGCTCTCAGATGCTGATGGATAAAAAGTATTTTACGCAGACCAAGATAGCCAGCCATTACAAATCCCGATTAAGAACATAAGTGTCCCCAGTGAACCAAACAAATGCATCGGATTCTTACCGAATCGGGTTATGAAACCAATTGTAAGGAGATCAAGATATCCTTTCACAAATCGATCCAGTCCATATTTTGTAACACCGTATTTCCGCGCATGATGCTCAACAATCTTTTCTCCGATCTTTTTGAACCCTGCTTCTTTTGCAAGCATAGGAATATACCTGTGCATCTCGCCAAATACTTCAATACTTTTCACAACATCAGACCTGTATGCTTTTAGTCCGCAGTTAAAGTCATGAAGTTTTATGCCGGATGCCAGCCTCGCTGTGCCATTATATAACTTACTGGTTATACGCTTGACAAAAGGATCGTATCTTTTCTTTTTCCATCCCGATACAAGATCATATCCTTCTTCTCTGATCATCCTAACGAGTTCAGGAATTTCGTCAGGACTGTCCTGCAGGTCAGAATCCATAGTAATTACAACATCACCAACAGCCTCGATGAAGCCTGTGTAAAGAGCAGCTGCTTTTCCATAGTTTCTCCTGAACCGGACTCCTTTGATATATGGGTTATTCCCTGATAATGTTGCAATTTTGTTCCATGATGAGTCGGAACTGCCGTCATCAATGAGAATTATTTCAAATGACAGTTTATTGGAATTGCATACATTAGCGATCCATGCGGTTAATTCCGGAATAGACTCCTCTTCATTAAATACTGGGATTACAACCGATAGATCCATCAGAGTTTTATTCAGATAAGTTTGATGGAGAATCAATCAGTGGATTACCCTCTTTTTTAATAAAAATACTAATAATTAGTGATATAATAACGCCCCATATCATGCTTCCAATAATACTTATCGGTGCCATTATTGCTGGTTTCATTATCTTGGCCTGAATACCCATTCCTGCATCTATTGCAGCCTGAGGCATCCCCTTGTTAACCATTGTTTCTTCAGCCATAGCAAGTTGTTTTGCAACAAGACCCGGATCAATAATGGCATAAAGGATATAGGTGAAAACAGCCATTATTATTGAATAGTAAAGCAGAATTATCACGCCAGCTCCAACTGATTGGCCATAGGTTATCTGTCCATGCAAAAAGTTATCCCTGTATGATTTGAGGAGAAAATAAAGAACGCCTAATTGAACAACTACAAAAACGATTCCCTGAGCTTTATTAAGTGAAAGGTTAAGAAACCACATTAAAAGAGAATAAACAATACCTATAAGGCCCATAATCAGACCATTGGTAAGATTAGCTTTCCAAACACTTACTTTTTCTTCCATAATAATAGTTTTTTGATTATTTATTTGGTTAAAAGGATTTAGAACAAATATAATGCAAAAATGGGAATGTGTGCTTGTCTTAAAAGGGAATATTTATTTTGGTTAAACCGGTAATTATTGTATTTTTGTGCGGGGTAAGTCTTATACGACCAGCTCCTGCTGAACTCCCCCAGGATCGGAAGGTAGCAAGGGTAGGCAGTTGTAGCGGTGCGATATAAGTAGCTTACCCTTTTTTTATTTGATAAAGGTGTGGAGTGTCTAAAGGAAACGGAGATTTCTGAAATTTCAGAAATCTATGTTCTAATGACACTCTTGGCATTTCAGACACTTTTACCTAATTTTGCCACGGTTGCAAAGATTATGCTTTTACGTATTTATAACGAAAATACAAACCCCAGGCATATCCGACAGATTGTCGACTTGCTTGAAAACGGTGGGATCATTATTTATCCGACTGATACTGTTTATGCTATGGGGTGTGATATTCGTGCGACAAAGTCAATTGAAAAGATTGCCCGGTTAAAAGGACTAAACCCAAAAAATCCGGAATTATCGCTCATCTTCCATGATATGAGTCAACTTTCTGAATACACAATTATCAGAGATAATGTGATTTTTAAACTGCTTAAGCGAAACCTGCCTGGACCTTTTACATTTATTGTTCAGGCTAATAACCAGATTCCCAAATTATTCAAAAATAAGAAAAAGACAGTTGGGATAAGAATCCCTGAAAATAGTATTGTTCTGGAGCTGGTAAGAGAGTTGGGGCGTCCTATCATCACTACTTCAATACACGACCCTGACGAAATTATTGAATATACGACCGATCCTGAATTAATCTATGAGAAGTACGGTGAATTTGCTGATGCAGTTATTGACGGAGGATTTGGAAAGAATGAAGCATCAACAATTGTTGATTGTACCGGTGAAGAACCTGAAATAGTCAGACAGGGTCTCGGAATTCTTGAATGGTGAGTAATCAGAGCCGATAAAAATTTCTTGTAAACAGGATAAGTACTGTTAATAGTTCCAGCCTTCCCAAAAGCATAAGCAGTGATAAGAACCATTTTCCTAATACAGGAAGACTTGAATAGTTGGTAAACGGACCAAAACTACCCAGGCCCGGACCTATATTTGCAAGCATTGAGGCTGAGGTACTGAAAGAGGTAATCATATCATATCCCATCATTGACATAATAAATGTCCCAAAGCACATGATAAAGCAATATAAAATTATGAATAACAGTAAGTTGTAGATAGTTGTCTGAGGAATGATATGTTTGTCGAGGCGTACAGGGATAAATGCATTTGGATGAATAATCCTCTTTAGTTCCTGCCGGCTGTTTTTTGTAATAAGAAGCAACCTTACAATTTTTATTCCTCCACTTGTTGAGCCGGCTGTTCCTCCTGTGAACATCAGAATGAAAATTATTATAATCATAAAATTACCCCACAGATTAAAATCCTGGGTATAATATCCGGTTGTTGTAATTATTGATACCACATGGAATGCTCCGTCAGTAATTGATTGTCCGGATGGATACCCGGCCTTTATTCGAAGAAATGCCGAGCTTATCACTATAAAAAAAAGACAAAGAACTGAATAGAATACGAATTCGTTATTTCCTGTGATCTTTTTGAAATTTCCCTTCATCGCAAAGTAGATCAATGTTATATTGGTGCCGGCAATAAACATGAATATGGTTATTACTACTTTTATATATGGAGTTGCGAAACTTGCAATACCGTCATTCTGAGATGAGAAGCCCCCGGTTGAAAGAGTTGAAAAGGAATGACATACAGCGTCAAATAATGGCATTCCTCCGATCCATAAAAGCATAACTTCAGCTACTGTAAGTAAAAAATAGATCAGTATCAGTCTTTTGGCAGCGTCTACTGTTCTGGGGTAAATTTTGCTGGTGGCCTGACCTGAAAACTCTGTTGCAGCGAGCTGAATATTTATTGATTTGACTATTGGGAGAAGTGAAAGTGAGATTATTATTATTCCTATTCCTCCCAGCCATTGAGTCAGACTTCTCCAGAATATAATGCCATGCGATAAGGATTCAATATCGGTGATGATAGTTGCGCCGGTAGTAGTGCAACCCGACATTGTTTCAAAAAATGCATCTCCAAAACTTTTTATTGAACCACTAAGAAGATAAGGAAGTGTGCCAAAAAGACTGAAAAGTATCCAGATGCCAGTTACAATTAAGTATCCCTCTTTATTTCCGTAGACTCTCTCTTCGTTACGGAAAGGGGTGAAGACTATTGCTCCTGTAACAAGTGTTATCAAAGCTGAATATATAAAAGAGGAAGTTGAAGTCTCATGATAAATGAATGAAACTGCAGCAGATAACAGCATGAACAATCCTTCAAAAATGAGCATCAGGCTGAAGACCCTGGCTATAATCCTGAAGTTGAGCATAAACAGTTAGGTAAAATATTTTGAAAGCTTCTCGTAGGCTGATGGTAATGTAAATACAACAACTTTGTCGTTTGCATTTATAATAGTGTCACCGGTTGCAATAAATGGTTCTCCATCACGGGTTCCACCGCCAACAATTGCATCTTTGGGGAAATCAATGCTCCTGAGAGTACCTTTTGTTATTTTTGCATGAGCAGGAACACTGATTTCAAGTATCTCAGCATCAGTACCGGTCATATATTTGACCTGTGTCACATTTGGGTTGGTTGTATGCCTGAATATTCTGCTTGCTGCCGATATTTTCTTATTAATAATTGTATCGATACCGGTATTTTCTGCAAGATTTATGTATTCCATATTTTCAACTTCAGCTATCGTCTTTTTTACACCCATCTTTTTTGCAAGCAGGCATGAAAGGATATTTGTCTCAGAATTGCCGGTTACTGCAACAAAAGCATCCATCTTAGTTATACCTTCCTGTTCCAGAAGATCAACATTTCTGCCGTCGCCATTAATAATCAGTGTATTATCTAGTATCTCTGCCAGATCTTCACACTTCTTTGTATCATAATCCACCAGCTTAACCTCACAGGTTTTTTGCATGTATAATGCAATATGTTTGGCTATCCTGCTTCCTCCCAGTATCATTATGCTTTTGGCTTCAAAATTTTCTTTTCCCGATGATTTCATCATCTCCCCGATACCTTCCTGTGTTGAGATTACATACACAAGATCACCGATCATAAAATGCTCATTACCTCGTGGAATAATTGTCTTCCCGTCTCTTTTTATCGCAACAGCCCTGTATTTATCAGTCTTATTTGAATCGGAAATTTCCTGAAGACTCTTATTTATAATAGGAGCTTTCTCGTCAAGTTTCTGAACATGCATTGATAATTTTCCGCCGGAGAATTCCATGAAATCAGAAGCTCCTGTTTCGTGAAGGAGACCTAATACTTCCCTGGCGGCAATAAGTTCAGGATATATCAGTGAATCAATGCCTATTGACTTAAAAAAATCAAGTGTAGAATGTTCCAGGAAATCAATATTGTCAATTCGTGCTATCGTTTTTAATGCCCCAAACCTTTTGGCCAGAATTGAAGATGTAATATTTGTATCTTCAGAATGCGTAACAGCAATGAAAAGGTCAGTTTTTTTCTTAAGCGAATCCTGTAGAATTTTTATTGATGTTGCCGACCCCTCGTGGGTCAAAACATCAAGTGAACTGTCTATAGGTTTAAGACGATCCTGTTCCGGGTCAATAAGAATAATTTCATGATTCTCATTTGACAACATTTTCGCCAGATGCGTTCCAACTTCACCAGCTCCTGCAATTATTATCCTCATTGAAAATTTTATTGAAAAAACATGACAAAATAAGAGATAAATACCTTAATACTCAAGTTTTTTTAATCTTTATTTTCTGACGGTCATAAACTTTTGATGAATGCTCCTGACTTTTGGATAACATGTACTGAATCTGAAGGTAGAATACTATTATTAATTGTTGAGGCATTGCTAAATGAACCTCCTCCTGTTATTATTATCCATTTTTTTGTTGAACTTGAATCATGCAGGTTCTTTTTGAACAGACTTATATTTGGGACAACCATAATATCAGCATCCGGTTTTTGAGTCATGTCGGTTAACGGATTTCCTGAAATATAGATTTTTTTATTTCCCGCATTAATATAATATTGTTTGCCCTTCAGAGGCTGATAAATAATTTTTAGTCCAAGGACTGCACCATTTTTTAATACTTCAGGTCTTGTTACCACAGTATCACAATAGATGTTGAGAGTTTTTCCGGTCTTTGATTCCAATGGTCTGAAAACCAGGCGTATTGTATACAATTAATTTGTTTGATTTTTTTTCCTTTATATCAATTACAGTTCCTGAAATAACAAAAAGAAGGAGAAAAGACAGAGGATAGATGAGCGAAAATCGTTGTTTTTTCAACCAATAACTCAAAAAGAGAAAGATGGTTATTTCAAGCAAGACAGATTGAGCCTTTGTCATACCAATGTTCTCAATATTTGACAATGGCAAAGCTGAGAACCATTTGGTTAATTGTTCAGTGAAGCCAGCCAGGTAATTCAGCAGATAGCCTGTTGTACCTGATAGAAATTGAATGGGAAACATTAGAGGAACAAGGCAACCGAGAATAATAAGCAAGTTTGCAAATGGAATGATAAGTATGTTTGTTAAGATAAAATAAGTTGGGAACCTGTTGAAAAGCATTATAGTGATCGGAAGGGTTCCTGCCTGGGCAATAACAGTGATAACTGCAGCCTGCCATATTTTATCAGCTAACTTGTTCCTGAAGAGTAATTTTCTGTAAAAATCATTATAGAAGCTTATTATATAAATAACTGCTGAAAAGGAAAGGATGAAGCCAGCTTCGAAAATTACAGACGGGTTAATGATGATGAGGACAAATGCAGAGGCCAGAACTGAGTTTATCCCGTTTGCTTTTCTTTTCACCAGAGTTCCTGCCTGCAGAAATGTAAACATTAAAGTCGCCCGCATTACAGAAGGAGTAAGTCCGGTGATGAACGCAAATATCCATAAGAGCAGGATTGTAATTATAACCCGCATGTTGTTAAACCTGTGTCTCAGGAAAAAAAGCAGGTTAAAAATGAATATGCTCAGAATTCCTACATGTAAACCTGATACTGCCATAATGTGTATCACTCCGGCCCGCATAAAATTCTGTTTCTGTTCCTGATCAAGCATATTCTTCTGACCCAGTGTGATTGCTGCTACAATAGCAAGCCTGTCACCTGTTATTCCCCGCTGCTTATATATATCTATTATTTTCTCTCTTAAAATGAGAGCTTTATATGGCAGTTTACGGTAACCTGGTACCCTGTGCTGGATGATATCATTTATTGTAATGAAGGAATAATACCTGATATTCAGGTTTTCCATATGGAATTTGTAGTTGAATTCATAAGGGTTTCCTTTATTCCTGATTTCAAGCGGACGACATTTAAGCACCAGCAGATCGCCCGGCAGAAAGGCTTTAAGTGAAGAATCCTTCCTGCAATATATTATCATTGATCCTTTTACCGATTTTTTTAAATTATTGGTGACTTCTGCCAGGAGCTTTACAGTTAGCATCATTGTATTTGTTTTTTCTTCAGGATAATCGGATAGGGTACAGGCAAATATTGTCTCTTCTGATTTTAATTCGGAAAAGCTGTTTTGCTGATTTAAATAAAGAAAAAGACCAATTGCAAATAGCGTCAGGGTAAAAGCTACCCCGAAGAGTTGATTAGTTCTGTAATTATTGAATTTTACACTGAAAGCAAATATTGCCAATATGCAAATAAAGATAGCAGCCAGACAATTGGTGTCCGGGTTGAAATATAATCCTGAAATTATTCCGGCGCATAATGGCAGGACTATACGAAGAAAGGGAATTTCTTTATTTAGCACAGTCTGCAGCTTACGAGACTAAATAAAGATAGGAAAAAAAGTTTAAAGTGACTAAAGTTTGGAGTACTTAAAGTTGAAAGAAAAATTTAATACTGTATTTATATTCTCCTCTAACTCCTTAAACTCCAGGCACTCTAGTCACTCTAGTCACTGTCTATTTTCTCCTGTTTTCAGGGTTGCAGCACCAGTATCTTATGCCTGAATGGATATCATTTAATGTTTTCAAAGACATGATTGCTAGCGAACTAATATTCGGTCATTTAATAAAATATTACGGTGCTCTGCACCTTTGTCTTCTATGGCAATCATTGTTCTACAAATATTGCGGTGCTATGCACCTTCTTAAGTTTTTCAATCCAGATATTCATCTGCAAATAGTAGATAAACAGCACATTCAGAGCTAATATTGAGTAATAGCGACGCATACTATTTTTAGAGATAATGGAAATTCCGGGCTGAATTTAAGCGGCAGAGCCGCAGAATATTTGTAGCATTGCATTTGAAATACATTACCATAGGTGCAGCGCACCGTAATATTTAATCCCAGTCATTAATATCACAAAAATATTCGATACTGTATTTATATTCTCCTCTAACTCCTTAAACTCCAGTCACTTTAAACTTTAGTCACTTTAGTCACTGTTTAATCTTTTGCCCCGGGAGGATAGTTTTGTAATCGGCATCGAACTTCCCTTTACTTATTGCCATAAGTTTACCTTTGAGCAGTCGTCTTCGGAGTGGACTTATTTTATCTGTGAACAGAATGCCGTCGAGGTGATCGTATTCATGTTGAATAATACGTGCTTTATAGCCATCATATACTTCATCGAAAAAATTCCCAGTTCTCATCATAATACTGTGATGCGGATATGTGCTTCACGGTTAACCTCTTCTCTCAGATTGGGAATACTAAGACATCCCTCAGTCATTAGATGCAAATTCACCGCTACGTTCAGTAATCTGCGGGTTAATAAATGCTTTTTTAAAATCAGCAAGTTCAGGTTCATCCTCTGCAACCGGTTTACCATCAATCACAAATATTCTTACCGATTTACCTATCTGGGGTGCAGCCAGTCCCAGCCCTTCTGAAAAGTACATTGTTTCAAAAAGATCATCCACTAATTTTTTCAGATCCAGGATAGTCCTGATCGATTTCCTCAGCAACTTTTCTGAGTATTGGATGGCCGTATACAACGATTGGATATATCATTCTTATTACTTTTTTTCTGTTTTATTTAGTCTGTTATCAAGGAAAGACTGAAGAATTATGGAAGCGCTTATTTTGTCAACCATTGATTTATCCTGCCTGTCCTTCTTTTTTACTCCCCCGTCTATCATTGTCCTGAGTGCCATTTGTGATGTAAATCTCTCATCGATAAGATGGATATCCTTTTCAGGGTATTTTTTCTTCAGTTTTTTAATAAACGGATTAATAAAAATAACAGATTCACTTGGTTTGTTGTTCATCTGAACAGGATATCCGATAACAAAAGCTTCTATTTCCTCTGTTTGAAGAAAATTCAAAATAAAGCTGTCAAATTCATGCGTTTTAATTGTATTAAGGGGAGAGGCAAATATTTGCAGAGGATCAGTAATAGCTAACCCGATCCTTTTTGTACCATAATCTATGCCAAGTATTCTGCCCATAACCATTTTACGGCTGCAAAAATACAAATAATATTTAATAAGAATATTTATTATTATCTGCGGAAGAGGTCGCTTTGATTTTATTTAAATAATTTCAATTATTTTGACAGTTCCGGAATTTATTGAAAAAAAAACCACCCCGAAGGATGGTTTTTTTTTATTGATACTTTTTTATTCTTCTTTTAGTTCAGCCGGAGCAAATTCCATTGCTGCCAAACGCTGATAAGTCTTATATCTCCATTTAGCATTTTCTTCAGCTGCTTTGAAAAGTACTTCAGCTTCAGCAGGGAATGCTTTAATCAATGAAGTGTAACGTACTTCTGATTTGAGGAAATCCTGGAATTTTGTCCAGTCTGGCTCTTTTGAATCGAGAGTGAAAGGATTCTTTCCTTCTTCTTCCAGAAGCGGATTAAATCTGTACATATGCCAGTAACCTGCAGCTACTGCTGTTTGGTCTCAGTCTGGGTCATCCCCATGCCATCTCTTAACCCATGGTTAATACATGGAGCATAAGCAATTATCAGTGATGGTCCGGGATATGCTTCAGCTTCTTTGATAGCTTTAAAGTACTGTGCATTATTTGCACCCATAGCAACCTGAGCAACATATACATAACCATAGCTCATTGCCATCATGCCAAGATCTTTCTTACGTATTTTCTTTCCTGAAGCAGCAAATTTTGCAACAGCACCTGCAGGGGTGGCTTTTGATGCCTGACCTCCAGTATTGGAATATACCTCTGTATCAAGAACCAGAATATTTACATCCTCTCCTGAAGCGAGAACATGGTCAAGTCCTCCGTAACCAATATCATAAGCCCATCCGTCACCACCAAATATCCACTGTGATTTCTTGACAAGATACTGTTTGAGACTTAAAATCTCTTTTGCTACTTCTGATTTATCTTTGGTACATGCTTCAACAACTTTTGCAGATGCAATTTTAGAAGCTTCAGCATTATTCATGTTCGTTAAGCCATTCTTCAAATGCTGCTTTTGTTTCAGCATTTACTGAGCCATCAGCTAATGCGGTTTTCATACGCAGGGCAATCCGTTCTCTGAGTTTGTTGGCTCCTAATGAAAGACCAAGACCATATTCAGCATTATCTTCGAACAATGAGTTTGCCCATGCCGGACCCTGTCCGTTTTTATTATGAGTGTAAGGAGTCGAAGGAGCAGAACCACCATATATTGAAGAACATCCTGTAGCATTTGAAACGATCATTCTGTCACCAAAAAGCTGTGTGATTGACTTAATATAAGGTGTTTCACCACAACCTGCACAAGCACCTGAGAATTCAAACAATGGTTGTGAGAACTGGCTGTTTTTTACATTAACAAATTTATCAACAACTGTGTCTTTGTAGCCAACCTCTTCATGCATGTATGTCCAGCGTGGTATCTCCTCAAGTTGTGATTCCAGAGGTTTCATTATTAATGCTTTGTTCTTTGAAGGACAGACATCAGCACAGTTGCCACAACCTGTACAATCAAGAACACTTACCTGAATCTTGAATTTATAAGCTTTTAGAGCGCCAGGGATTCCCTGAATAAATTTCGTATCCTTCAGGAGCCTTGGCTGCTTCTTCATCAGTTAAGAGGAACGGACGTATAACTGCGTGAGGGCAAACATATGAACACTGGTTACACTGAATACACTCATCAGGTTGCCATTCAGGGACATTAACTGCAATACCTCGTTTTTCGTATGCAGATGTTCCTGATGGGAAAGTTCCGTCTTCTCTTCCGGCAAATGCACTTACTGGAAGATCATCACCCTTCATACTGTTTATTGGTTCCATTACATCACGAATAAATGCAGGAACATCACGTGTATCTTTAGTTGCCACCACTTTTATTGCTGCCCATTCAGCAGGAACACTAACTTTCTCAACATCACTACCTTTATCAACAGCGGCATAGTTCATCTTTACAACATCTTCGCCTTTTTTGCCATAACTCTTATAGATAGCCTTTTTCATTTCAGTCTCGGCTTTTTCATAAGGAATTACGTTGGCGACTTTAAAGAAAGCTGCCTGCATGATGGTATTGGTCCTGTTACCCAGTCCAATTTCTTCAGCTATGAGCAGTTGCATTGATAATATAGAAGTTGATATGGTTTTCAGCCATATACTTCTTCATATGGTCGGGAAGACGTTTCTTTGTTTCTTCTGCATCCCATATTGAGTTTAGAAGAAAAGTGCCGTTTTCCTTTAATCCTTTAAGCATATCATACTTATCGAGGTATGATGGTACATGACATGCAACAAAATCAGGGGTGTTCACAAGATAGGGTGAACGTATAGGCTTATCACCAAAACGCAGGTGAGAAGTTGTAATACCACCTGATTTTTTTGAATCGTAAGCAAAATAAGCCTGGCAGTATTTATCAGTTGAACCACCAATAATCTTAATTGAGTTCTTATTTGCACCAACAGTTCCATCTGAACCAAGTCCATAGAATTTGGCTGAATAAGTTCCTGGAAGTGCAACATTAATTTCAGGAATAATTGGAAGAGATGTAAATGTTACATCATCAACTATACCTAATGTAAACTGATTCTTAGGCTGTAGCCAGTTTCATGTTCTTATATACAGACAGAATCATGCCTGGAGTGGTATCCTTTGAACTTAGTCCGAAACGGCCACCAACTATCACTGGTCTTTCCTGCTCTGTCGTAGAACATTTCCTTCACATCAAGGTAAAGAGGTTCGCCATTAGCACCAGGTTCTTTTGTCCTGTCAAGAACAGTTATCTTTTTAACTGATTTTGGGAATACATTAAAGAAATATTTCGATGAGAACGGACGATAAAGATGTACACTTATTAATCCTACTTTTTCACCTTTTTCTAACAGATAATCAATAGTTTCCTTTGTTGTTTCTGTAACTGAACCCATTGCAACAATAATATTCTCAGCATCAGGAGCACCATAGTAATTAAAAGGCTTATATTCTCTTCCTGTTAATTTAGTTATTTCAGCCATATAAGAATTTACGATATCAGGAATTGGTTCATAAAACTTATTAATTGATTCTTTAGCCTGGAAGAAAATATCAGGATTCTGAGCAGTACCTCTGGTTACAGGATGATCAGGATTTAAGAGCATTTTCACGGAATTTTTTCAATGCATCCACATCGAGTAGTTTTTTGAGATCTTCCATATCAAGAGATTCAATTTTCTGAACTTCATGCTGAAGAACGGAAGCCATCAAAGAAATGCATGAATGGAATTCTTGATTTTATTGATGAAAGGTGGGCTACTCCTGCAAGATCCATAATCTCCTGAACACTTCCGCTTGCCAGCATTGCAAAGCCTGTCTGGCGTGTTGCATAGATATCACTATGATCACCGAATATTGACAGTGCATGTGCTGCAACTGTACGTGCAGTTACATGGAATACGCCGGGAAGAAGTTCTCCGGCAATTTTATACATGTTTGGAATCATAAGAAGTAATCCCTGTGAAGCAGTAAATGTTGAGCAAAGCGCTCCGGTTTGTAAGAGCTCCGTGCAATGCACCTGCAGCTCCTGCTTCTGATTGCATCTCAACAACTTTAACCTGTTCACCAAATATATTTTTTAGACCACTGGCAGCCCATTCATCAATATATTCTGCCATTGTGGATGAAGGTGTAATTGGATATATGGCAGCAACCTCGCTGAACATATATGCAACATGCGCTGCGGCTTGGTTTCCGTCGCATGTTATAAATTTTTTTGTTCCCATTGTGATTTATATATTTGATTAAAGTGATTTTTCAAATTCGAGTGCGAAATTAATAAAAAATTCCTTTTCTTATCCTCCATTCATTGAAATCAAAAACTCTTCATTTGACTTTGCCTGAACTAACCTGTCACGGAGAAATTCCATTGCTTCAACAGAGTTCATATCAGTAAGGAAATTTCGCAAAACCCATATTTTCTGAAGAATATTTTTGTTTAAGAAGCAGATCCTCTCTACGTGTACTTGAAGCAGGAATATCAATTGATGGGAATATTCTCCTGTTCGAAAGTTTACGGTCGAGCTGGAGTTCCATGTTACCTGTTCCTTTAAACTCCTCAAATATAACATCGTCCATTTTAGATCCTGTATCTGTAAGAGCTGTTGCAAGGATAGTAAGAGATCCTCCGTTTTCAATATTACGGGCTGCACCGAAAAATCTTTTTGGTTTATGAAGTGCATTTGAATCAACACCACCTGATAATACTTTTCCTGATGCAGGAGCAGTGGTGTTAAAGGCTCTTGCAAGCCTTGTTATTGAGTCAAGAAGAATAACTACATCATGACCGCATTCAACAAGTCTTTTTGCTTTTTCAAGAACTATATTGGCTACCCTGCAATGGCGTTCAGCCGGTTCATCAAAGGTTGAAGCAATAACTTCAGCCTTAACATTTCTTGCCATATCTGTTACCTCCTCAGGTCGTTCATCAATAAGAAGTATCATAAGATAGACCTCAGGATGATATTTTGCTATGGCATTTGCAATTTCCTGCAAGCAGTATCGTTTTACCGGTCTTTGGCTGAGCAACAATCAATCCTCGTTGTCCCTTACCGATAGGAGTGAACATATCAATAACCCTTACCGACAGAGACCCTTCTCCAGGCTGACATAATGTAAATTTCTCATCAGGGAAGAGGGGAGTAAGAAAGTCGAAAGGCACCCTGTCTCTTATAAAATCAGGACTTCTGCCATTTATCTCATCAACTTTTATAAGGGGAAAATATTTTTCACCTTCTTTAGGAGGACGGATAGAACCCTTGATGGTATCTCCTGTTTTGAGTCCGAAAAGTTTGATCTGTGACTGTGATACATAAATATCATCCGGAGAATTAAGATAATTATAATCAGGAGATCTTAAAAATCCATAACCGTCGGGCATTATTTCCAAGTACCCCTGTATTGTATATTATTCCTTCAAAATCGTAAGGTTTTTCTCTTTTTTCTTCTCTTAAAGGAATATTTTCAACTGGTTCTTTTGGAAGTGGATGTCCGATATTATCATCAAAATAGACTTCAGTGGCTGGTTTAATATCATCAATCAGAGAAGAATCACCATTGCTTACAGTAAGAATATCATCAATAACCGGCTTAGAGGCAGGTCAGATATGGCCTTTTTTCCTGTCTTCCAGGCTGGTTTTTTTCAAATCCTGCCTTTTTCTCTCCAATCATCAGATCTGCGATCATTCGTCCATTTCGAAGGTTTTCTGTCTTCTCTTACAGGCTCTTCGGTTTTGGTCAAATCGGATTTTTCCTCGTCTTTTTCAGATTTTTTACTGTGATCCTGCCAGTCTGACGGACGGGTGTCCGGTTTTTTCAGATCGTCCGGTGAAACAGATATTACTGATTCAACAGGCCTGTTAACAACAGGTTTTAGTGTCCGTGGACGTTTTCCTCTTCTTCTGGCTGATTCGAAATCATCCTTACTCATATCTAGAGGAGAACGTGTCTTCTCTTTTTCAGGTTTGATAACTGGCTTAGTTTCAGTAGTCTCAATTGCCTGCTGATCCAGGATTTTGTAAATTAGATCCTGTTTTTTAAGAGATTCTGCCTTTTTGATATTTAGCTCCTTTGCTATATCCTTTAACTCAGGAAGCAATTTCTTACTTAACTCAAGTATGTCGTACATATTTTAATGATAATTGGAATATAAAAGATATCTATGATTTTTTTTGGAAACGCAGGTCAAGAATTGAAAATGAACCTGCTGGATTATGCAATAACTATTCACATATCCGAAAAGCCGCTGCAATATTAAATAAAAATGCTAATATATTATGTATCAAATGTTGTTAAAAATGCAACGGGATTTTATCAAATCAATTAATAATTTGATATTCAATATGTAAAATATGGCTGCAAGGTACTAAAAAACTATCATTAACCAAAAAATATTTCATATAATATGTTGTATAATAGCATTTTTTTATTAAAATTGTACCTATGCCTGAAATTCCTTTGAAAAATTAATACCTGGCTTAAAATGCGTCAACTAAAGATCACAAAGCAGGTTACTAATCGCGACACCCCTTCCCTGGATAAATATCTTCAGGAGATAGGGAAGGTGGAACTTATTTCTCCTGAGGAAGAAGTAATACTGGCCAAGAGTATAAAAACAGGGGATAACGAAGCTCTCAGGAAACTTGTTAAAGCCAATCTTCGATTTGTTGTTTCTGTGGCAAAACAATATCAGAACCAGGGAATGAGTCTTGCCCGATCTGATTAATGAGGGAAATCTGGGACTTATGAAAGCTGCACAGAGATTTGATGAGACCAGGGGATTCAAATTTATTTCCTATGCGGTATGGTGGATTCGGCAGGCAATTCTGCAGGCACTTGCAGAACAGGCAAGGATTGTCAGGCTTCCGGTAAATAAAATCGGATCAATTAACAGGATTAACAGAACTTTTGCCAGACTTGAACAGGAGTTTGAAAGGGAACCCTCTTCTCAGGAGATTGCAGATAATCTTGAAATGGTCCCTGAAGATGTTAAGGAGGCACTGAAGACAAATGGTCGGACAGTAAGTATGGATGCTCCAATAATTCTGAAGAAGATAACAATATGTATGATGTTCTTCAGAGTAATGATACTCCAAGTCCTGATAAAAATCTTATTAATGAATCGCTTGCCTTATGAAATAGAAAGAGCTCTTAATACTCTTGTCGCCCAGGGAAGCAAAGGTGTTGAAATTATATTTCGGATTAGGTATGAAGCACCCTTATACCCTCGAAGAAATAGGGGAGGAGCTGAGTCTTACACGGGAACGGGTAAGGCAGATAAAGGAAAAAGCAATCAAAAGAATTCAGTATACCACCCGCTGCCGGATACTGAAATCGTACCTTGGATAATATTTTGTTTCTATCTTTGCCCAAAATACTTGTAAATGGATCATTTTGTCTCCCCTTCACTTTTAGCTGCAGATTTTGGGAATCTTGAAAAGGAAGTGTCAATGATTAATGAAAGTCATGGCTGACTGGCTTCATCTTGATATTATGGATGGGGTATTTGTGCCGAATATTTCCTTTGGATTTCCGGTAATAGAAAAGGTAAAGAAACTTGCAAAGAAACCTCTTGATGTTCATCTTATGATTATTGACCCCGACCGTTATCTTTCCCGATTCCGTGATGCAGGGGCCAGTAATCTTACTGTACAGTATGAAGCATGTGTTCATCTTCAAAGAACTGTTACTGAAATCCGGGCCTTGGAATGAAAGCTGGTGTGGCACTTAACCCTCATACACCTGTTCCCTTCTGAAAAATACCCTTCCTTTTATTGATATGGTGCTTATTATGACTGTTAATCCGGGTTTTGGAGGACAGTCATTTATTGTGGAAAGCTATAATAAAATAAAGGAGCTTAGAAGTATGATCGACACAAGCGGGTATAATGTTCTTATTGAAGTAGACGGAGGTATTGATACTGATAATGCATGCCAGGCTGATTGAAGCAGGTGTAAATGTTCTGGTTGCCGGCAGTGCTGTTTTCAGATCTGACGATCCGTTGAAATCGATAGAAAGGTTGAAAAGAGCTTAAACCTGGTTCGCTGGAAAAGTTTTTCCTGTTCCTGTTTCTTTTTTGATGAGTTGAATAATATCACTTACCTGTTCAGGTGTGAACCAACTGATATCTTTATCCTTACTCCACCATGTCATCTGACGTTTCGCATATCGTCGGCTATTTCTCTTTATCAGCTCAACTGCTGTTGATAGTGTTGTCTTTCCGTCAAAATGGTCGAATAGCTCCCTGTAGCCCACACAGTTTAATGCATTAGTCTCCCTGAGTGGATAAAGATTTCTTGCCTCTTCTTCAAGCCCAAGCCTAATCATTTCATCAACTCTTTTATTGATTCTCTGATAAAGCTCTTCCCTTGGTCTTTCGAGACCAATTTTAATAATTCTGAAATCTCTTTCTCTCTTTTGTTTCAGCAGAAATGAAGAATAAGGTCTTCCGGAACTTTCGCATATCTCCAGAGCTCTCATTATGCGCTTATGATTTTTCAGATCCACTCTGGCATAATGTTCAGGATCCATAAGTTTAAGGGCAACTCTCAGACTCTCAATCCCTTGTTCATTATACATTGAAATGTACTTTGCCCTTGAATCAGGATCAACATCCGGAATTTCATCAATGCCATTGCAAACAGCATCAATATACATTCCTGAACCTCCTGTCAGTAAAACTATATTATTTTTTTCAAAGAGAGAAGGGAGAATATTAAGAACATCTCTCTCAAACAGGCTGGAACTGTAATAATCAGTTACCGATAAAAACTGAATAAAGTGATGATTGATTTTTTTAAGCTGATAATCTGATGGTACAGCAGTTCCAATACACATTTCACTATAGAACTGCCTCGAATCAGCTGAAATTATTTCAGCATTCAACGATGAAGCAAGTTCAATGGAAACATCAGTTTTGCCAACTCCTGTCGGACCCAGCAGAACTATCAGATTATTATTCATTGCAAAATGAGGCTGAGGAGAGTTATTCCTCTTCCTCGTTCATGTTTTCGATATTTTCGAAATCGGGCAGAACATCTTCATCATCTCCATTCAGGAAAAGCTCATCCACCTCGGGCTCGTCATCATCATCATCATCATCAACGGAAACTACAATATTATTATATAGTTTCCTTGAGTTGCCGACAAAAACAACCTGCTTGGGAGGTACTCCCTTTGAATTTGTACATGAGGGATATTCGCGGCCATCGATTTCTTTAGCCTCTCCGGTATACTCAACAAAGAGTCCCCTTTCATTAAAAAAGTCGAAAACATATAAGAGCTTCTGGTTTTTGCGGAAAATAATATCTTCCAGAACAGCCACTTCCATAGTTGAAGAACCGGTACCCATATCAAATAGAGTAAATTCTTCCTCTTTTTCCCAGTTATCAGTAGTCATGAAAAAAGAAGCCATCTGGGATTTGTCAAACTCTAATTCGTCCTGAATCAGATTATGAAAATCCAATAATGTATGCGTGTCAAGGAATTCGAATTCTCTGACAAATGACTCATCTTCATCTGATAACACTACAAATTTATAAACCATAACATCTATTAATTGGATGGGTGCAATATAATATTTTTTAGATTAAAATATTCCTGCTATTTTTTTTTTTAGAAGAAATTCAATAGTGTCAATTCCATCGGCATAATCCCACAGTTTCGGCGATTGGGCTTTGCCGTACGGAATACCTTCTCTTCCAACTAAACATTGAATGTTCTCTTTTAGTAGCTCTAATTCGTTTTTTAATGTAGTACGGGATTCATAAAACTCATAATAAAGCACTGAAACCGGAGAAGATAATGCATTAGATTCCTTTAATAAAAGATATCCGGTATCAAGAAACTTATCTTTATTCACAATGTAAACTGCCTTGTTAAAATCATAATTGTTGGCATATTTTACATTCCTGATAACATCTTCAAATTTTTTCCAGTAATCAGAAAATACAGAAATGTCATATCCTGCGGGCAGGTAAATCTTTGAAACATTCCTGCATCCCAGGCCAAAATAGGAGAAAATATCAGTTCCCAGATCCAGTAAATCATCTTCTTTTTCATCACCTTCAATTATGGCAATACTGCTTCTGTTTTTACGGATGATATTTGGATATTTGCCAAAGTAATATTCAAAATACCTTGAACTGTTATTACTTCCTGTCGCAATTATTACATCGAAGTCTGAAATGTGACTATCAGTGAATTCAATTAGATTTTTGAATTCCTCATTAATATATTCCAGAATATTTGCAAGATATACAATCAGTTGCGAGTCTTTTGAACTGGTCTTGGCTTTGATTTTATTTCCGCTGATAAGTACAGACAGGAAGTCGTGAAAACCAACCAGCGGGATGTTGCCTGCCATAATGATCCCGGCAGTTATCGGGTTGGTATCTTCTTCAAGTTCAGGATAGGCATTTATCCATTCATCCAGATTCTTTTCAGTAAGTTCCCCAGCTATTGCCTTTAAAGCTGATCTTACATTTTCCGGTGTAAACCATGGGTTTAACATTTCCTGGTTAATAATCAACTCATTCAACCGGGCTGAAACATCATGACCATTAAGTATGACCGGTTTACTGCGATCCTGTTCCAGACAAATACCGATTATTTCGCCAAGAGATTTAAATGCTTTTATTCTTTCCCTGAGTTTCATGTCTTCCTTATTGGAGTCTGCAAATTTACTTATTTTGATATATACTTAAAATAAAAAAACTGACTCTGTAACAGGTCAGTTTTTAATTTAACTGGCAGGCTTTTCTCCGGCCGGAATAAAAAAATTATTTCAGAGCAAAATGTTATCGGGAGCACAAAGTATACTCTGACATTCTTTCCGGCAACTTTCCCGGGCTTTGCAAAAGCAGGGAGTGATTCCACAACTTTTACAGCTTCTGCATCAAGTAAGGGATCAGCACTTTTCAACACTTTAACATTAGATACTGTTCCGTCTTTTTCAACAACAAATTTAACCATTACTTTTCCCTGGATACCTTTCACTTTTGCTTCTTCCGGATATTTTGTCTGTCTCGCAACATAGCCAAGTATGGCGGTATCACCTCCTTCGTATACTGGCATCTCATCGACAGTCTGGAAAATTGAATTTTCATCTGGTACAGGAGGAGGTGGTGGTGGTGCAATCTCAGATGTTGTTCCGTCAGGTGAATTGGTTTTACCACATGAAAAAGTAGAAATAATAAAAAATGCAATTACCGGAATAATAATTAGTGTTATACCTGCAGTTAATCTTCAATGATTTTTTTGTTTTCATGGTCTTGCATTTTTAAGGTAAATACTCATTAATTTTTTTATTCAGCTGTCCTTTTAAATATTCTTTTGTAAGTGTAAAGATATAACGAAATAATTAGTTAAACAACTAAATAATTAATTAAAATCAAAAAAGTATTGTTGTATTGGTTATGAGGAGAAAGAATTCATAATCCGCTCATGCGGGTTGTTGTCAGAGTATTACCAGATATTAAATCAGAAGGGATTTACTTAAGAGTAAATGTTATAGGAACCATATACCATACAGGTACTGCTTTACCTCCTTGTTTTCCGGGTTTGAATTCAGGTAATGTTTTAACAACCCGTATTGCTTCAGCATCCAGTTCAGGTGAAACACCCTTCAATATGCTTACAAGGCTGACTTGCCCTTTTGCAGTAACACAGAATCTGATAATAACTCTTCCCTGGATTCCATTCTCCTTGGCAGCTTCCGGATAATTGGTATTCTGTCCTATGTATTTCAGTAGTCCAGCGTCGCCACCAGGGAACGTTGGCATCTCCTCAACAACTACAAAAGGATTGATATCAGTTTCATCTGTCTGTTCTGTAGTTGTATTGTTTTTTAAATCAGATTTTGTAAGGTCTGATTGTGTTGGCGGGGGAGGCGGAGGAGGAGGAGGTGTAGCGTAAGTTTCAGATTTGACATCTGAGGAGGAAGCAGGTAAATCAATTGTTCCATTTGACATCGGAGATCATTTTTAAGGCTGTTGTTTCTGACTGATTGACAGATGGAGAGGGGATCTCCTTATAAGCTGATATTGTTAAAAGGACAAGCAGAGTGACAGGTATAACAATAATGAGTTTAATATTAGCTAAAGAAGATGTTGGTTCTTTTGTCATCATTATCATCCTCTTTTTAATAAGCGACGGGTTGGAAAAACTGTTTGTAAGGTTAAAAACCCTTGATTTAAAAACCTGGCTTAAAAGGAGACTCTGATAATTCACAACAGGAACACCGGAACAGAGACATTCCTTGTCTGCCTGATATTCATGAATTGCACGTAATGATCTGTCGAACAGGAACACAAACGGATTGAACCATTGAAATGCTTTAATGATCTCTACAAAAATGATATCTACAAAATGATTTTGATTAAGATGGTTTTGTTCATGTCGTATTATTTCGGCAGATTCCTGCTCTGAAAGACTGGTATTAATAAAGATATATCCCATTGCTGAAAAACCCGCAGTATAAAATCCATTAATTTTGATAATCCTGCTGTCTTTCTCCTTTTTACGTAATATTAAAAATGCCAGGTTTAAAAAATCTGTCAGAAGTTTTACAAGGAGTATTATTACACCTATAATATATACTGAAAAAACAGTCTGAATTATGCCGGAATATCCTTTTGACAGGCTTAGCTTTTCAGCACCATTATTCGATGCAGTAATGAATACATCCGAAAGGAATTTCCCGAAAAACTGGATACCCATCGGTTTGATAGTATGAATTGTAAAGAATGGAAATATAAGAGACAGTATTAATGACAGAAGAATGAATACCCTGTTGCGGCCGTATGAAGTATCACGGCTGAGAAGAATATAATATACAAGATAAAATGCAAAAAGATACACTGCAGCTTTTATCATATATACCAGAAGGTTGTTCATTTTTTTATTTTATTTTTTTGTTTTTTTACTTCTCCTTCCATTATCTTCATAATTTCCTCCATCTCCTTTACTGATATGCTTTTTTCACGTGCAAAAAAGCTTACCATTTTTTCAAATGAGTTTGAAAAATAGTCGTTTACAAAAGTATTAAGATGGGTTTTTGAATAATCGTTTTTTGAAACCACAGGATAATACTCATGCGTTCTTCCGTATGCTTTATGTGTAACAAAGCCCTTGTCCTGCAAGATACGAACAATCGTACTTACAGTGTTATATGCAGGTTTTGGTTCCTCAAAGTGTTCAAGAATATCTTTTACAAAGCCTTTCTTTATCTTCCATAAAACCTGCATAACCTGCTCTTCTGCTCTGGTTAATTCTCTCATAATTATATATTTTTCTCCGATTAAAGGTTGAGTTTTAAATTTTGTATTTATGTATTTCAAATATACAACGAATTTATTAGTTATGCAACTAAAGAGTGATTATTTTGAAATGCATTATTACTTATTCAGTTTTCGGTAAAAAGGAAAAAAAGTGTACTTTTATTTTTTTTATGAAAACATAGAGAGATAGCTTTAAATGAACCAAACAATAAAAAGATTAGGCATTTTCAGGGAGAACCTTAGAATTTCATTCAAGGCGATCAGTTCCAACAGAGTAAGGGCGATACTAACAATCTGTATAATTGCTTTTGGTATTATGGCATTGGTTGGCATACTTACAGCAATAGATTCAATAAAATCCTCTCTTACCAATCAATTTACCATGATGGGAGCAAATTCGTTCACCATTACTTCACGGGGAATGAATATTCAGATTGGAGACAGTAGAACAAGGACTAAAAATTTTTCACAGATTTCGTTCAGGCAGGCTGAAGAGTTTAAAAATCGTTTTACCGAGGCTGCATATGTTTCCGTTTCCTTTAACGCATCAGGTTTGGCAACAGTTAAGTACGGTTCGGAGGAGACAAATCCCAATGTAAGTCTTATGGGAGTCGATGAGAATCAGCTTATAACGGCTGGTTATGAGTTGGAATCAGGCAGGAATTTTTCTCCGACAGAGATTCAGATGGCAAGACATTTTGTTATAATTGGTGCTGATATTGTCAAAGATCTTTTTCCTTCCGGAATTGACCCTTTGGGCAAAGAGATTACTGTTGCCGGTATGAAACTAATGGTAATAGGTGTATTAAAAAGTAAAGGTGCCGGAATAGGAAACCCTGACAGGGTTTGCTTTATGCCTGTAACTACAGCCCGACAGTATTTTTCACGGCCAAACCTTACCTTCAATATTACAGTAATGCCGGTAAATCCTGTAAATCTTGATGTTATGGCAGGTGAAGCTGAAGCTGTGTTCAGGATTGTCCGTAATCTTAACCCCAGGGATGAAACCGATTTTAACATAAATAAAAGTGACAATATTGTTAAAATGCTTCTGGAGAATATTAAGTATGTTACCCTTGCTGCTACATTAATAGGTATTGTTACATTATTTGGTGCTGCTGTGGGCCTTATGAATATTATGCTTGTATCGGTTACTGAGAGGACAAGGGAAATTGGGGTAAGAAAAGCTATAGGGGCAAAGACCCAGACAATAAAATACCAGTTTCTTTTCGAATCTATCATGATCGGACAATTGGGAGGTGTCTTTGGTATAATACTGGGAATACTTATTGGTAACTTAGTGTCGTCGATGCTGAAATCGAGTTTTGTAATCCCATGGATATGGGTTCTCACAGGCATAGTAGTCTGTTTTATCGTTGGTGTTGTTTCAGGTTATGCACCTGCAGTTAAAGCTGCTAATATTGATCCTATTGAAGCTTTGAGATACGAATAAAAATTCAGAAAATGGAAAAACATGTAATTCAGGAAGAGTTAAAAAATTGTCCGGGTATAGCATATTACCCATCAGTGAATAAGCTGGAACTTGTTGGACGATCGATCCCTGAAAACCCAGAATTGATTTTCAGAAGACTGGACGAATGGCTTACATCGCATTTTGAAAAGAGCGACGGACTTGATGTTCACATTCAGTTAGAATATATTAATAGCGGATCGTCAAAATATCTTTATGAGATATTGAAACGGCTTACCGGATTTCAGCGTTCAGGGAAACAGGTCAGCATAAAATGGCTTTATGAAGAAGATGATGAAGCTATGCTCGAACTTGGGGAACATTACCGTGATACAGCAGGTATTCCTCTTGAAATTGATATGATAATCTAAAAAAAGAGAGCCGTCTCAATTAGTTATGAAACCTCTCTTTTTATATTTATTACTTCACTGTGTTCATGTGAGCTATAAGATCAAGAAGTTTACAGGAATATCCCCATTCGTTGTCATACCATGATACTACCTTTACAAAATTGTCGTTAAGAGCGATACCTGCTCCTGCATCAAAAATCGAAGTACGTGGATCACCGATAAAATCACTTGAAACAACAGATTCTTCTGTATATCCCAGAATTCCTTTCAGTGGACCTTCAGATGCAGTTTTCATTGCATTTTTGATATCATCGTAGCTTGCAGCTTTTTCCAGACGGACAGTAAGGTCAACGACAGATACATTCAAGGTCGGAACTCTGAATGCCATACCAGTAAGTTTACCTTTCAGCTCAGGAATAACTTTGGTAACTGCTTTTGCTGCACCTGTTGAAGATGGAATAATGTTACCTGCTGCAGCACGACCACCTCTCCAGTCTTTATGCGATGGACCGTCGACGGTTTTCTGGGTTGCTGTTGTTGAATGAACAGTAGTCATAAGACCTTCAATAATACCGAAACTATCATTAAGAACCTTTGCAACAGGAGCAAGGCAGTTTGTTGTACATGAAGCATTTGATACAAACTGCATGTCTGCAGTATATTTATTTTGTTAACACCCATTACAAACATAGGGGTATCATCTTTTGAAGGAGCTGACATAACTACTCGTTTTGCACCTGCAGTAATATGACCCATTGCTTTCTCCTTTGTAAGGAACAAGTCCTGTGCATTCAAGTACATACTCTGCACCAACTTCATTCCATTTCAAAGAAGCAGGATCCTTTTCAGATGTAATACGGATACTTTGTCCGTTTACGATAAGTTTGCCATCTTTAACTTCAATTTTTCCATCGAATCTGCCGTGAATTGTGTCATACTTAAGCATATAAGCAATATAATCGACATCGAGGAGATCGTTTATTCCGACTATTTCTATATCGTTCCTCTTCAAGGCAGCCCTGAAGGCCAGTCGGCCAATCCTGCCGAAACCGTTGATACCTACTTTAATTTTAGACATTTGTATATCATTAAATGGTTAATAACTATTAAGCAGCAAAAATAATATTTTCCGGTGAAACGACAAGATGAAAAGAAGATCAATTATTCTTTTTTCTTCGGAACAAATTAGAAAGTTTGTTTGATTCAGGATTAAGCGGATCAAGTATTACTCCAAACCTGTAACTCACGAATAAGGAAAAAAATATTGATTTATTATCAGAACTTGCCATAATCGGGATTACTTTGGGAAAAGCATTTATCTGGGCCCCGAGCTCAATTGCATGTATAATTTTATCTTCCTTGCTGTATTCAAAATTAAACCCTCCTTTTGCATAGAGACCCGGCATAACTTTTATTTCATTAAATCCCTTTAAAAAGGAGGCTTTGCTGTAAATGTCCTGAGGAAGAGCTATTGAGACATCAAATTTTTCTTCCTTGACTTCTGCTGTATTAACCGAAATAGGATAGAGTACACTGTAATATATTGGTTTGTAAATTGCCAGTACCGGGCCGGCTGAATAGAAATATCTGATAGCTATACCTCCAAGATCTGCTTTCTTATATATTTCATGCTGATGTCCTATCCCGGCTCTGAGAAAGAATGTAGAATTGAGCTTGCCGAAAACAAATGATCCTCCCTGATTGTAATAGGTTGATTGCCTGTATTCCTTAGGATGCTTTAATGTACCCAGATCAACTTCAAGAAGCCTCTTATTAAGATAATCATTTCTCTTTGCACTGCGATAACTCAGTCCGAACCCGTCTGTATTAAGCAGAATACCAAATGATCTCTCATTTCTGATAAAAACCTTCTGTTGTTCATTTAGTTCACCCTGGGCATATAATGTAACTACACCAAATAAAAACATTACCGCTATTATAAGCAGCTTTTTCATCTCATTATGCTAACTTATATAACTTTGGGGAAAAAAGGAACAATTCTAAAATCACACATTCTGACCCGATTGCTCAGTATCAGCCCTTGAATAAGCAGGGCATTCCTTTTTGCTGCAGGAACTGACAACTAATGCCATAACAAAAGTAACCAAAAGTAAAACAGCAAGTTTTTTCATACAGAATATAATATTTATTTATCTACAAAAATAAACTTTTCATTGTAAAAACAATCTTTGTGCCAAAAATAAATTCAGATTGTGATTTTATGATTTTTTTATTCAGTTAAAAGGTACTGAAATTTAAACAGTTGAATTATAGGAATTGTTTAGACTGATAAGTATTATTTTCACATTTCCTGCCAGTTGTGTTAAAAAAATAACAGTATCTTTCTTTCCTTCTTTCATATCTTGATGAAATTTTAATAATATCTGGAAGAGACACATTATCAATGCTATATCGGTATTAAATTTTCAGAAGATATTGATAGAAATTCTTATTTATAAAGACATTTTAACTTTTTTTAAGATAAAAGTAAAAAGTACAGCAAAATTTAGCGATATAAAAAGCTAACTTTAGCAAATTTTAATTGAATGTTTTGGGGATAATATGAATTTAAAGAAATATCGTAACAGAACTTTAACTTCTGGCAGTAAAAAGTTCTGGTTTATTATTGCAGGGGCATTAATATGCCTGATTGTACTCAAATCTGGTAAAGCTGTAGTTAAATACACATCAACTGACAAGTATTGTGTTTCATGCCATATACATCCGGTGGCAGATCAGAGCTGGTTGCTGTCTCCGCATCATAACAACTCTTCGGGCACTATTATTCATTGTGCCGAATGTCATCTGCCTCCCGAAGGCCACGGATATCTTTTTGCAAAGGCCAAACATGGCCTGAAGGATGCATATGGATATTTCTTCAAGGACAGTGCCAGTATAAACTGGGAGGCAAAGAAA
Organism: uncultured Bacteroidales bacterium; assembly: GCA_963741935.1. GTDB lineage: Bacteria > Bacteroidota > Bacteroidia > Bacteroidales > VadinHA17 > LD21. The sequence continues at coordinate 95,133 of CAVUJY010000030.1, read as the reverse complement.
TTGCTTGAAAATGCCAAGGGCTTTGTCTATGAACAATCATGTCTGAATTGTCATCAGAATTTATTCCCTGTTACATTATCAGTGAATGGAGGTAATGCACATCTGTTTTACACTTCAAATAAAGGAACCCTTACTTGTATCAATTGCCACCTGAATGTCGGTCATTTTGATAAAAACTTTATTCATGATCATGATACAAGTTTTGGAGTTAATGTAACTGCCAATCAGGCGATATATACCGAACCGGAAAAAGTTGAGAAATTTGATGATTTCAATGAGAAGATTCCCGGCACAACAGTCTCATTTGATATGGTAGCATTACCGGGCGGGACATTTGATATGGGGAGTCCTGATAATGAGCCTTTAAGAAAAGATGACGAAGGTCCGGTAAGAAAAGTAACCCTGTCGAAATTCTGGATTGCAAAGACGGAGGTTACCTGGGATGAATATCTTGCATTTTTCAGAGCCACCGGCTCGCAGGGAAGAACTGAAGGTCAGGTTGTAACAAAGAAAAATGTTGATGCAATAAGCGGTGCAACACCTCCATGGGGGGCACCTGATCAGGGATGGGGAAAAGGTAGCTCGTCCTGCTATAACAATGTCGTGGCATGCTGCCAATGTCTATTGCCAATGGCTTTCCAAGGTCACAGGCAAGAAATATCGTTTACCGACTGAAGCCGAATGGGAATATGCCTGCAGAGGTGGTACAGAAACCCCATATTTCTTCGAAGGAAGTCCAAAAGACTATAGCTCTACCGGATTACTTAAGAAGATATTTAAACCTGATACCGCGGTAATAGCATCAAGGGTTGTATATGTACTTAACAGTTCTTCTAAAACCAAAGAACCAGCATCAGTTAAAGCAAATCCATTCGGATTGAAGAATATGTCAGGTAATGTGTCAGAGTTTTGTCTCGACTTTTATTCTCCGGATACCTATAAAGCTGATACGGTTCCGGCTGTAAATCCAAGGGGACCTCTCAGAGGACAGGAACATGTGATCCGTGGAGGATCGTTCAAGAGCGATGCCAAAGATGTGAGGAGTGCTGCACGCGACTTTACAAAAACGAAAGCATGGCTTGTAACCGATCCGCAGATGCCCAAAAGCATATGGTGGTACTCTGATTGTATCGATGTAGGATTCAGGGTTGTATGTGAGGCTGACAGTTTAACAGGAAATTAAAACGAATATCATAACAAGAATAATATGCAGAATATTGACAGAAGAAAATTTATCGGAACAACAGCTCTTGCAGGATTAGGATTGGCAGGAGCAGGAGCTATAATTTCAGCCTGTAAAAGGAAACCGGATTTAGAAGCACTTGGTCTTCCTCCAATATTAAGAGGAGCTCCCAAAGGTAAAAAGCTCAGAGCAGGACTTGTTGGGTGTGGAGCAAGAGGAACAGGAGCAGCTATTAATTTTATAAGCGCAGGTCCTGATCTTGAGATAATTGCGCTTGCTGATGTTTTTCAGGATAAGATCGATGCCTGCAGAGAGAGATTTGCTTCATTCAATCTGCCAATACCGGCTGAAAATTGTTTTGCCGGATTTGATGGCTATAAAAAACTTATGGCTCTTACCGATGTGGATGTGGTAATACTTGCAACACCCCGTCAATTCAGACCTGAACAGTTTCTTGAAGCAGTTAAGAACAACAAGCATTCATTTCTTGAAAAACCTGTTAGCTGTAGATCCTGTTGGTATCAGATCGATAATTACAACTGCAAAGAAAGCAGCTGCTCTGGGACTATGTGTTGTAACCGGTACACAGCGCCGTCATCAGGAAGATTATATTGAGACTTATAAGCAGGTAATGAATGGGGCCATTGGTACAATTACATCTGCAAAAGCATACTGGAATCAGGATCATGTCTGGTTTCGTGAACGCGAACCGGGTTGGAACGACATGGAGTATATGATACGTAACTGGAATAACTTCTGCTGGTTATGTGGCGATCATATTCTCGATACACATGTTCATAATATTGATGTAATAAACTGGTTCATCGGAAAACATCCCGAGAGAGCCATTGGATATGGTGGAAGAGCAAGAAGAGTAACCGGCGATCAATATGATTTTTTCAGTGTTGATTTTGATTATGGTACAGGCGTAAGCTCCCATAGTATGTGTCGTCAGATTGACAGTTGCGCAAACGGAACAGGCGAAATAGTTATGGGAACAGAGGGTTATACAAACTGCGTCAATAAGATCTATGATTTGAAAGGTAATGTAAAATGGCAGTTTGAATATCCCAAAGATGAAAACGGTAATGCTATGAATGCTGTTAAGATTCCTCCTTATGTTCAGGAACATATGCACCTTGTATATGCGATCAGAACCGGCAATTATGTAAATGAAGCTGAAACAACAGCTATATCAACTCTTACGGCAATTATGGGAAGAACGGCTGCTTATACCGGCCGCCTGATCACATGGGACGAAATATTTAAATCAGATATGCTCCTTGGACCTGCTAAAATTGAAATGGGACCGGTTGATATGGAGTTTAAAACACCTGTTCCCGGTACTCCGGTAGCTCTTTGAGATATTTAATGAATCCGACCTGAACTCTGTAATATTATTTTAAAATGGCAAAAAAATCATCTAGAAGGAATTTTGTTAAAAGATCTGCTGCAGTTGTGGCAGGTGCTGTAGTATTTCCCCAGATAATTCCCTCATCAGCATTTGGAATGGGAGGGAAGATTGCTCCAAGCGACCGTATAGTAATCGGCGCTATTGGAACAGGATCGCAGGGAATGAGCAACATGCGAGACTTTCTGAATCTCAAAAATGCAGTTCAGTTTGTAGCTGTATGTGATGTTGATTCATCAAGACTGGCTAAAGCAAAGGATACTGTCGATACGGCAAATAAAAATAAAGACTGCCGCACTTATGGTGATTTTCGTGAGTTCCTTGCCAAGGAAAAACTTGACGCTGTCTCCATTGCATTGCCTGATCATTGGCATGGGATCATATATAGTGAAACAGCAGATACAGGAGTTAATATATATGGTGAAAAACCAATATGCAGGACAATTAAGGATGGTCAGACTATTGTAGGTGCAGTAAAAAGAAATAATATTATATGGCAAACCGGCAGCTGGCAGCGCTCTCTTTATAACTTTCGTCGTGGAGCAGAACTTGCTATTAATGGCCGTGCCGGAAAAATTAAATATATTGAGGTGGGTTTGCCTGACGGAAACAGAGGTATCGGGACACCTCCGGTTATGCCTGTACCTCCTGAACTAAACTGGGATATGTGGCTGGGACCGGCTTTGAAAGTGCCTTATAGAGGAGTATCTCATTGGGACTGGCGCTGGATACTTGATTATTCGGGTGGACAACTGACCGATTGGGCAGGGCATCATATTGATATTGCAAACTGGGGTGCTGGTCTGGAACATACAGGCCCTTTGGAAATTACAGGTTCAGGAGTTTACCCTGTTGAAGGAATATTCAATGTACCGGTTGAATATGATTTCTTATGCAGGTATGCTAACGGTATAGAGATGAGGGTAGCTAACGCTTCAAGATTGCCTCTTGGTATGGGTACTACATGGCATGGCGATCTTGGTTGGATCCATGTTGACCGCGGAAATGTTCTTACTGCTTCTGATCCAAAGATATTGGAAGAGGTAATAGGTGAAAATGAGATTCATTTATATAAAAGTGATAATCACTGGCAGAATTTTATCGATTGCGTACATTCAGGGAAACAGGCTATTGCACCTGTTGAGGTAGCTTACAGGGCTATTTCAGTTGCTCTGCTTGGAGAGATTGCCATGACAACCGGGCAGACAATTAAATGGGATCCGGACAAGGAAGAGATTATTGGCAATCAGAATGCCAGCAGGCTTCTTAGCAGGCCTTATCGCCAACCATGGACTTTACCAAATGTTTAATCTGAGATTAGTATGAAAAAGCAATATTTATTCATTCTTGGTCTGCTGGGATTATTAACCATCTTCAGCGCCTGCAACAAACAATCAGGATATAAGACTTTAATTATTACCGGACAAAATAATCATAACTGGAAGGCCAGTTCTCCAATTCTCAAACAAATACTTGATGAGACAGGCTTATTTAGTTCGGAAATAATGATAACTCCTGAAAAAGGGGGTGATATGAGCACCTTTACCCCTGACTTTTCAAAATTTAAGCTTGTTGTACTTGATTATAATGGAGACTCATGGTCGGAAAAAACAAATTCCGACTTTGTTCAGTTTGTGAAAAATGGTGGTGGCGTTGTTATTTATCATGCTGCCGATAATTCATTTCCTGAGTGGAAGGAGTATAATGAAATGACAGGACTTGGTGGATGGGGCGATCGTAATGAAAAAAGCGGGCCCTATGTTTATTATAAAAATAATAAGCTTGTTACTGATTCGTCGGCAGGTATTGGTGGCACCCATGGAATGCGCAGGGAGTATGTTGTTACAACCCGGATTACCGATCATCCTATAACAAAAGGATTACCTGTGAAATGGCTTCATGGAAATGATGAACTTTACAGTCTGCTTCGTGGTCCGGCTAAAAATATGCAGATACTGGCAACAGCATTTGCTGATTCTGCTGCCGGGGGAGGGACAATGAGAGATGAACCTATGCTGATGACAATAACATATGGTAATGGAAGAATTTTTCATACTGCCATGGGACATGCCGACGAAGGAGGAGGCCCTGCAATGCAATGCGCAGGTTTCATTACAACACTGCAGAGGGGCGCTGAATGGGCTGTCACTGGCGATGTAACACAACCTGTGCCCTGGGATTTTCCAAGTATGGCAGGAGTGGTTCTTCGTCCTGATTTTAAGGAAATTACACTTGAAGAGGCTCTTCAGAATATCGGGAATTATAATATTGAAAAAAGTACCAAATACTTATCTTGCATACAAAGTCATATAAGGCAACTTGCCGGAGACGCACCCGGATTACTTAAGCTGGAAAAGGAAATGAATAAGGTCCTGATTAATAGTGAAACAACTGTTGATGCAAAAAAACTGCTCCTTCGGGAATTAAGCTGGATGGGTACAGAATATTCAGTTCCTGCTATAAAAGATCTTGCAAATAACACGGAAGTAAAAGAGGAAGCTGAATATGCTCTGGAAAGGCTGAATCTAAATAAATAATATGCTGTCACTCGTAATACCAATATTTAATGAGGAGAAGCTGATTGATGAACTGATAAAAAGAACAGTTTTATCAATTGAATCGTTCATTGCCGATTATGAGATAATCCTTGTTGATGATGGCAGTACAGACAAGAGCCTTCAGAGAATGCTCGAGCATCAGAAGGAAAATTCTAAAGATTAAAATACTTTCACTTTCAAAAAATTTTGGACATCAGGCAGCTTTTACAGCAGGTCTCGAATATGCAAAAGGTGAGCAGGTTGCCATGATGGATGGCGATCTTCAGGATCCGCCTGAGATGCTTTCTGAAATGTATGGCAAAATTATAAATGATGAGTTTGATATTGTTAGTGGAAAAAAGATCGGGAGAAAAGGTAAAAAAGGAAGAATATTTTACGAGGTGTTGTTTCACCTGTTTTTTAAGAAAATTGGTGAAATAAAAGATATGGAGAACTCAGGGAACTTTTCCATGATGAACCGGACCGCTCTTGATGCCTTATTGATGATGAAGGAGAAAGTAAGATATCTTCCGGGTCTCAGAACTTTTATCGGTTTTCGTCAGGGTTATGTTGAATTTGTAAGGGATGACAGATTTAAAGGGGAACCAAAAATGAGTCTTCATAAGTTGATCGTTCTGGCTGCCGACGCTATTTTTTCATTTTCAAGATTTCCGATACGATTATGTCTCATACTTGGTACAATAGGTACTGCAGTATTCCTGGGTGCTGGTATCTATGTGCTTCTTGCAAAATATTATGGATTTGCAGTTGTAGGATGGTCATCAACATTGCTTAGTATATATTTTCTGGGTTCAATTCAACTCATATTTCTTGGTATACTGGGCGAATATATTTACCGAAGCTATAAAGAATCTCAGAACCGTCCTGTATATTTTGTTCGGAAATTTTATGATGGTCCGGAAATATAATGATTCAGAAAAGGTTAAAATATATCTTTTATGGCTCTTCTGTAATTCTGCTTTCCCTGATGTTGTTTACAAGCAGGAATGCCGGCATTACATGTGATGAAGTTCTGCACTATAATCAATCAGTTTCAGTTTATAACTACTTTGCCTCACATGGTGCAGATCAGACCTGCCTGAATACCCCGGTTACAAATCTTAAATATTACGGACAGTCGTACGATAATTTTGTCACTATCCTGATAAAATGGTTCGGAATTGAAGATGTATATTCTTTCCGGCATATTATGAGCACTCTTGCCGGATGGATTACTATATTGATTACTGCTTTTTTTGCGGTCTGGCTTACCGATTTCAGGGGAGGGATAATAGTCATAATTCTCTATGCCGTTTCTCCTGCTTTTATCGGCCATACTCAGAATAATCTTAAAGACATTCCTTATGCACTTGGATATATAGCAAGTGTATTTTTTACACTTAAATTTTTGGTGTCGGGAACGCAAAATATCGTATAAGGTTATAACACTTCTGATAGCTGCAATCGCTTTCTCTATAAGTATCAGAGCCGGCGGATTGCTTTCAGTCTGTTATCTTTTCTTTTTCTTTTTTGTATACTACCTTTTTAAATATTTCAGAGAAAAGAAATTAGATATTAAGGAGATCAGGACTAAGCTTTTCTGGATTATCCTTATTTCTGTTGTATCATTTTTCCTGGGTTTAATATTATGGCCTTTTGCCCTTCTTAACCCTTTCAAAAATGTTATTGAGTCATATCATGTAATGGCTCATTTTCCTGATACTTTCAGGCAGATTTTTGAAGGAAAAATGGAATGGTCCGATTTTATGCCCTGGTATTACCTTTCAAAATCGATGGCCATAACTATTCCGATACTTGTACTTGCAGGACTGGTGCTTGCTCTTTTCTCAGTAAAACTTAAGCCCATGGGCGATAAGGTTATCATATATGGTTTAATCGTTTTTACTTTATTGTTCCCTCTTCTCTTTGTTATTTACGAAAAATCAAATCTTTACAGTTCCTGGAGACAGTTTCTTTTCCTCTATCCTGTTATCATCCTACTTGCTTCTGTAGGTTTTTTAAATTTTTATGACAGGATAAAAGTAAAATATCTAAAATGGGGAGGGATTTTATTGTTTGTGGCTTTATCCATACATCCTCTGAAGTTCATGATCTTAAATACTCCTTATTTCTATCTCTATTATAATCAGTTTGTTGGTGGATTAAAGGGTGCGTATACCAACTATGAGACTGACTATTATTATACCAGTCAGACTGAAGCATCAAAGTGGCTGATCAATTACCTCAGAGAGAAAAATATTTCAGGTCCGTTAAAAGTAAAGGCAACATACTCTGTGAGCTGGTTATTTCGTAAACATCCGGAAATCGAAACTTCATATTTCAGGTATGAAGAGCGAAGTATGGCTGACTGGGATTATGCAATAACTGTCAGCAGGTATATCACGCCATTCCAGTTAAGGAAGAAATCGTGGCCTCCCGACAATGCCATACATGTGATATATGTTGATAGTATCCCGGTATGTGCTGTCCTGGAGAGAAAATCGAAAGATGATTTTTATGGCTATAAAGCATTAAGAGAGGGCAGGAATAAGGAAGCCATTAAATACTTTGAAAAGGTAATACAGAATGATGATAAAGATGAGATGATTTTTTATAATTTTGCAGCGGCATTGTATAATGATGGTCAGTATCAGTATGCCGATTCAGTATTAAAAGAGGGGTTGAAAGATAAATCCTGATTTTGAGCTTATTCTCATGTATCTTGGTAATATTGCACGATCGCAGAATAAACCTGAGGAAGCAATAGGCTATTATGAAAGAGTTATAAAAGCAAACAGGAAGTACTTTGAAGCATATGTTAGTCTGTCGGGGTTATTGGAGTCCAGTGATCTTCCGAGAGCCAGGGAGTTATTAAGAGATTGTATTACTATTCGCCCCGATTATAAACCGGCTATTATTGCCCTGGGCGATACTTACACGAAGACAAATCCTGATATTGCAAAAAAGTATTATGAATTGGCAGATAAGATTAAATAATTAATTAACACAAATTAAAAATAGATTTAAGATGAAAAAATCAATTTTAGTATTTTCGATGACAATCCTTCTGTTACTCAGTGGTATGAATATGCTTCAGGCTCAGGAACAACCACAGCCTAAGAAAGATACCGTTAACATGGATACCAATGCCAAACCTACTTTTTATTATGCTATCGAGGATGAGAAAAACTCAGGCAAAATATCAGGTAGACAATTGCCATTATTGCCGGTGCTGTAGTCGTTGTTGGAGCAGCTGCTTTCTTCCTTCTTAAAAAGAAAAAATAAACCTGTTATCATCCTATCAGCCACTTAACAGGCTGCGAAAATGGAAAGAATAAAAATTTCGACAGCACAGTTTGAGAACAGGAGCGGGGACAAAGACTTTAATTTATCGAGAATTGAATATCTGGCTGAAAAAGCCTCCCATGAGGGTTCTCATGCTATCGCTTTCCATGAATGTTCGGTAACCGGTTATTCTTTTGCCAGGCATCTCTCCCTGAAAGAGATGCTTGATCTTGCTGAATTTGTACCCTCAGGGCCCAGCGTGACTCGTCTGATTCGTGCTGCATCCAGGTACAACATAGTAATTCTGGCCGGCCTTTTTGAGAAAGATGTTGAGGATAAGCTTTATAAGACATATGTATGTGTTGACAAGAATGGCCTGGTTGCAAAATATCATAAGCTCCATCCTTTTATAAATAAACATCTAACACCAGGAAATGAATATTGCGTCTTCGACCTGGCAGGATGGAAGTGCGGAATCCTGATATGTTACGACAATAATATAATCGAGAATGTCCGTGCTACAACATTGTTAGGTGCCGATATAATTTTTATGCCCCATGTGACAATGTGCACACCTTCAACTCGTCCTGGAGCAGGGTTTGTTGATCCTGAATTGTGGAAGTTAAGGGACTCAGATCCGACTTCTCTGAGGTTAGAATTCGATGGGATGAAAGGTCGTGACTGGCTCCTTAAATGGCTCCCTTCAAGAGCTTATGATAACGGTATTTATATAGTGTTCTCAAATCCAATAGGAATGGATGATGACCAGCTTAAAAATGGTTGTTCGATGATAATAGATCCATTCGGGGATATTTTAGCAGAATGCAGGGTACTTGGCGATGACTATATAACAGCAACCATTATTCCTGAAAAACTTACTCAATCAGGAGGATACCGTTACCGTCAGGCAAGGAGGCCTGATCTATACAAAGATATAATAGGGCAGAGTCATATCCCTGAACAACGGGTTATATGGCTCGATTCCGGAAAAGAAGAAAGCGCTGAGTCCTGACCCTGCGCTTTCTTTATTTTCCGTATTTTTTTTAATCAGCTCATTCATTCATCGTACTCTGAAGCTGTTTCTGTTACAACTTAACCCAGGTATTTCCTGCTGTATTTGAACTTACCACAGAGTGTATAAATTTCATTCCTCTTACACCATCATGAACAGTCGGGAATTCACCCGGAGTAAATTGCTCTCCTCTGATCGATTTGGCTGCACCTTTATAAATGTTTGCCAGGGCTTCATAAATTCCTTCAGGATGACCAGAAGGCATTGTATGACTGGCTTCAGCAAATTTATCGTTATAACCGTGAGCAGGTTTAAACACTTTAGTTGGCTCGGAGTCACTTAACATATAGAGAAAATTTGGATCCTCCTGTGCCCATTTGAGGCTTGCTTTTGAACCATATACCGCAATTGTAAGATTATTCTCTTCTCCGGCGCATACCTGGCTTGACCGGATAACACCTTTCAGCTTATTACCGAATCGCAATAATACGGTACCATCAAGGTCAAGTTTTACGTCATCCTTCACAGGATTAAGATCGGAAAGAACTTCCTTAATTTCCAGTCCTGTCGTGTACTCAATAAGGTTAAATGCGTGTACCCCGATATCACCCATACAGCTACTTGCACCTGCATGTTTGGGGTCAAGTCTCCAAACCCCGGTTATCCGGCTTTCAGTACCATGAATAATTGAGTTTATCCATCCCTGATAATATTGCGCATCAATACGTTGTATCGTGCCAAGAGTACCTTTGGCTATAAGATCTTTCATCTGCCTGACCATTGGATATCCTGTATAGGTGTGGGTAAGAGCAAATGTAAGTCCGGATTTTGATACAAGTTCTTCCAGTTCCAGTGCTTCATTAACCGTCATTGTCATAGGTTTTTCACAAACCACATGAAAACCGGCTGTAAGCAGACTCTTTGCAAATTTATAATGTAAAGCATTTGGGGTAACAATGGAAACAACTTCCATCCGTTTTTCAGCAGGTAATGAGAGCTCTGTTTTTATTAGTGCTTCAATATTCTCATAACATCGTTCTGAGTTTAGTCCCTCATTTTTAGCAAATAGTTTACTTTTTTCATAGTCGATATCAAAAACACCTCCTACCAGTTCAAAGTCATTACAAATTCTTGAAGCGCGGCGGTGAGCATCACCAATAAATGCCCCGATACCTCCGCCAATCATTCCCATTCTAATCTTCTTCATAATATTTAATAATTATTCAGGTTTTGTAATAAATTGAAATATAATTAATTGCATTGTTGATTATATGCCTGCTCTTACCACTCTCAATACGGGTAAGAGTTGGTAAGAATTCAGGTTTGAAATATTCCGTCTAATGTAATCACGGTAATTTTTTAAGCTTGTTTTCTTTTCCAGAAATAAAGAAATGAGAAGAATACAATCAATACCGCCGGAACAATGGAAACTAATTTTAATGTATTAGCACCACCCTGCAATTGAATCTGAGCCCATAAACCAGCTTCCTGGGTACCTGCAGCAGCAGCTTTAAGAGTCTCAATAGCCTGTCCTGCCGGAATTGATGCGATAGTCTGAGCATCAAAAATTGCTCCAAGAATAGGCTGTGCAATACCACCGCCAAAGAAACCAATACCACCCATAATAGCCAAGCCCAGAGCACCACTTTGAGGAACATTCTCAGAAACAAATCCCAGCATTGATGGCCAGAAAAAAGCTACTCCTAAAGCGAAAACACCGGCAGCATGCAAAAACCATAGTCCCGCTGGCATAGCCCATCATAAGGCATCCTATGAAAGCCAGTATAGCTGATGTAAGAAGTACGATAGTTGGTTTCATGTTATGTATCAGAGTTCCTCCAAACTGACGAGCCAAAGCCATTATACCGGATATCCATACCAGCAATAGGATAGGGTTGTCAGAAACATTTGAGAGTAAAGCTGCAATCCATTGGTTTGTACCCAGTTCGGTTCCTGCAGTAAGCATCATTGTGAAAGCCATGAAAAGGAAAAGAGGGCTTACGCATGCTTTCAGCATATCTTTATAGGTAAATCCTGAAACAACACGTTCTGTTTCCGGAAAATTTTTATTAAGAAACATATACCCGTATGCAAATGTTGGAAGTAACATAATACCCATAGCATAACGCCAGTCAGAAAGTCCGATATTATTAAACAAATATACTGCAAGACCTCCTATAACTATACCTGTTGGGAACCATGCATGGAACCTGTTAAGACGTCTTGTTTTCTCCTTCGTATACATACTTGTAATGAGAGGGTTGGCAGCAGCCTCCACGCTTCCGTTGGCAACACCAATCAATAGTGTTGAAATAAACAGTGACCAGAAGCCGGTAGCGATTATTGTAAGAATAATTCCGGCAACATGAGAAAAGAAAGCAATATAAAATATTCTGCGCATACCAATAATATCAACCAGTGGTCCGCCGAAAACCATGGCAAGAGTAAAGCCCCAGAAGGCAGTACCGACAATCCATCCTACTTCAACATGTGTAAGGTTGAATTCAGTTGCCCATGCCTGAACAAATGATCCCCTGGTAGCGAACGACAAGGCCGTAACGACTAATGCAACACAACTTGCATTAAATAATTGAGTTTTTTTAACAGTATCCATTTGAAGCTTGTTAGGTTAGGTTAATTATAGAGGTTTATTTAATAAGGTTAAATTTATTTTTTCTCAAAAGCTGCATCAAATGAAATATTGGATGCAGGAAAATCAACTTTACGAACAAATGCACAGGCTTCTTTAGCTCCGAATTCCCTGTCCATACCACTATCTTCCCACTCAACAGATAATGGTCCTTTATAATTAATACGATTCAGAGCTCTGATGATATCTTCAAAATTTATATCACCATGCCCCAGACTTCTGAAATCCCAGAATCGACCGGGAGAACCAAAGTCTGTATGACCTCCAAAAACGCCTGCTTCAACTGGTACTTTTGACCAGCCTACATCTTTCATGTGCACATGGAAGATCTTTTCAGCAAATTCTGTTATAAAAGCCACATAGTCAACTCCCTGGTAACCAAGATGTGATGGGTCGTAGTTAAAACCAAAGCTCGGGTGGTTATTTATAGCTTTCAGTGCTCTTCTTGCTGATGCAATATCAAATGCAATCTCTGTAGGATGAACCTCCAGACCAAATCGAACTCCCAGTTCCTGATATTTGTTAAGAATTGGCATCCATCGTTTTGCAAAATCTGCATAGCCTTCATCAATCATCTCAGGTGGTACTGATGGAAAAGAATACAGAAGATGCCATATGGAACTACCGGTAAATCCATTTACCTGATCAACACCTAGTCTCCTGGCAGCTTCTGCTGTTTTAATAATCTCAATAGCAGCGCGCTGACGAACGCCTTCAGGATCACCATCACCCCAGACATAATCAGGTAGTATACTCTTGTGCCTCTGGTCAATACTGTCGCAAACTGCCTGTCCCACAAGGTGGGTAGAGATAGAATATACCTTGAGTCCATATTTGGCAAGAGTTTCTTTCTTATTACGGCAATATGCGTCATCTGCCTTGCTGACCTCAAAATGATCACCCCAGCAAGCTAATTCCAAACCGTCATATCCAAATGATTTGGCTTTTTGGCATAATGTTTCAAAAGGTAAATCTGCCCATTGACCTGTAAATAGTGTAACTGGTCTGCTCATAACAAAAATATTTTAATATTTAATACTTATTTATTATAAAGAATTCTCTAACAAGTATAAAAAACATTCTGCTAAAAAGCAATAAATATTTCACCCTGAAGATGTTTGCAAAACGGCTAAAATATGCAGGGAATGAAAGTATGTAAAAAGATGTTCCGATCCAGATTCTTATATTCATACTAATGATAACAAAATCATTTGCACTCGTCCAGTGATTACATTGATTTTTGCTTACTTTGCAACATATTCTACAACATAAACATATGACTGAATTTAAAGATATTTTTCTTAACCGAAGGACTATAAGGAAATATACATCAAAAGCCGTTGATGATAAGCTTCTGGATGAAATTCTGACGATGGGTTGCCGTTCCTCAACGACAGGAAACATGCAACTATACAGCATTATAATTAACAGATCAGAGGAAAAAAAGAAAGAGCTTGCTCCACTTCATTTTAACCAGAAAATGATAACTGAAGCTCCTGTTGTTCTTACTTTTTGCGCTGATTTCAACAGGTTTAACAAATGGTGCAGGCTTCGTAATGCTGTGCCCGGATATGATAATTTCCTCTCATTTGTAACAGCGGCAATTGATACCATTATAGTAGCCCAGACTATCTGTATTGCTGCAGAGTCCAAAGGGCTGGGAATATGTTATCTGGGGACAACCACATACAATGCACATAAGATTATTGATGTTTTAAATCTGCCAGAAGGGTGTTGTTCCTGTTGTAACTGTAACACTGGGATGGCCGGCAGAGATGCCTGACCAGGTGGACCGTTTCCCACTGGAATCTATTAAGCATTTAGAAACATACAAAGATTATTCAGCAGATACCATAGATATGATCTATTCGGAAAAAGAAGGAAGAACTGATTCAAAGCAATTTGTCAGGGAGAATAATAAAGAGACTCTCGCCCAGGTTTTTACAGATGTGAGATATAAAAAAGCCGATAATGAATATTTCTCCGGACTCTTTCTGGAAGTGCTTAAAAAGCAGGGCTTCATGGAGAAATGACAGTAATGATTGCTACATTGCTGAGTCCATATCAGGATCGCTGAAAAGTTATAAAGAGCTTGTCTTAGAGATCATTCTCAATTAAGCGCAAAGATAGCAAAGGATTTAGGCAAATACCGATAGCGATCGGTATCTGCGGTTAATTAGGACTTTTAAGACTCACCTTTTTGTTATATAATTTTTACCTTGTAATAAACCTGTACTACTTTTTCATTTTAGTCGGGAATGGCGGACGTACAGGTTCTTCAGGTGGATTTTTAGCCAGTTCTTGCAAAGCTACTTCAATAGCTTTATCAAGCTGAGGATCCTTTCCGTTAATTATATCAGCCGGCCATTGTTCAACCTCAATGTCAGGAGCTATCCCCTACATTCTCAACAACATATCCGTCTTTTGTCCATATAGCAAGATTTGGAGCTGTAACCGATCCTCCGTCAATGAATTCAGGGAATCCAAGAATACCAACTAATCCTCCCCATGTACGTTTTCCAACAAGTGTTCCTACCTTGAATTTTCTGAACATCCATGGCAGCATATCTCCTCCTGACCCTGCTGTTTCATCTATTATCATAACCTTTGGTCCCTGTATGGAAGCATTGGGCGACTTATAGTCTTGTCCGTATCTTAAATGCCAGTATGCCTGTAAAGGACGCTGAAGAAGATCTATGTAGTAATCAGCAAGTAAACCGCCACCGTTGAATCTTTCATCTACAATAATTGCTTTTCTGTGTGCCTGAGGGAAAAAGTAACGTTTAAAATATTCATGTCCGGCTCCGGAAGTATTTGGAACATAAACATACGCAACCTGACCATTGGTAGCTTCGGTTACTTTTCTCAGATTGCCCTCAACCCACTCGCGGTTACGCAGTGAATATTCATTTGCAACCGGGACTACCTTCACAACTCTGGAACCTGTATAGTCAGGTGTGCTGTTTATTGTAAGTTCAACTATTTTACCGCTTTTATTTTCAAAGAAACTGAATAAGTTTTTATCAGCAGTGACATCATTTCCATCCACAGCCAGGATATAATCTCCCTTATTAATATTAAGACCTGGTTCAGTTAGGGGAGATCGCAGATCAGGATTCCAGTTCAATCCACCATATATCATAGCTATCTGATACCTGTTTTTCGAAATGAGGTAATCAGCTCCCAGCAGACCACCTCCTACGGGCTGAATTTTAAATAGTCTGTCTCCGCCCGACGATATGCGATGATGACCCACACCCAGCTCGCTGCACATCCACTGTATGACCCTGTTCAGATCACTTCTGCATGCCAGGTCTGGTAAAAATTTTGAATATTTAACTTTCATTGCGTTCCAGTCAACTCCATGCATGCCGGGATCATAGAAATAATCAAGATTTACTCTCCATGCTTCATCAAATATTGCAGGCCATTCTGCTACGGGGTCAATTTTAACCGTAATGGCAGATGTGTTTATCATTCCTTTTCCTGCTTCAGGCTTTTTACCAGTGGAAGTAATTCCGTATGAATCCCCCTTGGTATAGAACATCTTTTTCCTGTCAGCTGATATCTTGTAGCTGTCCAGTTCCATAACTTCAGCATCTTTACGTTCCTTTAAATCGTACTTGTGAAGCGTGGATGATGCTGATGGGTCAGACGGTCTTACTATATAAAAGACCTCACCGGTGACACCTACACCCAGATTTGAATAATTGCCAGCTCTGACAGGTAAGTTAACTATTCTGTCAGTTATTCCCTGAGGTTCAATACTTAAAATTACCTGCTTTTCGGAAGGAGTAGTCGTTTTATCCTTGCCTGATTTTCCGGAAGGTTTATCCGGTTCGCTCTTTTCCTGTTTTATACTCTCTTCATCACTCTCTTTAGTAAAAGGTGATGTTATGTCTTTCCTGAGTGTAGCAAGATATATAGAGTTCGTCATTCTCATATCCTGACTGGAAAGATCGAACCAGTTCACTACCGGTCCGGCATCTGTTGAAGCAAAGAAATAGATATACTCTCCGTTTGGATCAAATACAGGTTCTGATGCATCGCTCATTCCATCCGATACAGGATATGATTTCTGATCGGTAAGTGAATAGAGGTATACTACTTCGAAGTTTGTATTAAGGACTTTTGTATACAATATCCATTTAGAGTCAGATGACCAGTCTCCGAACATATCCCTGTATGCTCCCGGTACATATATTTCGTCAGAATCAATCTTTTTTATGCTATTTGACTCCAGGTCAAATATATACAGGTTTCTGCCGTTGTCAACGAACGAAATCTTCCTGCTATCGGGCGACCATACAGGATAAGCATAAAACCCTGTTCCCGTTAATTTAACTGACCTGGGATCGCCTTTGCCATCCTGCGATTTAATGTGAAGCGAGTATTCCCCTGAAGCATCGGAGAAATATGCAATATACTTGCCATCAGGTGACCATGAAGGAAATTTTCATGAACACCGGTGGTGAGTAGTTATATTTCTGGGGTCACCTTTTTCAGCAGGTACGGTTATGATGTCACCACGGAAATCCAAAACCAGCCTCGATCCGGTTGGAGATATTTCAGCTGACCGGATATAATTATTTCCTTTAACAAAACGAGGGCGCAGTTCCAGAAGATCAGCAGCAATTCCAACTGTTATCTTACTCTGTGTTGAAGATGTAAGGTCATAGCTATGAAGATAACCGTCCTGCTCAAAAATGATCTTTCCCTTTCCTGCTGTGGCTTTTAATATTGGAAAATCAGTGAAGGATGTTAGTTGTTTTATCATCTTTAGATGCTGTATCGTATGAGAACAAATTAAATTCTCCGTTTCTGTCGCTTGTAAAATAAATTTTATCAGTAATCCACATTGGATCAGCATCATTGCAGCCACCCTGAGGCTGGGGAATTTTTACAACAGAATGATCGGAAAAGGAGTATATCCAGATATTTGAGATTGTTCCTCCCCTGTAGTTTTTCCATTGCAGGTACTGAGGTCCCAGCGGAGTATATGCCATATACCTGGCATCAGGTGAATATGTTGCAGACCATGCATTAGGAATTTCAAGTTTTTCAGGGAATCCTCCGTTAATGGACACCGTATATAACTGATTATACCGGGCTGAAAAAACTGAACGCTGAGAAGCAAAAAGAACTTTGGCTCCATCTGGTGTAAAGCCTCTTGCAAGATCTGTTCCCGGATGCCATGTAAGTCTCTTTGGTATGCCCCCTTCAACAGGAATAATAAAAACATCTGTGTTGCCATCATACTGAGCACTGAAAGCAATCATTTTTCCGTCGGGAGAAAACCATGGATCGGATTCGATACCTTCATCGACTGTTAACCTTTTAGGCTCTGTTCCATCAAGTCTTGCTACCCACAGATCTTCTGCATAGATAAATGCAATATGGTCAGCACTCATTGCCGGTTGAGCCAGCATACGGGTATCTTTGGTATTAATTCCTGAAAGATTTCCCGGTAAAAAAACCAGAAGAATCATAAAGGAAACGGCAAATGAAAAAATTCTTTTCATAATGATTCGAATTTGGGATTCAAATGATTTGTAATTATTAATGCAAAGACTAAGGTAATAATATTAATAAGTTATTGTTAAGTAATTAACAGATATCATTTTTCATTTAACAATTAACATTTCAATACTGCTTAACAGTAACCTGATGGCTATAATTTTCAGTCTTCCGTCTTCCGTCTTTCCTTTCATCAGACTTTTCTATTGCTATGATTCACACTTGCCTGCTGAACAGGAGTAATTACCAGGTCGTTTATGCAGACGTGAGAAGGAAGCGTGGCACAATAATAGACTGTATCGGCAATATCATCGGCAGTAAGAGGCTCAAATCCTTTATAAACACCATTTGCTCTTTCTTCATCACCTTTGAACCGGACAAGTGAAAATTCAGTTTCAGCCATCCCCGGTGCAATGTGAGTTACTTTTATATTGCTCTTTAGCAGATCAATACGCATTGATTTTGAAAGTGAATCAACGGCTGATTTTGTAGCACAATAAACATTGCCATATTCATAAGCTTCTTTTCCGGCTATTGAACCAATGTTAAAAATATGCCCCTTATTTCGCGCTACCATAAGTGGTGCAACTGCTCTGGTAACATAAAGAAGTCCCTTTACATTTGTGTCGATCATTCTTTCCCAGTCGTCAATTGTACCTGAGTCGATATGTGAGAAGCCAACTGCAAGACCTGCATTATTTACCAGAATGTCAATATTTTTCCATTCTTCGGGTAATTTATCGATTACATGATGGCTACTTCTTTCTGATTCCTGACATCAAAATTCAGTGACAACACTTTTGTTCCTGTTAAAGAGAGTATTTCATTTTCCAGCGTATCAAGCCTCTCTTTTCTTCGCCCGGTTATTATTACATTAAATCCGTTTTTTGCAAATCGCAACGCAATAGCCCTTCCAAAGCCAGATGTTGCACCGGTTACCATAATTATTTTGTTCATTTTTATTAAATGATTTTTGTTTATGTAAAAATAGAAATTAAAATCGTTTCAGGGACCACAGCTGATCATCTTCTTATTCACAAATAGAATCATCAATAAACCTTTGGGACTTAAGTAGTGATAATCACAAAAAGATAAAGAAATTTGGAGACTGTATAAAGCCTTTTAATTCTATCTTTGCGGTTTAAATTTCTTATGGAAAATCAATCACAGAATCTTAAAAAGGATAAAAAAGCAGCTGTTGAATCGATGTTTGATTCCATTGCATGGAGGTATGATTTCCTTAATCACTTTTTATCTTTCGGAATTGATCGTCTCTGGCGTAAAAAAGCAATCCGGATGATTGCCAGGCATTCCAAAAATCCTTACATCCTTGATGTGGCTACAGGTACCGGTGATCTGGCAATTGCAGCCATGAAAATCAGACCTGTTAAAATCGCAGGGATTGATATCTCTCAGAATATGCTTGAAATAGGCAGAAAAAAAATTGAGAAATCAGGACTTAAGGATAAAATTGAATTGTTGCAGGGTGATTCGGAAAATATCCCTTTTGCAGATGATACTTTTGATGTTGCGATGGTGGCGTTTGGAGTCAGAAACTTTTCTGATCCTGTGAAAGGCCTTACTGAGATGAAAAGGGTGCTGAAAGACGGTGGTCTTATTATGGTGCTGGAGTTCTCTAAACCGACAAGTTTTCCATTCCGGCCTGTTTATAACTTTTATTTCAGGAATATACTCCCGTTCTTTGGAAAATTATTCTCGAAAGATAAGGCAGCATATAACTATCTCCCTGATTCTGTTATGAAATTTCCTGACAACAAAGAGTTTCTTAAGCTTATGAATGAGGCTGGTTTTTCAGATACACAACAACTAAAACTAACAGGTGGAGTTGCAAGTATTTACACCGGGATTAAATTGCCTGTGCAATAATTGTAATTCAATGCAGTTTATTATCTTGAACTCCTAAGCGTAAAAATATAATTAGATTGAAAAGAAGAGGCATTAAAGTATTTTTAGCAATATCATTTCTGCTGATTCACTTAGGTCTGGCCGGACAGAAGATGAAGCCGAAAAATGAATCATGGTATGATGAAAAGGTTTTTCATTTTGGATATAGTATCGGGTTTAACTCTATGGACTTTGATCTTACTCCATCACGTGTTTTACTCGACTCTTCATCGCTCAGCCCGACATACCTTAATCCTGAAGTCAGTATACTTACGCCTGGTATTAATATTCAGATAGTAACCAATCTCCGCCCGGGTAAATATTTTGATATCAGATTTCTTCCGGGGGTTTCTTTCGGACAAAGGACAGTGCGTTATTATGAGGTGAATGCTCTAACCAATGAAAGAACTCTGTATAATGACAAGCAGAAACTGGAATCATCCTATCTGGAATTTCCATTATTACTGAAATATAAAGGAGACAGGTTAAACAATGTCCGGCCTTATGTCATTGGTGGAATAAACTACAGGTATGATCTTGCTGCCAAAAAGGAATTTGATGAAGAAAAACCTGTTTATATACGTCTGAAACGTCCTGATTTTTATTATGAATTAGGAGCGGGTCTTGATTTTTATCTTACATATTTTAAACTTTCCATAGAACTTAAGATGTCAAATGGGATAGGAGATGTTCTTGTTAAGGAAGCAGCTCCGGGACATCAGGAGTTTTATAATGCAATCGACAAGCATAGTATAAAGTCACAGATTTGGATACTCGCATTTCATTTTGAATAATAATGGTTAAACAGGTTCAGATAAACCTTACACCGGCTGCCGCAGCTGATGAAGAGGCAGTAAAGAAGATAGCTGCATCACTGGCAGGTCTGAATATAATTGATATTAAATCGGTCAGGGTTATCAGGAGGTCAGTGGATGCGAGAAAAAAAAACATTCGCGTTAATCTTACAGTAGAAGTTTTTTCCGGTGAGGATTCGGTAGTTCCTGTTTTCGACCCTTTTCGTATTGTTGATGTTACTCATAAAAGAGAGGTGATAATTGTTGGTGCCGGACCTGCAGGGCTGTTTGCTGCTTTGCGGTTAATCGAACTTGGGATCAGGCCTGTTTTAATTGAAAGAGGGCGTGATGTGTCATCCCGTAAACGTGATATAGCAAATATCAGTCGTGAGCAACTTGTTGATCCTGACAGTAATTATTGTTTTGGGGAGGGTGGTGCCGGTACATATTCAGATGGCAAACTTTATACCCGCTCCAAAAAGAGAGGAGATAATACCAGGGTACTGGAGTTATTATGTCTTCATGGAGCAAACAATAATATTATGTATGAAGCTCATCCTCATCTTGGTACAGATAAGCTTCCCGGTATTATAGCCAATATAAGGAAGTCAATTCTTGATGCCGGGGGCATCTTCCTATTAGAAAAAAGGGTTACAGATTTCCTGATTGATAATAATGTTATTTCAGGGGTGGTTACATCGGATAATGAAAAGTACCTTTCCCCTTATGTTATTCTTGCAACAGGTCATTCAGCAAGGGATATATATGAAATATGCAATAACAAGGGAATTGAACTGGAGATGAAACAATTTGCAATGGGGGTTCGTGTTGAACATCCACAGCAACTTATTGATCAGATCCAGTATCATGGTAATTCGAGAGGTGAATTTCTTCCTGCCGCTTCATATAATCTGGCAAAACAGGTTGATGGGAGAGGTGTCTATTCATTTTGTATGTGTCCGGGCGGATTTATTGTACCATCAGCAACATCACAGGAGGAGGTTGTGGTTAATGGGATGTCACCTTCTGAAAGGAATTCCCCATATGCCAATTCCGGAATTGTTGTTGAGATAAGACCTGAAGACCTTGCAAAGTACAGTAAATATGGAGTAATGGCCGGTATTGAATTTCAGAAGGAGATAGAACGGGAGGCCTGGAAAAATGGGGGGCACACGCAAAGAGCCCCGGCACAGCGACTTGCTGATTTTGTTTCGGGTGAATCATCAGGTTCATTACCTAAAGTCTCATACTTTCCGGGTGTTACATCATCACCGCTTCATAACTGGCTTCCTAAGACAATCGGCAGAAGGCTTAGAGACGGATTCAGGTTATTTGGCCAGGTTATGAAAGGATATCTGACCAATGAAGCAGTGGTTCTGGGTGTTGAATCGCGCACTTCATCGCCTTTACGCATACCACGTGATCCGGAGAAGCTGCACCATATCAGGATTGACGGCTTATATCCATGCGGTGAAGGGTCAGGTTATACGGGTGGTATAGTTTCTTCAGCTGTTGACGGCATGCGAGTGGCTGAGGCAATTGCTGACAGGCTGCAGGAGTAGGTTTTCAATTCTTCTTATAAAATAAATCTCACGGTTTCATTCAAAAATGCGGAATGCTTTTTGAAGCAGGCGTTCATTACTATAAAGCAACCGGTAAAACCAGGCTACTTGAAGCATCAGTTAAACTTGCCAATTATATGTGCAACTATATGGGGATTGCTCCTAAACAAAATATTGTTCCGGCACACTCCGGCCCCGAAGAAGCTGTTTTAAAACTTTACTGGTTGTTTAAATCGGAACCACAGTTAAAAACAAAATTAAATACACCGGTAAATGAAGAACAATATTACGACCTTGCTCAATTTTGGGTAAAAGGAAGAGGGGTTCATTGTGGTATGCCCGATTGGTATGTGATGGGTAACAATAATGCAGAGAAATGGATTCGCGATGAAAAATACAATAATCCTTCCTACGGGAATCATAGTCGACCCAGTTTTGGTGCATATGCACAAGACGACGTACCATTATCAGAACAAAAAACTATTGAAGGACATGCAGTTCGTGCGACTTTATTTTTAACAGGAGCCAGTTCTTTGGTAGTCGAAAATAATGACCCTGTATATTTTAATAAAGTAACTGAACTTTGGGATAATATGGCAGGTAAACGAATGTTCATAACTGGTGGGGTAGGAGCCATTGCTTCTGACGAAAAATTCGGGCCGGATTACTATCTGCCAAATGATGCTTATTTGGAAACCTGTGCAGCCGTGGGAGCCGGATTTTTTAGCCAACGAATGAACCAGTTAACAGGAAATGGCAAATATATGGATGCATATGAGAGGATACTTTATAATAGCTTATTAACATCAGTTTCTTATTCCGGTACTGAATATACTTACCAAAACCATTTAAATTCCGATCATCATACTCGTTGGGATTGGCATGGATGTCCTTGTTGTCCACCCATGTTTTTAAAAATGATATCGGCCTTTCCCGGTTTAATTTATTCTTACTCTCAAAATACAATTTTTGTAAACTTATTTGTTGGTAGTGAAGCAAAAATAAACATGGGTAACCAACAGGTTATCATTAAGCAAACTACCAATTATCCATGGAAAGGCAATACTACCATACAGCTAATGCCTGAATCGGATATTGAATTAACTTTAAAAATCAGGATACCAGGATGGGCAACCAAAAAGGAAAACCCGTTCGATTTATATCGTTCGGATCTAAAATCATCATGGTCAATTACTATTAATGGCAAAGAATACAATACTTTGCCTGTTGATGGGTATGTTGCCATAACAAGAAAATGGAAAAAAGAAGATGTTGTGAATTTAGATTTACCTATGAAACCAAGATTTATATACGCTCATGAGCTGGCTAATGAATTAAAAGGACTTGTGGCAATTCAATCCGGACCAATTGTCTATTGTCTGGAAGATAACAGTAATCTTAATTTAAATCAATATATTATAAATGTAAATGCTGAAACTTCTTTGGAATATCATGATGATTTACTGGGAGGTATAGGCATAATTTCCGGCAATGGCAATGTTGATTCCATGAAACAGGATTTTCATGCAATCCCATATTACGCTCTAGGTAATTTAAAGCCTGGTAATGCCTACAAAGTGTGGATTCCTTATAGATAAAAGTAAAAAGGATAAACCCGGGAGGGAAAGGCTAAGACTCAATAAATATACTTTGTATTATGATTACTTTGGGAATTTGCCGAGAACTATTCCGGACTTAACACAATAGTTGTAGCATACTAAATTATTTGATAAGAGGTAGTGTATTCATGCTGTTTTCACAGGGTCAATTGTAAGGAACCTGATCTGAGTTGAAGAGAAAGTAAATACTGTCGAATCCGGATAGAATACAGAAATATCAGAATTTACAGAAGGAAAAAATTTTAATTTATTAACTGGTTATACTGAACAAAAAAATCAGGAAAAGATTTTTTTTAAATGAGAAGATAATTAGTTTTCTGTCTGGTAAAGTAATTGATTCCGGTATGAAGAGAAGAGTGTTGATTGTGAGACCATTCCTATATAACGATTATGATGATCCACCACCGGCAGATTCCAGGTTTTTGTCCTTTCAAACTTGTCCATCACCTGCTGCATCCGGTCATCAATATAGATTATCTCCGGAGTCATTATCAAAATATCTTTAACTGTTACCTTCTGATACTTATCCACATCAAATAAGAGTTTTCGTATATCATTCAGCATTACTATACCGAAGTAACGATTTTCCTTATTGACAACAGGAAATATATTACGTTTTGAACGTGTAAAAATATCAACCAGATCCCCAAGGGTTGCATCAGGATCAACTATCAGGAACCCTTTTTCAAGTACTTTATTCAAGTTCATTTGCTTGAGCAGTGATTCATCACCCGGCATAGATTCCGGTTTCTCTTTTCCGAATTTAAGCTGATTAAGCTCCTTATTATATGCTTTAATAATATCGGCAGTGGTAATGATTCCCAATACATTGTCAGGATTATTAAAGTCATCCACAACTACCAGCTCTTCAACATGATGATGCATCATAATTTCCTGAGCCTTGTCTATCATATCGTTAAGACTTATCTTAAGTATTTCGTGCTGCATTATATCAGCAACAGTTTTAATTTTATGTTCCGACGCCTGAAGCAGCTTTGGAATATCTTTTATATAGAAGGTACCAACGAGGTGTTTTTCTTTGTTTACAACAGGAAACATTCTCTGTTTTGTGTTTTTAAGAGTGATAAGTATGTCTTCAATAGGCATGTCTTCCTGCAGGGTCTGATTATTCTTAAATTTGTTGAAAGTATTTCTTACTGTTATTGTACTAAAGATATCATGCGCATATTCCCCAAAGTGTGCCTGGGAGTTTATCTTGCCAGGAACCTGACTCTGATATATACTCCATCGTCGTGCAACAAGGAATGAAATTGTACAGACCCACATACTTGGCATCAGAAGCTCGTAATTCCCGGTTAATTCACTTACCATAATTATGGTTGATATAGGAGTATTGGCTGCCGCTGCGAAGAAACCTGCCATACCAACAACAGCAAAGGTTGAAGGATAGAGAGTAAATCCGGGGAAAATAAATTGAAGCAGATATCCTGATGCTGCACCTAATGTTCCGCCAATGACCATAGACGGACCAAAAACTCCGGCACTGCCACCCGATCCTATTGTAAAGGAGGTAGTCAGTATCTTCCCGACAGCAACAAGTAAAAGTATGCCCAGTCCGAGATTTGTGATCCCGTTTGATATAATTTCCTGTAATATTCCGTAGCCTCCACCCATAATATCGACAGTGAATTCTCTGTCGCCTGTTATAGTTATGAAAAGCAGAACCATTCCTCCTGTAAGAAATCCACCGATAACAGGTTTGATATATTTTGGAATATTCCAGTCAGTAAAAAATTTCCTTACCCCGTAAAAAGACTTCACAAAGATCAGAGCAGCAAAAGCAAGAATTAATGCTTCAATTGTATAGGGAATCAGTTCCAGTGGCTGGGTAAAGCCATGTTGCCCTGCACTGGTAAATATATGATCCCAGCCATATCTGAAGGAATAAACGGAAAAAGCAATTATAGATGAGACTGCAGCTGGTAATAAGTACCTCAGCTTCAACTTCAGCGGACGAATAAAGGACTTCAGCTGCAAATATTGCTCCGGCCAGCGGAGCCCTGAATATACTTCCGATTCCGGCTCCCATACCAGCTGCAAGTAACCACCTCCTGGTTTTTGTATCCAGATTTAAACGGGTAGCAAGAAAACTTCCGAATCCTGCTCCGATCTGAGCTATTGGTCCTTCACGTCCACCTGACCCTCCTGTCCCGATTGAAATAACAGAGGCAACCAGTTTAACTATCGGTACCGCCGGCCTTATTTTTCCACGTTTACGATGAAATGCTTTAATTGCTTCATCTGTACCATGCCCTTCAGCTTCCGGGGCAAATTTAAATATGATAAAACCAGCTAGCAATCCTCCGATGGCAGGTAGTAAAACAATCAGATACGGGTTAAATTTTCCGAGAGTAAAATGCAATGCCTCATGTTCTCCTCCCGGGCTCATTGGACTAAGTCCCATCAGGTGAACAATGCTAAACTCTTTTACATAAACCAGCATAGATTGGAACAGGATAGCTCCCAGACCACTTATTACACCTACTACTGAACCTAATAATAACCACCTGCCTGCCGATCTGAAGTCAAAATCCCTGTCGAAAGAATGCCACCCTAATAATCTCATTTAAAGCCTTTTTGTATCAGTCCTGATTAATTTGCCCTAAAAGTAATATTTTTAACCATAAAGACTGATTGTTAGCTGCACAAAATTGAAACAATCAAATTTGAAGAAATGTTCCAACTCTGAAAATTTATTGTATAGATTTGTCTTTAACTAATCAGAAATGACGAACATTTTAAATAAACCATATAAAGAAGTAGGGTCATCGGGGGAAAGAGTTGTGTCCATCCTTGCATTTGGTCTTTTTATCTTCCTTTTTCTCTTTTTATTTAAACCTTTTGGAATTGACCAGATCGAACCTGTTGTACAACTATTTATAACAATGGGTTTTGGACTTGTTACAATTTTCATGCTGTTTGTTCTTAAGTTTCTTATTGAACCTGTGATTACAAAAAGAAACTGGACACTGGGTAAAAGCATCATATGGGTAATTGTAATAGCTTCCTCTATAGGTGTAGCAAATTATTTTTATATAATTCTGATATTTCACCAGCCATTTGTTTTTAAAGTTCCTTTTGTATTCAGTATGGACAGCCTGGCTGGTCGGGTGCATCCCGGTCACAATGTCTTATTTTATCAATTATAATAAGATGTACCGGGCAGCACTTAAAGAGGCTTCCATTCCTGCTACAGAGATAAACTGGGATAGCGAAATAGTTATCAGAGCAGGTAATCCCAGGAATGAAGCAAGGTTAAATCCTAAAAATATTTTATATCTCTGTTCAAATGATAATTATGTAACAATTGTTACAAATAAGGGTGGTGAGATATCTAAAATTCATCTCAGAGGAACACTTAAAGCTGTTGAAAAAGAGCTTAGCCGTTATGATCAGTTCTTCAGATGTCATAAATGTTTTATCGTAAATAGTATTTATGTATCACATCTGGCAGGGAATGCCCAGAATATGAAAATTAAGCTTTCCTTCAGTGGAATGGAAATGCCTGTTTCCAGATCCAGAGTTTCAATTGCGGTAAAGAAATTCAGATAAATCAGCACTTACTTATCTTATCACAGTCGGGATTTGATAGCATTTTACCCCTCAGGTTAGCAATTCACCCCAACCAGTTTACCATAAACCACTTCTGAGGTTTGTTGGCCACTATTTTCTTGCAGTCTGTTGGATGCTGTTTTAGATTTGCTGAAAAACATTCAGATGACAGAAGCTTTTATTCTCGGTCTTAGCAGCGGTTCAGCTTGTCTGGTTACATGCGGAATAGTTATGTTTCCCGTACCTTATGTCAGGTTCAGCAGGAGTTAAGAGAATTGCTGCGGATCTTACTTTATTTTTATTAACAAGATTGATCATTTATTTTATATCTGGCAACGCTTGCATGGTATTTCGGGCAGGCTATATTCAGCTATCCGTTAATTAGAAATATAGTTCCGGGGTTCCTGTATATCGTATTTGCTGTAATGCTGGTTTGGTACAGCATAAAAAAGAACAAAAGCCCGGTTTGTCCTGCAAAAGGCTTAATGGTTGTGAGTAACCGAAAGCTTGTACCTGTCTTTCTGGGTGTGGTTAACAGTCTGGGCATCTGTCCGGCATTGTTAATAGTATTAACTAAAGGAGCAACTCAATCAACAGTAATTCAGAGTTATATAACATTTCTGGCATTCTTTATTGGTTCGTCGTTATGGTTTTTGCCACTGCCCTCTGGCTGGAAAAGTAAGAAAAAAGGAGGTTCTTAAAACTATTGGGGTTCTTGCCACCGGACTGGCAGGAATAATTTTTATGATAAAAGGTATTACTAATTTAATAGGAGGATTTATTAATGGCTGACAATTTAACAGGCATCAACATGAGTAAAACATTCTGGAAGGCATTGCTCTATACACTGCCTATGTTCCTTATAACATTTATGTTTATGACAGGCGGGCGTCCTGATTTCACAAACAAATCCTATGCTTCTGCTCTTATGGTAACATTTTTTCTTGTTAACACTCTCTACTTCATGATGCATTACACAGGAAAGACAGATAGGTTCAGGGCTGTACTCTTTATCATATTTGCGATGACTCTTTCTTTTACTCTCATAAAAAATATGATTGAAGTGAGAAGTTCCATGTCATTCTCCGAGGCAGATATACTGGAGTGTAAAATACCGTTCTGTCATCTTGTGATTCCTATGATGATATTTCCCGCAGCCTTTTCCAAATCAATAATTTTTCCCGGCAGTATCCTCAGCGGATTTGCAAACATTTCATCAATGGTTGTGATATGGTCAATTGCAACTCTGGTCCTTGGAAGAGGGTTCTGCAGCTGGGGTTGCTTTTACGGTGGCTGGGATGACGGATTCTCGAGGATTAGAAAAAAGCCTATTATCAGGAATATAAACGTCATTTGGAAATGGATGCCATTTGCAGTTCTGATAATGGTTGCTTTGACGGCAGCTCTTACTCTTGTCCCCACATATTGCGACTGGATATGTCCGTTTAAGGCTGTTACTGAATTTCAACAGGTCACGTCAGTAGAATCGGCCACAAAAGCCGGGGTTTTTGTATCCCTGTTTGCAGGTTTGGTTGTAATTCTGCCGGTAGTGACGAAAAAAAGAACTCAATGCAGCTTTTTATGCCCACTGGGTGCCGTAAATACCCTGTCTGACAAGATTACTCCTTTTATAATAAAGATTGACAAGAACGAGTGCACAGGATGTTTGAAATGTGTTGAGGCTTGTCCTTTATTTGCACTTACAAGTGAAGGTATAAAGGAGGGAAGAGTTTCAGTCTTGTGCAGCAAGTGTGGAAAGTGTGTTGATGTTTGCACTAAAAATGCAATTCATTTCAGTATACGGGGAGTCCCTTCAGGATATTTAAAGAAATTTTCAAGAAACCTGTTTCTTTTCGTTTCATTTCTTTTTATGGCAGTATTTGCTTCAGGATCAATTATTTCGAGTTTACAGGCATTTTTTAATCAGGTATATTAAAAATTCTTAAGTATGAAAAAAATAAAAATCACGTTAGGTGTCACCTGGGCATTTGTAGCACTTATAATGATAATTATATTATTTCCAGGAATAAATGATTTTTCTTCCCGGTTATCAAAACTTTCATTTATGAAGATTCATCCCAGGTATTCAGGAGGAGATCCGGGCAGCCGGATAATCTCAGGGCGTTGTACGCTGGATATCAGAAAACCGGTATTTAAAGGATTAATATCTGACAGGGAAAATGGCTTCGTGCAACTTGACTGGAGAGGCGACCTACCGGAGTTACTTAATGATTCAGTCGATTATGACAATGATGGACTCAGTGGATTTTATTATTATCATTGACAGAGCAAAATCAGTAACAGTCTTGAAATCAATAAACAACAATGTAAAGAAAGTCAGTATCTCATCACCAACGTCGTATGGATGGGCTGCAAGAGTGGAATTGATAAAACAGTATTGAATATAACATATATATTAATTATCATGAGATTTATTATTTACACTGCATTATTATTTGCTTTTTCAGAATTACTTCTGATGATCGTAAAACAGTCAAGAATAAAAAATGTTAAAACAAGGAATGACAAGGGATCGATGGTTCTGCTCTGGATAATGATTACTTCAGGAATTACAGGAGGATTTTTTATGGCCAAGTATGATGCCTGGACCATAATAAATTATCTGGTTGCCGGGGTTGGATTGATATTGGTTTTCACTGGACTTACAGTCAGATGGTCAGCAATCATTCAGCTTGGACGGTTCTTTACTGTTGACGTATCAGTATCAGATACACGCAGAACTTAAAACTGATGGTATTTACGGAATTGTCCGACACCCAAGTTATCTTGGGATCCTGATCATAATTTCAGGATTTGCTTTGACAATGAGCAGTCTCCTCTCTTTTCTTGTTCTGGTAATTCCGGTTTCTCTGGCAGTTTATTACAGAATAAATGTTGAAGAGAACCTTCTCACTGTCAGAATTCGGAGATATGTACAAAAGATACCAATCCAGGGTTAAAAGAATAATCCCTGGAGTGTATTGATAGAATTTTTATTACTAAGATTCTTAAATTCTTCCGGTTTGGAAAGAATAACAGATTCCTTAAGCCTTAATGACATAAAAATACTGATAACCATAAGGCCTATCAGCAGTATCAGAGAGTTTCTCATAGAGCCGGTTTCTGTTGATTTGAAACTGTCCATTCCAAAAATAAAAGCTATGCCTGATATTTGACCCATGAGTAAAAGCATACCGTTTGATGTTCCTTCTGAAGCAGGATAGGTAATCTCAGCCCCATATTGAAAACCAACGGGTCCGGCACTTAACAGGAAGAATCCCAGTACAGTACCTGATGCAAGCAGCAGCATGTAGTTAGTAGCAAATGTTATTCCGGTCAGTCCCAGAGTTGCACCAATGAGAGCAATGATAATAAACGGTGTTCTCTTTTTTCGATAGTCAGAAAGCATAGGAATAACCAGTGCCCCTGCAATACCACCCAGTATCATGATCCCTCCGGTTATCCCTGCCTGGGTAGCAGTGAATCCTCTTGGTCTTAAGATATCTTCAATCCATGTAGTGACGCTGTTAAATACACCCAGCCCGATAAAAAAGATTATCATGAGCCATATAAAATCTCCTGTACGTAATGTTTGCATAAATCCGTCAAATACCAGCGATCGTTCCTCCTGGTCGGGCCGGCAAGGGGCGGTAAGAGGTCTCTCCCTTATCAGAACAATAAATACGATGGCGGTTATAATTGCAATTATTCCATAGATATTGAGCATGCCGCCAATGCCTGATCCGATAACCAGATAAGGAGTCAGGGTCATTCCGGCAAGGATACCGATATACATGGCAAGTGTTCCAAGTCCGGCAGCAGTTGCCCGTTCTTCAATCGGGAACCATCGGGCAGCCAGTTTGGTAATGGCGTTCAGAATGAAGGGCTGGCCAACAGCGATACCTATCTGCGCTATAAGCAGCAATTGATAATCCGTTCCTGCAAATCCACGGATCAGGCCAAATACGCCTGTAAACAAAGCTCCGATACCAACGCCGATCCGGATTCCGAATCTGTCGATGGCCCAGGAAGCAGGTACCGAAACCACAATATATACGATCATAAAACACATCGAAAGTATCCCGATCTTAAGGTCAGAAACCGCATAGTATTTTGTAGCTGCTCCGGTTATCGGGGCAAAAGTGATCCATAGTAAGTTGATTAACAGCGACCATCAACATATAGATTGTCAGCATGATCCATCTGACTTTGTAGACCTTGAAAATTGATTTAGACATAATAAGAATTTTACGATAAATATATATTTAATATTCAATTTATCCGACGGATCTTCGTTTAAACTCAGAAAAAACAACAGAAGCAGCCATTCCCACGTTCAGGGAATCTATCCCATAGCTGGCTGAGCTGAATTTTGGAATCATGATTTTTTTGTTAATATACTGTATCAGTTCTTCTGATATTCCTTTTGATTCATTTCCAAACATAATAATACCTTTATCCGTAAGGTCAGTAGTATAAATCGATTCACCTTCGAGCATAGTACCGAAAATGGAGACCTTTTTTTCCTGTGCCTCAGACAGAAATTCATTCAGATCGGAATAAAATACATTTACGTGCAAAATTGCACCCATACTTGCCTGAATTACCTTTGGATTATAAACATCAACACAGTCATTTGAGCACACAATATTACTTATCCCAAACCATCCTGCAGCTCTGATTATAGTCCCCAGATTGCCAGGATCCTGAACATTGTTCAGTACTGTGGTAAGACCGTTAAGAATTTTCCCGGTATTCATCTTCCTTTCAGGCATTGGAATGACTGCCAGTGCGTTATGCGGAGTTTTTAATGTACTGATCTGTTTTAGGTCTTCATAACTTATTTCATCAATCTCATCAGCATACTTTGTAAGAGAACCTGATAGTGAATGCAGAAATTCTGCCTTGGCAATCAGATGTTTTACAGGATGTTCTGAAGCCAAAAACTCCCTTACCAGTTTATCCCCTTCAATGACAAAAAGGCCTTCCTCATCCCTTGTTTTCTTTTTTTGAAGAGCGATAATGAGTTTTGTTTTGTTTTTACTTATCATTAATCTTAAATTATTATTTTTACCATATAGGCACCATTCGGCCAAAGTTACGCGAATTATTATTGATATATTTGCGATATATTTTTGCATGCAAATTTTAGAAAAAATACGTTCAAATAAAAACATAACTTCTTTGAGATATTGTCTTCCATTCCTGTTTATTGTATTTGTATTGTCATCTTGTAATCCGACAAAATATGTGCCTAAGGGGGACACTCTTCTTAATGAGAACCGTATTATTATCAATAAGGAAGGAATTAGTAAAAGCGAGCTGCTTCCTTATTTAAAACAACAACCGAATAAAAGGATCTTCGGTACCAGGTTTTACCTTGGTTTATATAATCTCTCTAATATTAATAAGCAAAAATGGCCTCATAACTGGCTTCGTGATATTGGAGAAGCTCCTGTTATTTATGATCCTTACGAGACTGAAAAGTCAAAAGATCAGATTCAGTCATTTATAGAGTCAAAGGGTTACTTTGATTCAAGGGTCACAGATACTGTTGAAACTGAAAACAGGAAATCTGATGTGATCTATAAAATAGATTTAAAGCCTGCTTACACCATCCGGAATATACATTATGAGATAGCTGATAGTAATATCAGAAAGTTAAGTAATTATGACTCACTCGACAGGCTAATTGAAAGAGGAAAACCTTATGATGTTGATGCACTTCAGAAAGAGCGCAGCCGGTTTGAAAGATTCGTAAGGGATCATGGATTTTACAGTTTCACCAGCGATAATATCTATTTCAAAATTGACAGTATGGTCGGGAACAGGCAGGTTGATATTTATTATGGAGTTAAAAACCTGACAACTGTTGATGATTTTAACAGAATTACTGTTGTTCCCCATTCTATATACAGGGTAAAAAACATTTATATCTATACTGAATATATTCCAAAAGAAGCCCTCGAGAAGTGGTTCCGATTACCTGAAGACCCTTGATACTATAAATTACAGGGGTTATCACTTTATTTCTCCAAAAGGAAGACCTGAGATAAAATATGATCTGATTATTCAATCGACTTTATCTTAAACCTGAATCTGTATTTAATGTAACCAATACAGAACAGACACGATCGCATCTTTCATCACTTAAGGTCTACCGGCTTGTTAATATTAACTATGTCGACCTGAATAAGCCTGATTCTCAGTATAAATCTGAAATGACGCTTGACTGTAATATTCAGCTTACATCACTGAGTCCTCAATCATTTAACATTGAACTTGAAGGAACAAATTCAACAGGCAACCTGGGAGGAGCACTTAACCTTATTTATCAGCATAAAAATTTATTCAGGGGCGCTGAACTTTTCAGCCTAAAACTTAAGGGAGCTTATGAAGCAAGTAACACTCTTAAAAACACACAGGAATATGGTGCAGAAACAAGTCTGAGGATTCCCAAATTTATTCTCCCGGTTCTTAACAGCGAAAGGTTTGTAAAAAAATATAACCCGATTACACAATTGTTATTGTCGTTTAATTATCAGGCCTTGCCCTATTATACAAGAACTATGGCTAGTGGCAGTTTTGGTTATACATGGAAAGCAGGTAGTTATCAGGAACATATTATTAATCCTCTTCAGCTAAATATAGTTAAGCTGCCGCCTAACTCGATTGATTCTGTTTTTAATGCAAAACTGGAATCCTCCTCATTTCTGGCTTACAGCTACCGTGATGTTATGATTCTGGGAGGTAATTATTCGTATATATATAATAATCAGGATATTCTTAAAGCAAGGGATTATTGGTTTCTTAGAATAAATGCTGAAATGTCAGGCAATCTGCTTTCCATTGCAGAAAAACTTTCAGGTGCAAAAAAAACTAATGGCAGTTATTATGTGTATGGACTTCCTTTTGCCCAATATGTGAAGACTGACTTTGATCTCAGGTATAATTACAAATTCAACGATGTCAGTTCCATCGTATACAGAGCATTTGTTGGTGTGGGTATACCATACGGGAATTCGCTTGCCATACCTTTTGAAAAGCAGTTTTTTGCAGGCGGAGCTAATGGTATCAGAGCCTGGCAGGTAAGGACACTCGGCCCGGGATCCTTTAAACCTGACTCAACCATCCTTAATCAAACAGGTGATATAAAGCTTGAAGCAAACACAGAGTACAGGTTTAAACTATTCTGGATTCTGGAAGGAGCTCTTTTTATCGATGCCGGAAACATATGGACTTATAATTATGACCCATCACAGGAAGGCTCTCAATTTAAATTCAATAATTTTTATAAAGATATTGCAGTTGGAACAGGAACCGGATTCAGATTCGACTTTAAATTTGTTGTAGGAAGGATTGATCTCGGTCTTAAACTACGTGATCCTGCAATTACCTCCGGTTCAAAATGGATAATTTCTAACAGACCTTATCGTTTTAATTTTGGTAGTAATGGTGACCTTGCATTTGTCCTGGCTATTGGTTATCCGTTCTGATGGTCAATAGAATTTTTTTCTAAAATACCCATTTCTCGATTTTATTTAGTCTTTCACATTTCATTTGAAATTCCTAAATTGCATTTAGTCTTGTTGCAATTTTGCCATTATGAAATTTAATACTGAACCAATTAAGAAATGGTTTGGCTTTTCCCGACAGGAGAGGCGTGCTTCATTTATTCTCATAATCATCCTGCTTACTGTCATAATTATCAGGTATAGTTATCCGTCATCAAATATCAGAATAGAATATCTCTCATTGGAGAGCGTCAACCATAAAGCCACTGATGAATTTGTCGATTCGTCGGATAAGGTCCTGCATCACTCAATAAAATTTGATCCCAATGTTGCATCGTATGATACACTGATTAGAGTTGGATTATCATCAAAAGAAGCAAATACTCTAATCAAATACCGTAATAAGGGTGGAAAATTCAGGCAACCCGATGATATCAGAAAGATATACGGAATTGATAATGACCTGGCTGATAAAATTATTTCCGATATTATAATAGAAAAAAGTGTATCTGTAATTGACAGTCAGACATTAATCATTCCTCCATTTAATCAGGAA
Source organism: uncultured Bacteroidales bacterium (assembly GCA_963741935.1). Classification (GTDB taxonomy): domain Bacteria; phylum Bacteroidota; class Bacteroidia; order Bacteroidales; family VadinHA17; genus LD21. Next base: position 60,015 of record CAVUJY010000030.1, on the reverse strand, counting down.
TCAAGTAATCTTATTGAACTTAATAACTGTGATTCTGCCGCACTGGTAAGACTACCGGGCATTGGTCCGGTGCTTTCTGTGCGAATTCTTAAATACCGGAAGCTGATAGGGGGATTCTCAACGGTGGAACAACTTAAGAATGTATATGGTTTATCGGAGGATACATATAACCTCATAAAGGACAGAGTAAATTCAGATTCGTCCCTTATCGAAAAGACCAAAGTTAATTATTCGGACTTTTACAAATTGTCGTGTCTCCCGTATATTGAAAAATATGAGGTCACCTCAATTCTTAAATACAGGGAACTAAAAGGGAAAATTAACGGTATTTCGGATCTGGTAGATAATAAACTTATTACCTCCGATAAAGCAAAAATGATTCTGCCATATCTGAGTTTTGAATAATAACTGTCATAACTAATCAGTACTTAAAGTGAGCTAAAGTTTGGAGTGACTAAAGTTGTAAAATCAGGTGTTATTAACAGTAGTTTTTTGAAATTAGCATTTTTAAAAATCAACCATGCATAAACAATTATTATATTAGTAGTTGATAAATAGGCGATTACCTTTTTTAATATATTGGATCTCAGTGTTAGTTTTATGGTACAAGCTTTAACTGTTCTCCCTGGCTATAAAACCAACTGTTTCAATCTATTTAACTTTAGGCACTCCAATTTCCAGACACTGATTAGTAACGGAATATATTTCCGGCATGATTTTCCGGAGTAATTTTCTGCCATTCCATTTAGCTTAATTCATGATATTTATTTGGATAAGGCAAATAAAAATTGTAGATTGTAAAAGAAAATTTCAATATCTGTCCGTAATATGAAATTACATTTTTAACAAGCTATAAAGCATAATATGGAAAATTTATTCCCATAAATGTTTTGAAAAGACTTTTTCTATTTCTAACTTTGCGCCTCGTTTAAAATCTGAAAATTTAATTATGATCATTGTACCATTAAAAGAAGGCGAAAATATCGAAAGAGCTTTGAAAAAGTTCAAGAGAAAGTTTGAAAAGACTGGAGTGATTCGCGAATTACGTTCACGTCAGGCTTTTATTAAGCCTTCAGTACGCCGCAGAGAAGAAATCAAGAAGGCTATGTATGTTCAGAAGTTGCAGGAGAACGAAGAATAGATAGCCTGAAGTTTCTTATTGTTTAACATAACCTATAAGGGGTTCCTTCATGAGTCAAAAGGAATCATTCTTTCAATATCTTAATATCGAAAAACGGTATTCACCTCATACTGTCCGGTCTTATTTAAATGATCTGGATCAGTTCTCACTATTTTTAACATCACAGGATTTGCCAGATGATCCCGGTCTTGTCACCTCGCATGATATTCGGGCCTGGATTGTAAGCATGTTGGAGAATAGCTATTCCACGGTAAGTGTACATCGTAAGATATCCTGTCTCAGGGTCTATTTCCGGTATTTGAGAAAGGAGGGTATTGTAACCAGGGATCCACTTGATAAGGTAGTTCTGCCCAAAAGGAAAAAAACCCTTCCGGTCTTTGTTGAAGAAGATGCAATAAATAAGTTGCTCGATGATTACAGTTTTGGCGACAGTTTCTGCGGGAATAAGGAACCGTACCATAATTGAGATGCTTTATTTAACAGGAATGCGTCGGTCAGAACTGATAGGGCTAAGAAATGCAGATGTTGATCTGGTGGAGGGAACCGTTAAGGTAACAGGTAAGAGGAACAAGCAGAGAATCATTCCCACTGGTTAAGCCTTTTATTAAAAGATTGAATGAGTATCTGAAAGTAAAAGATGAAGTTATGACTTCAGGAAAAGGGGATTGGTTTTTTATTACTGACAAAGGGAACAAGTTGTATGATAAGTATGTTTATAATACAGTAAATAGTTATCTTTCATTAGTGACCACAATAGAAAAGAAAAGTCCGCATATTTTGCGGCATACTTTTGCCACACATATGCTGAATCATGGAGCGGATCTTAATTCGATAAAGGAGTTGCTTGGGCATGCAAACTTGTCTGCTACACAAATTTATACACATAACACATTTGAGAAGTTAAAAAAAATATACAATCAGGCTCATCCAAGAGCTTAACTAATAATTATATAATCAGGAGGTACTACTATGAACATTCAGATTCATTCAGTTCGGTTTGATGCCGACAAAAAGCTAATCGACTTTGTTCATCAGAAATTGGGAAAGCTAACCCAATTTGGTGACGATATTGTAAATGCCGAGGTTTATCTCAGATTAGTCAAAGATCAGGACAGAGAGAACAAAATTAGCGAAATTAAGCTGGAGTTACCGGGTGGACCTTTATTTGCAAAAAAGCAAAGTAAGAGCTTTGAGGAATCAACTGATGATGTTATAGAGGCTCTTAAAAAGCAGATTACCAAACATAAGCAGAAGAAGAGAGGAGTCTGAAAAATCTATTTTTAAAAATAAGCAGATTTATTTTGAAAAATAAAATTTAAATCCATACATTTGCAAACCGTTTTTTGAGGGTAAATTATGCTCAGGCGGAACGTTCTTTAAATTGCCGATGTAGCTCAGTTGGCCAGAGCAGCTGATTTGTAATCCGCAGGTCGGGGGTTCGAATCCCTTCATCGGCTCTTGAAAGATTTGTAAATGTGAGTCTTAAGAGAAATACTCTGTTTGATTGGGGAGATACCAAAGCGGCCAACTGGGGCAGACTGTAAATCTGCTGGCGAATGCCTTCGTAGGTTCGAATCCTGCTCTCCCCACTTACAAACGGAATAATACTGTAGCAATTAGGGGAAACCTGAAATATAAAGCAGTTCTCTTTGGATAATAATTAGGCGGGAGTAGCTTTAAGCGGGAGTAGCTCAGTTGGTAGAGCATTAGCCTTCCAAGCTAAGGGTCGCGGTTTCGAGTACCGTCTCCCGCTCAATTTTGAGGCCAGAGTAGCTCAGGGGTAGAGCACTTCCTTGGTAAGGAAGGGGTCGGGGGTTCAATTCCCCCCTCCGGCTCAACAGGAAATATGATTTATAATTGATTATAGATAAACTAAATTTAATAAGCTTGGAGTTATGGCAAAAGAAAAATTTGACAGGTCGAAACCGCACGTAAATATTGGTACTATTGGTCACGTAGATCATGGTAAGACCACCCTGACGGCCGCGATCACTATGGTCCTTGCCAAAAGGGGTCTTTCTGCAATCAGGGATTTTGACTCAATTGATAATGCACCTGAAGAAAAAGAGAGGGGTATTACAATTAATACTGCACACGTTGAATATCAGACAGCAAATCGTCACTATGCACATGTTGACTGTCCTGGTCACGCTGACTATATTAAGAATATGGTTACCGGTGCTGCACAGATGGATGGTGCAATTCTTGTAGTTGCTGCCGATGATGGTCCGATGCCTCAGACACGTGAGCATATTCTGCTTGCGCATCAGGTTAACGTTCCTACTGTGCTGGTATTTATGAATAAGGTTGACATGGTTGATGACGAAGAGCTTCTCGAGCTTGTTGAGATGGAAGTTCGTGATCTTCTTAACTTTTATAAGTTTGATGGCGACAATGCTCCTGTTATTCGTGGTTCTGCACTTGGTGCAATGAATGGAGAACCAAAATGGGAAGATAAAGTTATGGAGCTTATGGATGCTGTTGATTCATTATATTCCTATTCCTCCACGTGAAAATGAGAAACCATTCCTTATGCCGGTTGAAGACGTCTTCTCAATTACCGGACGTGGTACAGTTGCTACAGGACGTATCGAAACAGGTGTTGTTAACACAGGTGACGAACTGGAACTTATAGGTCTTGGCGCTTCAAAACGCAAATCAGTTTGTACTGGAGTTGAGATGTTTCGTAAGATCCTTGACAGAGGTGAAGCTGGTGATAATGTTGGTCTTCTTCTTCGTGGCGTTGATAAGAAAGAGATAAAAAGAGGTATGGTTCTTGCTAAACCAGGTTCAATTACTCCTCATACAAAGATACAGGCTGAGGTATATGTTCTTAAAAAAGAAGAAGGTGGTCGTCATACTCCATTCCATAATAAATATCGTCCTCAGTTCTATGTAAGAACTCTTGATATTACAGGTGAAATTACTTTACCTGAAGGAACAGAAATGGTTATGCCAGGTGATAATGTTACAATTACTGTTGACCTTATCTATCCTGTAGCTATTAATGTCGGACTTCGTTTTGCAATCCGCGAAGGTGGCAGAACAGTAGGTGCCGGACAGGTAACTAAGATTTTAGAATAACATTTTGGAAATCAGTGTACGGTCGGGTCACGGCTCCGGCCGCTACATACATACACGGGTGTAGCTCAGTTGGTAGAGCACTGGTCTCCAAAACCAGGTGTCGGGAGTTCGAGTCTCTCCTCCCGTGCAAAATAATTAAGTACTATGAATATAAAAGGATATTTTCAGGAATCATACACAGAACTGGTACACAAAGTAACCTGGCCTACCTGGAGTGAACTTCAGAACAGTGCTGTTTTGGTTATGGTGGCTACTCTGATAATTGCATTGTTGGTAGCAGGCATGGATTTTGTATTTAGCAGAGCGATGCAATTCATTTATAGTTTGTTATATTAAACAAAACAAGAGAAGATTCCAATGAGTGACAATATAAAGAAGTGGTATGTGCTTCGTGCTATCGGTGGAAAGGAGAAAAAGGTTAAAGAATACATCGATAGCGAGGTGGCACGTCTCAAACTTGAGGAGTATGTCTCACAGGTTCTTATCCCTACCGAAAAGGTTTATCAGATAAGAGCAGGGAAGAAAATCAGCAAGGAGAGAACTTTCTTTCCTGGTTATGTACTTGATTGAGGCTGTCCTTGTTGGAGAAATACCTCATCTTTTAAGAAATATACCTAATGTTATCGGATTTCTCGGATCACAGGATGGAGAACCTGTTCCACTAAGAAAATCTGAAATTAACAGGATTCTTGGTAAAGTTGATGAACTCAATGCAAGTGATGAAGAACTAAATGTCCCATTCTTTGTGGGTGAATCGGTAAAAGTTATTGACGGACCTTTTAACAGCTTTACCGGTATAATTGAAGAGGTGAATGATGAAAAGAAAAAGCTGAAAGTGATGGTCAAAATATTTGGCAGAAAAACACCTCTTGAGCTTAGTTTTATGCAGGTTGAAAAAGAGAATTAACAGAAGATATTGATAGTTGTAATATTCATAATGCTTCCTGAATAACTATCAAGCTCTCGCACTAAATACGCAAATTTAAAATTATGGCAAAAGAAGTTGCTGGACTTATCAAGTTACAGATTCGTGGCGGAGCCGCTAATCCATCTCCACCAGTAGGCCCTGCATTGGGTTCTAAAGGTGTGAATATTATGGATTTCTGCAAGCAATTTAATGCGAGGACTCAGGACAAAGCTGGAAAAGTTATCCCGGTGGTAATAACCGTTTATAGTGATAAATCATTCGATTTTGTTACTAAAACTCCACCCGTGGCTGTTCAGCTTTTAGAAGTTACTAAAGTGAAAAAAGGTTCTCAGGAACCTAACAGAGAAAAAGTAGCTTCAATTTCCTGGGACCAGGTCAAAACAATTGCTGAAGATAAAATGGAGGACTTGAACTGTTTTGGAGTTGAGTCCGCTATGAGAATGGTAGCTGGTACAGCCAGAAGTATGGGAATCACCGTTAAAGGCGAATTCCCCGTAAAATAATTAATTAGGAGAAAAAATGACTAAACTTACCAAAAACCAGAAGTTTGCTCTTGAAAAACTCGAAAAGGACAAACTTTATACATTGAAAGAAGCTTCTTCTTTGGTTAAAGAAATTACTACAACCAAATTCGATGCTTCAATCGATTTAGATGTAAGGTTAGGTATAGATCCAAGAAAATCCAATCAAATGGTTCGCGGTGTTGTTTCTCTTCCTCACGGAACAGGTAAAGAGACACGTGTTCTCGTTCTCTGTACCCCCGATAAGGAAGCAGAAGCAAAAGAAGCCGGAGCCGATTTCGTTGGTCTTGACGACTATGTTGAAAAGATCAAAGGAGGTTGGACAGATATGGATGTTATCATAACCATGCCATCTGTAATGGGAAAGGTCGGTCAGTTAGGTCGAATACTCGGTCCTCGCGGACTGATGCCGAACCCCAAGAGTGGAACTGTTACCATGGAAATTGGTAAGGCTGTTAAAGAAGTGAAGCAGGGTAAGATTGATTTCAAAGTTGATAAAACCGGAATCATTCATGCCTCGATTGGAAAAGTCTCATTCGAACCTCAAAAGATCGTCGAGAATGCAAGAGAGTTTATCTCAATTGTAAACAAACTCAAACCGGCTGCAGCTAAAGGTACCTACATTCGTAGCGTATTCCTTTCAAGCACAATGAGCCCGGGAGTTAAGATTGATCCGAAAGGTATTGATGATTAATTTGTTAAGTAAAACTTAAAAGAAAAATGAGACGGGAAGAAAAAAATGCTATCATAGACAGCCTTGCTGAGAAACTAAAGGAGTACAGCCACTTTTATCTGACTGATACTGCTCAGCTTAATGCCGCTGATACAAGTGATCTTAGAAGAAAGTGTTTCGAAAATGATATTAAACTTATTCGTTGTTAAAAACACACTTGCTTCAAAAGAGCACTCGAGCAGTCTAATGGAAACTTTGAAGAACTATATCCGGTTCTGAAAGGTACAACATCCATCATGTTTACACAATCAGGAAATGCTCCTGCTAAACTTATCAAGGAATTCCGCAGAAAACATGATAAACCTGTGCTTAAAGGTGCATACGTTCAGGAATCAGTTTATATTGGTGAAAACCATGCTTGATACACTTGTTTCGGTTAAAACCAGACATGAACTGATCGGTGATATTATTATGCTTTTGCAGTCACCTGCCAAAAATGTTATCGTCGCCCTGCAATCAGGTGGAACTAAAATTCATGGTGTTCTTGAAACACTATCAAAAAGAGAAGAATAATTAAAGTATAATCAAATTAAAAATCGATAAAAATGGCAGATCTTAAGAAATTTGCAGAAGAACTGGTTAACTTATCTGTAAAAGAAGTAAACGAACTGGCTAAAATACTCAAAGATGAGTATGGCATTGAACCTGCAGCAGCTGCAGTTGCAGTAGCAGGACCAGCAGCTGGCTGAGATGCTCCGGTTGTTGAAGAGAAATCATCATTTGATGTTATCCTCAAAGCAGCAGGTGGTCAGAAATTGCAGATTGTTAAACTTGTTAAGGATATCACCGGTCTTGGACTGAAAGAAGCCAAAGCAGTAGTTGATGCTGCTCCTGCTCCAGTAAAAGAAGGTGTCTCCAAAGAAGAAGCTGAAGCTATTAAAAGTCAATTAGTAGAAGCAGGAGCTGAAGTTGAACTTAAATAAGTTATACCTGATTGCTGGGTTATAGGTTTAGTCCCGGGTTTCCGGGACTAAGCCTTTTTGTTCTTTAAATAATAAGTTCACTTAATCTTTTAATAAATGTCCTCAAAAAATACCGAAAGAATAAGTTTCGCATCCAGAAAAAATCAGCTTGAATATCCTGATTTTCTGGAGATTCAGTTGAAATCCTTCGGTGAGTTCTTTCAACTTGGAACCACTCCCGAAAACAGGAAAAGAGAAGGACTTTTTAAAGTCTTTACCGAAAATTTCCCGATTACTGATACAAGGAATAATTTCGTTCTTGAATTTCTGGATTATTATATTGACCCTCCTCGTTATACCATAGAAGAATGTATTGAACGCGGACTTACATTCAGCGTTCCTCTTAAAGCAAAACTAAAACTTTATTGTACTGACCCTGAACATGAGGATTTTGATACAGTTATCCAGGATGTATATCTTGGTACTGTTCCCTATATGACAGAACGTGCAACATTTGTTATTAATGGCGCTGAAAGAGTTGTTGTTTCACAACTACACAGATCTCCCGGGGTCTTCTTCGGTCAGAGCATCCACGCTAACGGAACTAAACTTTATTCTGCAAGGATTATTCCTTTTAAAGGTTCCTGGATTGAGTTTGCTACCGATATAAATAATGTAATGTACGCATATATCGACAGGAAGAAAAAACTGCCGGTAACAACTCTGCTCCGCGCTATCGGTTTCGAAAGCGATAAGGAGATACTTGAGATATTTAACCTCGCTGAGGAACATAAAGTATCTAAAACTAATATTAAGAAACTTGTCGGACGTAAACTGGCTGCCAGGGTACTAAAGACCTGGATTGAAGATTTTGTAGATGAAGATACAGGTGAGGTTGTTTCAATTGAAAGAAATGAAGTAATCCTCGACAGAGAAACTGTAATTGAATCAGATCATGTTGACATGATCGTTGATTCAGGTGCAAAAGCAATTCTTTTGCATAAAGATGATACTACTCTGTCTGATTATGCAATCATATATAATACACTTCAGAAAGATCCATGTAACTCTGAAAAAGAGGCAGTTATCTATATCTACCGTCAGCTGCGTAACGCTGAACCACCCGATGAGGCAACAGCCCGCGATGTTATCGATAAGCTGTTCTTCTCCGATAAAAGATATGATCTTGGTGAGGTAGGTCGTTACAGGATTAACAAGAAGCTGGGTCTTGATACCGATATGGATGTTAAGATTCTTACCCGTGAAGATATTATCAAAATTATTGGATATCTGATCGAGCTTATCAACTCCAAAACTGATATTGACGATATTGACCACCTGAGTAACAGAAGGGTACGTACTGTCGGTGAACAGTTATACTCACAGTTCAGTGTAGGTCTTGCCCGTATGGCTCGTACTATTCGTGAAAGAATGAATGTCAGGGATAATGAAGTGTTTACTCCTGTTGATCTTATCAACTCAAAAACACTTTCATCGGTAATTAACTCCTTCTTCGGAACTAACCAGCTTTCCCAATTCATGGATCAAACCAACCCACTGGCTGAAATGACAAATAAACGTCGTTTATCAGCACTGGGACCAGGTGGTTTGTCTCGTGAAAGAGCCGGTTTTGAGGTCAGGGACGTTCACTATACTCATTATGGACGTCTTTGCCCGATTGAAACACCGGAAGGACCTAATATTGGTCTTATTTCATCACTCTGCGTTTATGCAAAAATCAATTCACTCGGATTTATTGAAACACCTTACCGTAAGGTTAAGGATGCAAAGGTTGATTTCAGTGAAGATGGCATTGTATGGCTGAGTGCTGAAGAAGAAGAAGAAAAAATGATAGCCCAGGCTAATGCTGCTTTACTTCCGGACGGACATTTTGAAAATGCAAGAGCCAAATGCAGATATGAAGCTGACTATCCATTCGAAGAGGTTGGTAAAGTTGACCTTATGGATGTTGCTCCCAACCAGATTGCATCAATTGCAGCATCACTGATACCATTCCTTGAACATGACGATGCCAACAGGGCTCTCATGGGTTCTAACATGATGCGACAGGCAGTTCCTCTTATGAACCCTGAGGCTCCTATAGTGGGAACAGGTCTGGAGGCAAAAGTTATCAGCGATAGCCGGATACTCTTCGCAGCTGAAGGTGACGGTATAATTGAATTTGTTGATTCCAATGAAATCGTTATCCGATATACCCGTACCGATGAGGAGAAGTTTGTCAGCTTTGATGATGATATTAAACGCTATACTCTTCCAAAGTACAGGAAAACAAACCAGAATACATGTATCAACCTGGTACCTGTTGTAAGAAAAGGTGAAAAAGTTGTTAAAGGACAGGTTCTTACCGAAGGTTATGGAACCAAAAATGGTGAACTTGCTCTTGGAAGAAACCTTAAAGTGGCTTTCATGCCATGGAAAGGTTACAATTTTGAAGATGCTATTGTGATCTCTGAAAAAGTTGTTCAGGAAGACTACTTTACATCGGTTCATATTGATGAATTCCAGCTTGAGGTACGCGATACAAAACGCGGTCTTGAAGAACTTACTTCAGATATTCCTAACGTTAGCGAGGAAGCAACGAAGAACCTTGATGAGAATGGTCTTATAAGGATCGGAGCTCATATCAGACCGGGTGATATACTTATTGGTAAGATAACTCCTAAAGGAGAATCAGATCCATCACCTGAAGAAAAACTTCTTCGTGCCATCTTTGGTGACAAGGCAGGAGATGTTAAGGATGCTTCTCTTAAAGCTGGTCCATCACTCGAAGGTGTTGTAATTAATAAGAAACTTTTCACCAGAGCTATTAAGGACAGAAAAGCTAAAGCAGTTGAAAAACCATTACTCGACAAAATTGAGGCTGAATTCAACAGAAGTGCTGATGAACTTAAGGCACAGACTGGTTGACAAACTGTTTATTCTTGTCAATGGCAAGACTTCGCAGGGCGTAAAAGATTACCTTAATGTTGATGTCATTCCGAAAGGTAGTAAATTCACTTTGAAACAGCTTCAGGAAGTTGATTTCCTGAATGCAAATCCAAATAAATGGACTACTGATAAAAAGAAAAACGACAGTATCAAACAGCTTCTTCATAACTACATACTTAAGTATAAGGAGATTGACGGAGTATATAAAAGGAGAAAATACAATATCACAATCGGAGATGAACTGCCAGCAGGAATTGTTCGTCTGGCTAAAGTTTATATTGCCAAAAAACGTAAGGTGAAGGTTGGGGATAAAATGGCAGGTCGCCATGGTAACAAAGGTATCGTTGCCAGAATTGTACGTGCTGAGGATATGCCATTCCTTGAGGATGGCACACCTGTTGATATTGTTCTTAACCCTCTTGGTGTTCCTTCGAGGATGAACCTGGGACAGATTTATGAAACTGTTCTCGGATGGGCCGGTTTAAAACTTGGACTAACATTCTCAACACCAATTTTTGATGGTGCAACTATAACTCAAATCACTGAATATACCGAAGAGGCAAAAGTTCCAAAATATGGAAAGACTTACCTCTATGATGGTGGAACTGGTGAAAGATTCGACCAGCCTGCAACTGTAGGTGTAATTTACATGCTTAAACTGGGCCATATGGTTGACGATAAGATGCATGCCCGTTCAATCGGACCATACTCACTTATCACTCAGCAACCACTTGGAGGTAAAGCTCAATTTGGAGGTCAGCGTTTTGGTGAAATGGAAGTGTGGGCTCTCGAAGCATTTGGTGCTGCCCATATTCTCCAGGAGATACTCACAATTAAGTCGGACGATGTTGTTGGACGTGCCAAAGCATACGAAGCTATTGTGAAGGGTGAACCAATGCCTTTGCCCGGTATTCCCGAATCACTGAACGTTCTCCTACATGAACTGAGAGGTCTCGGACTTAGCGTGATACTTGATTAAGTATCACGTAAGGTTTTGAATTTTTAGTTTTAGAATAAAATAATATTCAGCATATGTCATTCAGAAGAGATAACAAAACAAAGACCAGTTACTCAAAAATCTCAATAGGTCTCGCTTCACCCGAAGAAATACTTGATCGTTCAAGTGGTGAAGTTCTGAAACCTGAAACTATAAATTACCGTACTTATAAACCTGAGCGCGATGGATTATTCTGCGAAAGGATATTTGGACCGGTAAAAGATTACGAGTGCCATTGCGGAAAGTACAAAAGGATTCGTTATAAAGGAATCGTTTGCGACCGTTGCGGTGTTGAAGTAACTGAGAAAAAGGTGCGTCGTGAAAGGATGGGGCATATTTCCCTCGTTGTTCCTGTTGCACACATCTGGTATTTCAGGTCATTACCAAATAAAATCGGGTATCTTCTTGGTCTGCCGACCAAGAAGCTCGATTCAATAATTTACTATGAGAGATATGTGGTTATCAACCCTGGTATCAAAGCTGTGGATGGTGTCAAATATCTCGATTTTCTTACTGAAGAGGAATACCTCGAGATTACTGAAGCTCTTCCAAAAGAAAATCAGTATCTCGAAGATACTCATCCTGATAAGTTTGTGGCGGATATGGGAGCGGAAGCTCTTTATAAACTGCTTGCTCGTATTGATCTCGATGAGATGTCATATTCTCTTCGACACAGGGCTAATACTGAAACATCCCAACAGCGTAAAAATGAGGCTCTTAAGCGTCTACAGGTTGTTGAGGCTTTCAGAGATTCCAAGCAGATAAATAAACCTGAGTGGATGATTATTAAAGTGGTTCCTGTGATTCCTCCGGAATTAAGACCTCTTGTTCCTCTCGATGGCGGACGTTTTGCAACCAGTGACCTGAACGACCTTTACAGAAGGGTAATCATCAGAAATAACCGTCTGAAAAGACTTATTGAGATAAAAGCTCCGGAAGTAATCCTTCGTAACGAAAAGCGTATGCTTCAGGAAGCTGTCGATTCTCTGTTCGATAACTCAAGAAAAGCTAATGCAGTAAAAACTGATGCTAACCGGCCGCTTAAATCTTTGAGCGACAGTCTTAAAGGAAAACAGGGTCGTTTCCGTCAGAACCTGCTTGGTAAAAGAGTCGATTACTCTGCACGTTCAGTTATTGTTGTTGGACCTGAACTAGGACTTCACGAATGCGGTTTGCCTAAAGATATGGCTGCTGAACTTTATAAGCCATTCATTATACGTAAGCTTATTGAAAGAGGTATAGTAAAGACAGTTAAGTCGGCCAAGAAAATTGTTGACAGGAAAGATCCTGTCGTTTGGGATATACTTGAGAATGTTCTCAAAGGACACCCGGTACTTCTTAACCGTGCTCCTACACTTCACAGGCTTGGTATTCAGGCTTTTCAGCCAAAACTTATTGAAGGAAAAGCTATTCAGCTTCACCCGCTCGTTTGTACAGCTTTCAACGCTGACTTCGACGGTGACCAGATGGCTGTTCACCTTCCTTTGGGAAATGGGGCAGTGCTTGAAGCTCAGATGCTTATGCTTGCTTCACATAATATTCTCAACCCTGCCAATGGTGCTCCAATAACTGTTCCTTCACAGGACATGGTTCTCGGACTTTATTATATTACCAAAGGCAGAAAGAGTACTGAAACTGAGAAAGTCAGAGGAGAAGGTCTTATTTTTTATTCTGCTGAAGAAGTTAATATCGCATATAATGAAGGACAAATTGACCTTCATGCCGTTATTAAAGTTAAGGTAGACGACAGGGTCGACGGTGAGTTTGTAAATCACCTTATTGAAACTACGGTTGGTAGAGTAATCTTCAATCAGTATGTTCCTCATGAGGTAGGATTACATTAATGAGATCCTTACAAAAAAATCACTGCGTGATATCATCGGTCGTGTTCTGAAACTTGCAGGAACAGCAAAAACAGCTGATTTTCTCGATGCTATTAAGAACCTTGGATTTCATTCTGCTTTCAAGGGAGGTCTTTCATTCAACCTTGATGATGTTATTATACCTGAGGAAAAAACAAAATTTGTTGATGAGGGTTATGAGCAGGTTGAAGAGGTACTCAATAACTATAGCATGGGATTCATCACCAATAATGAGCGTTATAATCAGATAATTGATATCTGGACACATGTTAATGCCCGTCTTACCCAGACACTGATGAAGCAGCTGTCAACTGATAAACAGGGTTTCAATTCTGTTTATATGATGCTTGACTCAGGTGCAAGGGGTTCGAAAGAACAGATACGTCAGCTCTCAGGTATGAGGGGTCTTATGGCTAAACCACAGAAATCAGGTGCAGCAGGATCGGAGATCATTGAAAACCCGATTCTTTCAAACTTTAAAGAAGGCTTATCTGTTCTTGAGTACTTTATATCAACTCACGGTGCCCGTAAAGGTCTTGCTGATACTGCTCTTAAAACAGCTGATGCTGGTTATCTGACACGTCGTCTTGTTGATGTTTCACAGGATGTAATTATAAATGAAGAAGATTGCGGTACACTCAGAGGACTTGTTGCAACAGCCATCAAGAAAAATGAGGAAGTTGTTGAATCTCTATATGAAAGAGTTCTCGGACGTACAACTGTTCATAATGTATATCATCCTCTTACCGGTGAACTAATCGTTGAAGCAGGACAGGAACTTACTGAAGATCTTGCAAAGAAAATCGAAGATTCACCTATTGAACAGGTAGAAATACGTTCGGTACTTAACATGCGAATCCAAGAAAGGTGTCTGTGCAAAATGCTACGGACGTAATCTTGCCAACGGACGTATGGTGCAGAAAGGTGAGGCTGTAGGTGTTATTGCAGCTCAGAGTATCGGTGAACCCGGAACACAGCTTACACTTCGTACCTTCCACGTTGGAGGTACTGCATCGAATATTACTACTGAATCCAGGCTTGTTGCCCGTTATGGTGGTATTGCCGAAATTGAGGAAATAAGAACTGTTCCTAAGAAGGATACTGAAAAAGGTGAGATTGACATTGTTATTGGTCGTCTTGCAGAACTAAGGATCATTGACAAGAAAACCGGTATTGCTCTTACAACTCATACAATTCCTTACGGATCGAAGCTTTATATTAAACCAGGACAGGAAATTGAAAAAGGCAAACTGATATGTGAATGGGATCCTTTCAATGCTGTTATTATTTCTGAAATGGCTGGAAAGATCGGTTATGACTTCCTTATCGAAGGTATAACTTTCCGGGAAGAATCCGATGAGCAGACCGGATTTAAAGAAAAAGTAATTACTGAGAGCAGGGACAAAACCAAAAACCCGGCTATTAAAATATTGAATGCCAAAGGAGAGGAGCTCAGAGTTTATAACCTTCCTGTAGGATCTCACCTTGTTGTTGATACAGATAAAATGGTTGAAGCAGGTGAAGTACTGGCAAAAATTCCTCGTGCAGTTGGTAAATCAGGTGATATAACCGGTGGTCTTCCAAGGGTTACAGAACTCTTTGAAGCTCGTAATCCTTCCAACCCGGCAATTGTATCCGAGATAGATGGTGAGGTTACATTCGGAAAGATTAAAAGAGGTAACAGGGAAATAACTATTAAGTCAAAAACTGAGGAAACAAAGAAATATCTTGTTCCTCTTTCAAAACAGATCCTTGTTCAGGAAAACGACTATGTTAAAGCCGGAATTCCTCTTTCAGATGGTGCAATTACTCCTTCTGATATACTTTCAATTAAAGGACCCACAAAAGTTCAGGAATATATTGTAAATGAGATTCAGGAAGTTTACCGGTTACAGGGTGTTAAGATCAATGATAAACACTTTGAGATTATTGTACGTCAGATGATGCGTAAGGTAGAGATTGTTGATCCGGGTGATACTAAATTTCTTGAAAGACAGGTTGTTGATAAGCTTGACTTCATGGATGAGAATGACTGGATCTATGGTAAGAAAGTAATTGTTGAAGGCGGTGATTCTCAGACATTACGTCCGGGTATGATCATATCGGCACGTAAACTCAGGGATGACAATTCTGTACTTAAACGTCGCGACCTGAAGGTTGTTGAAGCCAGGGATGCAATTCCTGCTACATCAAGCCAGGTTTTACAGGGAATTACAAGAGCTGCCTTGCAGACAAATAGTTTCTTCTCAGCAGCATCATTCCAGGAAACAACAAAAGTACTTAATGAAGCAGCCATCTTAGGTAAGATCGACAGACTTGAAGGACTTAAAGAAAACGTTATTGTTGGACATCTTATTCCTGCCGGAACAGGTCAACGTCAGTATAATGGTATAATTGTCGGTTCTCTCGATGAGTATGAAAATCTTATGGGTGTTGAACATGAAACCAATGCAGAATCTGAAACAACTTTAAAATAATTAATTTTTTAATAAAATTATGACAGATCCCAAGAACCCAAACCAGATCAATATCGAATTGAATGAAGAAGTTGCTCAGGGAACATATTCAAATCTTGCAGTAATTACTCATTCAGCATCTGAATTTGTAGTTGATTTCGTCAGAATTATGCCAGGGATACCAAAGGCCCAGGTGAAGTCCAGAATTATTCTGACACCTGAACATGCAAAAAGACTTGTTGCTGCTCTTCAGGACAACATAGCCAAATATGAATCTGTTCATGGTACAATAAAGGATGTTAAGGGTTCAGGGCCTGCATTGCCACTTTCTTTTGGTGGCCCCACAGCACAAGCTTAATTTGCTTAAAACTCCAGATATAGCCGTCAAACACATCTTTTGACGGCTTATTTTTTTGTTATCAATGAAATAAAAGTTTACTTTGTCAGTTATTAATTTATTAACCCGCTAGATAATTCTTGAATGAAAATTAAGCTAATAAGGAAAATCCTGGTACTACTGATATTTATGGCACCAGTTGTCTCATATACAGGTTGCAAAAAACAGGATAAGTGCGGATGTGACGGTGATGTTCTTTTTACACTGGATAAAGCTCAGGCAACAGTATATTATAATGAGATCGGGTACAAATATTACTTTTAATCTGACATCAAATCCATACGATTCATACAACTTTTGTAATCCTGGTGAAATGTTCCCAAAGTTTACAGATTATAAATCGGGAGATGTTCTCCTTGTATCAGGCCAGGTCTTCTGGGAGTGCAATTATCTGTATCAGAGCAGCAATTACTCATACCAGACACCTTATAAGGTCTATATGATTCAGGTTTCTGATGTTACTGTAAACCTTTACGGTAAGAAATAGCCAGGTCTGATCTCCTCCTTTCAGGTATTTCGATCTTATTCCGATGAGATAAATTTTTCATTTCTTCTGGTAGCATATTCTTTTATGGCAATTTTGTATCTTTCATAAAAATTCGTTGATGAATCAACTTAACCTGTCTTTTGTTGGTGCCGGAAGAGTGGCTAGTTCGCTTTGCAGGGAGATGTATAATGCCGGTCATAAAATAAAATTGGTTGTTTCAGAAACTGAGAAAAGGGGTAAACTGCTTGCAGGTTATTGTAATTCAAAGTGGTCTGCTTCACCCATATTTCCTGATAATACAGATGTTATTATTGTCTCGGTACCTGATCATAAACTTAAGAATGTACTTGATCAGATTAAATGTAATCCTGAAACACTGGTTGTACATACTGCAGGAAGCATTGGCATCGATGTTTTTCCGGAACAAATTAAAAGAAAAGGCGTTTTTTATCCGCTACAGACCTTTTCATCCGAAAGAAAAATCAATTTCAGAGGTCTTCCTTTTTTCCTTGAATCAGTTGATGAACAAGGGGTCCGATACTATTGATAAACTTACAGGGTCTATTGGAGGCAAAGCGTTTTTTGCCGACAGTGAACACAGAAGAATGTTACATCTTGCTGCTGTTTTTACCTGTAATTTTACTAATCACATACTCACATTAGGGAAGGACCTGACTCTTAAATCGGGATTTTCTTTTGAGGTTATGAAGCCTCTTCTTCAGGAGACAATAAGAAAAGCAATTGAAATCGGACCTGATAAATCTCAGACCGGTCCTGCTGTACGAAATGACCGGAATACTATCGAAAAACATCTGGAATTATTATCTTTCTCCCCTGAACTGAGAAATATTTACATTGATATGACAGAGTCAATAATTGATTATTATAAAAAGGAGTGATAGATGGCGAATTTTAAAGAGGGACTGGCAAATATAAAAGCATTTGTATTTGATATTGACGGTGTTTTATCGCTTCAAACCATAGGTCTGAATTCTTTCGGATCGCCAAACAGAACAATAAACCTTCGCGACGGTTATGCTCTTCAACTGGCAGTTAAAAAAGGTTACCATATTGGTGTTATATCAGGTTGCAAATCGAAAGAGTATAAAAGAAGATTGAATACTCTGGGTATTACAGATATTTATCTTAACAGTCATAACAAGCTTGAGCATTTTAATAATTTTCTTAATAAATATAACCTTAATAAATCAGATGTCTTATTTATGGGTGATGATATCCCTGATTATGAAGTAATGAAAATTGCAGGTGTTTCTGTTTGTCCATCTGATGCTGATAGTGAGATAAAACAGATATCCGCATATATTTCCGATAAAAAAGGTGGAGAGGGATGTGTAAGGGATGTAATTGAACAAGTGCTGAGATTACATGACAACTGGATGGATTCCGATGCATTTACGTGGTGATTATGAAAGAATTTTTAAATCTTATCAGGTGGAAAAATCTGCTTATAGTTATTCTGACTATGGTTCTGATGCGGTATATGGTTATAAGTCCTCTTATTGGCAGGCTAACTGTAATCCTGAAAGAAACTTCAGAAGAAGTTCCGGTTGTTCTTCAGTTTGGTTTGTTTAATTTCTTTCTGCTGGTTCTTGCAACAGTCTTTATTACTGCAGGAGGTTATGTAATAAATGATTATTTCGATATTAAGACCGACCTTATTAACAAAGGGAAAGTTATTGTGGGGACTAAAATACCCCGAAGAGAGGCAATGATGTGGCATAATATCTTCAATGTTGCCGGTGTAGCAATAGGTTTTTATATCTCATGGACAGCTGGTTATCTTATGATGGGAGCTACTGTTCCTGGTAGTCTCCGGGCTGCTCTATTTCTATTCAGCAAGTTATAAAAGACAATTTCTTATTGGTAATTTAATTGTTGCTTTGCTTACTGCAATGGTTCCTCTTCTTGTTGTATTTTATGAATGGCCTGCCTTATATAAATATTATTCTATTCACGCAGTTTCACTTCCTCCAATAAATTTAATTGTCTATTGGGTAGGAGGATTTGCTATTTTTGCTTTTCTTACAACACTTATACAGAGAGATAATCAAAGATATTGAGGACTTTGAAGGTGATATTGCGTACGGAAGAAATACAATTCCGGTCGTTTTGGGAGTTATGCTTTCAAAGTTAGTCTCGGTTTGTCTGATAATAGTCACAATAGTTCTTCTTTACCTGACATGGTATTTTTACATTAACGATACAATAACTTTTATTTACCTCTCAACTGCTATAGTAATGCCATTATTGATAGTCATTTACAAAGTGTTTACAAGCAACAACAGGACAACAGCTCCATAGTGCCAGCAGCCTCATGAAACTTGTGATGCTGACAGGTATTCTCTACTCTGTAGTGGTAAAGGTATTACTAACCTGGGACCTTTTCTGAAATGATATTTGATAAGCTTAACCATTATAAGATTATTCTTGCATCTCAGTCGCCCCGACGACAGGAGTTGTTACGCGAACTGGGCCTTAATTTTGAGGTACGAATTAAGGATTATGATGAGTCATATCCTGATGGGCTTAACGGAGAGGAAATTGCTGTTCATGTAGCAAAATGGAAAGCCGGATGTTTTAGAAATGAATTATCAGATAATGAGATTGTTATCACGGCTGACACTATAGTTTGGTGTAATAATAAAGTACTTGGGAAGCCTTCAACATCAGATGATGCCTTCCGTATTCTAAAGGAACTGTCTGGTAATTCCCACGAAGTAATAACAGCAGTATCAATGATCTCCACTCACAGAGAAGTTACATTTTCAGTTTCTACCAAAGTGACTTTTGAACATCTTACTGATGCTGAAATTACGTATTATATTAACAAGTTTCATCCTTATGATAAAGCGGGGGCATATGGAATTCAGGAATGGATCGGACTGGCTGCCTGCAGTAATATTGAAGGTTCTTATTTTAATGTTGTTGGAATGCCTGTACAGAGGCTCTATGAGGAACTTGGCAGGTTCATTACGTGAGTATTGCTAAATGAAAACAGAGGATCAGGTAAATAATTTGCCTGATAATTAGAAATTGAATTGCAGAGTAAAATTATTGCGGAAAACAAGATAATATATAATTAGGATTAATAAATAATTTATGAAAAACAAACTACTGACAATCACGCTGTTATTGATTGTATTGCTTGCACCGGCTTTACGGGCTGATGAAGGAATGTGGATTCCGATACTGATAGAGAAATATAATATAAAACTCATGCAGGAAAAGGGATTCAAGCTTAATGCTGACGACATCTACAGTGTGAATAAGGCCTGCATGAAAGATGCAATTGTACGGTTTGGAGGTGGATGCACCGGCGAATTAATTTCTTCTGAAGGACTGCTGATAACAAATCATCATTGTGGTTATGGCCAGATTCAGAGACATTCCACTCTGGATCATGATTATCTTACAAATGGATTCTGGGCTATGTCAAGACAGGAGGAACTGCCAAACCCCGGGCTAACTGTTACCTTCCTTAAAAGGATGGAAGATGTTACAGATAAGGTGCTTAGTGGTGTGAATGATAAAATGACCGGCGATGAACGTGAAAAAGCTGATAAATACAAATATTAATGCGATACGAAAGCAAGCAGTTGAAGGTACCGGATATTCAGCTATTGTGCGTCCATTCTATATGGGGAATCAATATTTTCTTTTTGTAAATGAAACATTCAGAGATGTTCGACTGGTTGGTGCACCCCCTTCTGCAATCGGAAAGTTTGGCGGTGAAACAGATAACTGGATATGGCCCCGTCATACAGGAGACTTTTCTTTGTTCAGGATATATGCTGATAAAGAAAACATGCCTGCTGAGTATTCTAAGGATAATATCCCCTATAAACCTGCATATCATTTTCCAATATCCCTGAAGGGAGTGAAAGAGGGTGATTTTACAATGGTATTTGGTTATCCGGGATCAACAGCGGAGTATGTTCCTTCGTATCATATCGATATGGTAAAGAATTTTATTAATCCTAAAATGATTGCCATCAGAACAAAGAAGATCGAAATAATGGAGGCTGCAATGAACACTGATCCAATGATAAGAATACAATACTCAGCAAAGAAATCAGGTATAGCCAACTCATGGAAGCGATGGATAGGGGAGAATCAGGGATTGGAAAAGATGGGAACCATAGAGAAGAAAAGAGAGTTTGAAAGCAAACTTACTGACTGGATAAATGCAGATAAGGATCGTAGTCTTAAGTATGGGAATTTACTTCCTGATTATAAAAAACTATATGCCGACATGGCAGAATATAATCTGGTATACAATTATACTAATGATGTCTTTTTCGGCAGTGGTGCTGAAGCTGTGGGATTCGCCAGAAGTATGAAGTCGTTGGCAGATGCTGTAAAAGATAAAAGCGATCAGGATAAGATTAAAGTTTTGAGGATTAATCTCCTGGAAGCAGGAAAGGTCTTTTTCAAAAACTATGATCAGGCTACAGATAAAAAGCTTTTTGTTGCTGTGATGACAATGTATGGTGAGAATATCGATCCAAAATGGCAGGCTCCTGAATATATTAAACTAAAAAATATGTGCAAGGGAGATTTCGCTGCAGTCGTTGATAAATTGTATGACAAGACAATTTTTGCAAACCAGAAAAAGTTTGAAGCTTTTGTTAGTACATTTAATTCATCTGAGTTGGCAAAGTTGAATAAAGATCCCTTTTACCTTCTTTCAATAAGCGCAAGCGACTTTATCTCAGCAAATGTTCGTCCTGAATTGTCAAGATTAAACAATGAGATTAGAGAAGCTTAATAAGGATTATATGACAGCTCAGATGGAATTTGACAAAAATCGTATTTTCTATCCCGATGCCAACTCAACCCTTCGTCTTACTTATGGTACTGTTAAAGGTTATTTTTCCAAAGATGCAGTATATTTTACTCCTTATACAACCCTTAAAGGTATTATGGAAAAAGATAATCCGGCCATCTATGATTATGATGTTCCTGAGAGACTAAAAGAGTTATATAAAAACAGGGACTTTGGTCGCTATACTCAGAATGGAGAAGTTCCTGTATGTTTTATAGCTAATAATCATACAACAGGAGGAAATTCAGGAAGCCCTGTTATCAATGCTGATGGTCAGTTGATTGGTGTTAATTTCGACAGAGCATGGGAAGGTGTGGCAAGTGATCTGGCTTATAATCCTGACCAGAGCCGTAATATAAGTCTCGATATAAGATATGCACTCTTTTTGATCGATAAATTTGCAGGTGCAGGGTATTTGTTAAATGAGATGACGATAATGGAATAACTCTCTGAATCTCTGTGTTTACCTCAGTAGACCTCTATGCATTCCTGAGTCACTCTGTGCCTCCTCAGTGTAACTCTGTGTAACCATTTAATTAAGAATTACACAGAGTTATTTCGTTAAATGTTTCTTTTTTTTTAAAATATTGTATAAAGTTCTTTGGCATTTTGTAATCGGGAAAATTAGGTTCTTAAAGTTGTTAATTTTTAAGTGTTTATAAATTGATTTTTCATAATTTTGTTTCGGAGGAACATGTGGATCCCGTACGTTGTGAAGTTATTTCACATTGGGACAAATCGTGTTCCCTCCTTTTTTTTGTCTGTTTTCTTGATATAGGTGCTTCTATATCAAATTCCTGATAACGACGGCTTTTATCAATGTTTGCATTTTCCTGTTGTTGTTTTTCATGTTGCTTATCTTTTGATCTTTCACAATTTTGCTTGTCAATTATGGGATTGTATGCTTGTTTGTTCTTAAGCATTCCATAAATGATTCGTAATATTTTATGCATGCATACACCAATAGCAGCCATTTTTTTCATTCCATGGGATAGTTTTTTCTCATAAACAGCTGTGATTAATGGATTATAAGTAATAGCACCTTTGGCAATATTGAACAGTATCTTACGCATGTTTTTACTACCCTGCTTACTCATGCGCACGCCTATTACCTTATCTCCACTTTGCTTAAACTTGGGATGCAATCCATAATAACAACTAAAGCCCTTTACCGTAGGAAAACGCTCAATGGTTTCTATTTCGAGTAACAGACCAATTGCAGAAATGGTATCAATACCCTTAAATGTCTTTAGTATTTCAATCTCAGGACAAGTAAGATCCCGTTCAATCAATTGCATTTGACTTTTGATATTCAGATCAAATGATTTGATTTGCCGGGCAATTTGACTAACCAAAATCTCTGCATTTTTATCTTTTGCAGAAGCTATGCTTTGTTTCGCTTCTGCTACCAGAGTCTTGGCTCTGGCTAATGACAGGTAAGGGATTTTTGCAAGCTTTTCAGGACGGGCCTTCGCTAATGTATCAGCAGTTGGACATTGGATTATTAATTCCAGTAACCAATTGGGCAAATTATCTTTCTTAAAACGCATCAACGTCGGATTTGCGCTATACAAGATTGTTTCCAATTGATTGATGGTCTGCACCCTTTGCTGCTTCTGCATTTCAACGAAATTCCAATGACGACAAAGCGATTTCCACTTGTCATCCTGATCATACTTAATATTATCAGGATGATTAATAAGGTATTCAGCAATACTTAAAGCACTGATAGCATCTGTAACATTACGTTTTAATCCAGCTCTGCGGTTAAAATTAACACCCGCCGGATTTACCCTGGCAACCTTAAGGTTAAAAACCTTTTGATAGCCTTTAAGGGTGCTGAACCAGTTGTTCTCATAACCACCTGTACTTTCTACTGCTGCATAGATTTCCAACCCCTGATGCTTGCTAAAGTAAGCTTCAAGAGTAGAATAAAGCTTGCAATGACCAGCATAGGTGTCATCAAGCTGAAAGTTTTCTATAACAGCTTGTTTCTTCTCGGAAAGGATTACCCAGTCGGCATACCCTTTACTGACATCACCTCCCAAATAAAGTTTCATAGAGCATTAGATTTTGTTTTACAATAACAGGTAACATCTTTCTCGTAAATACGGTTTTAAGAACCATGTTATTTCCCGATTTTTACCTGACTGACATAATAAACTCTGTGACAGGTTCATTAGACCTACAACACAGACCAAAATTGTCAGTTAAGTAAAACAATAAATCAATAACTTTATACATATATTTCAAAGAACAAACATACGAGTTACACAGAGACATTCGATCCCGCAAAGATGGGACTCAGGCTGTACAGAGAACACAGAGAAGAACTAAAACCTTATAGTGTATTTAACTTTTACTCTTGCCTCGTACACTTCTGTATGAAAACGTTCGAGGGGATCTATCAGAGGGGAGTTGAAAGTCAGGAATATCTCTTTTCCTGGTTTGACAATCCACTGAAATCTCGATTGCCATCCTATGGTCTTTGTCTGATTTTCATACTGGGCGAAATTATACCATGATAGATAAGGACTGAACAGAAAATTGAGATTCATCCTGTAGATCTGGGTAATAAAATTACCATCCGGCAGATCAACCCATCTACGGTCTGATTCCAGACCGATATAAACCGGTACAAAGACTTTATAACCTGTCTGAAGAAGCAAATCGGTTCTTTTTCCGGAATAGAATGACCCTATTCCAATTTTTGTTGATGCCCAAAAATTTCTGCGTTTTGCCGATGTGAGTGTCAAATTATGCCTCCAGAAATTGTATTCATTAACCGGTATCACAAAATTTTCAAAGATGTGAAAATCATTTTCGAGCGATTCGAACTGATATTGGGAAGCAAGGGAGATCAGGTCGCCACTGAGGAATATGATATCAGCAATTTTAAAGTCAATCTGTGCGGTTTGCATTCCTCCGTTTTTCAGATTGCTGATGACAGTGTACATGAGACCTGATTTTACCTGCATTACCGGCGAATTTTGCAGGACGAGGTCCAATACCTGCCCCTCCATAAAAGTTCCTGATATTTCTTCTTGGCATAAAACCAAGTCCGGGAGTGAAGTTGTCGCCTATCTGCATATAACCTACCCTGAAATTGAACTTATCATTCGGATAGTTTATTTCAGAACCAAAAGAAATATCGTCGCCTGTAATGCCTTGCGTAAATGACTTAAGACCATAAAGGTTATAGTTAATATTTTTATTTCCTGAGAACTGGGAGCTCGCAAGTCTGAGGTCAATACCAGCCAATGAGTTATTCTGGTCGGAAAAAGCATTCCCGTTTGTTGCGATTACACCAATTGATGACTGTTTCCCTAAATTTCGGGAAATCCTGCCTACAGTATATCCTGGATTGTTCCATTTGTTATCATCTTTTATATGAAGTACGCCCAGATTCCAGTTTCCTACCTTACCTGTAAACTTCCCTCCGTATTTTATGGCAACGGGATTTCCCTCTTCATCCAGTCCTATTCTTCTGGAGAAGAATGGTATCATCTGGGTACTCTGAGGATTCTCATTATCCCCGTTAATACCAAAAGTGAAATAGTTTGCGCCATCGAGAAAGAAATCTCTTTTCTCAGGGAAAAACAGATTGAATCTGGTAAGGTTGATCTGTTTCTCATCAACTTCAGTCTGAGCAAAATCGGTATTGATAGTTATTGCAGCTTTAAGAGAAGGAGTAATATGATAGAACAGATCAACACCTCCATCAACGACTGGCTTTTTGCCGGCATCCTGTTTCTTGCTTATTCCTCCGGTCAGATATGGAATGATATCCAGACCTATGCCCTGAGAGATGTCAGTTATTCCGGTAATTCTACCTGCATCGGAAATCTGAAATTTGTTTGCATCCAATGTAGTAGCCGGCCAGTAAGCAGTCTCAGATTTCCTCTTTATGTATCTTATCAGTTTAAGTCCCCATGTACTTTCTCCCTTTTTAAATGCCAGTGTTTTAAATGGTATAATAAGTTCACCTTCCCATCCGTCATTTGTGATTTTAGCTTTTCCGTCCCAAAGTCCATCCCATGACTTATTGAAGTCTTTTCCATTTTCATTTACGAGAGCATCACCGATACTTCCTCTCGGACCAATCTGAAACCAGTATCCGCTACGGCCATCGAGGTAAGTATCAAGTATTATCTGTACCCTGTCGTCCTCCCCAAGGCTAACATCCCGGGAGAGTTCCTTGGCGGTTATCCCTTTCGGGTCGTCATAGCAGTGAACGCCAACGTAAAGGTTATTATGATCGAACAGGAAAAGAAATTCCGTTTTTTCAGAGACAGGTTCTCCGGGATTTGGCTCTCTCTGGAATAATTCATTGATTACAGTTGCGCTGTTCCATACGGCATCATTCAAAGAACCATCTATTGTTGGTGGGGTGTCTGTGTAAGTTGCTTTAATTTCAGGTTGGGATAGAAGTGATATGGTATTTAAAAGAGCTAATGTGAAAAAAGCAATAAGAAAGCGTAGCATAAATGTTGGATTATAATTTTCAGTCGGACAATTTTAATACGAATTGTCCCTTGAAAATATTTTAAAAAATTAATTATAACTATAATATTTTGAAAGAGAAGGATATTTAAGAAGATTCAGAGAATTGAAATTCACTTAAACTACTTCCTCTAACCCAGGGCTCACAGAAATTATATTTGTGAGGCATTGGGGTTTAAATATAGCCCTAATTCTTTATTCATTTGCAAATAAGTTAATATCCTCTTTTCCCAAGCTCTCTGGAAAGTACTTTCCTGCTTACAGACCAACCATGCGAAGGCAGGTAGTAACTGCATTTATAATCAAGCAGCTTACTCCAGCTTCTTATCATTTCATTGTACATCTTCAGCATAAGAAGGATAGATTGATCCCGGAAATATCCCGAACATGGCGTCACCAACAATAGCGATTTCATTGTCAATAATAACACTTTGTGATCCGGGTGAATGACCCGGTGTGTGAATAATAATGCCATTTATGCCAAGTTCATTAAGATCGAGATATTGATCGACAATTATATCAGCCTGGCACGGTTCGTAGTTGAGTTTTGATTGAAGTAACGGGGCAATATTATTTACAATAAATTTGGTAATAAGATTTGTTCCTGAAGGAATAGACATCTCCCCACTTTGAAGGAATAAGACCTCCTGTTTATTTACGATCACTTTAGCCTCAAACAGTCTTTTTATTTTAGATGCATTTCCGGCATGGTCATAATGGGTATGTGTCAGTATCAGGTAGTTTATTTTATTAATACCCAGATTTTTAAGCCGAAGTTTAAGTTTTGTCCATTTATTGCCGGGAGAGGTGTCGATAAGTATTCTTTTATTATTGCCTTCTACAAGAAATACATTGCTTCTTCCTCTAAGCAGACGTGTTATTCTGAATCCGTTTCTGGTATTAAAAATCTTCATCGCTGAGGTCTAAATTTTCTTTTGGGAGGATTTCCTCAGCCGCAATGGAAAAAATTCTGGAGTTTCCTTTTTGTATTTCAGATATTCCTCTCCAAAAAAATGTTCCAGCTCACTATATTCATCCTTAATATAAAGTGCCATCATAAGATAACCTGCAAGACTACTTGTGAGTACAAGCCATGAGTTTAAGATAAGTGATAATGCCGGAACAATGAGAAGGATAATTGCCATATAAAGAGGATTCTGACATAGCGCAAAACTCCCTTTTGTAACCAGTTTTGTTTCTTTCAGTCCGCTTAACAAGAGCCTGACCGTAGAAAAATAGAATATCAGGGCAAATGCCATGAACAGAATTCCGGCAACGAGGATAATCTTATTTTTAGAGTGGGTATAAACAAAGATATCTTTGTAAAGTATGCTTGCCACAATTGTAACTGCAAGCCATGGCAAAAACACTACCGCAATTTTAGGTCCTATTCCAAGAAATGATAGTTTTTTCAAAGAAGTTGATTATTAAATAATTAATATTTTTGTGCTATCTTTTTGTATCAATACACGAAATTAAAAAAAATAGCATTCTGGTCAAAGAGGTAAAAATTATTAACTTTCATGAAATTAGTTAGAAGATGAAGATCGTTGCTGATGACAAAATCCCTTATCTGAAAGGTGCGCTTGAGCCTTATGCCGAAATGTTATATGTTCCGGGGAAGCAGATTGACAAGCATATAGTAAAAGATGCAGATGCCCTGCTCATACGAACACGCACTAAATGTACCGAAGAATTACTGGAAGATTCAAAGGTCAGATTTATTGGTACAGCAACCATTGGATTCGACCACATTGATACACATTATTGTGATAAAAATAATATTATATGGACCAATGCTCCTGGCTGTAATTCTGCCTCTGTACAGCAATATGTAGCTGCAGTATTATTAAAATTAGCTCACGAATTTAATTTCAGGTTTAAAGATAAGACAATTGGAATAGTGGGTGTTGGCAATGTTGGCTCCAAGGTTGAAAAACTTGCCAGGCTTCTGGGGATGAATGTTTTGCTTAATGATCCTCCCAGAGCAAGGAAGGAGGGGAACAAGGATTTTGTATTACTTGGGAACATCCTTTACGAATCAGATATAATAACAGTGCATGTCCCTTTAAATATTGTTGGGGAAGATTCTACATACCATCTTTTTAATGAAAAGAGCTTTAAGAAGATGAAAAAAGGAACCTGGTTCTTTAATGCGTCACGGGGAGAGGTTAATGAAACAAATGCACTTAGAACGGCTTTATTGAATGGGAAATTAGGGGGTGCCGTTCTTGATGTCTGGGAAAATGAGCCTGACATTGATAATGATCTTATTAACCTGGCATATATTGCAACACCACATATTGCCGGTTATTCTTATGATGGCAAGGCAAATGGAACGGCGATGGCTGTCAATTCATTGTGTAAACACTTTGGTCTTCCTTTGCACGATTGGTACCCTGATAATATTCCTGAACCTCTAACCAGTGACATTTCAATTAATGGTATTGGAAAATCAGATGAAGATATTCTCAGAGAAGCTGTTTTTGCGACCTATAAAATAGAGGAGGATGATCAAAGACTCAGATTGTCCCCATCGGATTTTGAGAAACTAAGAGGAGACTATCCCTTGAGACGGGAATTTACATCATACAGGGTTATACTTAAGCGGTGTAAGTAAAAATGTTCAGACTATCCTGCATGAGCTTGGTTTTGATGTTGTTATCAGGAAATCATAAAATTGCGGATTGCGAAAACTTATCTCTCACCAATTAAGTGAAAGTTAGTATTAAATCCATTCCTCCTGAAGTATATCACCATTAATACCCACAATAAGTTTCTTTACCGGCACTTTTCTCGATGCATTTGACAGTGCTGTCTTTACCATCTGAAGCAATCCGCCACAGCATGGTACCTCCATCATCATTACAGTTATTGTATTTACTTTTGAAATATCAATCAGGGATGTCAGTTTCTCAATATAAGTATCAAGGCCATGATCCAGTTTCGGACATGCTATTGCAAGTGATTTTCCCTTAAGATGATTGCTGTGAAATCCCCCCATTGAAAATGCAACACAATCTGCAGCAAGCAGAAGATCGCAGCCTCTGAAATATGTTGCCCCTGGATTTATCAGATGCATTTGTACAGGCCACTGACGCAGTTCTGAAGCCTGGTCGGATAGAGATAACTTTTCATCGTGTTTATCTTCCCTCTCAATAACCCTCTCCCGTGATCCCGGGCAACTACCTCCACCTGAATGAACCGGCATGATTTTAATTCCTGAAGCTTTTAGTACAGGGTTTATTTTTCCATGATTATGAACCTCACTTATTACTTCATCAAGATTAAAGTCTAAACCTGATCTGTTTTCTTTAAGGTAAGTGACCCCTTGCTGCAGAAACCCTGTTTCACCATGGTCTTTAAGGTGCTTAAGATGGGCTATGATGGTATTTTTCCCTTTACCTGTCATCTGTTCAATAACCCTTACCTCATTATAAGGTTCAGCTTCCCTGCTCTCTATTGTGATAGCGCCTTCGGGACAATGACCGATACAGGCCCCGAGTCCGTCGCACATCAGTTCACTAACCAGCCTCACCTTTCCGTCAATTACCTGTAATGCCCCTTCATGGCAGTTTGGAACACATTGTCCGCAACCATTACAGAGTTCTTCATCTATTTTAAGGATATCTCTTTTCATCTTTTATCAGAATTAATTATTCTGATGCAAAGTTGACAAAACAGACACTTAGAAATTGTAACATATGTTACAATTTCTGATTATTAATATAATTATTGTTTATTACCTGATGACTAAGGAACTATCGGTTGCAATGTTAGTCAATCCAACATAGATCATTTTAGACACATCTTCCATAATATCTATTGTAACAGCATCGGGATCATCGCCAGGGACATGGTAGTATACTTTCTTGTAACCTCCTGTTGTTCCGATTGACATGGTTCTGTAACCTATTGAACTGAGATTATATGAGTCGCTTCTAGGACGTCCGTAATATTCTGCTGGCTCAGGTGCTGAGCCACGGAATGGTCTGTGAATATATTTCGAATTTGCTTCCTCAAAATATGTCAGAAGGTTCTTATATGGTTTTGAAGCATTTACGGCAAGACCTGTACCATTTCCAACCATATCAAGATTAATAAAGGCAAGAGTTTTTTCAGGTGAATAACTCAGTTTACTGGCAAATAACTTGCTTCCAAACAATCCGTTTTCTTCACCTCCAAAGAACACAAAAATAACTGATCTCTTAAGCCTTATACCTGATTGCGCCATAGCCTTTGCTGCTCCCATTATATCTACAACTCCGCTAGCATTATCAAGAGCTCCGTGTACCACTTTACCTGCTTTTCCGACTGCATCAAGATGTCCTCCGATAATGATTACCTCATTTTTAAGCACCGGGTCAGAACCTTCAATAATTCCTGTAACGTTGCATGCCTTACCTTCCTCATGACGAGTGGTATTGGCTTTAATAGTCATGTTCTTGCCTGTATTGAAGGATGCAGGTTTGAAAGTTTTCCTGATTTTTACCAGTATATCATTATTTGTTGTTTTTAATCCGGCAAAAATATCTGCCAGCGGCTCATTCCCAATTCCACAGACAATTATTGACGGATCGTAAGAAATATTGGGATTTGCAAGATTACCTTCAATATAGATGAAGCCGGCAGCACCGTGTTTTACAGCATTTTCAAGTTTATACTGGTGATAACAATAAGCAACCCATTTTTTGTACTCCGGATTTCTTGGGTCTGTATAAGGAACATCACGATTTACAAGGACAATTTTCCCTTTAACATCAATTCCTTTATAATCATCATAATTCAATTCCGGAGCAGATACTCCATATCCTACAAAAACAACTTCCGCTGTTATTTCTCCATTTCCAGAGTTCATCCCCGGATAATAATCCTCAGGATAATTATAATTTTTTTTAATAACTGAACCGTCTAGTTGTGCCATATTAAGGGTCAGACTTCCTTTGTCATTAACATCAGTATACGGGCTGTTAAACCATTGGAAAAAACTTCCATTTTCGCCTGCAGGTTTTACCCCCCAGCTGCTTAGCTTTCCGGCAACCCACTCAGCACTGGCCAGGTATTCAGGTGTCCCGGTAAACCTTCCGTTAAATGCAGGAGAACATAATGTGTCTACCCAGTTCATTAGTTCTTCACTCGTGATTGTGTGAAATTGTTTCAATAGTTTTGTTTCAGTATCATCCTGGGCGATAATTACTTTAGAAACAGATAGTAAAAAGATTAAAAACAGAAAGGTAAGTTTTTTCATTAGTCCTGATTTTATTAAAAACCAAATGTAGGAGAAAATGACTAGAACAGAGAATACCCAATGTTTAAAAACATTAAAATATATTGTTAATCCGGATAAACAGTAAGAAATAAATTCCATTCTTATTGTATTACAATTTCTTATTTTTACAATAAAAACATGAACTATACTCAGCTCTTGGAATCGCCATTGTTTAAAGGACTGGAAGTTACAGATATACAAACTATTATTTCGGGTATAAAGCATCGTATCAGAAAGTTTCCTGCAGGAGCACTCATTGCCCAAAGTGGGGAACCTGTTGATTCATTGGTTGTTGTAATAAAGGGAACTGTCAAAGGAGAGATGACGGATTATGCCGGAAGAGTAATAAAGATTGAAGATATACAGGCTCCGGGAGCTCTTGCGGCCGCTTTTATGTTCGGAGCAAGGAATCAGTTTCCTGTAAATGTGAGCGCTGTATCAGATGTTGAGTTACTAATGATTGAGAAGCCTGACTTTCTGAAACTTCTTATGAGTAACGACAATGTTCTTGTAAACTTTCTTAATATGATCTCAAACAGATCTCAGTTTTTATCAGAGAAGATAAAATTCCTTAATTTCAAGACTATAAAAAGTAAACTTGCACATTATATTCTTCAAAAGGCAGGTAGCGGCAGTAAAACTCTTATCCTTGACAGGACACAGAGCGATCTGGCTGATTTCTTTGGTGTTGCACGACCTTCAGTGGGAAGGGCCCTCGGTGATCTGGAAGAGGAGGGATATATTGAGGCAAAAGGTAAAAATATCAGAATAATTGACAGGGATGGTCTGGCTGATCTGACATTTGACTAATTAAGATCATCATCTTATATTATCCCTTTTCTACCGGCAGGCTAATTTTAAAACAGGTTCCTTCACCAACTCTGCTTTCTACAGAGATCGATCCGTTATTAATTTTTACAAGGTCAGCACATAACTTGAGTCCCAGCCCTGTCCCTTTTTCACTCTCAGTTCCGGGTGTGCTTTCAATTTCCTCTGCAGTAAAAAGATGTTTCTGTTTATTCTCAGGTATACCAATTCCATTGTCACAGATTTTCAGGAGTATGCCCTTCTTATCCATCGACTTGTCTTTAAGGAGTATACTTATCCGTCCACCACGATAAGTATATTTTACGGCATTTGATAAAAGATTTCTTATTATTATATCAAGAAGATCTTTGTCAAAATAGGCATCAGAACTTCCAACCTGTGTGAAATTTACCGATATTTCTTTAATGTCAGCAGTCTCTTTGAAGATGCTTAAATTAGTGAGTATAATATCAGCCAGGTTAAGTTTTTCAGGGGAAAATTTTATCTTGTCTTCCTGTCCTCGTCCCCACACCAGCATATTTTCCAACAGACTGATAACCAGTTGGGCATATTGAATGCTTGAATTGGCAAAAGTGTCAAACTTTTCTTTATACTCTTTCTCTTTGAGGAGGTTGAGCATGTAGAGGATATTAACAACAGGGCTTCTTAAATCGTGTGCAATAACTGAAAATATTCTGTTCTTCAAATGGATAGTCTCCGATAATTGCTTGTTCTGAAGTGCGATCATGGTGTTTTGATTCTCTATTTCTGTATTTCTGTTCTTTAATTCCTGAGTCCTTTCGTTAATTAGCAGCTCGAGATTACGGTTCATAAATTCCAGTTCGTTCTGTAGTTTCTCCTTTTCATGATAGGAACGAACCCATTTGTATAGTAATAAAAATGCCTGAATGAATACAAAGACTACAATTATATATGAAAGAAGATATCCGGCAGTTCCGACTGATTTCCCCATAGAAACCCTAATATCGTGAAGCCCTCCAAAAGCAAGCAAAACAAATGCACCAAAATATACCATATCAATGGTGTTTCTCTTTAAAGCGCCCAGAAAGCTCTTAACCAGAAGATATACTATAATCAGAAGCATTACCGGATAATAAACAACAATTGTATAGCTGAATATTTTTACCGGAAGGAATAATGTTAAAATAAATGCTGTTGAAAAGAATATGGTAATAGCAAAGGTGCTGATTTTGAAAAACTTCGATGGATAAAGGCTAAGTACAAACCATGACCATCCAAGAATTGCCAGATATAACCCAAGGTATTCAAACCTTATAATCCAGCCCCAGCTCATATTAAACAGGTTGAGAATCAAGGTAATGGGATGTAACGAATGGTCTTAGTGCTAATCCTATTGTCGTCATACTGAAATAGCCCATTATTCTTTCCTTCGGAGATATGATAAAGAAGAACAGAAAAAACAGGGAGAAGCCCAAAAGCAGACTGATTACAGCCCATTCACTTGCCCAACTGTTGGCCAGCCGCTTTTGAACTTCGGTAAATGTCCCAAGCCTTACAGGAAGCCAGAATCCTCCTCGTCTGTGATCGAAGTTTGAAACATTTATAATGATATTCAGGGAATCAGATTCAGGTGTAATCCTGTAAAAGTTTCTCCTGTAT
Organism: uncultured Bacteroidales bacterium; assembly: GCA_963741935.1. Classification (GTDB taxonomy): domain Bacteria; phylum Bacteroidota; class Bacteroidia; order Bacteroidales; family VadinHA17; genus LD21. Next base: position 26,492 of record CAVUJY010000030.1, on the reverse strand, counting down.
TCCGGTTTGGTTTCGGATGCACTTTTCCCAGGTACTCCGTTACCTCCGATATATTTTCCATTAATATAAATGTCATATGATGAGTCGAATACCGGGAGGTCAATCCCAAGTGAATTTTTTAAGTCCTTTGGCAACAGTACAAGTAAGAGTGTAAGTGGCAAAGCCATACCTATTCGTTTTTACCTCATTTTTAGGATAATCAGTCCAGTATGAGGGGACCTTTCCATAATAGTCGGGTTTAATCTTTCCTGATTCAAAATCGTATGGACGCAGCATCTTATCCCAATAAAACGCCCAATCGCCGTTAAGTGTAACAAAGAAATGTTCAGCATTGACTTTTCTGAGATCTATTACACCCTTAATGGCTCTTGGAGTACTCTCCCTGGCCTTTAAACTGATTGAGAAAAATATAAGAAGGGCAAGGGTTAAAATAAATCTGAATTTCATATTCAGGAAATAGGTGTTTGATTTTCAAAGATAAATTTTAAAATAAAACCACCTTCTAATATATCTGATTAAAAGGTGGTTTTAAATATAATTTTATATAATTTAACTTTCTTATCCTTTATTTAAGTCCCCTGTTTATTAAAAGCGCGTCAATACCTGGTTCTTTCCCTCTGAATGCAATATACATATCAAGCGGATCTCTGCTGCCTCCTCGTGAAAGAATCTCCTTTTCAAACCTTGCAGCAATCTCCTTATTAAATATGTTCCCGGTTTCCTTGAAAGCCTGAAATGCATCTGCATCAAGTACTTCGCACCAGAGGTAGCCATAATATCCGGCAGAGTAACCTCCGGCCCATATATGATTGAAATAAGTTGATCTGTAGCGGGGTTTAATCTCCGGAATCAGTTTGTACTTGTCCATCGACTTCTTTTCAAAGCTTCTGATATCCAGGTTTGAAGGTTCAGTAAGAGTGTGATAATCCATGTCCAGCAAAGCTGCAGCCACATACTCAACAGTAACAAATCCTGTGTTGAATTTACCTGACTTTTCAAGCTTATCAACTATTTCGGTTGGTATAATCTCTCCTGTCTGATAGTGTTTTGCATATACTTTCAGAACCTCAGGTTCCAGAACCCAGTGTTCCATTATCTGTGATGGAAGTTCTACAAAATCACGAGGAAGGGAACCTCCCGGGTAGGTTTTATTGGAAAGAAGTCCTGCAAGCGCATGACCAAATTCATGGAAAAGAGTACTGGCTTCCTCAGATGTCAGCAGTGAGGGCTTGTCAGCAGTCGGAGGTGTGGAGTTTGTGACCATAGTAACAATAGGATAAACCATTTTACCGTCTATATCGCGTCGCTGACTCCTGTATGAACCGCACCATGCACCACCTCTTTTGGAAGGCCGGGGATAGTTGTCGATCATAAGAATTCCGACATGTTTGCCATCGCGTGTTACTTCAAAGGTATTGACATCAGGATGATATTTTGGTATGTCGTTTCGCTTTGTAAAAGTCAGACCGTACAACTGATTGGCAACATAGAACATTCCTTCCATAACATTGTCAATCTGGAAATATGGTCTTGTTACCTCATCATCAAGGTCATATTTTGCCTTTTTAATCTTTTCAGTGTAGTACCACCAGTCCCATGGGGCAAGTTTGAATTTTCCTCCTTCTTTATTTATTAATTCCTGTTGTGCTGCTGCTTCAGCTTTTGCAAAAGGAAGGGCAGCATCCCATACCTGGGTAAGGAATGAATAAACTTTTTCGGGTGTTTTTGCCATTGTTCTTTCGAGAACAAAATCAGCGAAGGTGTCATATCCCAGCAAATGTGATCTTTCAACCCTGAGATCTGCAATTCTTGAAATGATGGCTTTATTATCCTTGTCATTGTCATTATCTCCCTTCATGAAATATGCCGGTAAATAGCTTTTCTCTCAGATCCCGGCGATCGGAATATTGAAGAAAAGGAGTCATACTTGGAACCTGAAGAGTAAATACCCATTTTCCATCCATATTCAGCGACTTTGCCATTGTAGCCGCCTGTGTAATGACCCCTTCGGGTAATCCTGACAGATCCTCTTTCTTATCAATGATCAGTTTGAATCCATTGGTTTCAGCGAGCAGATTCTGTCCGAATTTTACTGACAACATGGAAAGTTCCCCGTTAATTTTACGAAGTTTTTCTTTATCTTCAGGTGAAAGAGCGGCTCCGCTTCTTACGAATCCTTTGTATGTGTCGTCCAGTATTTTTTTCTCCTCATCGGTTAGAACAAATTTGTCTTTATTCTCATAAACCTTTTTAACTCTCTGAAAAAGTGTGTCATTGAGATTAATATCATCACTATGTTTTGAAGCTATTGGCGATAATTCCCTGCTTATAGCTTGCAAAGAGTCATTTGTATTTGCGGAATTGAGTGCTCCGAATACACTTCTTACCTTCTGAAGAAGTTGTCCGCTATATTCAAGCGGCCTGATGGTGTTCTCGAAGGTAGGTTCATCAGGATTATTTATGATTTTTTTTATTTCAATTTTTTCCTCCTCAAAGCCTTTAAGAAACGCAGGCATATAATGTGCAGCCTTTATCTGTTCAAAAGGTGGTACCCCGAATGGAGTATCATATTCATTAAAGAAAGGGTTCTCGCTCTTCTCTACCTTATTGCATGCTGTAAATACAAGGCTGAAAAGGATAAAAATAAACAGAGTCTTTTTCATACGATAATTTATGTTTAAGTTTAGGTAACAGTCGCACAAAATACAAAAATTGATGATTGAGACAGTTAATTACTTAATATTTTTTGTTTATCCGATATCATCTAAGTAAGATATGAGTATTCATAACCCTGCTTAAATAGTAGTCCGGGAAATTATGGTTTTATATATATTAATTTAATGTTCCTGCCAGGTTGAACCAATATAAAAAAAGAAGGAAAGGCACCGGGCGGTGTCTTTCCTTTGATTTACCTAAACCTGATCGTAGAATCTGCCGAATGGCGATTTTGAGATATTTTAAATATTTTTAATTTCGTATTTCATTTCTTCAAAAAACCTGAGAGTTTTTAATCCTTCTGTTCTTACTCTCTTTTAAACAATAGACGTTTGAAAAGAGAAATTGTTGCACGATTTTTGTTAATGATATGTTAATCATTTGTTAAAATTCTGTATATAGTCATGAAATGAGATTATTACCATAATGAAATCTTGCACTTAACATATCAAATTTTAATATTTTCTGAATTATTATTTCTCTCCCTGGAAAACGAACATTTTTACTTCAATTTTGTTTCCAGGTTTCCTGTAAATGTTGTGACCTTGCTATAGTACATAGTTGTTAATCAGTTGAATAAATACAGTATATATGATATTTATCATTGAAAAATTTCAATTTTTACGAAAACGGTGAAAATATTTTCACTAAATTTGCATGCAACTTTGAAAGTAATACAGTTCTTGTTTTTTTAAACTTTCATATTATCCTGATGCAGCTGGAATGTTCACTATTTTACCCTGTTATTCTATGCTAACTGGCATCAGGATTGAATATATTAGATATTAAGTTCGCTGAGGTATGTTATACATGGATTTTGAGCGATGGGACTTTAATAATGGACTTTTAGTATCGACAATAGTATGAGATCAAAAATTTCCTGGAAACGAATACGTAAGTTATTGCTTTTCTTAACTTTAAGTTACCCTTTAACCATTTTTAGCCAATGTCTGACTGGAAGAGTTTTATCGAGTGAAACTTCTGAAGGGATTGGTTTTGTTAGTATAGGAATAGTTGGTAAAAATATCGGAACTGTTTCTAATAAAGATGGTAATTTCACAATAAACATCGATAAGGGATTTGACAATGACTCATTGCGGTTCTCAATGGTTGGTTTTTGTTCTAAATCTTTGTGTATAAAAAAATTAAGAGATACAACAGAAAGGGATATTAATTTAGATCCGAAATCTTATGAATTGGGAGATGTTAATGTTGTTTATTCTAAACCCAGAAAAAAGCTGATCGGGACTCCGGTAATGACGCAGAAGTTAAAATCAGGATTTGGAAGTAATAGTCTGGGTTCAGAATTAGGACTGACTCTATATGTTAATAAAAAAGTTAGATTGAAAGATTTAAATCTTAACATCGCAACTTGTACCTATGATTCAGTCACATACCGGTTAAATATATACAAAGTTGCTGATAAAGAGAAATATATAAATATTTTAACAGAGCCTATTTATATAACATTCACAAAAGATAAGATAGGTGATGTGCTTACTTTTGATCTTTCAAAATATTCAATAGTTATTGAAGGAAATGTTGTGGTTGCTCTTGAATTATATAAAGATTTGGGTAACGGTAAATTATTGTTTAATACCCAGTATTTTAAAGGTTATACTCTACATAGAGAAAGCTGTGAGGGTACCTGGTCGCAATCGTCAGGTGCAATTGGTATGTATCTGAATAGTAATGAAATACGGCAATAACATTTAAAATCAGATTCTCCGGTCCCTATTTTGTTTCTCTGGTGGTTTATTCTGATACAGATTGCATTTATCATGTTTTAAGTAATATTTTCAACTTCTGAATATTTAGTATTTCTGTCTTCTATCCCAATTATACTTTCAAAATAATCATCTTTCAACTTATTGATTCTGAATAAGTTTAAACATTTTCATTCATAATAAAGTTGATAATCCTTGAGTTAATTATGTAAAGAAATTATGTGATTTAATTGTCATTCTGCAATTAATAGTACCTATTGTCTTTTAATTATTAATGAACATATGCATTTTTATTTTGTTTTATTTTTTGTTTGTTAATTAAATATAGACTAAATAAAAATAATAAATTATATTTAGTCGCGTTTTTAAAGAAAAGTGAATATTAATTTAAACCGAATTATCATGAAAAAAGTAGTTATGATTATTTTAGCAGTGGTAGCGTATTTTCCATTTTTAAATGCGCAGGGAGGCAGTGGGATAGTTCCGGGTTATGAAGTTATAATTGGTTCTGCTGAAATTCCTCTTAATAATGTATCTAAGTCCTTGATTTCTATGGTAAATAGCAATTTTGATAAAAATGATGCGAATACCTGGATCAAAGTACCGGAAAAGTTGAAGGAATACGGATGGATGTATGAATTTGGAGACGAAGAAAATCCTCTTTCTCAATATAAAGTATTAATTACGACTTCTAACGGTAAAATTGAAGGTACCTACAATGATGCTGGTGAGCTTGTTGCAAGCCACGAAACATATAAAAATGTTGGAGTACCCTTTTATATCATGAAGGAATTTTTAAATACTGAATACAAGGACTGGAAAATTGTTGCAGACAAAGAGGTTGTAAAAGTCTACAATGATAAAATGGATAATACTGTTTTATCACAAAATTTCATGACTTAAAGTAAAGAAAGATAATAAAGTAAAGAGATTGACTTTTAATTATGATGCCAGTTCAGGTAAAATGCTAGCGTTACGAATTGAATAATTCAAAGGTCAGTCAGTATATGTTTGTTCAAATTGTCAGTTAGCCGCTTAGGTGGCTAACTGATTTTTTTTATCTTCACAACACATCCAGGGAATTATTTTTATACGTTTGAGAATGTGATCATTAAGCTGGGTCCAGTCTTTTTGATCCTGTGAAGCCTGAAGATTATCCGAACGCGAAAAATAAATCGGGTTTCTTAAATCTGACCTCTTAAAAATTTTCTATCTTGCGTCCGTAATTCATTGTAAATGATACAAGAATTAATACATCGTTTTATGATGCAGCGTCTTGGCCGAAGACTCTATTGCTGTCTTATGTTTTACAGTTTCTGATCAGGCACATCCAATTCTGATCTCCTCAGAATATTGGTTTAGTCTGCCATTTCATCATTTTCAACACTTCAACACTTCAACATTTGTTATTAATGAAGGGACTGATTTTCAGTATAAAAAAATATTCAATTCATGATGGTCCGGGCATCAGGGTTACCTTTTTTATGAAAGGTTGCCCCCTGAACTGTATATGGTGTCATAACCCTGAGGGTATTTCCATGTTTCCCGAAACAGTCACTGTAATCAACAGAGTTGGAGGGAATAGAATTTTCGCATAAGGATGAAGCAGGAAAAAGTTATGCAACTGAGGAAATATTGGAAATACTTGATAAAGAGAGAGTTTTTCTGGAACAATCGCATGGGGGAGTTACTTTTTCGGGTGGAGAACCTATGCTCCAGTCTGAATTTATTCTTGATGCTTTAAAGGCTTGTAAACTAAATGGATATCATACGGCTATAGATACCTCAGGTTTTTCATCCGCTGAAAACTTCATTTCAGTTATTCCTTTTACCGACCTTTTTCTGTTTGATCTTAAGCATCTTGATGATGAGAGACACAAACAACTTACTGGTGTATCTAATAAAGTGATTCTGGATAATTACTCACTTATTGCTTGGAAGTGGGAAAGATATTATGGTCAGAATACCTGTTATTCCCGGATACAATGATGATCCTGACCATCTTGTCAGGTTAAAGGAATTCTTAAAAAACACAAAAACTGATTCATTGAAGAAAATCAATCTACTACCCTTCCATAAAACCGGTTATTCAAAATATAAAAGATTTAACATCCCTTATAAAATTGGCGAGGTAGAAACACCTTCAAAAGAGTATATGCTGAAACTTAAGGATCTGTTCAGTGAAACTGGAATCAAGGTTAAAATAGGAGGTTAGCTGACTAGGCATAATTAAAAGAAGTCAGAATGATCTATGGTTATAGAAAGAATTTAACAATCCGAATAAAAGGTTATGAAAATCTCAAAAAGAGTTAAAAAATTAAGAGACCAGAGTCTCAGTGCAGTTGAAAGGATAAGCGCTGAAAGAGCATTACTTATAACTCAGTTTTATAAAAGTGATGAATCGCGTGAATTATCAGCACCAGTAAAAAGAGCAAGAGCTTTTGAATATGTTTTAAAAAATAAAAGAATTTTCATTAATGATGGTGAACTGATTGTGGGAGAGAGGGGGCCTGCCCCAAAAGAGACACCTACCTACCCTGAGATTAGCCTTCACTCACTGCAGGACCTTGAGATACTTAACTCAAGGGAAAAAGTGTTTTTCAGGGTTGATGATGAAGTTAAGGAAGCATATAAGAATGTCATCATTCCATACTGGAAGGGAAAAAGTAACCGCGACAGGATAATGAGTCTGATGACTCCGGAATGGCTTAATGCATATGAATCAGGAATGTTTACGGAATTCCAGGAACAACGGGCCCCCGGGCATACAGTATTAGGTTACAGGATGTTCAAAAAAGGATTCCTTTCTGTGAAGAATGATATTAACAACGCAATTGAGACTCTTGACTTCTTTAATGACCCTGATGCGTATGATAAGCAAGAAGAACTCAATGCAATGAAGATTGCTTGCGATGCAATAATCCATTATGCAAACCGTCATGCCGATGAACTTGACAAACAGGCTCTAAGTGAGACACTTCCGGAGAGAAAGAAAGAACTGCTAAAGATGGCTTTGATATGCCGTAAAGTCCCGGCTAACGCACCTGACACTGTTCATGAAATGCTGCAGCATTACTGGTTTATACATCTGGGTGTTATTACTGAGCTTAACCCATGGGATTCATTCAATCCGGGCAGACTGGACCAGCATCTTTACCCGGTTTTCAGGAAGGATATGGATTCAGGTTCTGTGACATATGATGAGCTGTATGATTTGCTTGGGTCATTCTGGGTGAAGTTCAACAACCATCCATCGCCGCCGAAAATGGGAGTTACAGCCAGTGAAAGCAATACATATACTGATTTCTGCCTCATTAATCTTGGCGGAGTCAAACCTGATGGTACTGATGCTGTTAATGAGATGTCATATATTCTGCTGGATGTAATTAAAGAGATGAGGATACTTCAGCCCAGCTCAATGGTGCAGATTTCCAAAAAGAGTCCCGACAGGTTTATCCATAAAGCCCTTGACATTATAAAAACCGGTTTTGGACAACCTTCCTGTTTTAACACTGAAGCTTTGATTCAGGAGATGCTCAGGCAGGGAAAAAGCCTGGTTGATGCAAGAAACGGCGGAGCTTCAGGATGTGTTGAAACAGGAGCTTTTGGCACAGAAGCATATTGGCTGACAGGTTATTTCAATCTTCCGAAGGTTCTTGAAATTACATTAAATAATGGTTTCGACAAAAGAACGAACAAACTCGTGGGTCTGAATACTGGTTATGCCACGGATTATAAGAGTTTTGATGAATTGATTACTGCCTATAAACTGCAATTAAACTACTTTATCGATATCAAGATAAGAGGCAATAATGTTATTGAAAAGACCTTCTCAAACTGGCTTCCGGTTCCTTTCCTTTCCCTTCTTGTTGAGGATTGTATTAGCAATGGTAAAGATTATAATAGCGGTGGTGCAAGATATAATACATCTTATATACAGGGAGTTGGACTGGGAAGTATTACCGATATGCTCACCTCTATACGATATAATATTTATGACAACAAACGATACAGCTGGTCAGAGCTGATTGAGTCGCTGGACTCCGATTTCAGAGGTCATGAGCAGATTCAGCATGATATGATATATGAAACACCAAAATTTGGTAACGATGATGATTATGCTGACCAACAGGCTGTAACTGTGTTTGAGATTTATTATGATGCAGTGAACGGAAGGCCAAACTCAAGGGGTGGTGTGCACCGGATTAATATGTTACCTACAACATGTCATGTTTATTTTGGAAGTGTAATGGGAGCTTCAGCTGATGGAAGAAATGCAAATAAGCCGCTTTCAGAAGGTATATCTCCAAGTCAGGGAGTTGATCATAACGGACCAACATCTGTAATAAAATCTGCTTCAAAAATTGATCATTTGCGTACAGGAGGAACACTGCTGAATCAGAAATTTACACCAGGCTTTTTTGAAGATGAAGACAGCTATGGGCAATCTGACTGCTTTGATAAGAAGCTATTTCAATCTTGACGGGCACCATATTCAGTTCAATGTGGTCAATGCCGAAACCCTTAAAAAGGCACAAAAGAATCCAGAACTGTACAGGGATTTAATAGTACGGGTTGCAGGTTACAGTGATTATTTCAACGATCTGGGAGAGGATCTTCAGAATGAAATAATAAACAGGACCGAACAAGAGATGTAGAAATGCAGTGAAAGGTAGCTGACCTTTCACTGCATTTTTGTAAAAATCTTTATTTCTTCTTATCATTAGTCTCGTTAAATACTGCCGTTGCGGATGCTATCACACTCGAAATATCACTAAGATTTGAAGGTATAATAATAGTATTGTTGGTCTTTGCCAGTTTTCCAAATTCAAGAAGATATTGTTCGGCAATTCGAAGGTTTACGGCATTAAGACCGTTCTCTTCAGAAATTGCTCCTGAAATTGCTCTTAGTCCTGTTGCAGTTGCATTTGCAAGTTGTTCAATTTCTGAAGCCCGTACCTGCAGCTTCATTAATTCGTTTCTGCATTTCACCCTCGGAATTTTTGATAAGTGCTTGTTTATCACCTTCGGCAACATTTATTTTTGCCTGTTTTGCACCCTCTGATTCAGCGATAATTGCTCTTTTTTCCCTCTCAGCTCTCATCTGTTTTTCCATGGCATCCTTGATGCTCTGAGGAGGTATAATGTTTTTTACCTCATATCTGGTTACCTTCACGCCCCATGGTTCGCTGGCTTTATCAACGGCACTTACTATTGAAAAGTTAATTGTTTCACGTTCTTCAAAAGTTTTGTCGAGCTCAAGCTTACCTATAATACTCCTCATGGTTGTCTGAGCTATCTGGATAGAAGCAAATCGGTAGTTGTCAATACCATACGATGCTTTTTGAGGATCAAGTACCTGAAGATAAAGAATCCCATCAACCTCCACGGATATGTTATCACGTGTAATACAAACCTGCGAAGGAACATCAATTGCCTGTTCCTTAAGGGTGTGCCTGTATCTTACTTTATCGATAAAGGGAATCAGCAGCTGAAATCCTGCTGTGAATGTTGCCCTGTATTTTCCAAGTCTTTCAACAATGATTGCTGTTCTCTGAGGAACAATTTTAATCATGGATGCAATCAGGATAAATCCTAAGAAGATTAGACCCACGAGAATAAATGTAGCGCTTGATCCTTCCATTTTTAATTATTTTTTAGGTTCAACTATTAGTGTGAAATTTATTTTATTAATTATTGTAACTCTTTGACCTTCTTTTATTTCTGATTTTGATTCAGCATCCCATGTTGTTCCTTTAAACTCAACTTTCCCTTTCATGTCGGGACCTATCAAAGCAGTAACAATACCAGCCTTACCTGTAAACTCATCCTCAACATCCTCAGAAAGGTTATTCTTACTGTCAAAGAATTTTCTTTGAATCATCTTTCTTAAAGCGACAAGTGACAGAACAGAGGTTACCGCGAAGATGATTATCTGAATATTTGTACCAGGCTCACCTATAAGGCAAACCATCGCAGTAACCCATGCTCCTAATCCGAAGAAGAAGATAAAAAAACCCGGAATGACTAATTCGAGGAGAAACAGTACCAAGCCGGCAAAGAACCAAAAGAGTTCAGGCCGTGAAAGAATGTTTGAAATCATAGCGGTAATTTTAATTTGTTCGCAAGAATTATTATTTGATTTGAAGTAAAGATAAAATAAAATCAATATAAAAATCAAAAATTTCTATTGATTACAAAGTGATATTTACACGGAAACTTATTCAGGGAAGAAAACCGGTCAGTTTTCTGATAAAGAATTGCTGATGTCCTGCATCCAGGATACTACTTTTTTTGAAAAAAAGTTAAGATTCTCACAAGTAAAGTCTCCTTCCATTTTTATCAGACTCCCTTTATAGATTGCATTATTCTCTGAATACTGATAACAGATATATTCATATGATCCTGCGTCGGCACCTACATTCTTTAATGCTGTTACTTTGCTCGAAGCAATATTGTTTGATATAAGCAGAATATTTCAGAATTATCTCCTGTGGGATTTTCTTGTCTGTCAGCCTGCATTTATCAAGGTTTTCATTAAACTGTATTTCAGTAATATTAAGGTTATTATCCGGAAAATTCCAGCCTTCCGGATTATTATATGTCAATACATTTCCCTTATTATCTATGATAAATCCCTGATGCTGATAACCCCATGCATAATTGATATATTCAAACTGGAACAGAACAGACTGTCGCTCGCTAATGGAAGTATCCTTTTTACATCCCGGTATAAAAAGAATTAATATAGATAACAAAAATAATTTTCGAAGGTTGACTAACATCTCAATTCTATTGTTGAAATTATCATCAAAAATCGGACCAATCTGATTCACTGTTTCAGGTCAGATATTCATGTAAAATTTAAACAGTTCAGGTGCAGAATAGTTGAAAATCCATATATGACAGGATATTACTTCAAACAGAATTTGCAAATTGTTTCAGATTAGCCGGGTAAGTTCCGGATTGATTTGGTGCATCAGAATCCATGGTTATCTTTCAGTAAACAGCCAGGGGAAAATAAATTTTACACATTCAATTTTTTTTTGTAAATTTTATCCTTAATATATCCTGAATCAAACGAGTAAGTTCAGGTACCTCTCAGCCGTTATCAATACGGGATAAGCAGTTCATTTTAAGATATAAAATGGCTCTGTATTAAACACACATCTTAATTAGTAATTGGAAAAAATAAAGTCAGATGGCAAAGTTTTTTGATTATTTTGATGACCGGTACAGAGATTCCATATTAAATATGCCTCCGTCCGAAGATGGTCCTGTAATCACAATTTCACGTTTAACAGGATGTGATGCCCGGCAGGTTGCTGCTCTTCTGGTAGACGACCTTAATCATAGATATAACACGACTAAATGGAGGTGGGTGGATAAGGATATTATATATTCATCTGCTAAGGAGTTAAATACAGATACCCAGCGTGTTGAGAATTTTTATAAAGGAATAGCATTATCAAATATTTCGGAAATGATAATGGCTTTTTCTGGTGGGTTTGTAAGTGACCTCAGGGTAAAGAAAGCAATCAGGGATGTGGTACTTACAATATGCAAAGAGGGTTTCGTAATTCTTGTCGGCAGGGGTGGGGTATCCATAGCAAAGGAAATACGGGATGCCCTTCATATAAGACTTATTGCACCATTCTACTGGAGAGTGGAGAATGTGATGAAAAAGAAGAAGATGGATATTGAGACCGCCGAGGAGTATGTAGTAGATACCGATGAAAAACGATTTAATCTTATTCAGACATTCCTCGATAAAAATCCCCTTAATCTCGATTACCTTTTCGATGCAACAATTAACCGTAACTCCTTCTCAATAAGAGAATGCGCCGATCTGATTGTATCAATGTATGATAAGAAAATCTGCAGACTTATGGCTGAGAGAAAGAAATCAACGCATATCTGCTGATTTTATCTGATAATACAAGATCTTTTAACCTGATGGATTATCCAGGTTAAGATGGCTACATACCACTACAATCGGCAATCTTTTTAACATGATCACTCAGACGCAGGTCGAGACTTTTAGTATACTCATCCCAATCGGTAATAGGATATTTTGCCACTCCGCTTTCCATTGCTGCTTTAGCAACTGCCGGGGCCACTCTTGAAATAAGCCTTGGGTCAACAGGTTTAGGTATTATATATTCCTTTCCAAATCTAAGATGATCAAGATTATAAGCCTTGAGAACAGAATCCGGAACCGGTTCTTTTGCAAGAGCGGCCAATGCCCTGGATGCAGCAAGTTTCATCTCCTCATTGATAGTAGAAGCTCTGACGTCCAATGCTCCTCGGAAAATGAATGGGAACCCCAGTACATTATTGATCTGGTTAGGATAATCCGACCTGCCGGTTGCAAAAATCAGGTCATCCCTGGTTGACATTGCATCTTCGTATGATATTTCAGGATTTGGATTAGCCATTGCAAAAACAATAGGGTTATCAGCCATTGAGGCAAGCATCTCCTTAGTCATCATGCACGATGTAGAAAGTCCAAGAAACAGGTCAGCATTTACCAGAGCATCTTTTAATGTGTCTAAGTCCCGGTCGGTGATGAATTCCTGTTTGAATATATTAAGATCTTTTCTTTTTCTGTTTATAATTCCTTTACTGTCAGCCATTACGATGTTCTCTCTTTTTACTCCAAGAGAAACATATAATCTGGAACATGATATTGCTGCAGCTCCCGCTCCGCATACGACCATCTTTATTTCCTCAATCTTTTTACCGGTTATTTCCAGTGCATTCAGCATTCCTGCAGCTGAGATAATCGCTGTTCCATGCTGGTCGTCATGGAATACAGGTATATCAAGCATCTGTTTTAGTTTGGTCTCAATCTCAAAACATTCCGGAGCTTTTATATCTTCCAGATTTATTCCTCCGAATGTAGGAGCAATCTGACGGCAGAATTCAATGAGCTTTACCGGATCTTTTTCATCAACCTCAATATCAAAGACATCCACATCAGCAAAAACCTTGAATAACAAACCTTTTCCTTCCATTACCGGCTTTCCGGCCATACTGCCAATGTCTCCAAGGCCAAGTACGGCTGTCCCGTTAGAGATTACTGCAACAAGATTTCCTTTGGCCGTATATTTGTAAACATCCTCAGGAGTTTTTTCGATTTCAAGACATGGATATGCGACTCCGGGTGTATAAGCAAGACTAAGATCAAATTGAGTAGAGTACGGTTTTGTAGGGATTACCTCAACTTTTCCGCGGCGACCTCTGCTATGATAATTAAGCGCATCATCTTTAGTTACTTTAGCCATGGTATGGGATATTTTGTTTATCCGGCCGAAAGTACGGCCTAAGTACTATTAAAATTATGACAAAAATCAGTATACATATCAGCGGATTTAAAAAGTAAATACAAGCTGAGGCCTGGCCGCATCACCTGAATCATTTAAAGCGTTAATGGCAATGAGGCATCATACCGGATTAACGATGATGAATAAAAGTATTATTATGACTGCAGATTTTATTCCCTGCCCTGACCTTTGCAATATTGTTCTTCTGATCATATCATTTTGAATCAATTAACTCTGCTGTGGTATTGAAAGATAAAATAATTTTGATGTGTATTTTTAATAATGGGAGTTAAATTTTGCATTAATGACAAAATTGAATATTTTCAGCAACAAATTCAATATTACTTTTACGCTGATTAAAATCTTATCAATAGTATGAATAAAACGATCGCAATTGGCACTGATATAGGAGGTAGTCATATCAGTTGTGCTGCAATTGATCTGGCCTCGGGTGAGATACTTAGAGAAACATTATCCGAACGCTCTGTCAATAATCAGGCTCAGGCAAGCGAAATTATATCAATATGGTCTGATGCCCTTGCGTCAGCGATGGCTGGTATACCGCTTGATAAAGTAAAAGGAATTGGATTTGCGATGCCAGGTCCATTCGACTATGTAAAAGGAATCTGTCTGATCAGGGGTGTTGCAAAATACGAGAATCTTTATGGCTTCAACATAGGTGATGCTATTTCCAGCAGTCTGGAGGTACCCGATGACTTTCTGATAAGATTCATGAATGATGCTTCTTCATTTGCTGTCGGAGAAGCGTGGGCCGGAAGCGCTTCCAAATATGCCCGTTCATTATCAATTACACTGGGAACAGGTTTCGGATCAGCTTTTATAAGCAACAGAATACCGGTAGTCGACGGCCCGGAAGTACCCAGACTGGGATGTATTTATCATTTGCCATATAAAAATGGAATTGCTGATGATTATTTTTCCACAAGGGGCCTTCTTGGCAGATATAAAGATGCCACAGGAAAAGAATTGTCAGGTGTTAAAGAACTGGCTGAGCTGGCTTCAACGGAAAGCATTGTGTCAGATCTGTTTGTTGATTTTGGGGAAAATGCTGCTATATTTCTTGCACCATGGTTAAAAAAATTCAAAGCTGAAATTCTTGTTATAGGAGGTAATATTTCTCACGCTTACAGTTTGTTTGGTAGTTTTTTTGAGAGCCAGCTGAAAAAAGAGAATTGTAATTGCAAGGTTGCAATCTCAGAACTAAAAGAAGATGCTGCCTTGCTTGGAAGTGCCTATTTGCTTGATGATAACTTCTGGAAATCAGTTCAGCATGCACTTCCATTGATGTAAGCATTATTTTCAGTCCTTAAACCTAAATAACCAGTAACCCGAAGCCTGAAACCACCTAAGGCCTGATTAAAGCTAAGCTCTAATTATGTAAGCTAACACTAAAAATTAAACTAAAATATCATCTAATTATTCCCTAACCAACCGATTATGAACACACAAAAAGTGAATATTTCCAAAATACTTCCAGTTCTCATTGGATTTTTTGTAATGGGCTTTGTCGATCTTGTAGGGATCGCTACCAATTATGTTAAAGCTGATTTTCAACTGTCGGACACAATGGCAAATTTATTGCCTTCTATGGTTTTCTTTTGGTTTTTAGTATTTTCTGTGCCTACCGGATTATTAATGAATAGAATTGGCAGGAAAAACACTGTTCTGCTTAGCTTAATTGTAACACTCCCTGCTTTACTAATTCCATTACTTAGTTACTCCTTTGCCTCAATGTTGATCTCTTTTACTCTTCTTGGCATAGGGAATACTATTATGCAGGTTTCCTTAAATCCATTGCTAGCAAATATTGTTGATGAGAAAAGGATGGCAAGTACACTGACATTTGGCCAATTTGTCAAAGCTATAGCCTCATTTGTTGCTCCAGTTTTTGCTGCATGGGCTGTTATCCGGTTTTTAGACTGGAGGATGATTATGTTTCCGATCTTCTTAACTGTATGTACTTTAGTTATCGCATGGCTGTTTTTTACTAAAATTGAAGAGAAGCATATCGAAACCAGAGTAGCCACTTATTCCGATTGTTTCTCTTTACTTGGAGACAAAACCATTTTGTTGTTATTTTTAGGTATCATGGCTCATGTTGGATTGGATGTTGGGATAAACACAACTGCACCAAAACTACTTATGGAACGGCTGAATATCGATCTTGCCGATGCAGGATATGCAACAAGTTTTTATTTTATTTTCCGTACTGCAGGATGTTTACTGGGATCAGGATTACTGGCTAAATTCTCTGCCAAAAAAATATTTCTTTTAAGCGTTATAATGATTCTGGTTGGTATATTGTGTCTGTTTATACCAAATAAGACTATTATGTATTCTGGTATTGCTCTGTTTGGACTAGGTAATTCGAATATCTTCTCGGTCATTTTCTCACAGGCACTTATACAAAAGCCCTCATTCAATAACGAAGTTTCGGGACTAATGATAATGGGTGTTTTTGGTGGAGCTGTTTTTCCCCTGATTATGGGTGTTTCATCCGACCTGGTAGGTGGACAGTCTGGTGCACTATTTGTTCTCCTGTTTTGTATTATATATCTGCTGGCTCTTGTTTCACCCAGAATAAAAACCTATACTTCCGCTGCCTAAAGCAGAAAATGACAAATTCAATTTCATCTTGGCCGGACAGGTTTTTTATCCTGTCTGTCATCCTGTTTATATCATTTGCTGTTGAAAAACAGGAACGTAAAATGAAATTTCATGTATAGGATATTAGTAATATCCTGAGTCAGGGAACACCTTTTATATGAGGCGGAGAAATTATTCTTAGCTCTTAATTAATTCATTTTAAAAGTGGTCACTATTGAAGATCACTTTTTTTCACGACTTGTTGTTCTTCATTAATTTTGAACAGGTTATTATGCCTGATTCCACTGAAAATGCAAATTAAGATGAGATGAGTCATGGGTTTTATTCCAGTTCATTAATTAAACCGTCTGGTTAGTACATTTATTATACTGGTTCACACAATACATCAATATTAAAAGAAGTTTGACCGACTAAAGAATTATTTTAGTACTGTTTTTGTACAAAATGAAAGTCAGTGTATAAAAGGATTATTAGAATCAAAATTTGAAATCAGTTTCAATAGTAATAATAAAAGTTTTTTAATTTTTTTTACCGGTTGAAGGAATGAAACAGAAAATCGGGTGCCTGATAAGTCAGACAGAAATATTGAGAAGAATGTTGCTGCTGATATGTCATCGAAATATGTGAAATTCAGTTCTTTCCAAAATCCCGATTCAAGCTGGGGATTTACTTTTTTGTTAACAGTAGACCATTTATACTTGTGAACAAGGTTAAGTTAAAAACGCTTCTTCCGGGTTTCTTACAGAAGATGATGCTGATAAAGTTGTAAAGTTCTTTGTTATGAAAATTAAGGAGAGGAATTCAGCTCCTGAGTTAAATAGTAAACTTATTGATAGTCTGGAAATTAAATTAAAATTAAAGAATAATAAAACATTTAAGAACGTTTTAGGTTAATTCTCCTCTGTTCCGGTGTTCCCCATTCCCCATTTTCCCTACAGCTCCGGAACATAATATCCCCCTTCATATGTGAGTTCTTTCACAATGAAAGACAATCCATATTGAAGGGGGTTCCTTTTAGCCTCATGAATGAAATAACTTAGAGAATTTCTAAAATTGATATGAAACAGGACCTGAAATATTCAAATTCAATTTATTATATTTACCTGGCTTAAATCTATCTGATAAAGAACCGAGTGTAAAGTTGCTGCAACAAACAAAATATACTGGCATACTATATGGTCTTACCAGGCTGCTGCTATTGCTGGTATTTATCTTTAATGCAGAGTCCTCAACTTATCTTTATTCTCAGAATTTTCCTGTCAGAGAGTATAATGTTCTTGACGGCCTTCCACAGAGTCAGGTCAATAATGTTATGCAGGACAGCAGGGGATTTATCTGGATTTCTACCAGAAATGGACTGTCGCGCTTTGATGGGATTGAATTCATAAACTATTTCCGCAAGGATGGACTGTCTTCCAATTTGATGCAAAAAGTTGTAGAGGATCTTTCGGGAAAAATATATGCACTATCGGTAAAAGGACTGTCAGGGTACAACGGGGCCGGATTTATTCAGTATAAGCTACCTTCAGAGTTTGATTCGTATACTTTTTCGGAAAATTGCTGCATTTATAAAGAGAAATCCATACTTCTCATAGGGTCAAAGCATGGCGATAAAAATAGCCAGCTGATTCTGTTTAACGGAGACCAGTATACTAATTACTCAAAACAATATTCCGCACTGGATACTCTTTCTCTTATTAATTTCATTTATAATGCTTCAACGGATGATTTATTTCTGTTAACCAGGGATGGAGTTATCTCACTTTGGAAAAATAATGAACTGATCAGAATTTCATCCCCCGGGTTTGAGACCTTAATCTGCGACCATGAATCTGTCTATTCAAGATTTAAAGGGAGATATTACGTCTACGAAAATAAAAAATTTCAACCGTACCAGTTCCGAATGGTAAAGGGGAGATTTAATGTAAATCTTCAGCAGAATATACCTCACAGAGGTCTTGATTTTTATGATGGCAGATTTCACTATTCCTCAAAACTGTCATTTAACTATGACGATTATATGATTGATTCGGAAAATGTTATGTGGTTTCGATCCGAAGGGAATCTTGACCGTTTGGTATCAACCGCATTCAGAAATTTTACTGAGAATGAAATCGGAATAATGAACATGTGGGCAATTGCGGAAGATCGCAACGGACATATGTGGTTTGGTTCAATTTATAACAGATTAGTTGAATATGATGGCAAACATTTCACTGAGCGTAAAGGGTTTGATAATCTTTTTGGCAAAAATCTGAGTTTTTATAAAGGCAGCAGGCGGATGTTAAACGGTGATGTCTGGTTTTCAACTAATTCAGGGGTAATCATCTGGGATGGAACATCATTTTCGAGATTGAAAGGAATCCCTGATGCGACTCAGATATGTTATATATATGAAGATCCTGATACCAGGATGGTAATGATAGGTACCGAAAAAGGGTTGTTTATTTTACAAAATGAAAAAATAAAACAACTCCCTGGATTCAACGATGGTGATTTGGGTGTTATAGAAGGAATAACAAAAGACGAGAATGGAATGTATTGGTTGTCAGGGCATAACGGAGTATTGAAATTTGACGGAGTAAACCATTTTCCTGTAAACCAGGAGATTCTTCCACAGGCGTATACATATACTATTGAAAAGGATAATTTTGGCGGTTTATGGGTAACTTCTGAAGAAGGGTTATACTTCAAAAATAAGTCATCAGATACCTTCATTCATGGTTTACCTGAATCGATAAACAGATCAGCAAACAGCATATGCATAATGGACAAAACTCATATTCTTGTAGGCAGAACTTCAGATATTTGTGTTATTGATCTGGATAAGTTTTACAGAAATGCTAAAGATTATTACAGAGTATATGATAAGACAGATGGTTTTGAGGGAAGCGACTGTCTTGATAATGGGATAGTTAAAGACCATACAGGAAAGTACTGGATTCTTACCTCAAATAATGTTGTAATATTCGATCCGGAAAAAATAAAACAAAATCTGGTAGCTCCAAAAATTAGCATTACCGGATTCAGATTCAGAACTGATAGTTCCACCTGGGAACCGGTAGCTAAATCCGGGTTTTTCTATGAAATCCCCACTACCCTCAAATTGTCAAAGCAGCAGAATAATATTCTGATTTCATATATTGGAATTTCAACCACCAACCCGGAGAAGGTGACTTATTCTCATTTTCTTGAGGGTTATGACAATAAATGGTCACTTCCTTCAAGCCAGAGATCTGTTGTATTTGAAAAACTGCCTCCCGGTAACTACAGTTTCATGCTTAAAGCTTCAAATGCTGATGGTATAGAGATCTCCGGTTCCGTTTACCATCTCTTTCAGAGTTTTGCCATCACTTTTTCAGAAAAGAGGTTTTCTAATAATTGCATTTATCCTGAGTATTGTAATTACAATTTATATTACCCTGATTATCGTCCGACGAAAAGAGAGGCGACATATTGAGAAAGAGCGATTGAAATCGGAACTCTCCAGACTTCAGATGAGTTCTGTGCTTAAACAGTTTGATCCCCATTTTACTTTTAATGTGATTTCATCAGTTGGTTCACTTATTCTTAAAGGAGAGAAAGAGACAGCATATCAATATATTACTAAACTATCAGGTCTCCTGCGAACTGTCCTTGGAGATGGATCTGTAATGATTAAACCGCTTATCTGATGAACTGGATTTTGTACGTAGGTACTGTGATTTACAGAAACTCAGGTTTAAAGACCGTTTCAATTACAATATTATTGTCAGCAGAAATGTTGATCAGGGAGTTTTAATACCTAAGATGACAATTCAGACTTTCGTGGAAAATGCCATTAAACATGGTTTTGAGAGCCGAAAGGGAGGTGGAAACGTTGACATTATCATCCAGATGATAGAGGATAAGCTTGAAATTTTAATCAGGGATAATGGTATCGGAAGATCACAGGCAGCACTTCAAAGGACTGGTGGTACCGGATACGGACTTAAGATTCTTAACGATATTTTTGAAGTCATGAACACTAATAATAAAAATGTATCAAAAATATCAGTAACCGATCTTTGTGAGAATGGGATGGCTACCGGAACAGAGATTAAGATTTTTATACCAAAGGACTACAGGTTTGAATTTCAGTCGAATGGAGATGTTAGCATTCAGTAATTCATAGACTCTAAATGCTGTAATAAACGTATTTTGCATATTATTTATAAAGTATTAAAAACAAAAAAGAGAATGAGTAATAAGCCAATCAGATCAGTCATAATTGAAGATGAGGAAGAATCACTTCAATTATTGAGCACGCTTATTCTATCAAGCGGGCTTTCAATTGTGGTCGGATCAACATCTGATCCTGAAGAAGCAACTAATCTTATTCTCGATTGTAATCCGGATATTGTATTCCTTGATATTAAACTTCCGGGCAAAACCGGTTTTGATATTCTTGACGACTTTAGAAAGTTAAGATCTGTAAATCCTTACCTTGTATTTACAACTGCATATGATGAATTCGCTGTAAGAGCCTTTGAATATGCTGCATTTGATTACTTATTGAAACCGATTGATCCACAACGGCTTTTTGCAACATTTATGAGGTATCTCGATGGTGTGAAGTCGGGCAATAAGCAACAGACAGATCTGTTGCTGAGTTCGTACAGAAAGCTTCAGTTCAGGAATATTTCGGGAATCAGTATTTGTTGATCCACAGGAAATCGTATATGTTGAAGCTGAAGGCAATTATTCAATATTTCACCTTTCAAATAATAAGACAGAGACCGTTACAATGATTCTTGGGAAGGTTGAAGAGCAGCTTCAGGAGGTAAATTTTTTCAGAATCAGCAGATCGTATATAATAAATCTCAACTTTTTAAAAAAAATTAATACAAGGCAGTTAAATTGTGTACTGACAAGAAACGGCACTGACTTTAAATGTGATATATCACGCGACAGGAGTATCTACACTTGTGGAGAAAATGAAAACCCTTTAATTTTTTTGCCTGATTCATAGTTCTATTACCAGACTTTGGGATCATAAATCTGGCTATAAGCAGGTTGCGATTTTACAGGTTATAATGCTGTAAATATCAGCACTAACATATTGTCGTTCCTTATCTTTCTTCTTATCAGCGAATCTTGCTTTTCTGGTATTGGTTTACCAAAAATAGAACTTCTTCTATTTGTATTTTGATCCTTAAATATGCAAATTGCAGTATTGTTAAATAGGACAGAAGCCGTGAGTTAAAGTGAAACGTAAAACCTGCTTAAACAGGATCAGAATTCAGAATATTATCTCCGATCACTTTACTATTATTTAAAACATAAAAATATGAAGAATAGAAATCTTGGCAGACGTGAATTTTTAAAAAAGACTACTGCGGCTGCTGTAGCTTTTACAATCATCCCAAGGCATGTACTTGGACAAGGATTTACTGCTCCCAGCGATCAGCTTACCAAGGGTATTATAGGAGTAGGAGGAATGGGGAGAGGTCATTTTGATTATGAAGGAACCAGGTTACTGGCTGTTTGTGATGTCGATAAAAACCATCTCGATCAGGCAGTAGCAGCTGCCAAAGGTAATATCTCCGGTTATCACGATTTCAGGGAACTTATAGCCCGTCCTGATATTGATATTGTTCATATTGCTACACCTCCTCATTGGCATGGGATAATTTCAAAAGCAGCAGCCGAGGCAGGAAAAGATATCTGGTGCGAGAAACCAATGACCCGAACCATTGGTGAAGGCATTAAGGTTGTAGAAGCAGTTCAGAAACATGGAAGGATGTTTCGCCTGAATACATGGTTTCGGTTTAAGGATCAGTTTTACGGTCTGGGCACTACTGTTAAGCCGCTTGAAGAAGCTTGTTGACAGCGGAGTTCTGGGATGGCCTCTTAAAGTAACTGTAAGCGGCATAACAGGTTATGACTGGAAATTTTATTGGAGTGGACTTTATAATCTGCAGCCTATGCCTGTGCCGGCAGAACTGGACTATGATTTCTGGCTTGGCCCGGCTCCCTATAAACCATATAATCCTGAAAGAGTTCATGCCAAATTCAGGGGTTATTGGGATTATGACGGTGGTGGTTTAGGTGATATGGGGCAACATTATCTCGACCCCGTACAATATATGCTTGGGAAGGATGATACCGGTCCTGTGTCAATAGAAATAGATGCTCCGCAGCAACATTACGATGCTGTTGGTTCATGGCGCAGAATAACATATACATATGCTGATGGGTGCCAGATAATACTTGACGGAGAAAACCGTGATAAAGATGCTGCCTATATTGAAGGGCCTCATGGTAAGGTATTCAAAGGCTTCAGGTCTGATATTCCTGATATGGAGAAACTTATTGATTCATTACCCGATCCGGCTCCTCAGATCAGCACTTTTACCGAATCAGTCCTTACACGAAAGAAATTTGCTCTCAATGAATCTAATGGTCACAGATCATGTTCTATTGTTAATCTTGGAATTATTGCTCTAAGGCTTGGCAGAAATCTGAAGTATGATCCTGTTAAACAACAGTTTATTGATGATGACGGAGCTAACCGGCTTATCAATCCACCTATGCGTGGCCCATGGAAGATATAATGAATAGCAAAATATTTGAAGTCCTGAAAAGTAGTAAAAACTGAAGATATGAAAATCCAAAGATTTATAATTATTGCCTCTGCTCTCCTGATGATAACAATGATATCTTATTCCCAGGATCAAAGGACAACCGAGACAAAAGTAGCTGATCTTCTTGCCAGGCTTCCGGCAAACGATACCCAGCTGACCGATAAGCTTATGGGTGATATGCTATTGCTCGATCCCGCCGGTATTAAGCAAATCTGCGACCAGATAATTCCATCAGGTACGGGCGATGATACCCGTGCAAGGTTTGCTGTTGAAAGTTTCTCACGCTTTCTTTCAGGCAAAGGAAATGATGCTGAAAGGCAGAAATGGGAAAAAACCTGTATAAGCTATGCTTTGAATCAAAAAGACTTCGGAGTAAAGGACTTCTTTATGAAGCAGCTGCAGCAGATTGGGGGCAATCAGTCAGCAGAGGCGATGAAAGAGTTTTTGAACAGTAAAGAGCTTTGTGCTCCCGCACTTGCTGTAATTACTTCAGCGGGTGGAAGAACTGCAGAAGCAATTCTGGCAGAAGCACTTAAAAATAAAGATCTTCCCTGTGCTGCAGCTGTTATGAATTCTCTTGCATTAATGAAATCTCAGTCAGCTGTAAATGAGTATATTATATGGTCTTCGTCCGATAATTTGAATGTCAAAGCATCAGCTTATAATGCTCTGGCTCAAAGTGCAAGTCCGCTGGCATATCCTGTTCTTTCAAAGGCAGCAAAAGATGTGGCTTATCAATGGGAGGTAACAGGAGCAACTCAATCCTTGCTCAATTATGCAAATGAGATTGCATTGCATGGCGATATTACAACAATGGACAAGATTTGTAAACTTGTAATAAAAAAGTGTAAGGACAACCATACTATTCAAAATAAAACAATGGCACTCGATATATATGTTAGTTTTCATGGTATCGATGCAATGCCTTTAATTCTAAGGGCAGCAGCAGATCCGAATGACAAATACAGGGCTGCGGCTATCAGAATGTCAATGTCTGTAAAGGAACCGGAAGTAGTTCAGAAATGGATTTCCTATTTTCCAAAAGCTATTCCTGCAGCAAGACCCCAGATTATAACCATGCTCGGCAACAGGGGAGATAAAATGGCTCTTCCCCTTGTTGACGCCTCATTATCCGACAAGGATCCTGCTGTAAGAAAAGAGGCTTCTGAAGCAATTGCAAAATTAAGCGGGAGTGATGCTATCAACTCTCTGATTAATTATTTGATTGTATTTACTGATGCACAGGATCAGGAAGCTGCAAAATCAGCGCTTATGACTGTTATGAGCAGTGAAAATATGCCTTATCTATTACCTGTGTTGAAAGAGGGACCGGTAGCTGCTAAGAAAAGTGCAATCGAATTACTGGCATGGAATAAAGACAATAAATATTTCTCTGATATTCTTCCATTTGCTTCATCCTCTGATGAACCTGTCAGAACCGCTGCCATTAAAGCTCTCGCAAGTCTGGCAGGACCTGCATGACCAGGAGAAACTTATATCCTTACTTGCTGCTACCAATAATGCGGCCTACATTACAGATATTCAGACAGCTATAGCAGATGCTGCAGCTAAGATCCCTGAGCCTGAAAAGAGATCGTCAGAGATTTTGAAAGCATTGGATAGCAAAGAATTAAAGGTGAAACTTATTCCTGTTTTGTCAAAAACAGCTGGAAGTAAGGCTCTTGAAGTTGTTCTGAATGAATTTGAAAACGGTACTTCAGATATGCGTGAGGTTTGTTTCAAGACACTTGCAGACTGGAAGGATTATTCGGCATCATCAGCTCTCTATTTAATATGTGCTTCAGGAAATAAAACATATGAAGGTCCTGCTTTTAAAGGATATGTAAGCCAGATATCAACGGCTGATCTGCCGGATGAGGAAAAGCTTCTCCTTTACAGGAAAATAATGCCGTATGCTCTATCATCCGATCGTAAGACAGAATATTATTACTGAAACAGGAAAGTTGAAAACTTATCAATCGCTTTACTTTGTTGCTGATTATCTGGATGATCCTGATATTTCATCTGTAGCTGCAAAAGCTGTAATGCGTATTGCACTTCCGTCAGTTACTTCCAGGGCCGGTATGTATGGCAAGCTGGCTAAAGAAATACTTATTAAGGCAAGCGAAAAACTTACAGGTGCCGAGAGTGAGTATGACAAAGAGATGATAAATAAATATATTGCCGGGATGCCAGCTGATGAAGGATTTGTATCGATATTTAATGGGAAGGATCTCACAGGCTGGCAGGGACTTGTTGAAAACCCGGTAGCAAGAGCCAAAATGAAACCTTCGGAACTGGCAAAAAAACAGATTGAGGCAAATAAGAAAGTGACTGAAAACTGGAGTGTAAAGGACGGTTGTATCTGGTTTAATGGTGCAGGAGATAATCTGTGTACGATAAAAGAATATGGTGATTTTGAGATGCTTGTTGACTGGAAAATTACTAAGGCTGGCGACAGTGGTATCTATCTCAGAGGGTCACCACAGGTTCAGATATGGGATACATCACGGGTTCAGGTAGGTGCACAGGTTGGATCAGGCGGACTATATAATAATGAGAAAAATATATCCAAACCACTTAAGGTTGCTGACAATCCTGTTGGTGACTGGAATAGTTTTCGAATTGTTATGATAGGTGAAAAGGTATCTGTATGGCTTAATGGTGAACTTGTGGTTGACAATGTCACAATGGAGAACTACTGGGATCGTAAGATTCCTATATTCCCGAAAGGATCAATTGAATTACAGGCTCATGGTACCGATCTTGCATTCAGAGATCTGTATGTAAGAGAAATAAGTGAAAAGGAGTTTAACCTTACTGATGAGGAAAAAGCAGAAGGATTTGTTTCTCTGTTTAACGGAAGAAACCTGGATAATTGGATTGGCAATAAAGTATCTTATGTAGTGGAAGATGGAGATATCGTTGTCAAACCCGCTGACGACTCGGGAGGGAATCTTTATACAGAAAAGGAATACTCTGATTTTATTTTCAGATTTGAATTTCAACTTACTCCTGCAGCTAATAACGGACTGGGAATCAGAGCTCCCCTGACAGGCGATGCTGCATATGTAGGAATGGAGTTACAGATTCTGGATAATACTGCACCGGTATATGCCAACCTTCAGCCGTATCAGTATCATGGATCAGTATATGGAGTTATACCTGCAAAAAGGGGATTCCTTAAACCGGTCGGTGAATGGAATTATGAGGAGGTGAGGATACAGGGTACCAAAATCGTAATAACGCTCAATGGAACAGTTATAGTTGATGGCGATATTGCCGGTCCAAGAGATAATGGCACAATGGATCATAAAGAGCATCCGGGATTAAAAAATTCAACTGGTCACATTGGATTTCTTGGTCATGGTTCTTCCGTAAAATTCAGAAATATCAGAATAAAGGATTTAGCCAAATAATAAAATCTTTCCTCTGTGGTTCTATGTGCACCCTCTGTGGCCCTCTGTGCAAGTTCTTTATTATGAATTTGT
>CAVUJY010000029.1:0-53683 GCA_963741935.1 uncultured Bacteroidales bacterium | reverse complement strand
ACATGACATTTTTTATATTTTATACTGTTTTTTATTATTATCTTGCTTTGATAAAACCATATTTGAATTTGAATATAAATCATTATATATCAGAAAAATATTTATTTGTTGTAGCTCAGAATGTTGGCTTCCTCAAGAGGTTTGGTGGATTATAACAATACAGCTCTGCTGAATTATTGTATCTTATAATTCATTCCTGTACCATATTTTTATGTTATGATTAATGAAAAACTATTAAATCCACGCAGCATTGTAGTTGTTGGTGGATCAGATGATATTTCGAAGCCTGGAGGGAAAGTTCTGAAGAATATTATCGATGGCAATTTTACCGGAGATCTTTATGTTGTAAATCCCAGGCAAAGCGTTATTCAGGGAAAAGTATCATATAATGAAATCTCATCCATACCTGATACTGACCTGGCCATACTCGCAATTCCGGCAAAGTTGTGTCTTTCAGCTGTAGAGATCTTATGTCGCGATAAAAAAACAGGTGCCTTTATAATCTTATCAGCGGGATTTAGTGAAGAAAGCGCGGAGGGTAAAGTACTTGAGAAACAAATTGTTGATATTATTAATAAGCATGGTGGATGTCTTATCGGTCCAAACGGTATAGGTTTCCTGAATTATAATTATAACGGGGTTTTTACAACTCCACTTCCGGTTCTTGACCCTAAAGGAATTGATTTTATTTCCGGATCAGGTGCAACTGCTGTATTTATTATGGAAGCGGCCATACCTAACGGATTAACTTTTTCAAGCTTATATTCTGTTGGAAACAGTGCCCAGATAGGAGTGGAGGATGTACTCGAATATCTTGATACTTCTTTTAATCCGGAAACATCGTCAAGGATAAAACTGCTATATATTGAGACAATAGGTAATCCTGAAAAGCTGCTAAAGCATGCTTCCTCTCTTATTAAAAAAGGATGCAGGATAGCTGCCATCAAATCAGGAACTTCCGAAGCCGGGAGCAGAGCAGCTTCATCGCATACCGGAGCTCTTGCAAGTCCTGATACTGCTGTAGATGCCCTTTTCCGTAAAGCTGGCATTGTGAGATGCCACAGCAGGTCGGAACTTATTGCAGTAGCATCGGTTTTTACAAGACCACCACTTAAAGGTAAACGAATTGCAATCATTACCCATGCAGGAGGTCCGGCTGTAATGCTTACTGATGCTCTCTCGAAAGGAGGACTGGAGGTTCCTCAGATAAAAGGTGAAAAGGCTGACAGACTCCTTACGAAGCTGTTCCCGGGATCGTCGGTCGCAAATCCGATCGATTTCCTCGCAACGGGTAATGCGGAGCAATTAGGCAATATCATTGATGCCTGTGAAAACGACTTCGATAATATCGATGCAATAGCAGTTATTTTTGGAAGTCCGGGGCTGTTCCCTGTTTTTGATGTATATGATCTTCTCGATAAAAAGATGAGAACATGCAGGAAGCCTGTTTTTCCTGTACTGCCGTCAGTTATTAACGTGAAAGCTGAAATTGAAGAGTTTCTTTCAAAGGGAAATATTAATTTCCCTGATGAAGTTGTATTTGCGAATGCATTATGCAAAGTATTTGCTAATCAGTATAATGAAATAGACGATAAGGAAGACTTTGATGTTGACAGAGCTGAGATAAGGTCGATTATTAACAATGCCCCTGATGGTTACCTTGGTCCTGATGACATAAACAAAATACTAAAAGCATCTGGGATACCCCTTGCTCCGGAGGTCGTTGTTACTGATGAATACTCTGCAGTGCAGAAGGCAAATGAAATTGGTTTTCCGGTTGCTATGAAGGTTGTGGGACCTGTTCATAAATCAGATGTTGGGGGAGTTGTAATAAATATTACTAATAATGATTCAGTTATAAGAGAATTCGCAAGGATGATGAAGATACCCGGAACCAATGCCGTCTTATTCAGAAGATGGTTGACCGGGACTGAATTGTTTGCTGGTATAAAGGCTGAAGGTGATTTTGGACATCTGTTGCTCACAGGACTGGGAGGGATATTTATAGAGGTACTTAAAGATGTCTCCTCTTCACTGGTTCCGGTTTCATGCAATGAAGCTAAAAAAATGCTACATTCACTCCGGGGTTATCCTCTGATTCAGGGGGTGAGAGGACAGCCTGGAATCAGCGAGCCTGCCTTGCTTGAAATAATATGCAGGTTATCAAAGCTCGTGGAAGTTGCACCGGAGATATCGGAATTGGATCTGAATCCACTGATAGGCAGAACTGATTCTGTTGTGGCAGTTGATGCACGCATCAGAATAGACAAGACTGACAAATAACATATATTGGTTAGATTTTAATTCATTACTTTTGAAAGTTTTTTAATAAATAAAAAAATCATTCCGAATTGAAGATTAAAAATACACCGGTTGATTTTAATATTGTAAAATCGAAGATTGAGGGAAGCGGGTTGTCTGACCTGGGCACTGCCAGCATAAGGGAAATTGTTAAGCTGGTAAATCAGATCGAAACGGAAACAGGAATAAAGTATGTCAGGATGGAAATGGGAGTCCCTGGTTTGATTCCTCCATCTATCGGGACTGATGCTGAAATAGAAGCTCTTAAAAAGGGGGTTGGTGCGGCATATCCTAATATTGAAGGTATAAGCTCACTTAAAAAAGAAACTTCAAGATTTGTTAAACTATTTCTTGATATCGATATTGATCCAAAAGGTTGTATTCCAACTGTTGGTTCCATGATGGGAGCGATGGTAAGTTTTCTTGTAGCAAACAGAAATGATAAGACAAAGGAAGGTACCCTTTTTATAGATCCGGGTTTTCCTGTACAAAAGCAACAGGTAAAGATGCTTGGGCATGACTATCATTCATTCGATGTTTATAATTACAGGGGTAAAAAATTAAAGGATAAGCTTGAATCATATCTTAAAACCGGTAAGATTTCCTCGATACTGTATTCCAATCCCAATAATCCTTCATGGGTCTGTCTCACTGAAGAGGAATTGTCGATAATTGGTGAGCTGTCAATGAAATATGATGTTATTGTTATTGAGGATCTGGCTTATTTCGGCATGGATTTCAGAAAAGATTACTCAGTTCCCGGAGTACCTCCTTTTCAACCAACAATTGCCAGATATACTGATGATTACATCCTTCTTATTTCCAGCTCAAAGATATTCAGTTATGCAGGTCAGCGAATTGGAATGATAGCAATATCGGATCACCTGTTCGAAAGAGAGTATCCTGATTTGCTCAGGTATTATTCTTCTGCTAACTTTGGCCATTCACTTATATATGGTGCATTGTACGGCTTATCTGCCGGAGTAACTCATTCGGTACAATTTGGACTGGCTGCCTTACTCAAAGCTGTAAATGACGGTAAATACAAATATCGTGACGATGTGATGGAATATGGCAGGAAAGCCGTTATTTTAAAAGAGATGTTTTTAACCAACGGATTTAATATCGTATATGATACTGATATTGATGAACCAATTGCAGACGGATTCTACTTTACAATTTCCTATCCGGGTATGTCTGGAAGGGAATTACTTGAAGAGTTGCTTTATTATGGAATCAGTACAATATCACTCAATATTACGGGAAGTGACAGGCATGAAGGTTTAAGGGCATGTGTATCAATAGTGTTGAGAGATCAGTTCGCTGATGTACAGACACGACTAAAAAGATTTAATGAAGATCATCCTATTAACAAAAATTAATAAGAACAAATTATGGCAAAGATCAGGGGTAGCATTGTGGTAAATGTTGAGAAATGCAAAGGGTGCGAAGTGTGTATGGTTTCTTGTCCTACAGGTACCATCGCAATGGCTAAGGAAGTTAACGGAAAGGGCTATAATTATGCATATCCTGCAAATCCGGAACTTTGTATCGGATGTGCAAATTGTGCAATGGTTTGTCCCGATGGTGTTATAACAGTTTATAAAACAAAAATTTAATCAGTTAATGGAAAAGGAATTAAGATTAATGAAAGGTAATGAGGCAGTTGCTGAAGCTGCTATCCGTGCGGCGCTGATGGTTATTTCGGTTATCCTATTACTCCACAGAGTGAGATTCTGGAATACCTGATGGAAGCCAATCCTGGTGAGACCACCGGAATGGTGGTTCTGCAGGCAGAGAGTGAGGTCGCCGCAATAAATATGGTTTATGGCGGAGCAGGCTGCGGTAAGAAAGTGATGACATCATCATCTTCTCCCGGTATAAGCCTTAAGCAGGAAGGTATAACCTATATAGCAGGAGCTGAACTTCCTTGCCTAATTGTTAATGTTGTCAGAGGTGGACCGGGACTCGGTACCATTCAGCCGGCTCAGTCTGACTATTTTCAGGCTATGAAAGGCGGAGGTCATGGTGATTATCATCTTATAGTACTTGCTCCGGCATCAGTACAGGAAATGGCTGATTTTGTTGATCTGTCATTCGAACTGGCATTTAAATACCGCAATCCGGTAATGATGCTTTCTGACGGAGCAATAGGACAGATGATGGAGAAAGTTTATCTGAGCCCGTATAAGGAAAGATCGAAGGAATGTTCCGGAATGGGCAACAACAGGAAAACCAGCAACCCGTCCAAGAAATATTATAACATCTCTTGATCTTGATTCAAATGGGCATGGAGGAGCATTAATCGTCAGCTGCAGGCGAAATATAACTTAATCAAGGAGAAAGAAGTGAGGTATGAGGAATTTCAGTGTGAAGATGCTGAATATCTGCTGGTTGCTTATGGAACAAGCGCAAGGGTATGCCAGAAATCTGTACAACTCTTCAGGGCACAGGGAATAAAGGTTGGTTTACTACGGCCAATCACATTATTTCCCTTTCCCTTCAAAAAGAATATATGAACTCTCCAATCAGGTAAAGGGTATTTTATCTGTTGAGATGAGTGCCGGACAGATGGTTGAAGATGTGCTTTTGGCTGTTAATGGGAAGGTGCCTGTCGAACATTTTGGCAGGATGGGAGGTATTGTTACAACACCTGAAGAGGTTGTTGAAAATTTGAAAATTAAAATTATAGGAGAATAAAATATGGCTGAAGCTACCGGAATAAAAGAAATTATCAAACCTGAAAATCTGGTCTATATGAAGACCTGCATAATGACGGACAATATTCTGTCATATTGCCCGGGATGCGGACATGGAACAGCTCACCGTATACTTGCGGAGATAATTGATGAAGAGGATCTTCAGTCTGAGACTATTGGTGTTTCACCTGTTGGCTGCTCTGTGCTTTTATACAACTATATCGATATTGATATTCAGGAGGCTGCTCATGGGCGTGCTCCTGCTGTTGCAACAGCTATTAAACGTTTATTGCCCGACAAGTTTGTATTTACTTACCAGGGCGACGGAGACCTTGCTGCCATTGGGACTGCAGAGACAATACATGCATGTAACAGGGGTGAAAATATTCTGATTATTTTTATTAATAATGGTATTTACGGAATGACAGGAGGCCAGATGGCTCCTACAACACTTCCGGGAATGAAATCATCAACATCACCATTTGGCCGTGATGTAAAAACTAATGGGTAATCCATTGAAAATGACCGATATCGTTGCAACTCTCCCGGGAACATATTATGTTACACGTCAGAGTGTTCATACTCCGGCTAATGTTAGAAAAACAAAAAAAGCAATCAGGAAAGCCGTTCAATATCAGAAACTTGATAAAGGAACCTGTTTTATTGAAATAGTTTCCAATTGCCCCTCAGGATGGAAAATGACCCCGGTACAGTCAAATAAATGGATGGAGGAAAACATGTTCCCGTATTATCCGCTGGGAGATCTTAAGACTCCGGAAGAATTGTACTGTAATTAATTAAGATAATTCTGTAATAAGATGACTGAAGAAATTATAATAGCCGGATTCGGAGGACAGGGTGTTCTGTCAATGGGTAAAATTATGGCATATTCAGGTGTCATGCAGGATATGGAAGTAAGCTGGATGCCATCCTATGGACCTGAGATGCGTGGGGGAACAGCAAATGTAATTGTTATAATCAGCAGTGACAGGATCAGTTCACCTATAGTTCGACATTTTGATACTGCAATTATACTTAACCAGCAGTCGCTTGATAAATTTGAAAATGCAGTTAAACCAGGCGGTGTTCTTATTTATGATAGTAATGGTATCACAAGACATCCTGAAAGAAAGGATATTACAATTTATAGGTCGATGCTGCTGAAGAAGCTGCCAGGATTAAATATCCAAAAGATATTTAATATGATCGTGCTGGGGGGCTTTCTTAAGGTAAAACCAATAATCAAGCTCGAGAATGTAATTAAAGGTCTGAAGAAATCTCTTCCTGAAAGATATCATAATCTTATTCCTATGAATGAGAAGGCATTGGTAAGAGGTGAGGAGATTATTGAACTGATGCATGAAGCGCAATAAATAAAGCAATTACATTTTAACATAGAGCATCAGGAGTTGCACGGTTCATTATCCTATAAGGCTGACAACTTCGTGGTTCTCTTCACAAGCCTGGTAATCATTTTTCATAAAAATGCATCTCCTTAATGTATTTCCATACTGCTGGAGGAAGAAAATATGACATATCCTTTCCACTCTTTATACCGGCTCGTATAAATGTACCTGAGATATCCATCAGTGGAGCTTTCCCGGAATGAATATCAGCTAGAGAAAGCATGTTATCCAGTTCCGGTGAAGAAGGTTTAACAGAACCTGGCCGTGGGTAAACATAGATCGGATGTTTCTTAATGAGATCTATGGCATTTTTCCATTTATCGAGAGTATACAGATTATCCTCCCCCATAACCAGACAAAACTCGTTTTTTGGATATTTCTCTTCCAGATATGTTAAGGTATCAATGGTATATGAAGGAACAGGTAATTTAAATTCTATGTCAGAAGCTTTGAGTCGTATATTTTCTCCTATAGCGAGCTGAACCATATATAATCTGTGGTGATCGGCGAGGAGGGTTTCCTTTTTTTTCAGTGGGTTATGGGGACTGACAACAAACCAGACCTGATCGAGATCCGTAAATTCTGTCATATAACCTGCTATGGCCATATGTCCAATATGTATAGGGTTAAATGATCCGAAATATAAACCTATTTTTGCCATCTGATTATTGAGATTTACATTCCAAGAAATGAAGAAACAATTTTAAGTGCTTCTTTTTTAGCTCTGTCAAGCTGGTGATTAACAATCACAGTATCAAATTGATTAGCAAGTTTTAATTCATCTCTTGACTTTTCAACTCTCATTTTTATTTTATCAGGAGGGTCGGTTGCTCTTTTTACTAATCTGTTCTCCAGTTCCTCAACTGAAGGAGGCATAATAAATATTGCAATAGAATCTGTTCCAAATTTCTTCTTCAGATTTAATCCTCCCTGCACGTCAACATCAAATAATACATGATGTCCCATTGACCAGATTCTTTCCAATTCACTTTTTAGTGTACCATACATTATTCCTTTATATACCTCTTCCCATTCAACAAATTCATCATTTTCAATTCTCTTTTTAAATTCAGGCACAGTTAGAAAAAAGTAGTCCGTTCCATCTTTTTCATCTCCTCTAACAGGACGTGTGGTTGCTGATACGGAAAATGATAATTTTAATCCGCTTTTAAGCAGATGATTTACTATTGTTGTTTTGCCCGCACCTGAAGGCGCAGAGATAATTACTAGTTTGCCTGGCATTTTATATGTTTTTCGAGAAAGCGTCTAAAACTTATTTTCCCCCTTAGTATAATTCATATGGAATTACTGTTTCCCTTTTGTGACCCGGATTTTGTTTTTTTAAGATCATAACACGTTTAATGTCTGCTCTTTGATCTTCTCCAGTTCATCTTTCATCATCACCACAAGTTTCTGGATTGATGCATCATTGGCTTTTGATCCGATTGTATTTATTTCACGACCAATTTCCTGTGTAATGAAGTTCAGTATTTTGCCATTTGGAGATGGTGTTTCCATTGTTTCAATAAAATAATCGCAGTGTGTTTTCAATCTTACCTTTTCTTCATTAATGTCATATTTCTCGAGGTAGAAGATAAGCTCCTGTTCAAATCTGTTTTTGTCTACATTTTCATGTCCCAGATTCTCTTCGAGGATTGACTTCAGTTTTTCCCTGACCTTTGTAATCCGACCCTCTTCATGAGTCTTGATAACATCCAGAAATGACAATATTTTACCAATACATTTCTTAAGATCATTCATTATTGAGTTTCCCTCTTCAATCCTGTACATATCGAGCATGTTGATTGATTCAATAATTTGCTTCCTGACTAATTCCCATTCTTCTTCCGGCATCTCAGCTTTTTCAGTTCTCAGTGTATCAGGGAGTTTCATGATTGCACCTAAAATCTGATCATCAATATCAATCTTCAGTTCGCTGGCTATTTCCCTGAGCTGGCTATAATAATTTGCAACTACAGATTTATTTATGACTGTTATCTGTTCCCCATCAAGCATATCGAAGTAGATAGCAAAATCAATCTTGCCCCTGTCAAGTTTCTGGCTGATAAGGTTTCTTATCTCAGGTTCTTTTTCCTTGTATAACCATGGAAGCTTTGTATTCAGATCGAGTTGTTTTGAATTGAGGGATTTTATTTCAATTGTTATTTTCTTTTGCGGTGTTTCAGCTATGGCTTTTCCGTAGCCTGTCATTGATTTAATCATCGTCTGATGGATGGTTTAGGTTGAAAGTATTACAGCGTTGAAAGTTACGAATTCCCATCGTATTTAACAACTTCTTTCCTCTTCCAATCTCCTGATTTATAATAATTGATAGATAGCATCTGGTCAGTTTCCCATAAAGGTTGATCGTACAGAATAACTTAAGATATCCTGCATTAGTGTTTAATAAATCAATAAAGCCTGGTATCTGTTATAATCTCTCAAGCTGAACTGTAAAATGACGCATTATAGGTGCTTCCCATTTGATTTTTACACCTTTTTTTATCTGGTTTCTTTTGTCCCAGACATTTTTTATTACAGCAGCCACATAATTCATGTGATTGTCAGTGTAGACTCTTCGGGGAATTGCCAGCCTGACCATTTCGTGCTCAGGGATATCTGTTTTTGCGGGTAACCGGGTCCCTGTCGGCCATTAAAGCTCCTATTTCGACTCCTCTGACACCACCCTCCAGATAAATTTCAAGAGCAAGTGTCTGTGCAGGAAATTCTTCAGGTGGAATCTCAGGAAGAAATTTTTTCGCATCAATAAATATTGCATGTCCACCGAATGGTTGTAGTACGGGAATACCATATTCCTTTAACAATGATCCAAGATGAGCAACCTGATTTATGCGTGATTCAAGATATGAAAACTCTGTACCTTCATATAATCCGCGTGCCAGAGCATTCATATCTCTGCCCGACATGCCACCATATGTTATAAATCCTTCATATATAATATTATAAGTTGATGCTTTGCGAAACAGATCCTCATCGCGGAATCCGATAAATCCTCCCATATTGACGATGGCATCCTTTTTTGAACTCATTGTCATTCCATCGGCATATGAGAACATCTCTTTAGCTATCTCATGTATCGTTTTGTCAGCATAACCTTCTTCACATGTCTTGATAAAGTATGCATTTTCGGCAAAACGTGCAGAATCAATTATGAACTTAACCCCATATTTCTCTGCAAGTTTGCCGACTGCTCTCAGATTAGCCATACTCACAGGCTGGCCACCTGCAGTATTATTAGTTATGGTAATGATTATGCATGAAATTTTTTCAGCAGGATTACTTTTTAGTACACTTTCAAGTTTCTCGATATCCACATTGCCTTTAAACAACTGAATATTGTCGTTAGTGGCAGAAGATTCTACAGTACAGTCAACAGCTGTTGCTTTCCTGAATTCAATATGACCTTTTGTTGTATCAAAATGTGAGTTTCCCGGAACGATATCACCTTCTTTTACCAGAACTGAAAATAGTACATTCTCAGCTGCTCTGCCCTGATGTGTGGGAAGGAAGAAGTCGAATCCTGTAATATCCTTTATTGCGTTCTTCATGTTATAATACGAGGAAGCTCCGGCATAGCTTTCATCTCCAGTCATCATTGCTGCCCACTGGTTGTCACTCATTGCTCCGGTACCCGAATCTGTAAGCAGGTCGATAAAAACCTGTTCCGACCTGATATTAAACAGGTTATATGAGGCATCTTTAATCCATCTTTCCCTTTGTTCTCTTGTGCTATTGTATATTTTTTCGACCATTTTTATCTTAAATGGTTCAGTAAATGGAAGGTTCATAATATTTTTATTTATTGATTTAAATATCAGATTTGTACAACAATTATTACACCTAAGTGTTAATGGTAAGCGAAAATGAATCCTGATTTTTTCTGCTTTAAACTATTCTATTGTATAAAAATACTCTGAGAGCAGACTCTGTAATTTTGAGAGATCTGGCAAAAAGATAAAATATAGCTCCGGTAAAGCAGATAATTAACGGTTCAGAGAAAAGAAATCTCTGTTTTTGATATTTTTGTATATATCAATACAACTATTTTCCGTTATTGATAGGACAGACATCTATTTTTAAAATGTTTCCGTAAAATTAAATGTATTTTATGATATATTCAACCATGGAAACCGATCTTTAATTTTTTTCAGGCATGAAGCACTGCTGTACTA
The DNA here is from genome assembly GCA_963741935.1 of uncultured Bacteroidales bacterium. Lineage (GTDB taxonomy): Bacteria > Bacteroidota > Bacteroidia > Bacteroidales > VadinHA17 > LD21. The sequence goes on along the minus strand of CAVUJY010000029.1, from coordinate 43,084 downwards.
AACTTTTTATTACTATTTTTTTTGTATTTAATTATTTATCAGGTTATTCGCAAGAAATCATTGACAGTACCACAAAAGACATATCTGCACTTGATTCTTTAAAAAAAGCAGGGTATATTTTTAATTTAAAAAAAAAGGAGCCTGAAATTGTGCTCTCCCCGGAACAGGCCATAAGGTTTCTTAACCAGAAAACTCAATCGCACTACTGGAAAAATCCCCAGGATTCCCTCAGGCTGAATCTGGGTCAGCTTATTTATGAAGCATCACATCCCAGGACTGATTCTATTGCTAAATTTCTGAGCGATACCGCTATGATTCGCTTGATGTACCATGGGATAAGTTCTTTATATGGGAGCCGCTGAATATAAGGATCCCTTTTCGGGAACCTCTGCCATTGTTAAAGCAGGACTCTGTTGTTCGTGCTGATACTAATCAGGTTGCAATGTTGCCGGATTCTTCGAATATCATATTACCTGTTATGCCTGATTCTTCACTGATTAAATTTCAAACAGGTTACAAAGACACTACTTTGATGGTAATCATTGATACTCTTAAATATGTAACGTCGTTAGGAAAGGATTTTCCTTTGAGATTTTCAGATTCCCCTTTTATGGGAGATTCAATAAAAGTTGCGGTAAACACTTTATTAAAAGTGCTGGAAACGCGCGATTCAACAATTCTCTATTTTACCGGTCCGGGTGAGCATAAAACACCGATATGGTTAAATTCAAAATCCGGTGAGGTAATACGTTTCTGGTTAAAAAATGAATTCTCTGATTCGGTTACCGTATGGATCGGAAATCAGTCAAGAAATACTTTTGGTCTTTACCTGGAAAGGGGCATTAATTTCCGAAGACCCCCCAGACAGTTGAATTATTCTGACGCATATGTTGATATACAGGAGATTGATAACTCCAAATTGCTTCAAATACATAAAATTGTTACTAAATCCCAGTTTTGGAAATTCAGGTCAGAGGCATCATTTGCGTTCAGTCAATCGTCTCTGTCAAATTGGGTAAAAGGAGGAGAGAACAGTGTTTCATCTGCGCTTGATGTTACAGGGTACGCTGATTATCAGAATAAAACATATAAACTGACATCAAGTAACTTTGCCAGGCTTAAATACGGATATTTAGCTTCAGGTGCAGATGGTTTCAGAAAAAACCTCGATCTTCTTGAAACTAACTCAAAGCTTAATCATAAAGCTTTCGGAAAGTTTGATTTCAGTGGAATTATGTTGTTTAAGACACAGATAGCAAGAGGTTATAACTACACTAAAAATTCACTTTCAGAGGATACAGCAATTCTTGTCTCGAAATTTATGAACCCGGGAATCCTGACAATTGGATTCGGACTGGATTATAAACCAAATAAAAATACTTCGATCAACTTTTCTCCGCTTTCATATAAGGGAACTTTCGTGAGCGATACAGTACATATTGATCAAACAAAATATGGGATTCCGAAAGATAAAAAATCACTGAATGAACCAGGAGCAAGTTTTATGATTTCTAATGTATTTAAACCTAACAAATCGGTTACCGTGACAAACAGGCTTCAGCTTTTTACCAACTATATCCATAATCCTCAGAACATTGATATAGACTGGGAAATGATAGCTGTTGCAAATATTAACTGGTTCACTGATATCCGGTTTAACACCCATCTCATTTTTGATGATGATACAAAAACTGTTGAACTTGATGAAAACAAATTGCCTGTTTTGAGACCTGATGGTACACAAAAGAAAACAGCCAGAATTCAGTTTAAGGAGATGCTTGGTTTGTCGTTGGTTTTTAGATTCTAGGGTAACCGATATCACCCATAAATTTTACAATTCGATCAGTAATATCGTAACAGAATCATTAATTTCTTAAGTAAATTTAAATGTAATATAATTCGTCCCCTGCAAAAGAATAACTACTGCAAACACAGCCTGTGAAGCCTTCTTTTAAAGGTCCTTCTGATAAATTCTGAATTTCTTAACTACCTGGCATCCAACTCTTTCGTATTCGCTTCGCATTTTTGTATTGTTTTCAAGTACGAGATGGCTGTCGAGTGTATCCATTTTATGTTTAATACCAGACTGAAGAATTTTTACCCCCATTAAGACATCAAGACCTTTCCCTCTGAATTCCTTTTTTACTCCTCCAAGCATCATCAGTAGTTTTTTTGACCTTTTTGATTCCTTCAGAACCTTAAATATTCCGAATGGTAGTATTCTGCCTTTACAATCCCGAATTCCTTTGCTGACATCCGGCATTCCAATTGCAAAACCAACCAGTTTGCCTCCGGATTCAATTACCTTTATGAATTTGGGATCAAGGATCGGAAGGTATCGTGCTGCAAATTCAACTTTCTCTTTATCATTAAGCGGAACAAATCCGTAAATCTCAGCAAAAGTTTCATTCATTAATTCAAGAACACTTAGAATATATGGTTTTAATTCTTTTTTTGATTCGAACTCAATTATTTTATATTCCGAATTATTCTGGAGCCTTGAGAGTACTTTTTCGTACACAAGAGGTAATTGATCAGGCAATTTGCCAAGATAGTTAACAAGATCAATCTTTTTTTCATATCCCTCTGTCTCAATAAGTTCTGGCATGTATGCTGAATTATTTGGAGCTGTGATGAAGAGCGGATACTCAAAGCCCTCAATCTGAAATCCCTGCGGATCCTTATCCGAAAAGCCCAGAGGACCAATAATTTTTATCATTCCACGTTCCCGGACCCATTCTTCAACTCTTTGCAAGAGAGCATGAAATACCTCTTTGTCATTAAAGCATTCCATGAAACAAAAACGTCCATGACGTTCATCATTTATCTCGTTATATCTGTTATTGACCAGTCCCATTATCCTGCCAACAGGTTTATTGTCCCTGTAAGCGAGTAATAAGATAGCATCAGCATATTTGTATGACTTGTTCTTCTTCTTGTTGTACAGTTCCCTTTCGTCCATATATATGGGGGAAGCCAATCCGGTTCGTTCTTATGTACTTTTTCAGGCAGGTAAATGAAGTCCCGTCTATCTTTCTTTGTAAGTACTTCCTTAATTACTAATTCCCCCATAAATCGATATTTTTATTCACTCCAAGAAACAAAAAAACATTAAGATGAACAATAACTGATAAAAATAATCCCGTTTATTGAAACCGGATATACAGATCAAGTATAACGAAGATAGCGAAAATAATACTCGCAATTCCATTTGTTGTTCCAAACGCGAGGGTAACCTTACTAAGATCATTGTGTTTTACAATCCGGTGCTGATATATTAAAAGAATGGTAAAAACAGTTGCTCCTGTCCAGAACAGAATACCTCCATTACTCAGAATACCTGCCAGTATAACGAGGATGAATGTGATAAGATGAACAAAAACAGATATCCCAAGTGCTCTTTTTCTTCCTCTTACAGAAGGTAATGAATATAGTTTGTTTGATTTGTCAAAATCATCATCCTGCAAAGCATAAATTATGTCAAATCCACTTACCCATGTAAGTACTATTAAGGAATAAATTACCGGTACAAGATTAAATTTTCCTGTTACTGAAATATATGCGCCAATGGGAGCAAGGCTTAGTCCAAGACCCAGAATAAAATGGCAAAGAGCTGTAATTCTCTTGGTTAGGCTGTATCCCAGAATTACCAGGAGGGCAACAGGTGAAAGTATTAGTGTAAGGTTATTTATTAATGCAGTTGTGGTGATGAAGAGCAGGATATTAATAACAACAAATATTGTAGCAGCTTTGGGATTAATAATTCCTGCAGGTATTTCTCTGTTGCTTGTTCTGGGATTAAGTGCATCAAATTTTCTGTCTGCCAGCCTGTTAAATCCCATAGCTGCATTCCTGGCAAATATCATGCAAAGGATTATGAGAAGAAGTAATTTAATACTGAAATTATAATCATCACTTGAAACAGCGAGAGAAAAACCTATAAGTGCAAATGGCATTGCAAATACAGTATGGCTGAATTTTACAAGAGCAAGGTAACTTTTTACCGATCGGAGAATATTAGTCATTTTTCTAAAAGCTTCCTGTATATTTCATAATTGTCATCGGAGAATGTGACAAAGATCACTTTTTCGGGAAAGCTGTTTTTACTCAGGAATCTTTTGGTTTCATTTACAGCTATTAACGCTGCCAGATCCTTTGGGAAGCCATAAACACCTGTGGAAATTCCAGGGAAAGCCACGGTTTTTATTTTCTTCTCTTTTGCCAGTTCCAGACTGCTCTGGTAACATGAAGCAAGCAACATATTTTCATCGCGATAGCCACCGTGCCATACCGGTCCAACTGTATGAATAACATATTTTGCCTTAAGGTTATATCCTCTTGTAATTTTGGCTTTTCCTGTTTCGCAACCATTAAGATTCTCGCATTCGGCAAGCAGACCCGGACCTGCTGCCCTGTGTATTGCTCCATCTACTCCGCCACCTCCCAGCAGAGAGTTATTAGCGGCATTTACAATAGCATCCACTTCAAGCGTTGTGATATCGCCATTTATCAGTTCAAGTCTTTTCTCTGACATTATCTTATCTGTGCGTTAAGATCCTTCTCAAATGATCGGATAAGGTTATTCATAACCTTATCGATATTCTTGTCGGTTAATGTTTTAAGATCATCACGCAGCAAGAAGCTGACAGCATATGATTTTTTATTTTTCCCAAGGCTGTCACTTTCATAAACATCAAAAAGATTTACCTCATGAAGTATATTCCTTTCTGTTTTGAAAGCTGTCTCCCTGATCTGACCGAAACGTATTCCCCTGTCAAGTAACAATGCAAGGTCACGTCTTACTGATAGGATATTTTGGTAATTCACGGAAGGAGATACTTTGTAATTTAATGAGCTTCATGACAGTATCCCATTCAATATGACTATAATAAACATCCTGATCAATGTCGAATTTTACGAGCATACTCTTTGAGATACGACCAGCTTCAGCTAATATCTTTCCATTGAACAGATATGATAATGACTCGGCGAAATATTTTTTGTCACTCGTCCCTTGCGTCAGCGTTTCGGGCTTAATCCCTGAACGCGAAAGGATCATTTCAACTGCAGACTTGATGTTGAAGAAGTCTGTCGGATCACTCTTGCTGTTCCAGCTTTGCCTGTTTACAGCACCTGTTATGAATAAATCCAACGAGGCTTTTTGTGAATAATTTTCAGCCTTAGGGTATGAATCACCGGCTTTGTTCCGAAAGTAACAATTGCCGAATTCATAGAATTTAAGGTCATGGTTCTGTCTGTTTATATTCCTGCTGACTGAACTGAGGCCTCCGTAGATAAGAGATTGCCTCATAGCATTCAGATCGGAACTAAGCGGATTGGCAAGTATAACAAGTTTATCCGTGTTAAAATCCTGATTCTGCTCATACCATGCAGCAGGATTCAGTGAATTGCACATAATTTCAGAGAATCCATTTGCTGAAAGAAGATCAGATATTGCATTAACAACTTTCTCTTTATCAGGCTTTTCGGAATATACCAGTGTCGAATTAACATGGTCTCTATACCAATATTGTTATAACCATAGATTCGTAAAATTTCCTCAATAACATCAGCTTCTTTTTTAACATCAACACGGTATGACGGTATTTCCAGATGTGAGATCATCTCCTTTTTCGCTGATTATTTTTATATCAAGAAGGCTGAGAATCCTTTTTACCACATCAGGATCTATTGTTTTTCCAATAAGTCTGTTAATATTATTAAAGTTAATTTCAACTATAGTGTTTTTTATCTTGTTTGGATAAATATCTATAATGTCTGAAGAAATCTTTCCTCCGGCAATCTCTTTTATAAGCATAATTGCCCTTTTAAGAGCCCAGATTGTAATTTCAGGATCAGCGCCCCGTTCAAAACGGAATGAGGCATCAGTTTTTAAACCATGTCTTTTCGAAGTCTTCCTTATTGAAACCGGATTGAAATAAGCACTTTCAAGAAAAATATTTTTGGTTGATGAGCTTACACCTGATTTTATTCCGCCGAAGACTCCTGCAATGCACATTCCTTCATCGGTATTGCAGATCATAAGGTCTTTCGCAGTAAGCGATCGCTCAACACCGTCGAGTGTTACAAATTTGCTCTTGTCTGGCAGGTTTCTGATAATAACTTTCCTGCCGGTAATCTTGTCAGCATCGAAAGAATGCAAAGGCTGGCCAACTTCATTCTGAACAAAATTGGTGATATCAACAACGTTATTTATAGGATTCAGTCCAATAGCTCTAAGTTTATTTTTTAACCATTCAGGAGATTCTCCGACTGTTATTCCACTGATTGTTATTCCGGTATACCGGGGACAATCAGCTGAATTTTCAATGATTACATCGTAAACGTTTTCTTTGTTGTCCGGTTTAAAATTATCTACAGATGGGAGAACAGCTTTTTCGCTGAAGTCAGAGTTCATATTAAGATAAGCAGCCAGATCGCGGGCTACTCCAAAATGCGAACCACTGTCTATCCTGTTAGGAGTAAGTCCTATTTCAAATACAAAATCTCTTACAATCTTGAAATAACTGCTTGCAGGTGTACCAGGTTTTGCATCCTTGTCCAGTACCATAATTCCTTCATGGGAATTTCCCAGACCAAGTTCATCTTCAGCACATATCATTCCTTCTGATATTTCGCCCCGAATCTTTGATTTTTTTATTTCGAAGCTTTCATCTCCTTTAAATACTGTAGTTCCTACTGTTGCAACCGGAACTTTTTGTCCGGCTGCTACATTGGGTGCTCCGCATACAATATTAAGAGGCTGCGAATCACCTATATCGACTGTTGTAACAGATAGCTTATCTGCATCCGGATGTTTCATACATGTAAGTACTTCACCTATCACAACTCCTTTAAGGCCTCCTTTCAATGATTCCCATTCTTCCATTCCTTCTATTTCCAGTCCGATGGCTGTAAGTATCTCCGCAACCTTGTCAGGCTCAAGATCAATTTTCAGATAGTCTTTAATCCAGTTATATGAAATCTTCATCTCTTGGTTAATCTTAAAATAAAATCACTAGTGTGCAAAAGTAAGGATTTTAAGAATATCTCTGTGCGATGGTCTGATAAAACAGGATTAAATTGGATATGTATTAGTATTATAAGATTTTATGAGTAATCGGCAATTATATAGATGTGAATATCCTTTTTAACCGCAAAGTGCCTTCAAAGTAGATGCAATCCGCAGAAGGCGCACAAGATGAGATACGCAATAGTTCGCAATGAGCTAAATATTAGGGCATTACTTTTGCGATCTTTGCATCTACTTTGCGCACTTTGCGGTTAAGAAAGACTTTTTATAACACCATTTTTAACGGGTCATGCAAATAACATACTCTCCGATGAGATGGAATCAGCTTTTATATTTATAGAAATATTTTCCTGTGATAAGCAATCCTGCAAAAACAAATACAGCAAACAGAAGACTGCTGACTGACAGTTGCATCCCTCCCGAAAGGATATGTCCACTGGTACAACCACCTGCCATTCTTGCTCCGAATATTAGTATAAACCCACCAATGAATGACCAGATAATTCTTTTTGAAACTGAATTTCCTTTATATTTTTCCCAGTTACTATGAATAAGCTTTAGTTTAAATTCTTTTCTTATGAGTGAAATGATGATACCCGAAATAAATGCGCCTGCAAGAAAAATTAATTCCCAGTGGCCTGGCCCTTGTACTTTTGTGAAATAATTATTCCCGGTGGTTCCTGTTGCAAGGTCAGCTATATACGGATATGCAGTTGAAGCTCCAATAGGTCTGTTTGAAACAACAGTAAGAAATACGATCGCGTTAAGTATTGCAAGACCTATTCCTGCATACAGCCATTTAAGGTCCTTTGCTTTTTCCTGTTTGTTAAGGAGAAATGCAGCCCACACGAATACTGCTCCAATAATAATGTCAATCAGATAGAAGAGAAAGTTGCCCTGGCCTATCAACGTAAAAAGTGAAGAACTGCCAAGATCCGGACCAAGAATTGTGTGAATGGCGGGTAAAACTAAGGTGTAAATTAATCCGCCAACCAACCCTCCGGCAATTCCAATCAATGCATCAACTGAACCTTCACCTAGCGAAATTGCAAGTGTTCCCGGGCAATAGCCCAGAATAGCCATCCCTGTGCCAAATATTAGTCCGCCCAAAGCTATGCCACCTAACATTAAAGGTTTCAGATGGAAAGATGCAAAGCCAAGTCCGATCTCAATGGCTATAATAATTGCTCCGACGCCGATTGCTACAGAAATCGCTTTGGCTACAGCGTAATTCTCCAGAGTTGCCATTCCGCTAATAACATTATACCTGTTCAGATTTGCATATTGCAAAATTGATCCGAAAAGGATGCCCAGTACTAAAATTGAAATATTCATATCTCTTGATTTTAAGGATTTTATATGACTTATTTTCTGATAATTTATTTTGATAGTACAACAATATGATTAGTCTGTCCAGGTATTGTTATTTCATTAACAATTGAAAGACCTGTTTTGTTTGCAAGATAGTGAATGCCTCCATTGCCCTGATAATTTCTGAAGTTTCTGTAATGTTCTCTCCCTGCAATAAATTCAATCGATTCTGTGATAAAGCTTTCGAACCCTTTCGGCAGAGGTGTGATATAATCTCCTATAATGATAAGGTCAGATACTCCTGCTATATCAGTAAGGAGTTTGATTCTGTGTTCTTCATTGACTTCGTGAATAACATATGTCAGTACCGCATAATCGAAGTGGATGTTTCCTTCACTTATTATATCACTAATATTGCTATGCCTGAAAGTTATTTTATCATTGGGCTTGCCTGTTAATACCTTATTGGCTCTGGCTATATTTCTATCTGATAAATCAATTCCAACCAAAGAGTTACATATATCTGCCAGAGCAAATTCCAGCCGACCTGTTCCGCAACCAATATCAATTACTGTTGAGTCGGGCTTAATCAGATTTTTTATCTGTGCAAAAAGTTTATCCTGGTTGGGGGCTATAACTGAATCATAGAACCATCCATCGTACCAGTGGTATTTGTTACTTGTCATCTTTAAAGACTGGAATTGAAAACGCTGTTTGTTTTAATGGTCTTAATAACCTTGTTATGAGTCAACTGCCTGAACATCATTAGATTTTATATTTAAGGCTTCCATTTGGACAGGCTACCACACATTCAAGACATTTTGAACAAGTGTAACTAAGACCAGGTTTTTCTTTAGCTGTTTTGTACAGACTATATTTTGTTGGCTCCATTGCCACAATATAACACTTTTTGTCGCATATGCCGCAATTCAAACAGCTGTCCTGATTAAGATTTATCCTGAAAAGTGAGAATTTGTTTAACCAGCCTGAAACCCAGGCAATGGGGCAGCCTAATTTATGATACTGGTACATCTGCCTTAATTTGCCATCCGGACTTAAACTCATCATTAGTTCCATTATAAGGCCTATAGGACATACCCACCGGCAAAATACTTTTCCAAAGATGATACCTGAAACCACTCCTGCAAGCAGTATATACCAGAGGGAAATATTAAAGTGTGAAATTGCCAGGTAGAGTGAGACTCCTGCAACAGATAATATTATAATTCTTTTATTTACAAGTAGCTTTAATATTTTTTGCATTGAATCCTGATTAAGTGTAATTTAAACTATAAACTATAAAATATATGAGTGTCGGGAATGATAAATAAATGATTATATTATAAGAAAATTCTTGCCATGAATCTAATCAAATTTATTGAATCATTTCCAGATGAATCCTCATGCAGGATCAAATTTAAGGAATTTAGAGATACCCAAGGTATCATCTGTAGGAAATGTGGAAGCAACGATCATTATTGGTTGCAAACACTAGAGCAGTACCAATGTAAGAAATGTAAAACACGGACTACACTAAGAAGTGGAACAGTAATGCAAGCAAGTAACCTCCCATTCAGACATTGGTTTATAGCGATTCATCTATTGACAAGTACCAAAAAGACCTTTTCTGCTTTGGAAATGCAAAGACAAATTGGGCATAAATTTTACGAACCAGTATGGTATATGATGCAGAAGCTTAGGAAAACGATGGGATCCAGGGACAGTAAATACCAATTGGATAAAATTGTCGAGTTAGATGAAGGTTTTTTTGAAAGCGTTGATACAGAAAAAGATGAAGATGAAAAGGCTGCGCCCAAGAAGAGAGGGCGGGGTAGCCAGAAACAATCCACAGTAATGGTAATGGCTTCAACTGTTCATGATTTTGGAAATTTAAAGAAGTACAATAAACCAACAAAGTTCAGATATGTAAAGATGCTCGTTGTTGATAATCTTAAAGGAAAAACCGTTGGCGAGAAAGTCTCGGAAAACATTCAATATGATACTGTTGTAAAAACTGACAATTATAGAAGTTACTCAAAGATAAAAGAACAGGTTTGGTGTCATATACCGCTGACTATAAAACCAAAAGATGCCGGAAAGGTACTGCCCTGGGTTCATACGATGATAAGTAATGCTAAACGTACATTACTAGGGGTTCATCATATGGTATCTTCGAAATACGCTCAAGATTACCTGGATGAGTTCTGTTACAAAGTGAATAGAAGAAATTTTGGTGATCAAGTGTTCGACAGATTGTTAATAGCCTGTGTTACTACAAATTATCAAAACATTATTAATCATAACCGATAGTCATATAAACCATAAACAAAACAACAAAATGAGTCTACAAACCGGGTAATCTGGGAAACCTGCCAAGTTTAGTCATTCTGGAGTATGATCCCCAGCCTTGTTTTATCAGGTGACCAACGAAAGGCATTGGAATCATTACGGCTCTTTTTCTATTGCGGAATACAAAAGCAGCCCCATTTCCGGTATCCATTACGCATAATATATTGATGTGCTCCTGGTAGCCTTTTCTTTTTGCACTTCCAGTTTCCATTTCAATGATATTATATACTGCATTACGTGCCATCAATTCAGCCATATGTCCCTGTTTTGCAGTCCATTCAGGACCTTCGAGTGCAGCAATATCCCCAATTGCAAAAACCTCAGGAAAGCCTGTTACCTGCCCTCCATTATCTATTTTTATAAAACCTGCTTCCGATAGTGGCAGGTCTGAATCCCTGAGTGCAGAATGACCTTTCCCTGCTGCAATGAACATGGTAAGATCGGAAACAAGTTTTGAATCGTCCCCGAAAATAATTCCATCACTTACAAATTCTTTTATCTTCTTCCCAAAATGTTTTTTAATACCATAACCGGAAAACATCTTATCAATCATCACAAGTGCTGATCCTCCCATCTTTGCGCCGGGTTCATCCATAGGAGCAAAAAAGGTAAGTTCAAATTTGTCTCTTATTCCGAGGGTTTTCAGGTAGTTATGTATGTTGAATATCAGTTCGAAAGCAGGTCCGCCGCGGACTGCTGATTTGTCGGCAGGGTTGCCGCCAAAACCAATTGCAATTTTCCCCGATTTCTTTCCGACCAATTCATCAATCCTGTCACGTATATCCAGCGACATTTCGGGTTTTCCGCAGATAGAAAGAGTATTGTTTATGCCCTTATGCTGCATTTTATCCGAACCGATTGCAATTACAAGGTAATCATATGATAATGTATTATTACTACAGATTACTTTTCTTTCTGATGCTTTGATACCGGTCACAGTATCAAGAATTACCTTAAAGGGGTATTTTTTCTGAATATCTGCCAATGGAACAGTAACATCCCTGAACTCTTTAGCATGAACAGGAATCCATATTGATATAGGATACAGATATAAAAAATCTCTGTCAGTAACCAGAGTGATATCAAATTTCTTCTTTTTCTGTAATTCAATAGCAGTCTGCAAGCCTGCAAATCCGCCACCAAGAATTAATACTTTCTTCATCTATTAAGCATGTTTTTTAGTGCAGGGAGTTCCTGATAGCAGGATTTTAGAATATTTCTTATCGAAAAATGCTTTTAACCACTTATTATTTAATTTGTTAAATATCCTGTTTTTACAGCATACTCTGAGTACCAGCGCGATAATTAGTAATGTTATCATAACAGGATTAATTAATGCTCTTTAGTTTAAGCCGAAAGCAGTTGCTTTTGTTTAATTTTGAGTTCATTCAAATAGTTCGATGCAGCGAGGGCTGCTATTGTCCCGTCACTAACTGCCGTTGTTACCTGTCTGAATTTTTTGGCAGTGCTGTCACCTGCAGCATAAACACCAGGAATACTTGTAGCCATTTCATTTGTAACAATTATCTCTCCCCATTTATTCAGTTCGGCTTTGCCTTTCAAAAACTCAGTATTTGGCAGGTAACCAATAAAAATAAATGTGCCGTCAGTTTTGAAATTATATTCTTTGCCTGTCTTAAGATCTTTGATATCAACACTTTCAAGTTTTTCATTTCCGTGGAATGCTGTAATTGCTGATTCCATGACAAAACTGATTTTAGGATGATTTTTTGCCTCTTCAATAGCATGTTCAAAAGCCTGGAAATGGTCAAACTGATGTACAATAGTTACTTTGCTTGCATATTTAGTAAGGGAAACAGCTTCTTCGAGAGCAGAATTGCCACCGCCTACAACCACAATTTCCTTATCAGTGAAGAAATCGCCGTCGCAGGTGGCACAGTATGATATTCCACGGCCCTTCAGACTGTCTTCTCCATGTACTCCAAGGGTTCGTGATCTTCCGCCCGGAGAAAGTATAATAATGTCTGAGGTAATGATATTCCCGTCGGAAAGCCTTATCACTTTTATTTCAGATGTTAAGTCTATATCCTGAACTGAAGTATTTCCTTTAATATCACATCCAAAGCTTTTTGCCTGTTTTCGCATGATGGATGCTAACTGGTAACCGCTGATGCTCTCCACTCCAGGATAATTTGCTATTTCATGGGTCAGAACCATTTGTCCTCCTATTGTACCTTCGTCTACAATAAGAGTCTTAAACCTGGCTCGCGAAAGGTAGATCCCTGCTGTCAGACCTGCAGGTCCTGCACCCATGATAATTGCATCATAATGGTTTGTAGTATCCATATGATCAGGCATTTACAGTTGCTGCAAATTCTTTATCCAAAATTGCTTTTACCTGATCTTTGGTCTGAATACTGGAAGTGGCTTTTACTACCTTGCCATTTTTGTAATATATGGTAAAGGGAATTCCCATGAAACCTTTTACCTCGGGCAGATTCCTTATTACATATGATTCCGGATTATCAAACTCCATATCAAAAAACTTAACATTTTGATATACTTCTTCAAGTTCTTCAGCTATTCCATATACCGGGATACACATAGGCCCCATACGTCCGCATATTACCATCACATTTTCATTTTCGCTGATTGCTTTATTATGATCATCAGCTGATTCGAGGTGTTTTAAATTTGTGTACAACATGTCTTTTTGGTTTTTAAATTAATGATGCAAACATACTATGCCTTGTCTGGATATTAAAGAAAATGGGGGGCTCATGCAACAAGTCATAAATTGATTCGAGACAACTTTTTTGTTGATATAGGTTAATACCTGATTTTCTATAAAAGAATAGTGACCTTCCTTATTTGTTTTTTGGAATTATAATTTTCTTCAACAAATATTTAGTACATTTGATTAATAAGCTCAATTACAGTCTTCAATTAAATCTGATAAGTTCATGGCAAGAGTTGTTGTGTTAGGAGCCGGCATTTCAGGTCATACTGCTGCCTCTCATATCCGAAGAAAGCTCGGAAGAAGCCACGATGTGGTTGTAATAAGTCCGTCAGAGTACTACCAATGGGTTCCTTCAAACATATGGGTAGGCGTTGGTAAGATGACCATTGATCAGGTAAGGTTTAAGCTCAGGCCCCTTTATAAAAGATGGGGAATAAGGTTTGAGCAGGCGAAAGGCAACATCTATACATCCCGAGGGTAGCGATTCAGGTGAGAAATCTTATGTTTCGGTCGAGTACACCGATAAGTCTTGTAAAGGAGAAGTTGCCAATATTACTTACGATTATCTGATAAATGCTACCGGACCAAAACTGAAGTTTGAAGCCACCGAGGGACTTGGACCTGCCTGGTTCACTCATTCAGTTTGCACATACGATCATGCTGCAGCTACATGGGAAGAGGTAAAAGTATGTTTTGGAAAGATGGAAAAAGGGGAGAAGCTCAGGTTCCTGATCGGTACCGGACACCCGGGAGCTACATGCCAGGGTGCTGCATTTGAATATGCACTAAATCTGGCCCATGAAATTAAGCAGCGAGGCTTATCGGATAAGGCTGAAATTATTTGGATTACAAATGAGTACGAGATAGGTGATTTTGGAATGGGTGGAGCCTTTATAAAAAGAGGTGGATATATTACTCCTACCAAGGTCTTTGCTGAATCAATTCTGGCCGAATACGGTATACGATGGATTAAGCGTGCCGGTGTTACAAAAGTTGAAAAGAATCTTGTTCACTATGAAACACTCGACGGGGAAATACATACTCAGGGTTTTGATTTTGCCATGTTGATACCTGCATTCTCAGGAGCCGGAATGAGAGCATTCAATAAAGCAGGAGAGGATATAACAAGTATGCTTTTTGCGCCTAACGGTTTTATGAAGGTAGATGGTGATTATTCAGGAAAACCTTTTGAGGAATGGAGTATTGAAGACTGGCCTTCTGTTTATCAGAATCCGGTATATACTAATATTTTTGCAACAGGGATAGCCTTTGCCCCACCTCATCAGATATCAAAACCACTGAAGAGTCCTAATGGTACACTTATTACGCCGGCACCTCCACGGACAGGGATGCCTTCAGGTGTAACCGGCAAAATTGTTGGACTTAACCTTGTTAACCTGATAAATAAAGGAGACACAACGTTTAAACACAAAGCTTCAATGGGTAAGATGGGAGCTGCCTGCATTGTATCAGCAGGTTTCGGTATGTTTAAGGGGCAGGCTGCCACGATGACTGTCTTTCCTATTGTTCCTGATTGGGAAAAATATCCTCAATGGGGACGTGATATAAGCTATACTGTAGGAGAAATAGGCCTCGCAGGTCATTGGATAAAACTTCTGTTACATTATCTTTTCCTTCATAAAGCAAAAGGTTATCCTTTCTGGTGGCTATTACCCGAATGAAAATATTCTAACTATAAAATATAAAAACATGGCTAAAAATATAGTTCGTGGCTATTATGATGAATCATATCCTCCATTACCTACAAGAGCCACAAGGTTCTGGCGCAGGAGTCTGGCCAAGCAGATAGTCAGGTTTATTGTATTGAATCTGAGGATAATGAGAATAATTGTCGGAGGACATTCCTGAGCATTATTGTCAGGTCTCATTTGGACTGCTTTATTCCGGGTATTCTTTAAAGCCTTGTTGGTTTAGCAAAGCTGACAGGAACTGATCATAAAAAAAATTGAAGTAAATCAATTAATTCATTGGAATCTGCCTGTGTAATTTTTCTGGTATCGTTAAGCTTAAGCATAACTTTGCACAAAAATTATTTTAAATGGTACAGATAAATTCATATACAGAATTAATTTCAGAGTTGGAAGGAAAAGAAAAAGCCTGGCTATTATTGTACAAGAAAGGCTCTGAAAGGAGTGATTGCGCTTATTTACATATAAATGGTGCTATCTTCACTTTAAAGAATATCAATATTTATGCTGCTGATATCAACACAGTTAAGGATATACACCCGCATTTTAAAATCGATTCAGTACCTGCCTTGCTGGAATTTGAAAACGGCTCTGTAAGGAATATTGTAAAAGGGTGTCATGATAACTTAAATTATAAGGTACTCTTCGAAGGCAAAGTGAATAATGTTCTGGTAAGGGGTACAGGTAATACAGGAGAAACGGGTTACAGTATATTCAACTCCAAGCTGTTCCTGGTGTAATACTCTTAAATCTTACCTCACGCAGCACAAGATCAGATATTCGGATATTGATGTATCGCGCGATCAGAAAGCAGCTGATGAGATGGTAAAAAGAAGCGGTCAGCGAGGAGTCCCCCAGACTGACATCAATGGTGAAATGATAGTAGGATTCAACAAAGCACGGATTAGTGAACTGCTTAATATAAGAGAATAGTATTTAGGACTGGATTCCATAGAATTTAAAACAAAAATCATTTATTGTTAATTTAAATAGAAATGAAAATGAACGACTTACAACCAATTAATCAAAATGTTCTGCTTGACATATCGGATGAAAAACAGGTACAAAAAACAGCATCAGGAATTATAATACCGGAATCTGCTGTTGAAAAGCAAAATACAGGTAAGGTGATTGCCTTAAGTAACATAGAGAATGCCGAGATCGCAGTTGGCGACAAGGTACTCTATAAAGGATTCACAGGTAATGAAACAGAATTCGAGGGAAAGAAGTACCTTCTGATACAATATGCAGATATCTTTGCAAAGGTTGTTGAAACCGATGCTATCTAAAATATTAACCAGATCAGATTAAAATTTCAAATCGGATTACTTAAAAAATAATTATGGCAAAAAAAGAGAGTGTTGCAACCAGGTGGCTTAGTAATATGGCCTTTGAATCAGAAATACAGGGGCATAAGATAATAATTGATGCTGTTCCTGAGGTGGGCGGAGAAAACCGGGGGCCCAGACCCAAGCCTCTCATGCTTGCTGCTCTGGGAGGGTGTACTGCGAATGGATGTGGTTTCGATACTTAAGAAAATGCGCGTCGATCTGAAAGGATGCAATGTTATAGTTGAAGGCGATATCACAGAAGAGCACCCAAAACATTTCTTTAAGATGCATGTAATATATGAGTTCACCGGCAAGGATCTTCCACTCGATAAGTTACAAACTGCTGTGACTCTTTCCCAGGAGAAGTATTGCGGCGTAAGTGCTGTCTATAAACAAACGATGGAACTAACTACTGAAATCAGAATAATTGAGGGATAAAGTGGATATGGAAAATAATATACACAGTACTCTTTATGCTAATTCTGACAGGCTGATACTGAAACAGGCAGAAGATTCGCTGGACCCTTCTTTGGACAGGGTTAGTGAGATCATCTTGTATGCAAGAGAATCTAATATCAGCAAAATAGGCATTGCCAATTGTATTACCTTTATTAAAGAGGCAAACCAGCTGGAATTGATATTAACTGACGCAGGTTTTCATGTTGATAAAGTCCATTGTAAATATGGGAAGGTGCCATTTAATGATTTGGTTCCGGGCTATAAGGGAATCTCCTGCAACCCTGCAGGTCAGGCGAAATATCTTGAGGAAAAGGGTACTGAACTTAACATCATGATGGGGCTTTGCCTGGGACACGATATGATTTTTAATGCAAAATCCAAAGCTCCTGTAACTCCGTTAATTGTAAAGGACCGAAAGCTTAAACATAACACTCTTAGTGTTTTCCATAAGGATAAGGAATAACTTATATTCTTCGTAATCAGATAAAGAGAGGGGGCTGTCTCAAATGTCCTCTGTGAAACTCTGTGGAAACTCTGAGATCTCTGTGTAAGTTCTTAATTATTTGTTGCACTGCGATCACAGAGAAGACACAGAGCCACACAGAGAAAGAATTATAGCAATCTGCGACTTTTGAGACAGCCTTCTCTTTTATTTATCCATTTGCCATTTCTGAACTCCTATATTATTTTCCTCTCCAATTGCTGACCACCTAAAGGTCCTGAAATCCTTATTATCACAAGAACACAGATAAAAATTCGGCATTTCAGGTGTCTCTATTTTGTATATATTTGTAACTCAAATTATATTTTTATGGTAGTTGAGAAAGATGATAAACTGATACTTGTCACAAATGATGATGGATTGTATGCTGGAGGATTAAAGGCACTATTGGATGTTGTTGAGAAATTCGGAAAAGTGGTGCTCGTTTCTACCAATGAGAGTATGTCGGGTATGTCGCAGGCATTAACCGTTAAAACGCCATTGCGTGTCAAGCTTCTTGAGGAAAACGAAAGGCACAGGATTTACGCTTGTAACGGCACACCTACTGATTGTGTGAAACTGGCTATAAATCAGTTGCTTGAAAGGAGTCCTGACTGGGTTGTTTCCGGAATAAACCACGGTTCCAATGCATCTGTGAGTGTATTGTATTCAGGTACCATGGCCGCAGCTATTGAAGGTTGTCTCTATGGAATCAGCTCTGTAGGATTTTCGTTGAATAACTTTTCACCGGCAGCAGATTTTTCTGTTTGTAAAAAGTATATCAGGATAGTAATGAAACAGTTATCACTTGAGCCATTACCTACAGGTATATGTCTGAACGTGAATATACCTGCTGCGAAGAAGAATGAGATAAAGGGCATAAAGGTCTGCAGACAATCCAAAGGCAACTGGAGAGAAGAATTTGAGAAGAGAAAGGATCCAATGGGAAAGACTTATTACTGGCTGACAGGAGTGTTCCAGAACCATGAACTGGAGGCAATCGATACCGACGAATGGGCCATAGCCAACAATTTCGTATCGATTGTTCCTGTTAGTGTTGACATGACGGCACACTGGTATCTTGATAAACTTAAAATGCGTTTCAAAAAATGACATTTACTGAAAAATATGATAAGGTTCTTACCGGGATTATCTCCGGAATCATTCTTCCTTTTATTACAGGCCTGGTTATATTCATGTTTACCTCAGGCCATGAATCTCTGCACAACTATATTGTAAGAATAGCAGATTCAAATATTATCACACACTCAATTACCTTATGTGTGTTCCCTAATATCTTTATCTTCCTCATATTCAACAGATTTGATATGCTTCGTGCTTCGCGGGGAGTCCTTGCTATGACAATTGTATGGGCTGTGATAGTTTTTGGTATAAAGTTTTTAGGATGAAGTATTTCATAATTGCAGGCGAACAATCGGGTGATCTTCATGGTTCAAATCTCATAAGGAGCCTCTATGAAACAGACGCTGAGGCTGATATAACATGTTGGGGAGGCGATTTAATGGAAGCTGCAGGAGCCAGGTTGCTGGTCCATTACAAGAAGACTGCAATCATGGGTTTTGTCTCAGTAATAACGAATCTTGGAACGATCTCAGGGAATCTTGAACTCTGTAAGAAAAATATCATTGAATTTAACCCGGATGTAGTTATATTTATTGATTATCCGGGCTTTAACCTCAGAATTGCTGAGTTTGCGAAAGGTGCGGGATACAAGACTTTCTGGTATATTTCCCCCAAGCTATGGGCATGGAATGAAGGAAGGGTTAAAAAGATAAGGAAGTATGTTGACAGGATGTTCATCATCTTCCCCTTTGAAGTTGACTTTTATAAGAAGCATGGAATCTCTGTCAATTATCTTGGCAACCCTCTGGTAGACGAGACTGACAAGCGAATTTCCGGTTTTTCATCAAAGAGCGATACTGCAAAAATGCTGAATGCAGGCGACAAGCCTGTAATTGCCATGCTTGCAGGTAGTCGCAGGCATGAAATAGAACAAATTTTACCGGAAATGCTGAAGATCGTACCTCACTTTCCCCAATATCAGTTTATTCTTGCCGGGGTTAAGAATATTCCTGATGAGCTTTACCTTAAAATAATCGGAGACAAACCGGTAATGCTGATCAAGGAAAAAACATATGAGATACTCTATTCATCTGAAGCTGCGCTTGTTACTTCAGGTACTGCCACTCTTGAGGCAGCTTTACATGGTACCCCTCAGGTAGTATGCTATAAAGGTGATTTTATATCAATGGTTATAGCATGGATGGTGATAAAAGTTAAATACATCTCCCTTGTAAATCTGATTATGGACAGAGAGGTGATTAAAGAACTGGTGCAATACGATCTTACTGAGAAAAACCTTCGTGAAGAGCTGAAATCAATTCTTCCCGGAGGCAGTAAAAGAGAAAGTATAATATCAGATTATGAGAAACTGAAGGATAGATTAGGTCCTGCCGGCGCTTCTTCCCGAATAGCAGAAGAGATGGTTTTGGAATTGAAAAAATGAAAGTAAACAACACATGGTATAAGGTATGAGCAGGCTTAAAATATTTTTGATTTGTATACTTACTTGCTTGTATTCAGTTGCTTATTCCCAGGTAAAGATTAGAGTTTTTTCCGATTCTGCTCCTGAAACCGTTCTTTTTACAGTCAATAGCGGACAATATGAAATAAATGCATTTGCAGGAGAACCAATCACGATTCCGGTTGGAGAACCTGTGATATTTTCACTTTACCATGGCAGGCTGGCAGTTAAGGTCAGGCATTTAAAAGGATTTATATCTGATTCAGTAATTATCAGGGCCAGAACAGGTGATGATTCATTCTCTTTACGGATCTATGATAAAAATGGAACAAAGAGAGATTATTCAGGTGATCTTAGGATTATGCCTGATCTTGGCACTATTGTTCTTATAAATACCTGTGATATAGAAAAGTATATAGCCGGAGTCGTCATGGCAGAGGGAGGAAGCGGAAAAAACATAGAATACTTCAAATCGCAGGCAGTTATTGCAAGGACCTATATGTATAAGTATTTTGATAAACATTCATCTGACATGTATAATGTGTGCGATAACACACATTGCCAGGCTTTTAATGGACTATCTTCCGACCCTGTGCTCAATGAGGCGGCCATGGATACCAGAGGCCTTGTAATACTGGATAAGGGGCGTACACTGATAACAGCTGCATTTCATTCAAATTGCGGGGGAGAGACATCTTCATCGGAAGATGTCTGGCTGACATCATTGCCGTATCTTAAAAGTGTAAAAGACCCTTACTGCATTAAATCACGAAATGCAGAGTGGCAAAAGGATCTAACTCTTGAAAGCTGGATTTCATATCTTCAGAGGCGTGGCTATAACGGTAAGACAGATGATCCGGTAATTTTTAATTTTTTCCAGGAATCAAGGTCAATCGATTATATTGCCGGTTCATTCAGGTTGCCATTGAAGACAATAAGAGCCGATCTCGACCTCCGATCCACTTTTTTCTCTGTTATTTCATTAAATAATACAATAATCCTTAAAGGTCGTGGTTATGGTCATGGGGTCGGATTATGTCAGGAGGGTGCCATGATGATGGCCGTAAAAGGTTTCGATTACCGTCAGATTATTGATTTTTATTATTCCGGAGTATCAATATCGGACATAAAAAATGCAGTGGTATTGACTGGTGTCTCTCCCTCAGCTTCCAGGGCAGGGAATGAAAACAAGAGAAGTAATAATGTGAATGGTGAATGATATTAGTATAAAGAATATTAGTTGGTTGAGACGGGTTTTGAGAAATTTTTGTCAGTGAAATAAATATTTATGTTTGCTATATTCAGAAAAGAAATAAGCGGGTTTTTCAGCAGTCTTACAGGTTATATTGTCATAATTGTTTACCTGCTTGTTAACAGCCTGTTTATGTGGGTGTTTCCGGGTGAATGGAATATCTTTGACAGCGGTTATGCAGGATTGGACACTCTATTCTTCCTTTCGCCATGGGTATTTCTGTTCCTTGTTCCGGCAGTGACCATGAAGATGATAGCAGAGGAAAAAAGACTTGGAACAATAGAATTGATTTATTCCAGACCGGTTACTGAACGCGGAATTATCTGGGGTAAATATTTTGCTGCTGTTGCTCTTGTCTTACTTGCACTTTTGCCGGTTATTATCTATTATATTTCAGTTTATTATCTTGGTGAGACACCAGGAAACCTTGACAAAGGTGGCACATACGGAGCTTTCATAGGCTTATTTTTCCTTGCATCAGTATATGCTTCTGTTGGATTATTAGCATCAGCACTGACAGATAATCAGGTTACTGCGTTTATAATTGCCGTGCTGATATGTTTTGTGCTGTTTATGGGTTTCGATTCACTTGCTTACCTTCCAGGACTTAAAAAGCTTGATGAGTTTGTAATACAACTTGGCATAAATGAGCATTATAAGTCAATAAGTCGCGGAGTTCTTGATATCAGGGATGTTGCGTATTTTGCAGCAGTTGTTGTTCTTTTTAATGAAACAACCAGGTTATATATGTTATCCCGTAAGTGGAAGAAAAAAAGTTAGCAGATGGCAGTATCGGGAAATATTAAAAATATTAAATTAAAGAGCTGGCTTCAGTTTCTATCCTCCGTTATTGCAATCATTGTACTGATTACATTAAGTTCTCTTTTCAGGTTCAGGATTGATCTTACCGAGGACAAAAGGTATACTCTTTCTGATGCTACACTTTCAGTACTGTCATCATTAAAGAATGATATTTATATTCAGGTTTACCTCGACGGAGATATTCCTATTCCTCTTAAAAGGCTTAAAAGATCTGTTACAGAGATGCTTGATGAGTTCAGAATTGCATCAGGGAACAGAATCGATTATGAGTTTATAAACCCTTCGGAGGGGAAAGATGTCAAACAAAGAGAGACCCGGTATGAAGCACTTATAAATAAAGGTCTTAATCCTATTGAGATAAAAGCAAGAGATGCAGAAGGAGGTTCAACGCAGAAGATTATATTCCCGGGCATGATTATTAACTATAATGGCGTTGAAGTGCCTGTTAATTTTCTTGCCAATAATCAAAGCATTCCGTATGAACAAAATATTCTTCATTCTGTTGAAGGCCTTGAATATGAGCTTATTCAACCTATCTCTACTCTTAGTTCTGATTCTATAAAAAAGATAGCTTTTATTGAGGGACAGGATGAGCTTTCTGAGCTTGAGACAGCTGATATTACTTTAAGTCTTGCTAAGTTCTTTACTGTCGATCGGGGAACCATCGGAGGTAAACCCGGAATACTTGACAATTATTCTGCAATAGTGATTGCCGGTCCGGTGAAAGAGTTTAATGAAGCTGATAAACTGGTACTTGATCAGTATATCATGAATGGGGGTAAGGTTTTGTGGCTTATCAATGAAGTTGCTGTAAATGCTGACAGCCTTGTATCCGGTTCAGCACTTGGTATCTATCGGCCTTTAAACATTGAAGACCAGTTATTCAGATATGGAGCCAGAATAAATCCTGCCATCGTTCAGGATCTTGATTGTTCCACACTAAGGTTGATGGTGATGACCGGTGGTAAACGTCAGCAGGTTGTTGATGCTCCCTGGGTATATTACCCTTTGCTCAGACCTGCAAATAATAATCCCATTACTCGAAATCTCAACAGGGTTAGAGGTGAGTTTGTGAACTATATTGATACAGTTGGCCTCGATGGGTCGATAAGAAAAAAAGTACTGCTGGCTACCTCGGAGTTCAGCCGCACAATGTCTCCTCCCTTGATGATAAGTCTTAAGGAAGCTGATTTGCCTCCTGATGAGAAAGAATTTAATAAATCTCAACTGCCTGTTGCAGTACTTCTTGAAGGAGTTTTTCCTTCGGCTTTTAAAAACAGGTCTGTGAGCAGCATAATTGATGATAAGAACCTTAAAATAAAAACAAAAAGCAGTAAAACCAGTATGATAGTAGTAGCTGGTGCCAGCATTATCCGCAATGAGGTCAGAAGATCAGGTCTGAATGAAACACCTCTGCCTTTGGGCGTTGATAAGTACACAGGACAGGTTTTTGGAAACAGGGATTTCCTGGTTAATTGTCTGAATTATATGACTGATGAAAGCGGGATAATGGAATTAAGATCGCGGGAATTAAAGTTAAGGCTTCTGAATACAAACAAGATTAAGAATGATAAATTTAAATGGCAGTTTATTAATGTTGCCGGACCGATAATTCTGGTAATTATTGCCGGGCTTCTTTACAGTTTTCTAAGAAAAAGAAAATATACCTGAAACACTATCAGAAAAACACGATCTCAGGTACATGTAATATGATTTTATTTTCACTGCATTTGATGCTGCACACATCAGAATATTATGAATAAGCTTATCCTAAGAGGCGCATTGTTATTAGCACTGGCAGGTTTGATACTGCTGGTTTTGCTAAAAGGAAGATCTCCTTTTGGAAAAGACAATAGTTCTTTTGCAACAGATCCAAAGGATGAGATTACAAGAATAGAATTTTCCGATGGTCAAAAACGACTGACCCTTTCAAAAGAAGATAATCAATGGCTGCTAAACGGCAAAGATGAAACAAGAAAAAGCGGTATTGTTTTCATTCTTAGAGTGCTGACGGAGATAAAAATAAAATCACCTGTGTCTGATCAGTTATTTAATGATGACATAATTGCTGAAAACATTAGTCCTGTTAAGGTAAAGGTGTACAGGAAACGAAAGCTTCTTAAAAGTTTTCTGGTATATAAAACTTCTTCAAACCTGTATGGTAATATTATGAAGATGAGGGAACGATCAAAACCTTTCATTGTCTATGTTCCTGGTTATGATTTGGATATTGGTTCGGCATTTAGCCTGAATGAGCTCTACTGGCAACCTTATACTGTCTTTAACCTTTTGCCTTCTGAAATAAACTCGGTGGAACTGGAGAATAACACTGATACTACAGCCTCATTTTCAATATCAGTTAAAAATCACCATTATCAGTTGTCAGATAATTCGGGTAAGCTTTCTGGCTGGGATTCAACGCTTGTAACCAGATATCTTTCTTATTTTATACGTATTCCCCTTGAATCATGGGCTTTAAATATGAGTGATGCTGAGAAAAAAAGTATTGAATCGGGTAAACCATTATACCGGATTACTGTGTGTAGCCTTTCAGGTGATACTACACGGCTGACTCTATGGGAAAAGATGACAGGAACCGGACCTGATGCTTCAAAAGACAGTGACCGGCTTTACGGTAAAACTCAAACTATAGATGAACTTTTTATCATGAGATATTTTGATATAGATCCCTTACTTAAGAAGAAATCATACTTCTTTCCTGAATAATTTTTATGATGAGTATCGGTAATGCAAATAATGGCGACAAAAATGACAATCAGACTTTTGATGTCGTTAGATTTCTGTAAATAGGCCGTAGGCCTTTGATATTTTAACGTCGGGCTTAGCCCGTCGCAGAACTTCAACAAAAATTGTCAAGCCCCGGAGGGGCAAATCTAAATCAAACTGCATGGTGGGACTATGTCGGTCGAAGGTAATCTCCTTTTCTCAGGGCAGAATTATTATTCATCCCTAAAACTCTTAATTTTTATTAGTGCAGAGCATCAGAAGTTATTGTCAGATATTGATTGACAATCAATAAGTTAGCTAATATTTTTTAAACTTGTAAGTTATCCTTCATCCATTGTTGTGCCACAGTAAACAAAGAAAATCAATAAACGTCTTTAATTCATTTCGATACACAATTAATTTTATTTGAGGTAATCGTTTTTTTTTGTAATATTGATGAATGAGAATTGAATATTACCAAGGTTTCAACTCATTCATTTTGACATAAATAGTGAAATTTTTGTAATCGATAATTAAACTTAAAACAATACCGATATGAAATTTGTAGTGTCCAGCTCGGAACTTCTAGGTCACCTTCAGGCTATAAGCAGGGTAATAAGTTCGAAGAATACACTTCCCATATTAGACAACTTCCTCTTTAATCTTTCAGGAAATGATCTTGAAATAACCGCATCTGATCTTGAGTCGACTCTTATAACCAGGATGAAGCTTGAGAATACTGAGGGAGACGGAACAATTGCACTCCCTGCCCGGATACTGCTTGACACTTTAAAAGAGTTTTCTGTCCAGCCTCTTACGTTTGATATCAATCCTGATACTATGGCTGTGGAAATAAGTTCTGAAAACGGTAAATTTAATGTAGTTGGCCAGAATGGTATTGATTTTCCTGCATTACCATCGATAAAAAAGGATAAGAAATTTGAATTTGTTATCAATGCGGATGTTCTTCTGGCAGGTATTACCAAAACCCTGTTTGCTACAGCTGATGATGAACTCCGTCCGGTAATGGGTGGTATTTTTGTGGAAGCTGCCACTGATAAGATTACTTTCGTTGCTTCTGATGCACATAAACTTGTAAGATATCAGAGAACCGATGCACATGCTGATGACAGCGCATCATTCATCCTTCCAAAGAAGCCTGCATCATTACTCAAAAATATTCTGCCAAGAGAAGAAGGGCCGGTTACTGTGGAGTTTGATGATAAGAATGCTTTTTTTAATTTAAGCGACTACAAAGTAGTCTGCCGGCTTGTTGAAGGAAACTATCCCAACTATAATTCAGTAATCCCCAAAAATAACCCAAGGAAGATAACTATTGACAGGGTAGAGTTTTATAATACACTAAAAAGAGTATCGGTATTCTCCAATCAGGCAAGTAACCTTGTTAAGATTCAGCTTAAAGGTAATCAGGTAATGGTATCTGCCCAGGATATTGATTTCTCAATTTCAGCATACGAAAGAATTAAATGTCAGTATGAGGGCGAAGAGATAGAGATTGGTTTTAAATCTGTATTTCTGCTGGAGATACTTGCCAATATCGCTTCACAGGATGTTATGATAGAACTTGCTGATCCGACACGTGCAGGACTATTTCTTCCGGTAATTACTGATAATGAATCAGAGGATCTTCTGATGCTTTTAATGCCAATGATGATAAACGCTTAGCCATTGAATCTGAATCTAAAACGTCCTATTGCTTTTCTTGATCTGGAAACGACAGGCATCAATGTTTCGACGGACAGAATTGTGGAATTTTCTGTATTGAAGATCAGCCCTAACGGAAAGGAAGAATGGATGAGCTCAAGGGTGAATCCTGAAATGCCTATACCTCCAAAGACAACTGCTATCCATGGAATTACTGATGAGGATGTAGTTAACTCACCTACATTTAAGGAGATAGGTAAAAAAATTGCAGCCTTCCTTGAAGGTTGCGACCTTGCTGGTTACAATGCAATCAAATTCGATATTCCTGTGCTTGCAGAAGAATTTCTGAGGGTAAATATTGATTTTAATTTCACAAAACGCCGGTATGTTGACCCTCAGGTAATATTCTATAAGAAAGAACAACGGACGTTGACCGCTGCATATAAGTTTTACTGTAACAGGGAACTGGAAGGCGCTCATGGTTCCAAAGCTGATACTGCAGCTACATATGAGGTTCTCAAGTCTCAGCTCGATATGTACGATGATCTTGAAAACGATATCGAAAAACTTGCACTGTTCAGCTCTTTTAATAACAATGTTGATTTTGCAGGCAGAATAATAATTGATGAAAATGGTGTGGAAGTATTCAATTTCGGCAAGCATAAAGGAAAAGCTGTTGAACTGGTCTTTCAGGAAGAGCCGGCATATTATGCATGGATGATGAATGGTGACTTTCCTCTTTATACAAAAAAAGTACTTACTGAGATAAAACTGAGATCATTCGGAAAAAATCAGGCTTAGAATGAAAATCATCTGTATAGGTCTCAATTACAGACAACATGCATTGGAAATGGGATGGAATATCCCTGAAGAACCGGTAGTTTTTCTTAAACCTGACTCTTCCATACTTAAAAATAACAAACCCTTTTTCCTTCCTGGTTTTTCTGACAATATTCACTATGAGGTTGAAGTTGTAATTAAAATCTCCAAACTGGGCAAAGGAATTTCTGCAAAATTTGCTCACCGATACTACGACGAAGTTACACTTGGAATCGATATTACCGCACGTGATACCCAGAGCCGGCTTGCGAAAAACGGTATGCCATGGGAATTATCCAAATGCTTTGACGGGTCCGCGCCTGTCGGACAATTTTTACCTGTAAATAGTATTAAGGATATTCAAAACCTTGATTTCAGACTGGAGATTAACGAAAAGGTGGTACAAAAAAGTAATACTTCCGATATGATATTTGGTTTTAATCAGATAGTTGAATATGTTTCACAGTATTTTACTCTTAAGACAGGTGATCTGATATTCTCGGGAACCCCTTCAGGAGTGGGTCAGCTGAAGCGAAATGATAATCTTGTTGCATTCCTTGGAGATAAGCCACTGCTGGATTTTTATATCAAATAAGTGTCGGGAATGAGTAATAATCAAGTAGAATTCTATATTTTATTGCATTGGAACTCAATTAAAATATCAACAAAAACGCGGAGATCCTTCGCTAAAGCGTAGGATGACATGGCTTTACTGGGGCATTTCTTTTCCTCATGACCACAAACCAACGCTGTCATCCCGAGCATTTATTCAATTTTTTTGCACCCCAGAACATTACGACAACTGGCTCTGAAAGAGCCATAGATTAATAACCCCTGGTGCAAACCTATTCTTTAGTCACATCTTTTTATTCCCTATCATGAAAGAGGTATTTGTCAAAGACAAGAATGAATTGATAAAGGATTCGTTATAATGATTGGGAATCCCTCAACTCATCCACCTTATATCTATTGCTCTAGAGAAGAGTCAACTGGTGGATAGTTTTCGGGATGACAAGTTTTTTGGGTAGATGGGAAGGAAGAAGAGGCGATTCGACCGAAATTTTCAAAAAAGATAAATATGTTGATTCGAATCGCCTCTCTTCCTTCCCATTGTTCCCCCCTTAAATCAGTGTCATCCCGAGCGAATCCACTCCTCTCATTTACAGATATTTGAACATGGAAGGTGGATGAGTCGAGGGATCTCCAGGGTCTTAACAAAATTTCCGAAAATAGTATAGTTAGAAAAGATGTGATGTAAGATTATGGTTGCACCTGGGGGTATTCATATTTAGCCACTCCGTGGCTTAAAAAAAATAAAATGTTAGCTGAACAGAATTTACAAGTATCTAATAATCTATGAAAAATTAAATATTGTCATTAGCAGTTTCATCGAGGAACCGAGTCCCGATCCACGACCAGCTCACCGACTTCGTAGAACGTAGCCGACTATGTCGGTCGAAGGCCGAGGGTAATCTCCCTGATATAGTTAAATGTTTATTAGTGATTCCCGATACTCATTTTTTATTAAATATGGACATCTCATAGAATCAAAGGTTGGTTATCAGAATCTCGATGACTCTTTAGACAGATCAGGATTGTCTGCAGATCTCCGGAATATTTCATGGTTAATTAGTTCAGCTGCCTTTTCCATATAGTAATCGCCGGCCAGCCTGTTCTTTATCAATATTATATCGATATAGTCCAGCGCTTTTTGAATGGTTTTTGACCTTTTCCTGTGAATATGCCCTTTTTCCGGGTGTGCATTTAAGAAGGAGGGGCCATAGAATTTACCTGAAAACCAGGGAAGCATTAATCCAAAAGCATTTGAATATGCTTCCTTTCTGGATACACCACCAACTCCAACAGAGTTGTCCCCTGCATCCTGAATCTCATTATGCAGAATTATGCCGATAGTTCCTTCTCTCTGAAACTTCTGCAGCTGATTAAAAAGCCCCGATTCCTGTGATATCATGCTTGCCCCCAGTACAAGGTGAAAAGGTTTTTTAAGGTATATATTGTTCCTGTTTTTTTCAGCAAGGTAACATGCAGTCTGAGCTGCAACAATACTGCCAGAACTTGAGGATGTTATTATGAGCTGTGTTTCCGGAGACAGGCCGGCTTCAACAATTTGCCTGAAGGCTGTCCCTGTCACTCTTTGTTCTTCCGGATTTTTTATAGGCTTTTGAGCATTATTCAGAGCCCATAATACATTTATCACTGAGGATTTGTAATAGACTCCTTTAATAACCTCAAATTTCTCTTCGAAGATTTCTTTCATAAACCTGATGAAGGAGCCGGTAAACACATTATATCTGTCATCCCTGGTCTCAGCACCAGCGAAAAACATGATCTTGTAATCATCCATTATGTCTTTGATATTCTGATTATTGACTGGATTCATGTGTTGCTAAAAAGATTGAACCTCAGCAAAGATACAAGAAAAAGTCACTTTTATAATTTTAGCTTTTTGATTACATGACTATATTTTCTGCAGATATTATATTGATCAGTTAAACCAGTAGGAGATTTTCAAAACCAGTCCGCGGTTCTTTATTTTGTGATCCCCCGGAAAGGAGTTTTCCGTGTAAACAATAAACAGATCAGAAACAGGTGCAAACCGCCACTGGAAGCGAAGGTTAAGGTTCGTATTGTCAATCTGGTTATTGTATTGTAACAGGCTGGTAAAGAAAAGCTTATTGGTAAAGGTAAAATCAAGTCTGGGACCTATCAGCAAAAAATTTGCACTGTTATATGGTACCGGCATTTTAATGCTGTTAAAAGCTGAAACAATAGCAAGACTGCCGTAAGGCTGAACCCGGTAAAACAATTCTCCGCTGACTGTTGTCCTTGTTCCGTTGTAGAAACCACCATACCGGCTGCTTAACTGGAAATTGAAAGTTTTACGTATGTCTGATGTAAAAGATGCTCCAACCTCCTGCCATTCAAACTCTTCCCCGGCGGCAAGAGGGACTCCTGAAGTATTGGTCGGATCAAAAGGAAACTGTAGTCTTACATATGTGTCTTTTACATCGACTTTCAATGTACTCCTGTCAACCCATTCTACCTGGTAGAATAGCTGAGCATCTCTGTCAGTTGCCAGCAAGGTAGGATCAAAGAACATATCAAGCTTTAATCCTGGTCCATGCCAGTTGATTTTACTTGAGGATGGAAAGAATTTGAACTGAAACATTGGATTAATTTCATAGTATCCTTTTCTTCGTATGTATCCTACCTCAGCAAGGTAATCAGTGCCTACCCATGACTGGTTGAGCGTTGCTGAAAGATATTGTGTTGCATAGGTAAGATTAGCAGAAGCAGCTGAAGCATTACCTGAGGCCCCGGGATAAAATGATTGATGGTAAAATGTCTTTCCTAACCATTTGTTATCTGCACTGGCAAGATTGAATTCCACACCTGCAACCCGATTGTAACTATAACCGGTATAGGATACATCTGTATTGGAGCTGGTTATCTGCTTGTTTACCATGAAGGCTGAGATGTTTGATCTTTTGAATACTTTACGCTGAAGTGCAGCAACGGTAAAGTTTCCGGCAGGTATAATGTTTTTACTACCGGTTTGCAGATCCATCACACCTATTCTCCAGTCATTTCCGATCTTCCCGCTG
This sequence comes from uncultured Bacteroidales bacterium, assembly GCA_963741935.1. GTDB lineage: Bacteria > Bacteroidota > Bacteroidia > Bacteroidales > VadinHA17 > LD21. The sequence goes on along the minus strand of CAVUJY010000029.1, from coordinate 12,254 downwards.
AGGCGGGCTCCTGCCTGAACAGGGCTGTTTAAGCCAATACGCCGTGAGAAGAATGGCCGGACATTATCTGTCCCAAGGTTAGCAAACAGATCGCTGTTTTCAAGGTAAAACTGTCGTTTTTCAGGGAAAAAGAGTTCAAATCTGTCAAGATTAGTCTGCTGCATATCGACCTCAACCTGCGAGTAGTCAGGATTTACCGTCAGGTCAAGGTTCATGGATGTTGATAAGATAACTTTGGCATCAACCCCGGCATTGACTTTATTCTTAAATCCCTCTCCGGCTTCTTTGTTCTGTGTTGTTTTAGCAGAAACATAAGGTATAAGAGAGAACCTTGGTCCTGATGATGGAAGCGGTTTATCCCAGATCAGCGATCCGGTGAATGCAAGTGATGCAGTTGCAAATTGTCTTGGCATTGGCGCCCAGCTTGATTTTTCATTTGTTTTCAGATCGAGCCGGCTGAAATTTATGCCCCAATCCTTTGCCCCGCCATGATACCTCATGCTCCTGAATGGTATTGCAAACTCTGCTACCCATTTGTCATCGTAATTCTTTACTGCAGATCTCCATTTTATATCCCAGTCGAGGTTGACAGTTCCCCCATTTGCCTGTACTCCATCCCATTGCGCTCCGGCAGATGATATTCCAAAGGCAAATCCGTTAGTCTGATCATTATATGTATCGATAAATACTATAAAATTATCATTCTTATTGAAACTGAAATCACGTCGCAACGACTCTACAGGACGTTTACCTGGAGTAGGATCGAGGCAAACAATCCCTACATATAAGGTTGTTGGAGAATAGGTTAGTCTGACCTCGGTCTGAGCTATGGCAAACCCGGTGTCGGTAGGCTGCACTCTCTGAAAATGATTCGCTTTGTCAGCTGTCTGCCATGCAGGTTCATTAAGTAAACCATCAATTGTTATTTCATCTGAAGTTTCTGAAATTTTTATCTGATACTTGTCCCGGTTAATTCCATTGGTCTGGCTAAAGATAATGGTATTGCAAAACAGTAACATTACTGTACTGAGTAAAAAAGAGAGTTTTATCATCGAAATTTTAAATTTTGCCACAAGGTAAAAAAAAGAATGTAAAAGTTGCCAAGGTCAAAAAGCATAATCATAAAAGAAGAACATAAAAGGAGATCACAGACTGAAAATAAAAAGAATCGTTTGAATGTTTTCATTTGGTATTGAATGATACTATTAATAACTTTGGCTGTTAATTAAAAATTACGAAGATGGGAAATTTTGGTGCTACTGAAATAATATTGATTTTGCTTGTTGTTGTGCTTCTCTTTGGTGGAAGGAAGATACCTGAACTTATGAAAGGTATTGGTCAGGGAATGAAAGAATTTAAAAAATCTTCCCGTTTGGATGATGAGCCCGACAAAATGAGTGCTGAGCCAAAAGAAAAAGATTCCGAAAAAAAGTAAAAGAATCACTCTATATCAATAAGGATCAACTCATATTTATTGCAGAATATAAGTTCAATCCGTAATTATATATCCTGGAGCTTTTCTGTGTTTGGTAGCCTGTTCATAGCTATATGCTATTTCGAGCAGCAGTAGGTTCATCCCATGCTCTTCCGAAGAATGTGATCCCAACAGGAAGGTTATCAATAAATCCCATTGGTACTGTTATAGCCGGGTAACCCGATATAGCCGCCAGTGAAGAACTTCCTCCTACAAAATGATCACCCAGAATAAGATCTGTTTTCCATGCCGGTGAACCGGTAGGTGCAATAATTGCATCCAGGTTATTGCTCTTCATTACCATGTCAATGCCATCTTCCCTTGTTGCTTTAGTCATTAATGCCAGAGCTTTCTTATATTCTTCTGACTCCAGACCACCTTTCTTATCTGCCATCTCAAGTAATTTCTGGTCAAAATATTTTAGTTCAACTGTATCAGATTCTGTTAAATACAATCAGTTCAGCAAGGTTTTTTACCGGAGCATCACTTCCAAGACCTGAAAGATATTTATTAAGACCATCTTTAAATTCATAAAGCATGACCTCAAAAGATGCCTCCTCATAGTTCTCTCCCTTAGGAAATTCAATTTCTATTACCTCGGCTCCATTTGACCTGAGTGAAGCGATAGCATTAAACATAAGTGTATCAACTTTATCGGAGAATCCCATAGCGCTTTTTAACAGACCTATTCGTTTTCCTTTTAGTTCCGTCCTTTCTGAGAAACTTTGTATAGTCGGTTAATGCTTTACCTTCAGATGCAGCTGTTTTGGAGTCAGCAGAGTCGATCCCTGTCAGTGCCCCCAGTACAATTGCAGCATCTTCAACATTTCTTCCCATCGGACCAGGTGTATCCTGAGTGAATGAAATGGGTATAATGCCGGAACGGCTTATCAGACCTACTGTAGGCTTGATACCTACTATTCCATTATTGTTTGAGGGGCATACTATTGAGCCATTTGTTTCTGTTCCGATAGCGATCATGCTCAGGTTTGCGGAAACTGCAACACCAGAACCTGAACTGGATCCACATGGGTTACGGTCGAGAACATAAGGATTTTTTGTCTGACCTCCGACACCACTCCATCCGCTCGACGAAATCATTGCCCTGAAGTTTGCCCATTCACTGAGGTTTGATTTAGCAATTATAACTGCTCCGGCTTCTCTCAGCTTCCTGGCAACATAACTATCTGCTTTGGGGAATGAATTGCTCAGTGCTGTGGCGCCAGCGGTTGTTGGCATCCTGTCGTGAGTGTCAATATTGTCTTTTAGAATTACCGGCACCCCAAATAAGGGACCTGTCTTACTTCCGGAAGCCAGTTCAATATCAAGTTCTTCAGCAATCTGCATTGCATCCGGATTAATCTCTATTATTGAATTTAGCTGCGGCCCCTCTCTGTCAAGTTCAATTATACGATCGAGATATGTGCTTACAATTTCTGTTACTGTGAATTTACCATCCCTGTAACCCTGTTGAAGAACCGGAATGGTCATCTCTTCGATCCACGAATTATCTGTCTTTATCCTGGAGTTCATTGTTAACAGGCGATGTGCACATGACGAGTAATATCAGGAGCATAGCAGTTAAGAGCGGTAATTTTGAATATCCGGATTTCATAATTTCATGGTTAGTTTATATGTAATGCATCACTATAAAATTATGAATAATAAATCAATTTGAATATATTTGTTGGTGTTCAAAGCCAAAATAAGTTTACTCAGGCATCCTGAAGCTTTGAATCTTTCGAGTCCTGTAGACGTGTGCTGCAATTAAACACAATAATCTGGATGAAAAACACTTACCTCGAGATACTTGAATATGATTTAAAGAGCAGTCCAATGGTTCTGGCAACAGTTATCAGGACTTCAGGATCAACACCTCAGAAGCCAGGCAGCTCTGCACTTTTTGGTGCAAAAGGTCTGATTTCAGGCACCATAGGCGGAGGTGTAGTTGAGGGAAAGGTACTGGAAAGCGTCAGAAACCTGTTGCTATCCAATGAATCTTGTCTTTTTCATTATAATCTTGCAAATAATATTTCAGAAAAGGAGGAAGCAATCTGTGGCGGACAGATAAGTGTGCTTCTTGATGCAAATCTGAATAATCATATTAATGTTTTTGAGAAAATAAGACAGTCCGTAACCAGCCATACTCCTGGTGTACTTATTACAATGGTTACAGTTTATTCTGAACATTCTGTACTCATTAACAGGTACTGGATGAGTGAAACATCCATACCATCAATACCGCTGGGGTTTTATGAAAAAATTGAACCTGTTGTAAATAAAATGATTTCAGGAGCTGATCCGAACGATTATGTAGAAATGGAATTGTCGGTAGGTGATGAAGAGCCTTCTTCACTTTTCTTTCTTGAGCCTGTATTTCCATTGCCTCATCTTGTTATTGCCGGCGCAGGCCACATAGGGAAGATCCTTGCTCAACTGGGCAGTTTACTCAATTTTGAGGTGACAGTTATTGACGATCGGAAAGATTATGCTAATAAGGAAAATATACCATGGGCAGATCATATACAGGTAAGCGATATAGGAGAAGCTATGCTGGAACTGAAGAAAAACGAACTTACTTATGTTGTTATAGTTACAAGAGGACATAAGGATGATGCAGAAGCTCTTAAGCCTTGCATTGGCTCAGATCTGGCCTACACTGGAATGATTGGAAGCAGGAATAAAATTGCTTCCATGCGAATGAATTTTCTGGAGAATGGTTGGGCTACTGCTGATCAGTGGGACTAAATTCATGCTCCTGTCGGACTTGAAATAAAATCAAAAACTGTTGAGGAAATTGCAGTCAGCATAGCTGCCCAACTTGTGCTTGTCAGGAATAGTCAGAAGTCTAAAGTATGATAAAGACATGTACAGGATGTGTACAGGAAATTAAAGACTTATCAGGTTAGACAGGTGATACTAATGTAATTAACTATGGGAAACATCTGGGCCGTAATATTAGCAGCAGGAGAATCCAAAAGAATGGGATTCCCGAAGATGCTTTTGCCATTTAATGGCATAACAATGCTTGAAAACGTTATCAGGAATGTTAAAAATTCAGGATTGGATAATATTATTAGTTGTATTGGGCGCTGAAAAAGAAAAATTAACTGAGTTGGTTTTAAAAAACTCTGTAATGCATTGTTATAATGATAATTACAAAGATGGAATGTTGTCTTCAGTAATATGTGGTTGCAGAAATGTATCCGGAGAAGCTGATGCTGTAATGATATTTCAGGGAGATCAGCCATTAATTAAACCAAAGTCAATCAATGCTGTAATCGATGCTTACCGAAGATCGGAAAAAAGCATAGTGATACCTGTTTATAATAAAAGGCGTGGTCATCCGCTTCTTATAGATAATAAATACAGGGATGACATTGAAAAACTTGATCCTTCAAAAGGATTACGATCCCTTGCATTGCTATTTCCTGATGATGTCCTTGAGGTCGAAATTAACGATCCCGGCATACTGAGGGATTTCGATACATATGAAGAGTATATAATTGAAATAAATTAAAAACTGTTAAGATGGAAGAGACAATTAGTTTTCAGTTAAATGGGAAGAAAACAGAAGCTGTGCTTGATCCGGACCAGACTCTATTGTGGGTACTCAGAAATCATTTTGGACTCACAGGAACAAAATTTGGTTGTGGAGAGGGTTTCTGTGGTTCATGTACTGTTTTGATTGACAATGAGGCCGTAAGGTCGTGTCAGACATCAATTGGCGATGTTGCAGGTAAAAATGTGGTTACTATCGAAGGTCTTGCTACTGACGGCAAATTACATCCGGTACAGAAAGCATTTGTTGAACATGACGCTCTGCAATGCGGGTTCTGTACACCAGGAATGATAATGAATGCGACAGGACTTCTGTTGAAAAATCCATCTCCTTCAACACAGCAGATCAAGGAGGGTATGGAAGATAACCTTTGCCGTTGCGGTGCACATGTACGTATAGTAGAGGCTGTCCATACAGCCGCAGAAGAAATGAAAGGAGGAAAGTAATTATGAAAAAAAATCCAGCAGAAAACCAGGTTGCATCTGAATCAAAAAAGAGGCAGGGAATGCCACGCAGAGATTTCTTCAAAATTCTGGGAGGCGGTATAATTATATTTTTCCGACCCTGGGGTATCGTTGAGTTGTTCGGCGGAACAGGCGAGCAGCAGAGAAGCCTTCCGAAAGATTATAATGCTTTTCTCAGGATCGCTGAAGATGGTACTGTAAGCTGTTTTACAGGTAAGATAGAAATGGGGCAGGGGATTATAACTTCATTGCCACAGATGATGGCTGATGAGTTAAATGTACCATTGGAAAGTATTAAGATGGTTATGGGAGATACAGACTTGTGTCCCTGGGATGCAGGTACATGGGGATCTCTGACAACCAGAGCATTCGGTCCATTTATGAGAGCTGCTGCAGCTGAGGCAAAGGGAGTTCTTCTTGAACTGGCTTCTGAAAAACTGGGAGTACCTAAAACACAGCTGGAAGCTGAAAACGGAGTTATTAAAGACAAAAAAGATCCAAATAAGTCTGTAACATATGCTCAACTTGACTAAGGGAAAGAGAATTGAGAGGTTTCTTGATGTGAAACCTTCTGTTGAAGATTATACCGAATTTAATTATGTGAGTAAATCATATAAGCATAGTGATGCAAAACTTAAAGTAACCGGAGCGGCCATATATACCGGGGACCTTAAGTTGCCAGGTATGGTTTTTGCCAGAATTTTGAGACCACCGTCACATGGTGCGAAACTAACCAGTGTTGATATCTCCGGAGCTGAAAAGCTAAAGGGTGTAAAAGTGGTACGGGATGGTGATTTCATTGCTGTACTCCATGAAAATAAGGATATGGCAGATGAGGCAATTGTGAAAATTAAGGCTGAATACTCTTTTAATGAGCTTCCTGTGAATAACAAGACAATATATGAGTATATGCAGAAAGCCGATTCAGATGAAAGGGTGATAAGGAAAGAAGGTGATCTTGAGACAGGCAGACAGTTATCAGATAAAATTGTTGAATCTGAATTTCATGATCCGTATCTTGCTCATGCTCCAATGGAAACTCACACTGCTCTTGCTCAGCTCACAGGCGATAAAATGACTGTTTGGGCAGGAACTCAATCTCCTTTCGGACTTCAGGATACAATTGTACGGGAGCTGGGATATCCCCGGGATAAAGTGAGGATAATTACTCCGTTTGTAGGAGGTGGATTTCGGGGGCAAGTGCCCTTCACAACAGGGCGTTGAAGCAGCAAGATTAGCTAAAATGACAGGAAAACCTGTTATGGTTGTATGGTCACGCGATGAGGAGTTCTTCTATGATGCATTCCATCCTGCCGGAGTTATAAAGGTAAGGTCAGGCGTTGACAAAGCAGGAATGTTAAACTCTGGGATTATAAGATTTACTATTCAGGCACAAGGGGATCAGAGACAACTTATGATGTTCCTAATGCTGTTACAACTCATTACAGTCAGAAACGGGGAGCTCCCGAGGTTCATCCTTTCAGTACCGGTGCCTGGAGAGCCCCTAATAATAATACAAATACCTTTGCCAGAGAGGTGCAGGTTGATATCATGGCTGCTGCTGCGGGTATCGATCCTTTGGAATTCAGGCTTAAGAACCTGTCCGATAAACATATTATTGGTTGTCTGAAAGCGGTTGCAGAGAAGTTCGGATATACTCCCGGAAAAGGTCCAAGTGGAAGGGGTATTGGAATAGCCTGCGGTGCAGATGCAGGAGCATGGGTGGCTCACATGGCTGAGGTACAGGTAGATAAGAGCCACAGGTAAGGTTAAGGTCATCAGGATTGCCTGTGCCCAGGATATGGGTTTATGTGTCAATCCTGAAGGATCAACAATTCAGATGGAAGGTTGTCTGACAATGGGATTGGGTTACACATTTTCAGAAGAAATATTTTTTGAAGGAGGGAATATAAAGGACCGTGGTTTTGACACATATGACATTCCTAAGTTCTCATGGCTGCCTAAAATTGAGACAGTGATTCTCGACAGAAAATCAGAACCACCTCAGGGAGGAGGTGAGCCTGCCATCATAGCTGTTGGTGCAGTTATTGCAAATGCAATATTTGATGCAACCGGAGCAAGGCTTTATACTTTACCTATGACACCAGCAAGAGTTCTGGAAGCTTTAAAAAAGGTATAGTAAGTATACCGGAAATATATAGCAGGCTGCAGGTAATTCAATTTACCCTGCAGCCTGCTTCATTTTATAGTCATTCCAGGTTAGACTTTTCAACCTTGTCCGACGAAGCTTTCTTTAAACGTGGTAATGTAGTAAAAGAGGTAGCGAAGGAGGGCTCTTCAACATAACAAGTCTCTTCGTCTCTTTGTCCCTGAGTCTCCTTCTTCACCCTTTCACCCTTTCTCCCCCTCACCTTTTCACATTTTCAACTACAGCTCCCAACCCTTGCGGTATTCCCTCACAAGGTACTTATTGGCATCAGGAAAATTAGTAATTTTCATGTTCTGAGCATCATACTCCACTCTTCTCCCGGCCCTCAATGCAACAGCACCAAGCAGAATGGTCTCAGTAACAGGATTTGCGTAGAGGAAGCTTCCGGGTGACTGTGTGTTGTTCTTGAATGCATCGATCCAGACATTATTCGGTCCTCTCCTTGTGTTACAGCAGCAGTTTTATTTGTCTGGGTGGTTTATTTCCTGCCTATAATACAGGACTCTCACCCCTGAAACCGGCAATGATCTTTCCTTTGTCGCCAATGAACATCATGCCTTCCTTTTCAAGTGATTTACCATGAGCACTTATCTCTTCAGGAGTTACTGGTCTCATTCCTCCGTCATACCAGAAAAAGATCAAACGGCGCCATGTCTTTCTGACCCTGGAATTTGAATCTTATTATACATGACAAGTGGAAAGGCCACATCATTTTTTACTCCATAAGCAACATTATTATTAAGTGCACATGTGGTTGTAGCATAAGCTTCAGCGCTGATAGCCGGGTTGTCTATTCCAAGTGTCACGAAATAGTGGAAAAAGGCTGTAATGTCCCATATCTGCAATACTTCCGGCTCCGAAGTCATACCAGCCACGAAATACAGCATGAGTATAATTTGGATGATATGGTCTGTCAGGAACCGGTCCCAGCCATAAATCCCAGTTAAAGTCCTTCGGTACAGGAGGTTTATCTGTTGGATTGGCTCTGCCACTGTGGCCACACAGGCCTGTTTGACCAGTTATGAATTTCTTTGAGTTTGCCTATCTGACCTTCTGCTATCCAGCTTTTAATGATTTCATTGTCAGGTCTTTTGCTCCAGGCCAGCAGATGTGTGCTGACTCCTGTTTTTTTTGCCGTTTCAATGGTAAGTCGGGCCTCATGCATCCTGTTGGCAATAGGTTTATGTGTAACAACATGTTTCCCTTTTTTCATTGAAGCTATGGCAACAGGACCATGAAGATGATCAGGAGTCATGATTTTAATCGCATTCAGATCTTTCTCTTTCTCAAGTAATTCCCTGTAATCTTCATATGATGTACATCCCTTATAGCTGCCGGAATCTTTTGATTTTCCATAATACTTCTGAACAAATTCCTGGCCGATGTCTCTTCCGCCGGGTATACCGCTCAGCCCTTCACCCCATGACTTATCACCCAAGCGCATTCCGGATACTGTTCCTGACATCATTCTGGGACCAGTCAACATAATCTGTTGTAAATTTATTAGGATCCCACACAGCAACTATCTGTAGTGCAGGATTCTGTATTAAAGCTGTCATCTCCCTTAATCCCTGGGTACCGCAGCCAATATAACCCAGAGTTATTTTATCACTTGGAGCAATGTAACCAGGTCCTCCGAAGACATGACGTGGTATAACTGTGAATGCAATGGATGCGGCTGCCGCTGACCCAAGAAATTCACGACGATTAATTTTTTTAGTTTTGCCATTTTCCTGAAATAGTTTTTATGTTAGTTATTTGCGAAAGTATTTTTATCGAAAATGATAACGCAGATGCAGGTATTTCCAAATTTACGAAATGAGCCAGACAACTTAAAGGTTTTATTTGCTTTTTTTTTTTCATGACTATCTATTTTCGGCATTCATGATCTGTTCCAGAAGAAATAATTGTACTTTTAATACTAATAAATTACATTCATAGAGAAATAGAATAAATTCATGACCGAAACTTTGCATTAATTTATTACACTAATATTTAAGACTTTATGAAGAAATTATTTTTTTTATTTTCAGGATTATCTTTATTAGCCATACCATTAATGAAATTTCCTCAAACTGAGATTAGTAACGGAATAATCAGTGCCAGGATCTATCTCCCTGATACGAAAACAGGATATTATCGGGGAACACGTTTCGACTGGTCAGGCAATATGCCAAGCCTGGTCTTCAATGGTCATGAATATTTTGGTCAATGGTTTAAAACCTATAGTCCTGAAATTCACGATGTTATAATGGGGCCGGTTGAAGAATTCACAGCGCTTGACTATCCGGAAATAAAGCCGGGTAATAATTTTGTAAAGATAGGAGTTGGGCTGCTCACCAAACCTGACGACCAGTCATATACTTTTGCCAGGTTGTACCCGGTAGTCGACCATGGGAAATGGACAGTAAACACAGAATCTGACAAGATCAGTTTCATGCATGAGCTTAAGGAGAAGACCTATTCATACAAATATGAGAAAGTTGTAGAGCTTGTAAAGGATAAGCCTGAACTTCTTCTGACACATACCCTCACCAATACCTGTGGCCATACTATTGAAACCAGTGCATATGATCATAACTTCTTTGTCATTGATCAACAACCCATTGGACCCGGATATGTTGTAGGTTGCCATATGATATTAAAAGTGAGGGTGTTGATAAGGAAAATGATTTCTGTGAGATAAATGGCCGTGAACTTGTATACCTCAGAAACGTAAAACCGGAAGAAAATATTTACTATAAAAATCTGGGAGGGTACGGCCCTACATCGCTGATTATGATATAAGAATTGAGAATAAAAATACTGGTGCAGGGGTAAGGATTACTTGTGATCAGCCATTTCTTAAACTCGCATTCTGGTGCTGTGCAACAACATTATGCCCGGAACCTTATATCAGACTGAGAGTAGAGCCGGGTAAGTCGATACAATGGAAAATAAAATACGAATTCTATACTCTTACAAAATAGGATCTAATTACTTTTTCCCTAATTTCTGTAAAAGGCATTTCTTTTGGAATGATGTTTTATCTGGCAGGGTTACTTCAGGTTATTGTGTTACGAACTGTCTGAGGTTAAATAGATTACCTCATTAAATTATAAATCGCCCAGTATTGCACTTTGAATTCCAAGTCTGATCGTAAAATCTGAATTTAAAATATTAAATTGTAATAGGCTAAGTGCAATTTATGTAATATGAGTATCGGCAATTAATAATAAGTTCTCTGCTTTGATACGTTAACTTTTCATAAATATTTGATAATAAATACTATATACGAGTTTTTTGATTTAAATAGATATTTTAACCCTGAAAGGGTTTAATATGAATAACCGTGGGTGCAACCCACGGTAAAGACAGGAAAACCTTTGACAACCCTGAAGGGGTTGAATAATGAAGGCAATATACCCATCTGATATTCAGCCCCTTCAGGGCTGAAGCATTTGTTTAGAGTTGACCGTGGGTGTACACCCACGGTTATTCATATTGTGCCACTTCGCGGCACGATCTGTATTGAAATAAAACGCATCAGTAGTAATAAGCTCTCATTGATTTTGATTTCGTCGGGCTCCTCTTCGCTACAGTTCTTTGTATACACATCCCAAAAGCTTTCAGGATGGGTAAATCTATTGATTTTAAAGTGCTTTAATATTTTATATTACTCATTCCCGATACTCATTTTATTTAAAAATGATAATTTCTTAATTGAGTCAGGTTTTTATTTCTTCTCTGCTATCGGTTTTGCAAAAAAGAAGAGTTATTAAAAGATATGTGGCAATTATCAGGAAACCTAAGGTATTATCCCACAAGAGCTATCCAGCCGGTAACTGTAACCATTAAAGTAATTTGACTGAAGTTATGAAATATATAGCTGGTTATAAGGATTTTACCGCCTTATCTATTTGACTTCTGTCCTGGTTGATGTTTTAACAATTACATTTTTCTTCCATTCAAATTTATCTCCTTTTTGATGCAAGAAGAACATCATATGATCCTGGAGGACATGCATTTACGGAAGTGATATCTTCATTTGCAAAGAGCTCCAGATTTTTTATTGGTGACGGAGTACCACTTTGTTTTGCAGCTGTACCTGCCGAAATAGAAGACATTGATTTGATATCTTTGTTTCCTCCGGTATAAATAACCTCCCCTGCATTAAGATCGTTAAGATCTTATAACTGACATCTGGTTTCATGTTGAAGTTCTGTAGCCAGATTTTTGTCTGCGTCCGGAGAGATTTAAGGTCACCAAAACATCATATACTCCCGGTTTGATTTTTCCTGAAGTTTTGCTTGTCATCTGGTCAGGAGTAACAGAATTATCGTCTTTCCCTTTCATGTAAAAAGCAGGAATAGCCTGATTCGTGTTTGGATCAGTACAGTTTTTGTAGGTAATGACTTTTGAGTCAAAATTTGCCAGCCCGTCACCTGTCCCTTTTGACTCTGAAATGCCTATCAGATAATTATAGAGTGTAATAGTAACTGTGGTCTTTGTTTTTGGCTTGATTATTATCTTGTTAGCTCCAAAACCTAAAATTGCCGGTATTTCCGGAAAGGTGGAAAGACATTTTGAGATCATATGTTCCGG
>CAVUJY010000028.1:0-19302 GCA_963741935.1 uncultured Bacteroidales bacterium | reverse complement strand
GAAGGACGCTGACGAAAAAGGTTGAAAATGATCTGCACAGTAGTAACATTCGGATATTCAATGGCTTTCAAAGCTTCTTCCACTTTCTCGACACTAACGCCGAGATTAAGGATTTTGCCCTGTTCTTTCAACCGGTCAAACGTTTCAAATATCTCCGGACGATAATAAACTTCATGAGGCGGGCAGTGCAGCTGGATCAGATCCAGCACCTCAAGACCTGTGCGCTTTAAACTGTCTTCAACAAATTTCTGAAGTACTTTTGGCTGATATCCTTCATTATTATGAGGATTTATCTGCCTGCCGCATTTTGTTGCAACATATATCCTGTCTGAGTGAGACCTCACTACCCTGCCAACAGCTGTTTCGCTCAGTCCTTCACTATAAACATCGGCAGTATCAATAAAATTAACCCCCATGTCGATAGCAGTATTTATTATCTTATCTGCATTTTTATCGTCAAACGGGGAGCCCCATCTGCCACCGACCTGCCATGTTCCCAGGGATATCTCAGAAATTTCAAAGCCTGTTTTACCTAATTTCCTGTAATTCATAGTATAAAGATAATAAAGCATTCAAAATAAGAACAATTTATGTTATTGCCAAGCCTTAAAGATCAAGCCTGAACTGTACCCGCACACCTGTCTTAGATACATTCGGGTTATCGAGATAGTTAAACCGTCTTATTAAGTCAACCCTGAATAGCTTAAAAATATTGGATAGTCCGACACTTGCCTCAACATATGGCTTGTTTTGAAGTGAAAATGTAAGAGGATTACCGTTTATGTCAGCAGGAAATTTATAAAGATCGCTCTGAAGAGAAGGATCATTAAGGTTGGAAAGACTACCGTAAAGAGCCTTGAAGGTAACCAGCTCTCTGAGTTTAAGCTTTTTAATTAATGGAATTTTATTTAAAATAAAACCGTTAAAGCTGTGATCGATATTAACCGACACATACCTGTCACTCACAAATTCAAGGAAGTTCATCAGGTTATATGAGTCTTTCTGGTATGAATATGTCTGATTTGCATTGTGTATGAATAAAAGCGGATAAGGTACCTTACCGAATATTTTCCCGGCTTCAAGTGATACATCTGTGTACCCCAGAATTGACACGTAGAAGCGTCTGCTGATATTCATCTGCAACCTCATATAATCAAAATCACTGCCAACCGATTTTAAGCTGCCGGCAATATTCAACTGAATTATCGGATACTTACCCGGAAATGTTGATCTGTACAGCTTACCCTGGTAGAATGATTCATTTGGTGCATACCTGAGATTCAGAAATGGTTCCGAAATATTTAAATTCTTAATCTCACCCGATCCTGCACCATATGCCACAGGATTAAAATACAGATTTCCTTCAGGAGACTGCCTTGTATTATGATAACCGGCAAGAAATGAGAAATGATTTTCAAATTCATTAAGATATTGAATGGTAATACGTATTATTTAACAGCATCTTATCACTTACTCCCCTTTTAAAAGACAAAAAGAGATTATCCGCCTGGAAGAACTGAAGTTCCTGACCTGGGATCCGGGTGTCTTTCTGATAGCTCAGTCTTATGGATTTTACCGGAAACTGGTAAATTGTACCTGATGTCAATGAATATGTTACACCGGCATTGTATTTGAGAATCTTGTCATTCAGACCATATGCCAGATAACCATCTAAAAATACTTTTTTACTGAAATCAGTAGATGTTCTGCCTCCAAACCTGAGCCTTGTTCCCTCAACAGAATTAAAGCTTAAAAAGCTACTGACAGGTCCAATTTCAATTTTGTTAAGCTTCAGAAAACCAGCCGTCAGCATCATTACAATATCCATTCTTCGCCTGAACTGAGGCAACTGTCGGAGACTGTCTATCGAAGTATAAATTTTATTTTCCGATTTAGTAAGAGGAACAGCTCTGTTTGATTCCCAGAACCCCGGACTACCTGATAAAGGATCTATCTTGTCTGATTTCTCAGGACCCTGAAATATTTTATCATCAATTGGTTCGTCTATCTTATAATCTTTATAATATATGGTTCTCTGACCATACAAACCCAAAAATTTTTTAAATACCCCAAAGTCAATTGAGATTTCATCTTTAGAGATCAGCCATTTATTCTTTCCAAAATTTTCAAAATCCTGGGTTATACTAATATCCCTGACCCAATCGATATTAATATTCTTATTTATTCCCATGTCAATTTTTCTCACAGCATAACTGCTGTCGAGAGTAATGTAAAGATACCCGTGGAAAAGAAAATCAGACTGGTTGCGTGGTTCAAAGAATAATCTTATACAATCAACATCCTTAACCGACAGGGTATCAATAATAAAATACCGGTAAAATAAAGGAGCAGATTCGGCAATGGGACTCAAAAACTTATTTGTGAGAAACAAAATTTCGTTATCATAAATATTTATATTCTGATACAGATAATTGAGGTACGCTGAAACGCCTTTATTATTCAGATATTCATCCAGATTAACAGACTTTTCGCCAATAATTATATCTTTTGTTGCTTCCGGGGTTTTTCTGTAATAATGATCTGAAAGAGACTCTTTGATAAAAAGCGGCAGAACATTTTTAGCAACTCGTTTTGTTGTATCAATATTATCAAATATAAAATTAAACCGGCCAAAAGGATTCCTGTGTTTGTATTTTTCAGGTATGTTACTTAAGGCAAACTGAATTTTTTCATATTTCTGATATTCAAGATAATCAAATGCATCCTCTCTGTTTTTGGCCTTATTATCTATTACTTTTTCAATTAGTTCCACGGCCGGATTACCTTTGTTTTTATAAGTATTCTTTTCAGGTCGTACATAAACATCATTCAGTTTTATGGAGTTTTGCATCAGCTTTACACTCAGAGTCTGATCCTTGCCCGGGATTATCGTTCTGAAGACTGTTACATATCCTAAAAATGAAAAAACAATGCTTTTGGCCGTAAGCCTGGTTTCAATTCTGAATTTCCCGGTACTATCCGTTAGTGTCCCCACTGTTGTACCTTTCAGAAAAACTGATACAAAAGGCATGGGGTCACCTGTAAGTTCATCCGTCACAACGCCTTTAATAATTGTCACACCAGTGTTTTGAGAATAAGAATTTATGCTGACAAATAAGCTAAAAAGAAGAAATACAGGAAAACGAAGGCTCCCCCGCAAGAGTCTCGTACTTAATGATTTCTTTGACTCTTAAGCTCTTCATAAAGATTAGTGATTGAAATAAGAATTTATAGGTGATAATATTAATGTCAAATAATCCTGATTCTCCTAAAATATATTCACTAAACCACTGAAAGGATGTTTTTGTTTAATTGTTGCCGACCAAATAAGTAACAAAACTTTCCACAAAATATTGCAGAACGAAGAATATTAATTTCCGGAAAGCTAAAAACCAATGCTGCCAAATCACAAATCCAGATCCTTTTTTGAAAAAATAAAATTCTATATTTACCTTCCATTGAATAGTTCAGAAGAGAGTAGTGTCATTAAACTGATAACAGTATGCAGGAAAATATTGACAAAATAAATCAGATGCTTGAGAGGCTTGATGTCCTAATGAATAAGCAGAAGGACTTTTCAAGTGAGATTGATCAGATTAAGGAAGAACTGACAAAGCTAAAATCCTCCGGTATTAATCAAAAGCAGGAAAAAGCAGAAATAATCAGTAACAATAACAAGGTTGAGAAAGGGAAATCATTGATTTCAGGAAGCCCGGTATCCGGATCCTCTGCGGCCAGTGAAAGGATACTTGAAGAGCCGCTACACTCTTTCAATGAAGCGGACAGGAAAACATTATATAAAAAAGCTGATCTTGAAAAATTTATTGGTGAAAACCTTATCAATAAAATCGGAATAGTAATAACAGTTTTAGGTGTGGCAATAGGCGCAAAATATGCAATTGAACATCAGCTTATAAGTCCGTTGACAAGAATCATTTCAGGCTACCTTATGGGATTAAGTCTGCTGGTTTTTGCTATCTGGCTGAAGAAAAAATATGAAAATTTCAGTTCAGTTTTATTAAGCGGGTCTATGGCAATAATGTATTTCATAACCTATTCTGCTTTCAGCTTTTATGAATTGATACCACAACTGTTTGCATTCTTTCTGATGATAATTATTACGGCTTTCACTGTTATGGCTGCAATAAATTATAACAGGCAGGTAATTGCACACATAGGACTCGTAGGAGCCTATGCCATTCCATTCCTCCTGGGCGGAGGCTCTGATAATGTTAAAATACTTTTCAGCTATACCGCTATCATAAATATCGGAGTTCTTGTAGTTGCCGTCAGAAAATACTGGAAACCACTTTACTATTCCTCGTTTATCATTACCTGGATGATGTACCTCCTGTGGTTTTTTCTGAAGTACAGGAGTACAGAACATGTAATGCTGGCATCTGCCATTCTTAGTATATTTTTCGTGACTTTTTACGTGATCCTTCTTGCATATAAACTTATTAAGCGTGAGAAATTTGATTTCTCAGACATCCTTCTTTTGCTTACAAATTCATTCATTTTTTATGGAGTCGGGTACAGCATTATTATGAAAGATAGTTCTGCCAGCCACATGGCAGGTTTATTTACAATTGGTAATGCACTAATTCATTTAATAGCAAGTCTTTATATCTACAGACAGAAACTTGCCGACAGGAACTTATTTTATCTTGTATCAGGCCTGGCTCTTATATTTCATAACAATATCAGTACCTATACAGCTAAGTGGCAACTGGGTAACCCTGTTATGGGCCGGAGAAGCTGCGCTGCTGTTCTGGATTGGCCGGACTCAAAGCGTCAGATTCTATGAGATACTTTCGTACGCTTTAATGTTTTTTGCCTTTATAAGTCTTTTACAGGGCTGGGCTACTGTTAATTTAATAACAGAAGACGGACAGGAAATTAAGTCAGTTACACCGCTGTTTAATATAAGGTTTCTGACATCCCTGCTGTTTATAGCATCGTTCGGGTTTATCAGCTATCTGAATCATAACTCTAAATATCAAAATCCATTTGAATCTCAGAAGGAGCTGAAGAATCTTATTTCCATTTCAATATCTGCCTGTCTTTTAATAACCATTTATTATTCTTTTCAACTTGAAATATCAGATTACTGGGACCGGCTTTATAACGCTTCTCTGGTAGAGTTAACCAGGGGTGAAAGTCAGGTCGTGACCAGTTACCATAATTCTGACCTCATCCATTTCAAAAACATCTGGCTGATAAACTATACTCTTCTCTTTTTGTCTGTTCTTTCCATAATTAACATCCGAAAACTCAGGAGCAGCATCTGGGGATACATAAATCTTGTTCTGAATGCTTTTTCAGTAATAATTTTTCTTCTTTTCGGTCTGTATATACTGAGTGAACTAAGAGACAGCTATCTGAATCAAACTCTGTCGGAATATTATCACAGGGGAATTTTCAATGTAGGAATAAGATATATTTCCTTCGTATTTGCAGCCATCATTCTCTGGTCAACAAGAATGTATACAGACCAGCCTTTTCTCAAACCATCCGGTTTAAATTTGAAACAAGGATACGACATACTGCTGTATGTATCACTCATCTGGATCATAAGCAGCGAACTTATCTCATGGATGGACATAAAACATTATTCGCAATCGTATAAACTTGTACTGAGCATTCTCTGGGGTGTTTATGCTCTGTTTCTGATTGCAATGGGAATATGGAAAAAGAAAAAACATCTCAGGATCATTGCAATTATGCTCTTTGCCCTGACGCTGCTAAAGCTCTTTTTCTACGATCTTTCTCAACTTAATACAATCTCAAAAACAATTGTATTTGTGACCTTAGGAATACTTCTACTGATAATTTCGTTTCTCTATAATAAGTACAAAAATGCTATAGCCGGAGAAACATTGCCATAGTATGTAACTATTATTAATCAGTCTTCACTCTTTCTGTTTATGTGGAATTCGTCAGCAAATACAAGTTTTGTCTGACCTTTCACATCAGGCTTCTCATACTCCAGAACGAGGACGTCAAAAGGTATCTTCTTGATATCTGAAGATATTTCAAAATAGCCTGTAGCAACAAAATGATTCGCATCGGGGAACCGGAAGTTATTTACCGGTGCTTCCTGGTTCCTGGATTTCCGCTGTGCAACCGCAGTGCTTATTACCCCGGAATATGGTTGTGGCAGATCTTCACTAATTATTTTTATTTCGAAGGTATTTTTAAACTGGTCGTACTTATAACCAGTGATTTCAACCTGTATCTGAACTGTTTTTCCACCTCGCCGTATAACCTTAAGATTTACTTTCCGTTCAGGAACCAATTGAATAAAATCGGTTTCAACAACAGTCGACAGGCAGACATCGGTATTACTTATCCTGAGTGAATCGGGCTGATAGCGTGTAAGCATAAGCTTCACAAACGGGAAATAGCGATCTTTAGGACTTATTGATATATCGGCATACCACAGTTTACGCTCAGCATCAAAATGTACAGGATAACCTATTACATTTGCCTTACTATCAGCATTCCCGGAATAATTTAATCCGTTTTCGGACTTTGCATACCAGCGAAACGATGAAGCCTCAGGGTATAAATCCTGTCCCCCCGGGATAGGGAATATTGGATCTGTGCCCCACTGCGTAAACATGACAGGATCGTTGTTATTCAGGTTTTTAGCGGTAGCAGCCTTAGGATTAATCACCACACCCAGCATCTCCCCCTCACCAGATGAAAACCAGGGTCTCTTCAGATAT
Source organism: uncultured Bacteroidales bacterium (assembly GCA_963741935.1). Classification (GTDB taxonomy): domain Bacteria; phylum Bacteroidota; class Bacteroidia; order Bacteroidales; family VadinHA17; genus LD21. The sequence goes on along the minus strand of CAVUJY010000028.1, from coordinate 12,571 downwards.
ACCCGTAAACCGCCGCCCTCACGAACATGCGTCAGTGTATCCTTCTCAGCACTTTTGAGCCAGTTAAATGTTGGAATAATATATTCAACTTCAGGTTTTAATGGCCTGGCAGAGCTAAGAATATTTACCTTCACAGGTAAGCCAACCCTGTTAAAGTCAAGATTATCAGGAAGGATTAAGCTATCACCGGCAATTTTTTGCTTGAAATATTCTGAATATCTTGAATAAGCAGTAGGAGTATATTCAACAAAACGGTGTCTGGTATCATCGAACTGGTGTTTCACCCCGAATGATTTAAGTACCCAGGCAATAGAGAATTTAGGGAGCAATTTCATAGTCCGGAAATTGCTTGGCTCAATATTCCCAATATTCATATATGTACGGCGAGCATTTGTGCTGGTTCCTGTTTTTCTCATAGTGGTAGAGGGTTTTACCCTCATGTCAACTGTATTTCGCTCAAAAGATATTTTATTAATCACCATCAAATCAGGATTTTTTGGTGGCGTTAAACCAATATATTTTGTTGATTCATTGTACCTGATAATAACAGGGTCGAGTTTTTTCTGTGATGATATCTCTACCGGAACAGGTTTCAACGGATCATCATCCATATCCTTCCAGGCAGCGTCAATATCAACTTTCTCAGTACTCTGACCATGGACTTTAATTTTCATCTGTATCCAGGCAGGTGTATCATCGTAACCACGAACGGATTCAGGATTCTGAATCACCGGTACAGAAAATGGCTGCTGCAAGGCATGAACAAGCTCCAGTTCGCGCGATGGGCTTGTCATCCAGTGCTTACCCTTGGTAAGATCGGCTTTTATCGAATTGAAATCATTCTCTTTGCTTAGTTGCTTCCACATTCCTGACAGCTCTTCAAGATCATCCTCGTTCCAGACACTTGAATATCGTAAGCGTGTACGATGACCCTTAGGCAGATAAAATGTCAGAATGCGATTTGAACTATCCCATTTGGCATCTATATCTCCTTCCACAAGCCTGAATAATACAGGCTCAGGGTTGAGCCAGGCATCGAGTCTGGCCTTTTCACCCATACCGGAACTCAGACGTGCATAGCCAAAAGCCTGTGGTGTGAAAACCTGTGTATGAGTATTATCACTGTCAACATCGAGGAAGAAAGCCACACCGGCAGCAGCAGGGTCAGGTAAATAATGAATCCCCACATCATCTGCCTTATAAACCTTATCCGTGCGGCTCTCCTTTACCCGGAGGTGTTTCATGAGAAGTGATAATCTTGTAGATTAATTCGGCGGCCGCCGGATCATTTTTAAACGCTGAATCCAGACGTCCATGTAATTCTGCTGAGAGCTGACTGTTCTGAGGCGGAATAAAGATACGTTGAGCGATCTTGTCTGCCGATTCCACTCCGGGTTCATCATAATCTTCAACCGAAACATTGTAATTACTCTTAATGATTAGTCGTTCAACATCTTCCCCCACTTTCATTTTATTTGCCTGCAGCACAACCGGTGTTGTCACAGGTTCATATCGCTGATAGGTGAAATCGCTTATCATAACATCATCAGGATTTTCCGGGGAACTGTCAGGAGGTAAGCTGTTGCCGGCTATATCCACAGTGCGCATACGAATATTATATGATTTTCCAAAACGCAACAAAGGCAGAGTACCCGGAATAAGCTTACTCTGAACATTTATCCTGAAATTTGTTGCAGGATTATAATCATATTTTTTTTGCTCTGTTTCCGGATCTGTATTTAAGTAGTCTTTACCCTCTACCCCATTATCTTCATTAATAGCATAACCCGGACGTTCAACAGCCAGACTCCAGCCAGTCCAGCGGGCAATGACTCCACTCACAAATACTTCCGCATCATCTCCCTCATCCGATGTAACACCTATCTGACAATAACCTTCGTCAGGAGTGATATCTGCAACCTTATAAGGTTTCTTATTTGCATCATAACAAACAACCTCATCCTGTTTATAATGAAGTGAATACCATTTATCGGGATTGTCTGAATACGCAATATCCATACGGTAACCCATAACCAGATCGTCAGCATATAAAATATCCGTTTCGGGTATCATGATCTTCATTTTGGTATTAGATGCCTGAAGACCCATTACCTGAAAGTTCTGTACTCTTTTAGGCTCCGTAACAGAGTTAATTGTTTCCAGCTTCTGATTCAGCTGATTAGCCATCAGAAATTTAATGTTCAAATATTCATCAATGTTATTTTTTACGACAGCAATACCTGAGGAACGTATCACAGGCAGTCCTTCTCCTTTTGTGTTATCTGCATGTGTGACTTCATCATCTTCATCATAAACCTCCTCATCCTCTTTGCTCATCTGACGAAAAGTACTTACCATCCTGACAGTAGTATCAGCAACCATTTTTATCTGTTTGTCAACAAAGTTAACAGCCTGCAAGGCTGCACCATCCGTATCAATCTGTGTTACTGAAAATTCGCCATTATTAAGTCTTACAAAACCGTTTTTAACGTCACTTCCCTGTTTTTCCCGTGCAAAAAATCCATTGGAGCTTATCCGGTAAGCTGAAGCATTCACGGATACTTCTGATTCCATATCAAATTCAATTCCAAATGGATACGCAGCAATAGTACCTTCGTTCTTCCATGCATTATTATAGGGAACAAGCAGATCGATGACCATTCCTGTCTTTCGCTGAACCTGAGGATAATCACTAAGCTGTGCAATAATGTCGTGGAATTCAAATTCCGGTATCTCGGGAGCTTTAAATACAGGTTTCTTCGTCTGATCCATCCCATGAAAATCGCGGAAACGTGCAAATTGAACATCTGGTTCTTTGTTCATGGCTTTCATGGAGCTGAAATTCTGCACCTGCATCATCTGTCTGAAATCCTGTACCTGCATATTTGATGATGAATTTTGCACCACGTTGGAAGGGGTAACATTAAGTGACAGGAAACCGCTTCTGATTGATTCTTTTCGCACATTTGTGGCAGAAACATTTTCAACAGCTTTTACTATTTTTGTATCGATTGAATAACGTCCTGCAGCCTGCCATACAGGGTTTTGCAACATCACTGACGGCTTTTCAAATCGCACCGGGCTTTTGATACCAACCGCCCTGTAAACGCCAAGAATGGATTTATTAATTTCTGCAACAGGATAAGCATGAATGATTGTTTTGCTAATATCCTTAACGATGAAAGCATTAACTTTAATATCGTCACTGAGCATTGTTTCCCAAACGGTTGGATCTATTATGCTTGTATCGGCAATAGCGTCAACAACAATAGAGTTATTCAACCTTACCTTAAATCCCGGTGCAGCTTTTATTTTTGCGGCCCATCCCAGTATTTCAGGAAACTGGCCAAGAGTTGTCTCTGATGTATGCGACAAACGCATTGCACAATGCAGGGATATACGGAGATAATCGACACCTTCCTTTGTGATTTTTCCGTTTGGCAGCGCAGTATAGATAAATGTCTGTTTCATCAGTCGGTATTTTTATTGTTTTGGCACCTATGAATCTCACAAGTGATGATAATCTGATATATGAAAGTATTCGAAAGACATTTGTGGTTCGTAATCATGAACATTTAATAACTAGTTAGAAGCAAAAGCATTACAGTATTCAAGCCAATTATCTTCCTTGTAAGTCTGGGCAAAGGTCGGATCTGCATCATTGCCACTGAATGTACGACTGACGGTTACTGACACTGTTTTACTGAAGAAAAGCACTTCAACTTTCACAGAGAGTGTTGCTGAACCGACCAGACGACTACCCTTATAAAGCTTAACTCCGTCAACCTCCTTCTTCTCCGCACCACTCTCATAACTCAACTGGAGATAAAACTCCAGGGTTACTCTTATCAGGCCAATAATAGACAGACGTCCTGTCATACGGATATAAGCTGTCAGTGTATAGTTTTCTCCTCCCGAGTCACTTATAGCCATTCCGTAGTAAAACCCTCCCATCACGGTTACCGATCCGCTTGCCACTCCTACATTTAAGGAGATTCCGGCACCAAATTCAAAAGCAGCATCGAGTTTGGTAAGACCACTCATTGAAGTCTCAATGGCAAAGAATCCACCTCCGCCAAAACAGGAAACCATAAGCCTGAAAGGATTTTCACGGCTGCAAAAATTAAATCCCAGTTTTAACGACTCACTGTTAAGAGGCAGAATCAGCCTCGTACCAAGCATCATGTTGGAGAGAGCAAAAATCCCTACTTCAAGGTTTGGAACAGAAAAATTAAATCCGGCTTCAATACCAGTTCCTGTGATGTTAATAAATGGTCCGGAGGAGAACTGATCTGATTTCACCAGATTCTGAAGACTGTTAACAAAGGCCAGTTTCCCGATCATCCTGATAGGTACAGCCTGAAATTTTACATCAACATCCGCTTTACTGGTCATTCCTGCCTTGAACGCAATCTGTTTAAAATTGAGTTGAATGGTATCTCGCAATTGCAACAGAAAATTCTTTAATCGATGCATTGACATCAATTTCAGGAACACTGTTGCTATTAAGTGTTTTGGTCATTACACTATCAATAGATATATCCAGCTGTTGCTTACTTGTATCAAGAGTGGTAATGCTGAAAATAGTTATCGACGTAATACGATTTACGAGTTTTAGGTTTCCAGTGATATTCAACAACAATTTCGTTGCCCTTGATCTGGAATTTCACATTAGGTATCTGTGGAATAGCCTGCAGCACCTTATCGGCAAGCTCTGAAGCAATAGTTTTTATAAGTCCCTGTATATCTGAAACTTTGCCAGCCAGACCAAGACCACCAACGATTCCGATTATCTCTTCGTCGCTGAAACTTTTAACATTCAGTGCCTTAACAACTTTAAGCAATTTATCAACATTGCTGCTGAACTCCGGAGTTATATTAATGCCGGCATCCTTAAGCTTGTTTTTGAATCCCTGTGCGTTGCCAACAAAACCAGATATATCCTTTAGAACGACACCTTTTGCCTGAATTTCCTTTCCGACAAGCACCGTAGCATTCAGGGCATCAACAGGATCGCCTTCAATCTGAATACCATAAGCAGTAAATGCTGCCGACAATTTTGGAATGTCCTGCAATACACCTGTGATATCAGTATCGTTAAGAAGGCTGGCTATCACCTCAATAAGCTTGTCAAGCTTTTTTACTTCGTTGTCAATTGCAGCAAGTGTCAAGAGTAATCCATGTTCGAGATCTTCAATCTGGGATCGACTTGCTTCAACTGAACTTTTAATGCCATTAATTGCAGAAGTAAGGTTAACATTGGGCTCGAGCAGTTCGATAAAACTAATTGCTCCAAATAATTTTGGCATTAGCTTTTCTGCCATATTAAAGCAATCTTTAATATTAAGAACCAGGTTATCAAGGTTTTCTATCTTATTTCCCACCAGACCTGTCAGCTTCGACAGTCCGTTTATATTCATATTGGGAGACAGAAAGCCACCACTGTTTTCGGTATTGCCAAATACAAGTGCCTGTTTGTCCGTGTCGGTTACTTCAGCAAAAACCATGGATAGATTGTTGTCATCAACCAGTCTTATTGTTACTGGTTTCCTGGTACTTGTCAGCTCCTCGAGTTGCCTGATGTAAATTGATGACTCAAGTATCTCAGGATAAAATGTTATGCCCGGCTCGTTACTTTCAAAGGGTCGTGCCTTAAAAATAATGCCGGCTGTTTCAAACGTGGTATCGCCCGGTACCAGGCTCCTGGCATACGCCACTGGTTTTGAAGGAATATTGGAAGTAAAATAATCCCAGTTATTGGAATTAAAATGATTAATGACCACATCTGCTTTATCCAGTGTGGCGGATACCCATGCAAGAGGCACCTCCATCCTCACACTTTTACCTGAAGCATCATCCACCTCAATTCTGAAAAAGAAGGGTTTCCCTGAGCCATCAGGCATATTTAATATTTTAGCATCGTTTATACTACTACTCACATTTTCAGAATAGACCTCTGCTTGTGCGTCCAGTAATTCAACACGCTGGAAGGGGAAAGGGATAAAATCACTTGTTCCTGCCTGATTGCCATAGAAAATCTCAGGTTGTTTAACAACAATGAATTCACGTTGAATAAGAAAAGCAGTATTCACATTATTTATTAATCGTATTCGTCTTTCGGCTATTGTAATAAGCAAAGCTTTATGACCAAAAGGAAAAAGGTTGCCTCGTTCTACTACTTTAATATAATGATCACGTCCCATTGTTGCCCGTTGCAACCAGGCCTTTACTGAAAGCGAAATAACATCTTCAGGAATATTCAGCTTAAAATCGAACCAGCTTCCTAATGCAGACAACATCAACAGATCGGCTTTTACCGGGCGGGGATTGTACTTACCCCTATTTTTTTCCTGTTTAAGATCTGTATAATTTGATGTCAGATGAACAATCTGATGAGCATGCTTTGGATTTGGAAGACTATAAAAATATTTATCTGTATCAGAAATGGTTTTTGTTTTTGCAACATCAGAATCTGCAAATTCAGACCATATTACCCGAACTGTTTTCAGTTGGTTAAGACTATTTTCGTCTATTTCGCCACTTGCCAGCTTTATCCCCATACGGGTATGCCACAGCTCGATCAGGCTTCCCTGGGGTAAGTTTACTGCAAGCGGCATCCTTATCAGTTTTGATGACACAATACCTTTATAAAGCGGTGTGGGCTTTGTACCAATAACAACATTACCTAAATAGTTTATATTGCTCATCTGTCTTACTGAAGATGTAGCCAGAGAAGGAGGCACTCTCTTAACAGGCTCTTTTATTGTCATTTTTGACTTGTCCGGAACTAACATGACAGGAGCTTCGTCGCTTGTATCAACCACACCTGCTTCGGACGGATCATATTGGCCCGACGCATCTCTTAAATCAATAAGATGCTGGAAACCAGCAAACTGGTTGGGCGAAATCTGAAAATATGTTGGAGCCTCAATCATCGTCTCATACTTCGAGGGTTCCTTCATAATGAAAAGACGTTTCATCTGACCCTGCAAATTGAATGTGTTGATGGTGTCGATGGTTGGTGAAGCCAGTAATCCGGTAAACTGACTATCGGAAAGCGCCATCACTCCTGATCCCTTGGGCGTTGTTGCCAGAGTAACCTTTACTTCAAGTGATGTTTTGGGTTTCTGCAGATCTGTAATGGTGGACTTTTTAGAATCAACCGCTTTGATGGACCGGGCATTATATGATACAGCAGGAGCATTGAGCTCCATCCGGGTTGAACGGGCCTTTTTGGAGTAAGCCATTGTGACAGTCTGCAACTGCGATCTGACCATTGATACAGCTGATACCTGGTTGAACCATCTTGCCCGGTAATTAACCTGAAGATCAAAATTTTTCCAGTCGAGCAGGTTCTCCAATGAAACAGTAAACTGCTCATAGCCTTCAGGAATACGATAAACAAGCCTGCTGCTTCCGGCCCTCATAAACTTAACGGGAGCATGAAGGGATTTAACACTGTTCCAATCTTCCGGTTGCTTATCAGCACTTAGGGGTATTATATCGCGCATTACCTCTTCTCTGGTATGCTGTGATGGGAAATGAACAATCAGAAATGAAGGCTCCTTTTTTGAATCAATCTTCAGAAGATTATTTTCAAGAACAAAGTTGATAAACTCAAACTGAAGGTTAATAAAGTCTTCAGGTCTGATAACATTAAACATTATTGGCTTATCAACTTTAAACTTAACCCTCAGAGGTTCCTGATTTATATAAAGCCAGGTTGCCTTGCTGTCATCTTCCGGAGCAACCTCGATTATAGCTCCTGTATTGAGTACCTCCCCTGCTTTTATGGTCTTTGGCTTTACTTGCTTAGGATCCTGTTGCAGTATCGTCACCTCAGGAGGTTCCTTATATTCAATTGGCACAGACTGTGCCCCTGAAACATGAATCCTGGATCCGACAAGCAGCGCTTTGCAATTAAGAATATCCACATCACTTCCGTTTCCGGTTAATAAAAAGCGCTGATCATCAGAACCTCTCAGTGCAAAAGCGGCTCCGGCAGCACCTACCCACTGTGGACATCCTCCAAGATCGGCGGTGTAGATAAAAGGAGAACTTTCAGGGTTATACTCTTTATAGAAACGACTCCTGAACAAATCCAGAATATTCTCCCCGTTGGATTGCATCAGGAAACCGGTATTTGACTGATCTTCAGAACCGCCCTCAGCCCATAAAGTTTTATGAGCTATTCCGGAAGAGTCTGACATAACCAGCCTTGTGTAACTGAATGGATAAGCGTCATTTCTGAAGATCTGTTTTCCAGAGAATCTCAGTGCCTCCATAGATTGTAATCTGCCTTCGGGTCGGCTCAGTTCAAAGAGTGTTGCTTTATCAGTTTCCCTGAAGAATTGATTATTATTACTACCTGACCTGAAGAGTGAAATTACCAGCTCTTCATACTTCTCATCACTATTGAATAATTTTAGATTTACCTTCTCTTCCGGTTGCATATGTATTTGCCATCTGTTGTTAATTGACAATGACACCGGACCCTTTATATCAAGTCGATCGTTGCTATCAAGGATATAATTCAGATCGGAGGTAATGAAACCCGGAATTGAAGAATTCCCGCTCAGCCAGTTGTTAAATGGCAGACTTCCGGATGCACCTATTGCAGGAAACCGGATGTTCATCTCCCACCCACCTGATTCATGAGATATTACAGCCTTAAAATCAGCACGAATAGCAGTGGAAGGATAAAAAGCATTATTCAGCTCAAGTTTTATATTCTTATCTGTCTCTTCCAGTAATACCTGTGGCTTTCCATCGAATTCTTCAGGCAGAATTTCCCAGACAGATACTCCACCTGAGTAGAACACAACGCCCCGTCCTTTTTTCCGGTAAGTGAATGAGCCGTTAAATGCTTTAGCCAGTGTGTTGATTCCGGGGGAGATCCCGATCATCAATGTTGATAATTGTTTGAGGGCTGTTCTGCGTGAGTTTGAAAATGAGTTTGGAGTACCCTTTACAGGGTTTTCAAAAAATTTTCGAACATCCAGAAATCGAAACTTTTTCGTATGATCCATATCCGTACAGTTTGGTGCAGACTAAAGAAATTTAGAATATCTGCGCTGAGAGACAGTAAATTGGATGCAAAATTTAAGCGCAGTATCTAAAGAACAAGCAAGATAATTCTAATAAATAAAAAAATCAAATTTTATAATTGGAAACATCTTACTAATCACTTTAAGCTTACATCATAAATTCTTCTAAGCAGATAACGGAAAAGTTACTGGTTCAGTTTACTCTGTAATCAATAAATTGTCCTGATATCCGTTTTTCGCAGAAAAAGACAATCTGAAAAATACTATTGTACCACTACTGTTCAGATCTGGTAGTTACTCATTGACAAAAGATTAGAAATAATCCCCTGCGCTCACATATGGCAGGGGATCTCTTGCTTTCCCGACTCTAATAATTTAAGATTTTTGTACCTTGCGCCAAAACCTGAAACGGATAAATTTTAAATTTCACAGTCATGAAAAAACTAACAACCTACTTCCTTCAGGGCCTGCTTTATATAGCACCCTTAAGCATCACCATATACATCATTTATGCAATTTTTAAGTTCATCGATGGCCTTCTTAAAGGTACTATTCTTGAGATAACAAAAGTGGATATTCCCGGATTAGGACTTCTTATTATTGTTGCTATTATTATTCTTGCAGGTATGATTGGTCCTACAATTATTGCAAAACCATTCAAGGATATATTCAGCAGATTTATTGATAAAGCTCCGATCTTAAAAGTAATTTACTCTTCCCTAAAGGACTTATTCTCAGCGTTTGTAGGCAAAGAGAGAAAATTCAACAAACCTGTACTGGTAACAGTAAACCCTGCTGCCAATCTTCAGAAACTGGGCTTCTTAACTGAAGACGACCTCACAAGACTTGATGAAAAAGATAAGGTAGCTGTATATTTTCCTCATTCATATAATTTTTCCGGAGAATTGTTTATAGTACCAAGAAACCAGGTGACACCTTTAGATATAAACCCGGCTGAGGTAATGAAATTTATTGTTTCAGCAGGAATCACAGGCTGGGGAGAGGGCGAGATAAAAACCGTTTAACAATCCCGATAGCTTAACAACACTATCCCTGAAGGTTTTATATGAAATAAATTATAAGAAATAACACAAAGATTAAATATGCACAGATTGCCAATATTACTCTCATTACTTCTTCATGGTTCAGGCTTGCAGTAAAGATGATCCACCGGAAAATACTGCGATGTACTTTCCGGAAAAAGGTTCGGATACATGGGAGACTGTCTCACCGTCTTCGCTAGGCTGGAATACATCGGAGATCCCTGCCTTGCTCGACCTGCTGGAAACAAACAAAACAAGAGCATTTATTGTACTGGTTGACGGAAGGATCGCTATTGAGGAATACTTCGGAAATAATCTTACTGGGCACTACCTCTTTCACAAACAATACATTATGGTACTGGGCATCAGCCGGAAAAACCCTTACAGCATTTACCGTAGGAAAAGCCTCGGAAGACGGATATTTAAAAATAAGTGACAAATCTTCCGATTATCTTGGTGTAGGCTGGACATCCCTTCCCTCAGATAAAGAATCCCTGATAACGGTTCGACATCAGCTTACGATGACAACAGGGCTCGATGACGGGGTAACTGATAATCACAGCTTCCTGCCGCAGGATCTTGTTTACAAGAGTGATGCAGGCACACGATGGGCATATCATAATGCTCCCTATACTTTATTGGAAAAGGTTGTAAGCAATGCCACTGCAACAGATTTTGATCTTTACTTTAATTCTGTCCTTCGTGATAAGATAGGGATGGATGGCACCTGGATCTGGACAAACAATGATCATGTATATTACAGTACCGCACGTTCAATGGCCCGGTTTGGTCTGCTCATGCTTAATAATGGCATATGGGGAAACGAAACAATAATGAGCGATAATGATTATTTTAATAAGATGATCACTACGTCACAGAATCTTAATAAAAGCTATGGCTACCTCTTCTGGCTGAATGGGAAAGAATCATTTATGATACCGGAATCACAACTGATACTTCCGGGAAGCATATCTCCCAACGCCCCTGCAGATATGTATTCCGGTATTGGCAAAAACGGACAGTACGTTAGCATAATACCTTCAAAAAAGATGGTTTTAATACGAATGGGCGAGGATCCCTCAAGCGTCCCGGTGCCGTTTATGTTTCTTGATGATATCTGGGAGAAGCTGAATAAGGTGATAAAATAGGCGGGAGGCAGGCGTGTCGGCGAAGCTCAGGGTGAGCGGAAGTGCGGTATAGGCCATGAAATTTAGTATATATTTGAGGGATTGCTCTTAACTAGTAAAAAAACTGAATTATGATATTCAAACGTTCAATCTGCTTCTGGTTGTTAGTGGTTCTTTTTCTTTCAGGGATAAAACAGGCCTTTTCACAGGAGAAAAACTGGACTCAGTTAAGGGGTTCCGGACTAAACGGAATAGCATTGACCGAAAAAATACCTTTGAAATGGGATGAAAGCAACATAAAATGGAAGACAGAAATTCATGATATGGGCTACTCTTCTCCTGTTGTTTATAATGACCAGATATGGCTGACAACAGCAAGTGCTGACGGAAAAGAGCTTTATGCAGTATGCACAGACTTCAATACCGGAAAAATAATCTATGATATAAAAGTCTTTACTCCCGGTAAGGTCGAGGGGAAACACTCAATAAATACTTATGCGTCGCCTACAGCTGCCATTGAGGATGGCTTTGTATATGTTCACTACGGATCACTGGGGACTGCATGTATAAATACTGCAGATGGTTCGATTGTATGGAAGCGTACCGACCTGAAATGCAAACATGTACAGGGACCTGCCTCATCGCCGATACTTTATAAAAACCTGCTTATCCTCCATTACGAGGGTGTTGATGTACAGTATATTGTGGCTCTCGACAAAGCGAATGGAAAACTCGTTTGGAAAAGTGACAGGCCTGCCGGACCATATGTTCCACTGCCGGAAATAGGCAGAAAAGCATATATAACTCCAATTATTATTAACGTTAAAGGAGAAGATATGCTGATATCAAATGGTTCAGCAGTTTGTATAGCGTATAATCCTGAAACAGGTAAGGAAATCTGGAGAGTGGTAGACGGAGCTGAATCGACAATAGCAATGCCTTTTACAGAAAACGGAGTGGTTTACTGGTACACTGGTTTTATGGTAGCAGATGATGGCACCAAATACAGCGATCTGCTGGCTGTCAACCCCGATGGAAAAGGTGATATCACGGCAACAAATGTCCTCTGGAAAAAACATGATGATCTGGCACGCAACCAGAGCCTGTCTCCGGTAATAAAAGACGGACTGATATATACAATGACCACAAGGAATATACTGATGTGCATCGATGCTGCCACCGGAAAAGAGATATGGTCTGCACATTTAACAGCGAATCATGATGCTTCACCATTATTTGTCGATGGTAATATCTGGTTTTTTTCAGTTAAGGGGGATGTACTCGTAATAAAGGCTGGTCAGAAATATGAGGTAGTAGGAAGAAATAAGGTTGATTCAGGTATCTGGGCTACTCC
>CAVUJY010000027.1:0-33784 GCA_963741935.1 uncultured Bacteroidales bacterium | reverse complement strand
TCTTTGATCAGATATTTAGCAATCTCCTTAGCTGTGTCAATACCAATTGAGAAACTAAGTCCTCTTGCACTTGGAATTATTGCTGTATTTATTCCAACAACATCTCCTGCCGAATCAATCAAAGGGCCACCTGAATTACCAGGATTAAGTGCAGCATCCGATTGAAGTATGTTATCAACCAAATGGCCATCAGGTGTGCGCATTGTTCGACCCACACCACTCAGTACACCTACTGAAACTGAATGCTGGTAACCGTAAGGATTCCCGATAGCGATCAGCAACTGTCCTAATTTAAGATCACCTGAAACACCAAGTCGTGCAAAGTCATATCCCGATCCGAATATTTTGATAATTGCCAGATCAGTATCCCTGTCAATACCGACGATTTCGCCAGTAAACTCATTTCCGTCAAGCAGGGTAACATTCAGCCTGTCTGCATTTTCGATTACGTGAGCATTGGTAAAAATAAGTCCGTCACTCGAGAAAACAAATCCTGAGCCAGATCCGGAAAATCTCTCTCTGTCCAACGCTAATGAGTATTTATCAATTTTAACAACAGCATTTTTTACTTTTTCTACAGCTGAAACGATTATTTCTGAAAAACTGTCCATATTTCCTCCATTCTTTAACATAACCTTACAAAATATAAGCCATTTAAGAAATATGTGCAACATAGAAATAGCTGAATCGCACACGCTGATGTGTTTGGCGGCCTTTCTGCATAAAATATCTGTTACGACATTTTGACTGATATTCCCAAAATTATGGCATTTTGTCAATTCATAAATTCATAAATTATCGGTTTGTAAATCTTCGAGTGTATAATTAATCAGGTCAACAGTCTGTATCGATTTTACAAATATTAATAAAGTCAGGTCCGGCTCAACTTCAGCTGGTACGATCGCTTTGAATTGAGTTAAAGTCCGATTTAATCAGTATATGTTAATTTCATGTAATACACTTTAACATTCCGTTAACCAACTTTTCAGTTCATACAATGTTTAATGGCATTAATATTGCGTTATTTATATTAAAACTAAATAATTTATTGGAGGGAATTGAAATGAAAAAAAATATAAAATTCAGGCATTTAATTAGTATCGGTTTAGTGGCCGCACTCTTTTTATTGATGCAGAGTTGTGCAGTTTATTCTCCTTATGCTATGGAACCATCGGTCACCGTACAGGATATTGTCCAGATGTCAAAGGATAATGTTCCTGCTAAGAATATTATAAAGGAGATCAGGAAGTCAGGATCTGTATATCTTCTGAAGGCAGACCAGCTTGCCAAGCTGAGGGATGAAGGAGTGTCCGATACTGTAATTAACTATATGGAGAAAACACATATTAATGCAGTAGCACGAAGCCAGAGATATAATAATTATGGCTACTACGGACCTGTAATGGATCCTTACTGGTATGGTGGATATGGATTTGGTTATGGATATCCTTATGGATACTATGGCGGAATCGTGGGGGCCTGGAATTGTGATACAAAATCACAGGTCAATTGACCGGGACGACTTTCATCATGGAGGAGGAGATCATGATAGTGGTGGAAGAAAACGTTAGTAGACGCTGACAAATAGATTTTTTAATAGCATGGCATGAATTTGAAACCCCTGCATAATAAGAATGCAGGGGTTTTGTAATTCACATATGATAAGCACGTTGTGTAGTTTCTGTTAATTGCTTATGTAATCTGTGTTACTACATCCTGACTATTTGACAACAGAACGCAAGAACTCGAGCAATGCTCTGGCCTGGGTCTGATTAAGATCAGGGTTTGTCATTGGGATTCCATTAAACTTCCTGAACTGATCTTTTAAAACCGGATCCTCTTTGAGCATCTGGGCATAATTTACCATCATATTCATAAAGTATTCAGGTGTTCGTTCTTTTGTAATATTTCTGAGAGCTGGACCTACTTTCCTGGTATCCAGATCGTGACATATCACACATTTACTGTTAAAGATAGCTTTTCCTTCTTCTGCTAATTTTTTGTTAATTGCTCCAAGTGTCACTTTTTTTACAGGACCAATACCAGGGTTTGGGTTTTGAGTAAGCTCTTTCTGATATGAAAATGCAGAATTGTCATCAACAAAGCTTGTGGAATAAATATTATTCGCTGTATCCATTTTTTCTGCAGAGCTTTTAGATATGCCAAAAAGTGATATGACAGCTATTGATGAAATAAAGTAAAACAAAATTTTTCTCATGACAGATATAGTTTAAATTCAATTATTAATTGTGTTTGTTGTCCCTCTTCATCAGGGTCACAGAGAGTCTTGGTAACTTCAACGGATGCTATCCCGTTCTTGCTGGTTATCATGTGTGCAGAACTTAAAGTAATTTTCTCGCTGCAGTATTCCTTTTTGTCAATGTGCAACACCTTTGCAATTATTGAAGTTAAGGGATTTAGTTTTTTGTAGAACCAGACCTTTGACATTGTTGATGAATGAATTATAAAAGATACAATAATTAATATAGAAAAGCAATTATCTTGTTAAAAATTGAGCCAGGCTAAAAGATACACAGTATTATTATTTGCTGCATTTCTTCCAAATCCATCATAATTACCCGTGCTGCCATCGAATTTATTATACGTTATATATTGAACTAGAAATTTTGTGTTGTACCATGGTAAAAATTCAACCTGAAATATGAAACCATTGCTGTTTGGCAGACTATTGAAACTTTGGACTGCCATATCCCTGGATCCCGAAGTAGTAAAATAGCCAATGGTAGTACCAATACCATTTTTAAAATAGAGATTACCATCTACTTTATAGGAATTGAATTTGAGTTTAATCCTTTGAGAAGCAGATGTGTCTCTGCTTTCTGACTCAGTTATTAATGATGTATGAAATATAAAGGAGCCGAATGAGAGATTATGTTCATACTGAAAATCAAATCCAAAATCAGTAAAATTATCCATCATTCCGGTTATTCCATTAAGATACTGATTTGAGGCAATGCCAAAAGTGCCGATAGCTGCATAACTATTTGACCATTGATGTTGCAGAGCCAGTCGCCAGTATGGAGCAATCCCTCTGATAGCCATATTGCTTGTTGAATTTGCCGGGTTTGGAGCACCTTGTTGTGCTGAGCGGTATAAAGTAATCTCAGCAAAAACGGTGTTGTTGATTAAAGTATATGCCCCTAATCCTGCAACCTGCATACCAAGATTTTCAAAGATGGTTGATTTGGTGGGATTTACAGCAGCATCCGATGTAGCAGAGGGAAAACGCCATGCTGGTGATGTATTCCATACATCCTGAACAGCGGGGTTATTATTTAAGGTTAGCCCATATATCAGATCATGTGATCCAAAGTTTGCATGATTGGCAAAGCGTATATCTGCATTATCCATTCCGAAGGACTGGCCATCATATGTCATTTGAATAAAGGTACCTATGTGAGGTGTGACCTGGCCTGCGTAAAAGACACTCAGTTGTTGAGGAAATGCTACTGAATTATTTTGAGTGTTCTCAAGATTCTTTGCAAGATGAGTAAATGAGGATTGCACCATGGCAGATAACGGGAGGGTAGAGAGCAGATTCAACCGGACAACCTTATTGCTGTCAGTCATAGCTTCGATTGTTTTCATCCCGGTCATTGTATATCCGTTTAACTTAAACTGCCTTCCAAAAGAAGTAAGTTCGGGAAATGAATAGTGACAAACTGTACATGAAATACCAAGTTGCCTGGCATAGCTTGGAAGAGCCTTAATAACACCAATATTCATTACTGGTATCAGAATTGCCAGAATCAAAAGTTTTTTCACCGCTAAGACACTGTCCAATTTAAAGTCTCCTGTCAGGAATCTGTGTTAGCTTGCAAAGGACTAGAGGTTAGATTTTTTTTCATTATAATTCAATTTAGTGGATAATGTTCTATATTTATTAGAATATATTAAACAATAAATTCAGTCCTTTGTCCCGGACCCCGACTGTAATTCATCCAGCTTCTTCTTTCCGTAAGCAACCCTTGTAATCAGAACAAATAATACCGGTACTATGAATATACCTATGAACGTAGCAGCTATCATTCCACCCAAAACAGTCCAGCCAATAGTCTGACGGGCAACAGCTCCTGCTCCCTTTGCGAAAATAAGAGGAGATACCCCAAAAATAAATGCCAGAGAGGTCATAAGTATAGGTCTTAATCTGAGTCTTATAGCTTCCATCGTAGCTTTTATGAGCTCGAGTCCATTATCAACGCGTCTTTTTGCAAATTCTACAATAAGTATTGAGTTTTTTGCCGCCAGACCAATAAGAGTAACAAGACCGATCTGAGCGTAAACATTATTGCTCAGCTTTGTAACCAGAGTAAGTGCCAGAATGGCACCGAATGCACCTAAAGGAACAGCGAGCAACACAGAAAATGGTACTGACCAGCTTTCGTAAAGTGCTGTAAGAAATAAAAATACGAATAAAACTGATATAAAGAAAATTATTATTGACTTTGATCCTGCATCTATTTCTTCGCGACTTAAACCTGAAAACTCATAACCGTACCCGGCAGGCAGTACCTTATCTGCTGTCTCTCTTAATGCCTGAATTGCTTCTCCGCTGCTGTATCCTTTGGCTGCATCTCCGTCAAACTCTGTTGAACGGTAAAGATTATAATGCGATATGAGCGGAGCGCTTTCTGTAACTTTGTAGTTTACAAATGTTTTAAGAGGTAACATGTTTCCGGAATTGTTGCGGACATAATATTTGCCAATGGCGGAGATATTGTCCCTGAAAGCTGTATCAGCCTGTGCCATGACTCTGAAATTTCTCCCGTATATTGTAAAATCGTTGATATAATAGCTTCCAAGAAAAGTTTTCAGGGTATTAAAAACATCTGAAAGATTTACTCCCATTTTTTCACACGTCTCTCTGTCAACAGTAATGGAATACCTGGGCGTGCTTGCTGTGAAAAATGTAAACGCACTGCCAATTTCAGGACGCTTATTTGCTTCTAGCATGAATTGATGTACCACCTTCTCAAAGCCTTTAATATCATCTGTGCTCTCTCTCTGCTGAAGTACAAAATTGAAACCGCCTGAATTCCCTAGTCCTGGTATTGCTGGCGGAGCTATTACTATTACCCTGGCTTGTTTGATAGCTGAAAATCGTTTATTAAGCTCAGCCATTATCCCTTCTAGTTGTTCTGATTTGGTTTTACGTTCATCCCATGGCGTTAACTGACAGAAAATAGTACCGTTGTTCGATTTAGTGGAAAATGTAATAACATTTAGTCCCGCTATTCCTGCAAAATGTCCCACTCCGGGAACATCTTTAAGAATATCCATTATATTTTTAAGAACTCCTCTGTTCTGGAAGTGGAGACTGCTTCAGGAAGTTCAAATGTAATATATAACCTTCCGTTGTCCTCTGTTGGGATGAAACTTGTTGATTTATACTTGAATAAGAGAATAGTACCAAAGATTACCATGACCAGCAGAATAACAACATAACGTGAATAGTTTATTGCCTTTTTTACACTTGCAGAATAAGTATCAAGCCCTTTTATGAATATCTGTGTTAAATAGCTTAAAGAACCAGTTAAGTTCTGGTTTTTTTAGTTCCATGTTTTCCAGGGACAAGCAATAGTGAGCTGAGAGCTGGGGTCAGAGTCAGTGCTACGAAAGCGGATAATAATACTGATACTGCAATAGTTATAGCAAATTGCTGATATAATTTGCCTACAATTCCGGGAAAGAAGCCTACCGGCACAAATACTGCGGCGAGTATTAGTGCAATTGCCACAACAGGTCCGGAAATATCTTTCATGGCGCTGAAAGCCGCATCCCTTGGCGACATGTTTTCTTCATCAATATAATGCTGAACTGCTTCAACCACAATTATTGCATCATCAACCACAATTCCGATAGCCAGTACCAGGGCAAAAAGTGTAAGGGTATTAACAGTAAATCCCAATGGAACGAAAAAGATAAATGTTCCGATAATTGATACTGGGATTGCAAGTATAGGGATAAGAGTTGCCCTCCAGTTCTGTAAAAATATGAATACCACAATTGCGACCAGTAAGAGAGCAAGAAGTAATGTTTTCACCACCTCCTGGATTGATACTTTTACCACCGATACTGTTTCGAAAGGTATTATGTAATCTATATCTGCAGGGAAAGATTTTTTCAATCTTTCCATCTCGGCATAAATTCCACTTGCTGTTTCCATTGCATTACTGCCGGGTAACTGGAATACAATAAGAAATGAAGAGACGTTTTCCATCAACATAGGAACTTCCTGAATAATTGAATTTACCAAGTTCAATTCTGGCTACATCTTTTAAGTAAACAAGCGAACCATCGGAAGTATTTGTTTTGATTATGATCTTTCCAAATTCCTCTTCTGATGACAGACGTCCTTCCACAAAACAGGTGTATTCGAAAGCCTGGTCATCAGGTTGGGGAGGAGATCCGATAGTACCTGCTGCAACCTGAACATTCTGATCCTGAACAGCCCTTATTATGTCGGAAGGAGTGAGATGAAGATTGGCAAGCTTGTCAGGATTAAGCCATATACGCATACCAAAAGGGTCGGCACGTGCGAATATGTCACCAACTCCTTTAATACGAAGAAGGGCTTCTTTGATGTAGATATTTGTGTAATTGTCGACAAATTTTACTCCATGTGTCTTTTCAGGTGAATAAATTCCGATTACCATCAGCGGGCTTGGAGTTCTTTTACGGACATTTATTCCCAGGTTTCTGACTTCCAGAGGGATACTGGGAAGAGCGGCGTTTACCCTGTTTTGAACATCAAGTGCAGCAATATCTATGTCAGTTCCGGTTTTGAACGTAATGTTCAGACTCATATTTCCTGTACTCGTGCTGTTTGATTGCATATATATCATATTCGGAACGCCGTTTACCTGTGACTCAATTGGGGTTGCTACAGTCTGTTCAACAACCTGCGCATCGGCTCCGATGAAATTTGCTGATACCTGGACTACCGGGGGTGTGATCTCCGGGTATTGACTAACCGGGAGACCCAGTATGGAAATGACCCCGAGTATAATAATAATAAGAGATATTACTATTGCTGTATTGGGTCTTTTAATAAATGTATCGGCAATCATCACTCAGTTTTTTAGTTTTGGCCCATGACAGTATTAGGTTTGTTTCCTTCCTGATCAGGTTTGGAAACAGCTACGGCTAATCCTTCATGTAATTTCTGAATTCCATCAACAACTATCTTGTCTCCTGGCTGTAAACCTGATTTCACTACCACCATTCCTCCAACAGAAGGTCCAAGGATTACTCTTTTTTGATTTACAACATTATCACCTATCTGATATACAAAGTATTCCCCCATCTGCTCCGTTACAGATCTGTACGGTATAGTAACCTGTAAACCTGAATTCTCATTTAATACCTTTATCAGGCAATTCATTCCCGGTCTAAGATTATGTTCTTTATTGGGGAAAATAACCCTGATTTTTACTGTTCCTGTCTGGGGATCTACAGCCCGGGCGATGGTTTTAATAAAACCACCGTATCCATAATAATGAGTTGTCAGACAATACCATCCTGAAAGTAGAGTCTCTGTTTTCCCGGCTATTGGAATTAAGTTTTTCAAAATATGGCAATGATTTCTCATCTGTTACAAAATCCACTGCTATGGGGTCATCAGAAGAGATTGTACTCAATAATGTTTGCCCGGCTGTGACAAATGCACCTGGCTTCACCTGTGAAAACCCAATCGTTCCGGAAAATGGAGCAGTTATCAGTGAATATTTGTAATCAGTTTCGGAATTAAGTAATTCTGCCTGTGCTGTTTTTAGCTGCATTCTTGAATTTTCGAGTGATGTCAGAGCATCATCAAGAATCTGTTTTGCAATTGCATTCTGTGCATCAAGCTTTTTATATCTGTCAGCATCACGCTGTGCTTTCTCAAGGTTGGACTTTGCTATATCAACATTTGCTCTGGCCATCTCGTAGGCAGCCTTATATTTTGTCCTGTCAATCTCGTAAAGTTTTGATCCTTTGTTAACCCTGGTTCCTTCCTTGAAAAACAGACCGGTTACAAAACCGGTTACCTCACTTCGCAGCTGAACCTCATCCGTTGCAACAACAGTGGCTGGATAGGAATCATAATAGGTAAAGTTACCAGACCTTATTGTATAAGGGACTACCTGAACAGTTGACTCCTCCTTCTGCTTTTCCAGCTGTTTTATGATCTTTACAGGACGCTGTAAGAATCATCATCATTATTAACGTATATGTGAAATTTAATTTAGACCCTTTCATTCTTGAAAATTTTTAATAATTAACTGCAATCTTTCCTGTTGCCTGCTGGACATCTATCTTGCTGAACATAAGTGAAATCAGAGCTCTTAGATTATCAATCTGAGATGTTTGCAGGTCAGTTTCAGATATTATCACTTCCAGATATGTTTTAATGCCCTGTTTATATTGTTCCATCACAGTATTATATACATCACTTGCAATTTTTATATTCTGCATGGTTATGTTATAAGCTTCAAGGTTGCTTTTGTAAGTTGCAAATGCCTGAACATATTCAGTATTCATCTCATTCCTTAAGTTTATGGTATCAAGGGTTAAACGGTCGTATGATAATTTTGACTTTTTAAGATCGTGAATCCTTTTTGCTCCTTCGAAAATTGGAAATGATAAAGTAAGTCCTACAGAAGAATTAGGAAATGATTTATCGTAAAGTGAACTTATATTATCATTCTGATAGTTAATATTATAATTGGCATATCCGGAAAGGGATGGCAGGAAACTTTGCTTATAGTAATTTACTGCAAGCTTCTGTAAACGTAGATTTGTCTGTAGCAGTTGGTATTCAATCCGATCATTGTATTTCATAACCTGAAGGGTATCAATAAGGATGTCACTCTTCATAGCTTCTATATTATACTTTAGCGACAGTTGTTTATCTGTAGGATATCCCATCAGCTGCTTCAGATAACTTAGTTTTGCATTAATTGAATTAACAACAGCAATTTTCTGTGACTTAGTATTGTTAAGTGATATAGTTGCCCGGCTATAGTCAATTTTGTCAGTAGTTCCATTATTATATAAGGCAACAGCATCTTTAAGGCTCTTTGTGAGTCTTGCCATCTCTTCATCAATAATACTGAGCATCTGCTGAGAAAGAAGTACATCGTAAAAAGCTTTACTCACATCCACAACAAGCTGTATCATTGCCTTGCTGGTGTACTGGCTGGCTTCCTCCTTATAGTACCTTGCAGTTCTGCCAGCGAAGTACAAATCATTAGTGAAGATGTTCTGAGTTGCGCTAAACTGAAGATTTGAGTTGTTAATAACCCCTGATTTAATCGGAATTCTGGGACCGGAAAGATCAGACAGATTGGGAAACAAGGATACAGGTTGTTTCAGATAATGTTGAAGCCCGGCATTGGAGTTTATCTGCGGTAACCAGTCTGAAAGAGATATTCGTATATTCTCTCTGGCAATCTGTTCGTCCAGTTTATATTGTTTTACCAGAGGCTGGTTTTTAAGAGCGAAACTTATGCATTCCTGAATCGAAATACTGTCGGGTAAGGAATTATTTCTGACCTGACCCGATGAGTACTACAGGATAACCTGCCAACAGTATCAGAAACAGCAGCCGGAGTGATCTGAATATATAGCTTTTTCCTGCCATAATAATAAAATAGTACCGGAACTACGAAGGTCTATATTAATGTTTATTTCAATAAAAATCTGAATATCATGACTTTAGCAATCCTAAGTATAAAGGAGTATAAAGCATTGCTGATCAAAATTATTTATTACAAGACCATAACAGGATTAAGACCTGGTTAATAGTGAATTAAGAAATCATTAAAGATTTGAGTGTTTTGTCAGATAGCTCTCAGTAGCTGCCAATTGACTAAGATGTCTGTTGTTTTTTACAATAGCATATCTGGTTATCAGAGTTCCCTGTTCATTTGCTTTCTCAAAATCGAGTAATTTTAATTTTACATCAAGCTGTTCATCAATTACAAAATTTCTTCCCTGACCAAAAATCTTTGGTTCAATGGTGAGCCATAATTCATCTACTAATTGTTCTTTAAGGAATGAAGTAGCAACTCGTGCCCCTCCAACAATCATCATCCTCTCAATTCCTTTTTTCTCAAATCTGTCAACAAGTTGTAAAGGGGATTCATTGGTGAACTCCAGCATACCTGGTATTTCTCTGCTCTTATATTTGCTTGGCTGGCTGGTCATTACCAATAACAGGTGACTTGATGATGGTCTGACAGGATCAGGATTATAAGTATCGCTTCCCATTATTATAAGCTGGGAATCATTCCACAGATTTTTAAAGTACTGCTGATCACTTTTCGACGACCAGCTTTTTACCCTGGGATTAGTCCCATTTTGTAATCTTTCCGTCCAGTGTGGATACAAAAACAAGTATTGTTTTCATTTTGATTTTTGAATATTTTGATCTTCATAGACTATTTATAATTTTTCCATAATTATCGAATCTTCCGGAACTCCCAGATCTTTTAACTGGTTCAGCAAGGAGTCAAGCATAGGGGGCGGGCCACACAGGTAAAACTTCTTATAGTATACCGGAAGGTTCTCTTTGAGAAAACTCTCGCTAATCAATCCATAATAATAACCTTCGGCTTTTTCTTCCGACAAAATATTAACCAAACCTTTACCAAGTAGCCCCTTTAATTCACATTCATAAATGATATCAGCTTTGGTTTTGTTCGCGAACAAAAGTATATTTCCTGATATCTCTTTCTTCAGTTTAAGATCCCTCAGAATAGAAATAAACGGTGTTATTCCTGCTCCACCGGCAATGAAGATACCTTCTCCTTTATAAGATATCTCTCCCCATACATCCCTGATTATTAATTCTGATCCTGGTTTTAGTTTCCCCAGTTCATTTGTGACTCCATTATGCTGAGGATATATCTTTATTGTAAATTCAAGATAAGGAGCAGAATTCAGGCTTGTAAATGTAAAGGGTCTTTTTTCATCTCTGAGTTCAGGAGTATTAATTGATACTTCTGTAGCCTGGCCGGGTTTGAAAATATATCCTTCTGGTTTTTCTACTACGAACCGTTTAACATCGTGAGTTACCTTGTCTACATTCAATATCCTGACTATGTGCTCTTCCATTTTAATCTGTTTATTAATGAAACAATTAATTCTATATTTGGTTTAGAATATTTATGAAAGAAAACCTGCCATATCATAATATGTATCAGAAACCTATCAAAGGATTCATTGGCGTTAGGTATATTGCTTCACTGCTTTACTTTATTTATTAATAGCCTAAAGTAAACCGCTGAGAGATATGTTCTGGATTCTCAACCTCGTCGAGTAATGCAACAGTATAATCTTCAGCAGAAATTTTGCTTTCTCTGTTTGAATTGGTGATAAGTTTTTCATGCTCGCGCAGGCACATACTGCAATTGATTACACATAGCTTAAGATTGGTCCTGTTGTTGAATCTTATATGTATAGGTATCTGTAACAAGGCCATAACCAATTATACCGCTTTCCGGATCATCCTGATGACGTGAGCCCATTAAATTGGAAACAGGTCTCGCGTAAAGTCCTCTTCTTATCAACAGCACAAGCGGAAGCTTGCGCTTACACAAAACCTTTCAGCTAAAAGAGTGCAGATGAACAAATTGTAGCATAGCCTTGTTGTTGCATAATAGACATTTTTTTATTGCTTTTCGGATTTATCGATATGAAAGTTGTTCCTTTTATAGTCTCTTCTGCTACGACTATCGGTCTGATTATCGCTTTAAATCAGCAATGGGGCAGCATACCGCCTGTCGGGAAATTTCTTAGTCCCCAGGTAGGTTTCTGGCAAAACGCCGAGCCTGCAGACCAGCGCTTCAATGCCGAACTAAAATTCCCGCAGTTAAAGGGAAAGGCCCAGGTATATTTCGATGAACGGTTAGTGCCGCATGTGTTTGCCGAAGGGGAAGAGGATGCTTATTTTATCCAGGGATATCTTCATGCCAAATTCCGCTTGTGGCAAATGGAATTTGGAGCAAGGGCTGCTGCAGGTCGAATAAGCGAAATACTGGGTGAAGGCCCGCTTCAGTGGGACAGAGGCCAGCGCAGGCTGGGTATGGTTTACGCAGCCGAAAGAACGGTGAAAGAGATAAACAGGAACCCCGTCACCAAAATGCAATGGAATGCCTATGCAGCAGGTGTGAATGCCTATATTGACCAGTTAAAAGAAAGCCAGCTGCCACTTGAATTCAAATTACTGAATTATAAACCGGAGCATTGGACGATACTAAAATCAGCGCTCTTTCTGAAATACATGGCTGAGCAACAATGCACTGTCGGACGACATTGGGCTTACCAATGCCCATGGGATATTTACACAAAAGGAATTTGAAAAACTTTTTCCCGCCTATCCTGATTCATTGAAGCCGGTTGTACCCAATACCCCTGAAAATCCTTATCCGAAAAAAGCTGTTTGTTGATCTTTCTGTTCCAGCCACTGCAGATTCCTTATACTTTACATTTAAAAATGATGACTTAAAACCCGTTTATGAAAATAAATCCTAAAAAAGGGATTGGCAGTAATAACTGGACAGTAGGTCCTTCAAAAACGAAGAGTGGCCGGCCCATTCTGTGCAATGATCCCCATCTCGCTTTGTCTTTGCCTGCCTATTATTACGAGATGCAGATAACAACACCTTCATTGAATGTATATGGGACATCCTTTCCCGGAGTTCCGAATATCTTGTTTGGATATAATGACAGCATCGCTTTTGGATTTACCGCTGCAGAAAGGGATGTTACAGATTATTATGAAATCCGGTTTCGTGATTCTACAATGAATGAATACCGGTTCAATGATAAATGGATTGAAGCCACAAAAAGAATTGAACCTATTGAGATCAAAGGGAGAGAAAACATTGTTTGATACAGTTGCCTACACCGTATTGGGTCCTGTGATGTATGACAGAAATTTTCCTGCTAATGATCAGAAGGATAAATACCTGGCCGTGAGATGGACGGCGCAAGATCCTTCAAATGATGGCTTGGGATTTTATTTATTGAATCACGGCAACAACTACAATGACTATGCGGAGGCTATCAAATATCTAAATTGCCCGGGGATGAATTGCATGTTTGCATCTAAATCGGGGGACATCGCCATCTGGCACCAGGGAGAATTTCCTGCAAAGTGGAAAGGGCAGGGTGATTTTATAATGCCTGGAACCGATAGTGCTTACATGTGGCGTGGAATGATACCGCAGGAAGAAAATCCCCACATGAAAAATCCTGTCCCGCGGATATGTCAGTAGTGCTAACCAGTTGCCGGCAGACTCAACTTATCCGTATTATCTGGGTGGCTATCTTATCCATTGTACCGGGGTTACATTATTAATCGTTATCTCGATAGTATGCAGAATATTACAATTGAGGATATGAAGAAAATGCAGAACGATAATTATAGTGCAAGAGCAGAATTTGCAAGAAAAATTTTATTAATGACAGATGAAAATCGTTTGGATCGTGATGAAAAGAAATATTTTGAAATATACCGGCAATGGAATAATCGAAAAGATGCTCAGTCAAAGGGAGCTACTGTCTTCCATGAATGGTGGCAGGCGTTGCGTGATACGATATGGGGAGATGATTTCGGCCGCACAACCGTGGCAATAGCATGGCCCGCAGATTACACTCTGGTTGAGAGCTTGCTAAAAGACACAACTTATTCCTTTGTGGATAATATCAACACTCCGCAAAAAGAAACGTTGCAGGACCAGTTACTTTCTTCCCTGAAAAAAGCAACTTCAATATTAAAAAAGAAAGAGCAGGAGGATAAAATGGAGTGGTGGAAGGGTAAGGACACGAGGATAGAGCACATTCTTCAGATCCCTGCTTTCAGTCGCTATCACGTCCCGGTTGGAGGTGGGTATGACGTGATAAACGCAACTACAGAAGGTGCCGGTCCCAGTTGGCGAATGATCGTTCAGCTTACCGATCAGACTGAAGCTTATGGTATTTATGTCGGGGGGCAAAGCGGTAATCCCGGCAGCAAGTATTATGATAATTTTATTAATGACTGGGCAGCTGGCAGGTACTACAAGTTATGGATGATGAAGAAAGATGAATCAGGAGACAAACGGATTATCGCTAAAATAGATTTTTCGAATTAATTATTAAACTTTCAGCAAATGAAATTCATTATCGCCGTATTTCTGATTGCTATTTTAAGTTTTGTTGCGGGGCTATATCTTCCATGGTGGAGTATTGCTATCATTTCGTTTTTTGTTATACTATTAATACCCATGCATAGTGGCAAAGCATTTCTTTCAGGGTTTTTAGGCATATTTATTTTATGGGCTTTGCTTGCAGTATGGTATTGATATTAAGAATGAAGGAATTCTCTCAAAAAAAATTGCCGAGTTATTTCACCTCGGTGGGTCTTCGATTTTATTGATTCTTATTACATCGCTGGTCGGAGCATTAGTCGGAGGTTTTGGAGCACTCTCAGGCAGCTACTTAAGAAACAGAAGATAGAATGAAATTTTATGGCGATATACACAGTCCTACGCTTTAAACCTGAAGCATACAAATAAAATTGTACCCAAAAGCCGGCGTGTATGATAAGTTGCGTTTTCAAAGTGATGCTAAATCGAGATACACTGAAGATACGAAAAGTGATAATAATTGACTTTTTGCCAAATGTTTAATATACGCTGTTACCTGCCGTTATTCCCAGGCAAAACATAATACACCTAAAGAACAGGAATTGTTCCACGATCATTCAGTACTCATGACCTCAATAATGATCGTCCATGAGTTATCAGGTCTTCTTTTCCATATCCTGACATAATTACCCGATATTTTTTTATTTATTGTTCCTGTCTCGGTTATACCAAATACATAACCCATATCCCCGGAATCGGATGCTCCATAACCCTCTGGTTTCCATGTAATTGACTTGTCTAATTCAGAAATGCGCAATTTAATCGAAACCGGATCAGTTGCGGGTAAATGACCACTAAGCAGAAGCCGTGCAGATGGAGAAATGAATCGCATATATGTTGCAGATTCAGGTTTACTTAGCCACGCATTATTTAGTTGTTGCTCACTTGATGTAAGTTCGGAAAATGTAATACTGTTGTCGATTGGGACTGACGAAGGACTGACTTTAGATTTATCAGCTCCTTCAGGAAAGGAAAAGCCGTGCTTATACTCCTTTTCCGGGGGTGTTGTGATGCCGGCATCAAGAATTACGTTCCATTTACCTTCGGGTTGTTTTTTCCAGACAGAAAGATAATAGCCAGTAGAAACAGGTAAGGTATAAGGACGAAATTCCTGTGCTTCCCAGGGACCGGTACTTACACCAAAATCTCCACTTGTGGCAATGTCCATAAATTCAGGCTCCCATTTCAAAACCAGGGCTGAAGCCTTTCTGTCCAGCCAATATTGTTTACCATGCATAATCCAGTTATCTGTGAAAATTACTGACTCATCAGCAAGAAATTCTGAAAATGCAGCTTTTCGCCCATATGTAACCGAATGACGGGCAAAGTTTAATTCTGCATCCTTCATTTGAAACAGAGCCGATGAACTGTCAGGTTGCTGTGCCAGCGACTGATGTCGACAATAGCAATGATGAAAGAATAATTGATTTCATAGTTTTTGATTAAATCAATTTTTTCAAAATAGGCAGGATGGTATTTTTCTGATAATTGATGACCGGATGTATTAAGAAAAACCCTATTTACATAATAATAATAGTTATTGTATCTGATTCATATTTAAAATGAATTGTATATGAATTTAATGGTATTCGGTTTAATCCCTGAAGTTAATTTTTATACCGCATAAATCTTATAAAAATTATCCATTTTACCCGCCAGATCCAGATCATTCTGTGTTATTCCATTAACGCTGTGAGAACTAAGGTTTATTTTAACAGTATTGTAACTGTTACACCAGTCGGGATGATGGCCCATTTTCTCAGCTTCGAATGCAATAGTGGTCATAAATGAAAAAGCCTCAGTAAATGTTTTGAACTTAAATTCTCTTTTGATATACCTTTATCAAATGACCAGTTTTTTAGACTGGATGAAAGGAATTTCTCTACTTCTGATTCTGATAATTGTTTCATATTAATTGTATTTATATATATGTTAAAATTGGGTGAATAGAACAATTGTAAGAAACCGGTTATTTTTCCATCAGAAAAAATGAAACCAATGAAAAAAGTATGAGTTCATTTCTATCGAATACTATTTTTGATATGCAAGAAGAGTATTTGTGATAGAATCAGCAGTTTCATGATGATATATGTATGTTGGAAGATTTGTTTTCATCATCAAAATTCCGGCTTCCTTTGCCCTGTCAAACAGATCGGCGTCAGTTCCCAGTAGTATCTTTCTGAATCCCCGAAGATTGAACAGTGTTTCCCTTTCAATGATGAAGGTCCCTCCAATAACACAGTCAGCAAGATTTATTTTCTTCTCAATATTGAATCTGTCAGGAACATATTGATTTCCAAGAATTTTTGTTCCTCCATATAAAAATTTTACTTCTGGATTTTGCAAAAGGATCCTTTTCCTTGATGCCAAATGCTGGGGATTGTACTCATCATCTGAATCCAAAAAAGTCACAAATCTGCCTGTAGAGGAGCATAAACCTGCATTCTTAGACATTGCTTCCCCGCTATGGTGTTTTTTTAAGTATTTTATATTTGAGTAAAGCTTCAGATATGGTTCAATAACATAAAAAGTATCGTCAGTACTTTCATCATCAACAATAGTGGCATCCCAGTCTTTTTCTGTCTGGGATATAAGTGAATCCAAAGCTTTATTTATAAGATTTGCCCTGTTATATGTAGCAATTACAATAGAAAAAAATGCTTGGTTTCCAGCTTTAGTATCACCATTATATATTTCGTTATTAGCATTTGCCATGTTAATCTCTCTGAGTTGTTAAATGTTGGGTTTGTTGAAAAAGAACTTATTCATCACTCCCTAAAATGAATCATACTCAATTAACAACCTACACAGCCTATTGTTTATTGATCCGAAAGAATATGAGCTAAGCCAGATGAGGCTATAGTACTTCCTGTTTTGCCGGGGTTAAGAACAGGAAAATTTCAAAAATTCTAATTAAAATGGGGGATTCAATTGAAGATTTTAAAACTTAATTAATAACAAAGATCTCATGAGCTCTGTTTTTTACATCAGAATTCCGACTATTGCAAAGTATGTCCGATTACACCTTTGTTTGTGATTATCACCGGCTTAATGAATCCTTCCTTATCAAATTCCATCTTATCAATACATACTTCACGGGCATTTCTGTCTGTCTGAGTGAGAGGTCTGCGATGGTATACTATATAGTATAAATCTGTCCCTGGAGGGTTTATTACAGAATGATGTCCTGCACCGGTTGCAATAGAAGGGTCTTGTTGCAAGATCTTTCCAACTCTTTTGAAAGGCCCAAAAGGACTGTCTCCGATAGCATAAGCAACACTATAATCCGGGCCAGTCCACCCACCTTCCGACCACATAAAGTAATATTTCCCTTTACGACTGAACATGAATGGCCCCTCAACATACCCTTCAGGAGTTATTTCCCGGTAGATTGTGCTGTCGCTAAATGGTTCGATGCCTTTGAAGTCAGATCTTAGCTTAACAATATTGCAATGCCTCCATCCACCATATATCAGGTAGAATACTGCCATCATTATCACGGAAAGCAAACTGGTCGATTGGCTGCGCACCATTATAAAATTTATCGATAAGTGGTTTTCCCAGGTAATCTTTATACGGACCAGCAGGGTTGTCTGCCACTGCTATACCAATTCCGCCAGGTTCATTGTCCGATTGAATATCATTTGCTCCAAAGAACAGGAAATATTTCCCTTGATTTTCTGTTACGGAAGGTGCCCACATTGCCCGCCATGCCCATTTTACAGAGGATGTATCGAGGACCCTTTCATGCTTTGTCCAGGTAATGAGATCTTTACTTGAGAATGCATCAAGGAATACCTGATCTTTATATGGTGCAGAAAAGGTCGGAAAGATCCAATATTCATTATTATAGATTACTCCCTCCGGATCCGCATACCAGCCTTTAAAGACAGGATTTCCGGAATATTTATCTATTTCATTGCAGGAGGATAAGATCAGGAGGATTATAAACAGATATCTCATTTATTAAAATAATTTAGTATTTATGCAATATAATGTAAAACGTATATCTTCACTCAACAGTTAACTTCCTTTTGAGTAGATCAATTCTTTTTTTGATCTCCTGCATTTTATTGATTCTTTCCTCTGAATAAGTTTTTTGTTCATGATCAATAAACTCAAAGAGAATCAAAGATTTTTCAGAGTATTCCAATGATTCTGATATTTTTCCCAGTTCCGCTGATAGATTTGCTTCAACGTTAAATAACTCCGCAAGTATTTCAAGATGACCATTAGTATAATTATGTTCCTTCAGTAGTTCAGTTATCATTCCTTCTTTTGGCAGGTTGTGGAAAAACACAGCATCTTTCTTAAGCATATCATAATAGATTTTGCTTATCTTTTGAGAAGCCAGATCATAATCTCCCTTTTTTATCAGTCCGAGAATTGCCCTTATCATGTCACCTAACATTTCTATCATTCTGAGTATATAATCTTTCTGATACATGTTCATATTTTGTTTATAATCAAATATAATGATATTGTTTTTGTTCTGCAATAAGGTAAAATTTGCTGTCTCCGCAAGCAGCTGATCTTGAAGAACGGTTTTGTTTTCATCATAAGTGAGAGTTGTGGAATTCTGTTCTTTTTCATAATAATAGTGACATCACTAGATTTAATTTGGTATAACATAGCCGATCTCTGTTTCTTAAAATAGTAAACACCAAAAAAAATGAGTACCTTTGAGAAAAATTTGACCAGTTCATATAATTATTAACAAAACAAATATTAATAAATGGGTAGATCGCAGGAAACTTTCAACAAAAAAGAGGTTAAGAATAAAAAAGATAAGAAAGAGAAAAGACAAAGAGAAGAAGCGTCTGATAAGAAAAGAGACAGGTAAACGGACAAACTTCGATGATATGATAGCCTATGTTGATGAGTTTGGGAAAATATCATCCACTCCTCCCGATCCAAACAAAAAGATTCAGATCGATCTTGAAGATATAGAACTGAGTGCAACAAAAAATGAACCTTCACACAAGAATGATTTCGTTCGCAAAGGAGTAGTCACCTTTTTTAATGATTCCAAAGGTTTTGGTTTTATTCGTGATATGGAATCAAAACAGAGTGTCTTTGTACATGCGAATAATTTAATTGAGGATATAAAAGAAAATAATATTGTTTCTTTTGAAATAGGTAAGGGACCAAAAGGTCTGACAGCTTTAAATGTGAAACTGTTTAAGGATTAACCTTAAAAACAGTACTTTTCTGTATAGTCCTGTCATTCAGACAGTACAATATTCCACTACTGATAAATGTTATGCAACATTCGGTGATGTTAGCTTAAACAATTATTTTGTATTGGAATAAGTTTATAAAATAATATCTTAATAATACTCATTGTAAATATCATATAATCAGGTATATGGAAAATATATTCTATACTTGATAGCAATCTTATTTAGAATCAGTCTAAACAAAAATGAATAAAGGTTGTTATATAACTTATTGATTAACTACACAATAAGATATGACAATGAAACTTGAACAAACGGGAGAAACAGAAATCCCTGTCTAATGAGAGGTTTAGAACCAAAACTACAATGATCGTTAATTATTCATTTTTTTTATGATGTTTATTATGTCAGCAATTTTAAAAAAGACTGCTTCAGTTGTTTTTATATTAGCATTTGCCTTAAATGCTTATGCTCCAGACAGAAAAACTCTTCCTATCATTAAGAGTTCCCCTGTTGAACCTTACAAGAAGCTTATATTAGCTATTGGTAAGGTGGAAACCAAAGAAGATACGCTTGCTTACAACCCATTGGAAGGAGCTGTCGGGTATTTTCAGATACGTCAGATAAGGTTGAAAGACTACAATTATCAGGACACAGAGTAATTATACCACAGAGGATTTATATAATTATAAGATCTCCGAAAAGATATTTCTTTACTATGCGTCAAAGATAGGACCTTATAATTTTGAAAAGATTGCCAGAGACTGGAACGGATCAGGCAAAATGACTTATGTATACTGGGAAGCTGTCAGGAAGCATCTTGAATAAGACCGGCAAGTATCATTTTTATTGGCACCGAATTCATTTTTGGATTCTTTGACATGCTTATTGCTCATTAAATTGGCGGGCAGAAGAGCTTAAAGAAATCAGATTCTATATGTCTGTAGCGACAGAAAGCTGTTACAGTTATTTCCGCGTAACTCTCTGATATCCCTTATGCTAGTAAAGCATCCTGGCTTTGATAGTATGATTAATCTCTTTCAGCTCTTTTATTATGGTGTCATCGAGATTGCTCTCAGTATCAATTATTACATATCCTATCTCAGGATCTGTCTGAAGGTAAACAGAGGCAATATTAATTCCTTTTCTTGAGAAGATCCCGTTTACCTCTTGCATCACGCCCGGTAAATTTTTATGAATATGCAGAAAACGCTGGCAATCTTTGTGAGGGAATAAAGATATTTGCGGGAAGTTGACGCTTCCCAGAGTAGCCCCAATATCGCTGTATTTAACCATTTTCTCCGCTACCTCTATACCTATATTTTGTTGAGCCTCCATGGTGTTGCCTCCAACATGCGGAGTTAAGAATGACATTATCCATACCCTGAAGAATGAATTTGAAGGGTTCGCTATTTGATGCAGGTTCTTCCGGAAATACATCAGCTGCAATACCCAGCAGATGCATGGATTCCAATGCCTCTGCTACAGCTTTATATTCAACAACATCTCCACGTGAAGCATTAATAAGTATTGAATTTTTTTTCATCAAAGCAATTTCTTTTGCTCCGATCATCTCTTTTGTCAATGGAGTGGCTGGTACATGCAGGGTAACAATATCAGCAGCAGTAAGGACATCTTCTAAAGTTTTACACTGAGTAGCATTGCCCAGTGACAATTTCTTTTCTATGTCATAGTACAAAACGGTCATTCCCAGTGATTCTGCAAGTATTGATACCTGGCTTCCTATATGGCCATATCCTATGATACCGAGTGTTTTTCCTCGTATCTCGTGAGAGTCTTTAGCTGACTTTAACCACTTTCCGTTATGGGCATTTGAATTTAACTTAGGTACTGACCTGAGTAGCATAATACTCTCTGCAATTACCAGTTCTGCAACCGACCGTGTATTTGAAAATGGTGCATTGAATACTGGTATTCCCAACGATTTGGCCGTATTTTTATCCACCTGATTAGTACCTATACTGAAACAGCCAACCGTAATTAATTTATTGGCATGCAAGAGGACATCTTGAGTAAGTTCAGTGCGCGAACGAATGCCTATCATATGAACATCCCTGATTTTTTCTATCAGTTCATCCTTATCCAAAGCAGCAGGTATCGTCTCTATGTTGGTATACCCGTTCTCTAACATCAGATCTACTGCACTCTCATGGATATTCTCAAGCAACAATACCTTTATTTGTTCTTTTCCCAGTGAATAACGTTTCATATTCCTCTTCTTTTAACTTACAAAATAATCACACTTGCTGATTTTGGGTTATAAAAATAAACATAAATCTTAAAGATCATGTAGACAAATTAATAATTGCCTTTCATTTAGTTAATATCTTTTAATGTTTTTCATCACCTTCTATTACACTTTCATCCTCCGATTAAACACCCTCGTACTATTTTATTATTTCAGTAATACATGGCGCTATATTTTTGCCTTATAAAACAATTTAAATTATAATTAAAACCTGAAGTTATGAAAACAAAAGTATTAGTATTTATTGTAATGACAGCCATGATCTCAATAGCAGGGTTTGCACAGGAAAACCCAAAACGATTTGGATTTGAAATAAGCGGAGGACCTTCTTTAGCTACCCGTGAACTGGAATCAGGAAAACTGGAGAAAGGGCTTGGTATTGAAGCTATTTTCCATTATCGTTTCATGCCTCATACTGGCGTATATGCAGGATGGGGTTGGAACAAATTTTCTTCCAGATCCTCCTTTGTGGGTTTGGATGCTGATTTTGAAGAAACAGGATATGTGTTTGGGTTACAATTCAAACACTCCGTTTACAATTCTCAAGCTTCGTATTATATTCGGGCAGGTGGACTTTATAACCACATAGAAATAGAAAATGATATTGATAACACATTAACAGATACTGGCCATGGATTTGGCTTTCAGCTTGCCGGAGGCGTGGATTTAGCATTGGGTTCAGGTTGGAGTATCACCCCCGGAGTTAAATTTAATGCCTTATCGCGCGATGCAGAAACTGAGAACTTATCAGTTAATATAGATTATCATTATCTGTCCGTTCGCATGGGTTTTCTAAAGACTTTTTAAACATACATGGATTTCCATAATGAATAAGGTTCCGGAGAGTTGATTTTTCAGTATGAATTTGATCATAAATCGCTCCGGAAACTTTTTTTCGAGGTTACTTCGAGATTTTTTAATATTATTTTTACTTAATTTATTGTGATAATGATTCTTCACAAGATAAACAGGCTGTTTCCTCTTCAGAAATTACTGAGGCTATTGTTGACAATGGCAATAGGTGTCCAGATGATTATTATTATTTATAATCATCTGAGCGGATTTTACCCGCTGGATAATGTAACTCATTTTTTTATTCGGTTGGTGAGAGGTGTTACACTTAGTATGATAGCAGGTATATTAATAACGTTCCCTGACATAATCTTAATAAATTTTCTTAATCATAAATTTCAGTGGAAAAAAAGAGTATTTGCCAGACTTATTATCCAACTTGCTATAACCGTGATAATTGCATTTATTGTTTCTGTGCTTGTTACACTTTTTGCTAACTGGATTAGTCCATATACCGAAGATCTTTATACTGTTCTGTTATATAATGCACTTATTTATGCTGTGGTAAATATCCTGGTTACGACAATCCTGGAAGGCTGGCTGTTTTTTATGGAAAGTGATAAGGCAAAAATGAAGGCAGAAACTCTTGAACGGGAATTATCACAGATAAGGTTCGAAGTGCTTAAAAGTCAGATTAATCCACATTTTATGTTCAATAGCCTCAATGTATTATCAGGACTTATTGAAAAAGATGTAGCAAAAGCCCAATTGTTTATAGATGAGTTTTCGCACATTTACAGGTACGTACTTGAAACAATTGAAAAGCCGGTTGTATCGCTTGAAGAGGAGCTGGGATTTGTACGATCATATATATTCCTTCAGCAGATTCGTTATGGCGGATCGTTGACCTTATCGGTTAATCTGCCATCCAATATGCTTAAAATGTTGTTACCTCCCTTGTCGTTGCAAACAATTCTTGAAAATGCTATTAAACATAATATTGTAAACCAGTTGCAACCATTGCAGATTGATATATCAAATGAGGACAGATGGTTATTAATAAGAAACAATATGCAGCCCAAAATATCATCCGGAAGAAACACAGGTCTGGGCCAGAAAAATCTGGTCAAACGTTATACCATGATAGGGGAAGACAAGCCTATTTTTACGGTCGAAACGAATCATTACCTGGTAAAACTTCCGTTAATAAATAACGAGAACAATGAAAGTATTGATCATTGAAGACGAAGAACTTGCAGCAGAACGGCTCGAGAAACTGTTGAAGGAGGTGTTGCCGGAGATTGATGTTATGGCAAAGATTGGCTCGGTAAAGGAATCTGTTAAATGGCTTATGGTGAATAATGCTGATCTGATTTTTCTTGATATTCAGCTCTCTGACGGGCTAAGCTTTACTATTTTTGACCAGATATCGATTCAGACCCCTGTAATTTTTACAACGGCCTATGATCAGTATGCCATAAAAGCATTTGACCTGAACAGTGTCTCATATCTTTTAAAGCCAATCATGAAAAGAGATTTGTCGGAAAGTCTGCGAAAGTACAAATCGCTAAGGACTGCTTTCGGTATTGATTTTGAGAATATGTTGTCGGTGATTCAGGGCAGGAAGCCTGAATACCGGCAGAGGTTCCTTGTCCAGGTTGGTGAAAAATTTCGTAAGGTGGAAGCAGCAAATATTTCATATTTTTATGCATTGGAGAAAAATGTCTTTCTTATGACATCGGATGGTATTTCATACCCTGTGGATATGAGTCTGGAAAATCTTTCAGAAGTTATTGATCCCAATCATTTTTTCAGGATCAATAGAAAGTACATTGTGAATTTAAGTTCAATTGTTAACATGTATGCCTGGTCAAGAAGCAGGATAAAACTCATCCTGAAGCCATCTCCTGATAATGAGATGGATACTATTGTCAGTATTGACAGGGCAAGTGATTTTAAAAAGTGGATGAATAAATAGTTATAACTCTCATATTTTAAATTATGATTCTTCTGGATAAAGAAAATTATGGTCTTGTTCTTGAACCACTTAGCAAGGTTACATTTAATAAGTTATTTGCACGATCGGTGGTTGAAAAGAAAATTGAGGGAAAGGTATATGTTGATAAGCCCGTAAAACCTGAAACATTTTGTGTAGTTCATCCTTATGGTATGGCTTTGCTTTTTGGGGATTACAATAATGACAGATTTAATTCTGCCTTTGCTGAATATGCACTTAATACTAAAAAAATCAGAACCGGTTCAGAATGGTTACAGGTTTATCCTGATGCCTGGAATGAAAAGCTTTCTTCCCTTCTTAAGGATAAAATTATCAAATCAGGGGAGGCTGAGTCAGAGAAGAGCACCGGTTTAATTGAGAAAAATACAAGGGTGAACTTTAAATTCAACAAGGGGAAATATCTGGCGTTCAAATCGAATTTCAGAAATGAAGGATACAATATTCAGCGGACAAATGAAGAGCTTTTCGAATTGATGAGCGGAAGTGTTGTTCCGAAGATATTTCTGGAATGACGCCTATGCGTTTTGCAGTTTTGGAGTTGGATTCAGTATGATATACGAAGGAAATGTTGTTTCAACCGCATACTCGGCTTTTATCCATGAACATCAGCTTGAACTTGGAATTGAAACCTTGGAAAGTTACAGAGGAAGAGGTTTTGCCTTGCATACATGTTCAGCCCTGATAGATTATTGTCTGGAAAAGTATTATGAACCAATATGGTCATGCCGGTTCGAAAATACAGGTTCATTTAAACTTGCGCAAAAACTTGGATTTGAGCCAACTCTCTTCATTCCATACTACAGATTAGCCAGGTGATAATGATATTATCGTTTAGGATGATATGTAACCCATATGATTGACCCAAATGACAACCACACTTGCGAGCTCAGTGAAGCTAAACATTAAGTATTATTCATACAAAAATAATCTAAATTCCCGGGAACAATAATTGATCTGTTATGGATAACCAGTTAAGAAATGTATCAAAATCAGTTTTTATTATACCGGCAGTCAGGACTTTATTATTTTTAATATCTTCAATAGTTCTGCTTTATATGCCTGCTTTTAGAGGAAATAATCTCTCGGATGTAGCAATCTGGTGGCCAATTCTCTGCATTGTTGTTAATATTATAACAGTGATTTTGCTATTTTATCTTATGCATAAACAGGGAAGGAAATTCAGAGAGTTACTAATCATTAACGGCAGACAGACAAATGTTAAGGAAATCTTCATTGCATTACCAATAATGGTTATCCTTGGAATAGGAGGGCTATATGGAATTTCTTTTCTGATATATGGCTATATGCCCCTTACCACAATTCATCCTTTACCATTATGGGCTGCAATTATTGTGGTAATATTACTGCCAACAACGATTGTTCTGTCTGAGATTCCCTTTTATCTGGGTTATTGCATCCCTGAGATAAGAAAAATTACCGGGAGCGAGACTTTTTCTATCGTATATCCATTATTCTTTTATGCCTTGCAGCATAGTTTTATGCCAGTGCTGTTTGATATTAATCATATGCTGTCAAGATTCCTGATGTTTATTCCTTTACTAATAATGATGGGGATCTGGTACAACAAAAAGAGAACGCTTATTCCCTTAATGGCAGGACATGGTTTCCTGGACTTGCTTACCGGATTTCAAATTCTTATAATATCTGTTTCACCTGCAGTGTATGACCTGATGCAGTCCCCAGTCTGATAAATGGTTTCATGGTTTTAATCAGGAAATTACTTGAATTCTGAAATCTCTTTGTGTATCTGACTCAACAACCAGCTACTGTTTTGTAACATATAGTTAACCGGTTCGCATAGACTCTCTACGTTTTTTCCTGCCATTTGTAAATTGAAATCATCCATCCGTACAATTAGCCTTTTCCGGCATACCATGATAGTATAATTTAGTACTTGGAAAATTATACAAAAAGCTTCAGAAGATTGAAGTTTTTTTGGACAGAAAGACAGGTAAAATGTATATAAACTTAAAATTGGCGGACATGAAAAGATTGTATTTTGCAACATTACTGCTTCTTATTGTCAGTAATGCATCGTTTTCCAGGGAATTAGTTGCTGTAGGTAAGTCCTATACAGCACTCGGAGACTACAAGATTGAGACATCCGATAATCCGGTTGTTATCAAAGGCGATACACTGATGACTTATGTTATAAGTTATCAGAACTCCCCAATGGAGGTAACTGTTGTAATAAAGAACACAAAAAAATGCAAGAATTTTATTGTGCTTTCTGATAAACTTTCTATCCAATATGTATGTAACGATAATTATTTTGGGGTAGAGAAGTTGGACAAAAGCCTAAAAAAGCAAGGCTGGGTTACTGATGATACTGCACTGGACAGAAGTGCCTATTTTCATCAAAAAATTATTAGTGCAGGTCAAAACAGCGAGGTAATGAATGCAAATCTGATAGCATCTTTCTTCCCTCTGCTTATAAAAGATTCTGAAAAGGTTACATCATCTATTTAATGTAGCTGTTTCAGATATTTCTGGTTTCAGGTTTTTAATATCGCAGGAAAGACATCTTCGGATGTCTTTCTTTATTTTCCCATGTTTCATTACTCCTGGTCAGTCACTTTGCATGGCTACGGAATCTAATCAGTCTTTTCATCAGGTCTGTTTTGGTCTCAAAACTCAATAATTGCAGCAATAAACTATAATCATCATAAAGCCGTATTGGCTGATATCTGCAGTTTGTTGACTCAAGTGCACCGTTTGTTGATTTGCTCTTTTTCGGTGTTCCTGTATAGCATAATTTCGTAGTGTAAAATTAACTAAACGCTTCATTTATCTGAAGAAAATAAAAAGAGTAACAACAGTGTAAAAAGATTATTAAAAGAAATAATTAAAAATTTAAAACCATGAAAAAATTATTATTCGCAGTCATACTAATAGTAGCCATTTAGTACTGCATCGTTTGCCAGAGAAGTAGTTGCCGAAGGTAATTCAAATACCGCACTTGGGAACTATAAGATTGAATTAGCCGAGAATCCGCTTATAATAAATGGTGAGCAGTTTAAGGCATTTATAATCAGCTATCAGAATTCACCTCTTGAGGTTAAAGTTGCTGTCAGGGATGAAGGTAACTGTAAGAAATACTTTGTATTGTCCGATAACCTATCAATACAGTATGTATGTAACAAGGATTATTTTGGAGTGGAAAAGCTTGACAAATCCTTTGAAAAAGATGGTTATTCAACTAAAGATGCATCTTTGAACCGAAGTGAATATTTTCATCAGAAAGTTCTGACTTCAGGGCAGGGTTGTGAAGTCGACAACACTATGCTGATCGCAGCTTACTTTCCAGCCCTTATCAATGACAAGGAAAGTCTGGTTGCTAAAAAGTAAAAGTCTTTAATCGCGGCCGTCCGGCCAATC
The DNA here is from genome assembly GCA_963741935.1 of uncultured Bacteroidales bacterium. Lineage (GTDB taxonomy): Bacteria > Bacteroidota > Bacteroidia > Bacteroidales > VadinHA17 > LD21. The sequence goes on along the minus strand of CAVUJY010000027.1, from coordinate 5,929 downwards.
CTAGTATTAGGTTTTAATTTAACTTAGAAAAGACACCAACCCGGTGTCTTTTCTTATTTATATAATCCCCTTATTCATTCAAAAAATTGCTATATGTTTAAGGTAGCTCAAATACTACTTTAACAACATTCTATTGCCAATCCATGGATAGATTTCGGTGTTTAATCCAGCTTTTTTTTCTCTGATAAACAAAATATTATTCCTAATTGTTAATTAATTAACATTAACTCAATTGTTAAGAGTAAGTTAAACTTTTATGAATTTTAGCTTTTCATGGAACAAAACTTCAAATACTACTGTCTAATTACCAATTTTATTTGAAATATATCTTCGGAAAAATCAATATGAAATCAGAGTTTTTGAAAATCAGGGCAAACGAAAAAACAGACGCTATGAATATCAGGGTATCTTCAATAGTCATTTCCTGTATTTTTTTCATCACATTTCCGATTGTCTCATCAGCACAGAATAAAGTATGGAGTGTTGATGAGTGTATCAGGTATGCACTTGAAAAGAATATTCAGGTTCAAAAAGCTCATGGTGAGCAATAGTATTTACAATGAAGATTTAAATCTGTCGAAGTCTTCAAGGTATCCTTCATTGAATAGTTCCGTCAGGCAGAATTTTAACTGGAACAATATTAAGATAACACTACCGGATCAACTGTTTTTAAGGGAACCAATGGAATAAATATTTCATGCAATTCAGGATCTGACAGTCTATAACGGTAATCCAGGATTCGAAATGTTGTCAAACAATCCGAAACCAATCTTGAAGCAGATAAATATAATACCGAAGTTATTAAAGAATCTGTCAGTCTCAATGTTCTGAATGCCTACCTGCAGGTATTTGTACGCTGAGGAGCTTGTTAAGAACAATGAAAGACCAGATTTCTTCATTGCGGAACAAGTGAAATCTTGCTGATGAGAGGATTAAATTAGGAGCTATCTCCAATTCTGATTATCTGCAGGTAAAATCACAACTCGCTACAGAAAAACAGACTCTTGCTACTGCTCAGAGCCAGCTAGCAATAAACAGGATAACTCTGATGCAATTAATGGAATTACCCGATACGCAGTGACTTTCAGATAGCAATCCTAATCTTGACAGTCTTGTCAATCAGAAAAGAATTCCTGATCCTTAGAAGTTTATCAAACTAGCTCTTGGAATAAAACCTGAAGTAAAAAATGCTGAATTCCTGAAAAATAGTGCGCAATTAAGTATTGATCTTGCAAAGGCCGGACACTACCCGAATATTTCATTGAACTCCGGGGTGTCATCATCTTATTCAGGTTATCAAACAAGTTTTTCAACGAGTTATAAACAGGGATCTTTCGGGAGTCAGCTTTCAAGAAACATAAGTCCCTCACATAGGTCTTTCAGCATCTATTCCAATTTATATGAACAGACAGGTAAAAACCAATGTGGAAATCGCAAAGTTGAATTTAAATAATGCAGAACTGAATGAATTCAATACAAAAAATGTTCTCAGAAAATCTATTGAACAGGCATGCCAGGATGTTATTTCGATCATCAGATTGAGTTTGAAGCAAGCTCAGAAGCATATAAAGCAGTTAAAGAATCTTTTGATGTTGCTTCTGAAAAGTATTTTCAGGGACTTATGAATTCAGTCGATTTTCTGATTCAAAAAACAAGCTTTATATCTGCTGAAAGCACTTTTCTTCAGTCAAAATACAACGCTTATCTTCAGTTATAAAGTGCTTGATTTTTATTCAGGAAAACCACTTTCATTTAAATAATGAATTTTTAATATGACTAATAAATGCACGCAATAATGAAAAGTCGAACAAAAATCAGAAGGGCAGTTAATGTCTTAGTTATTACTTCATTATTGTTTTAGTTGCCGGTTCGTGTCATAAAAGAGATAACTCATATTCGTTTGAAACACAGTTGTAAAAAAGGGATCTATTATCAATACAATTACTGCAACCGGCACTATTGAAGCTGATACCACTGTTTCAATCGGAACTCAGGTATCAGGTGTTGTGAAAAAAATTTATGTAGATTTTAATTCAATGTTAAAAAAGGTCAATTACTTGCTGAAATTGATAAAACACCTCTTGGAAACTCAGGTACAGCAAGCTCAGGCTTCTCTTGATGATGCAAAAAGTCGAAGTTGAATTTCAGTCTGCCACTTATGAAAGATATAAAGCTTTGCTTGATAAAAAACTTGTTGCACAGGCTGATTTTGATCAGATTAAGTATAATTATGATAAAGCTCTGGCAAACCTGAAAACTGCACAGGCAGGATATGACAAAGCCAAGGTAACCTTAGCTATGCTACAATTTACTCACCTATTTCAGGCGTAGTTTTGAACCGTGCTGTGGATCAGGGTCAGACAGTTGCAGCCAGTTTTAATACACCTAATCTCTTTACAATTGGTAATGATCTTGACTCAGATGCAGGTGCAGGCAAATGTTGATGAAGCAGATATTGGTCAGGTACGGAAAGGACAACCTGTTGATTTTACATGTAGATGCATTATCCAACTGAGATATTTCATGGAGACTGTAAGGCAGATCAGACTACAACCTGTAGTGACTCAAATGTAGTTACATATACTGTTATTGTCAATGCTCCTAACCCTGAATTTAAACTTATGCCCGGGATGACCGCAAATATTACTGTACTTGTTCAGAAGATCGACAGTGTACTTGTTGTGCCGGGAAAGGCACTTAGATTTACTCCTGATCCTCATTTCTGGCCGAATATATGAAAAATAATCCTCAGGTCAACAGGCAAAGTGACGGAATGCCGGTGCACAGCGGCATGGACAGTCAGATCAGGAACGAACAGGGACAGGACGATCGTGCAGGATCGGAAAGGTGGTGGATTCAGGCTGGTGAACAGCCGTAAAAGACCGGTTGTAGTATGGGTTAAATACGGGATGATACAATTCATCAGGTTCGTGTTACGACAGGAGCTATCTGATGGTATGAATACCGAAATTAAATCTGGACTTAAAGAGTGGGGAAGAAGTTATACTGTCAATGAGCCGTATAGCAAACAGGAAACAGCTGCGTATCAGCAACTGAACGAAGTCCGTTTCATGCCACAGGAAGACCTCAGACGAAAACGCAGCAGACAGATAAAATGATCGACTATAATGAAAAAACTGATTGAAATATATCAAACTCAAGAAAGATTATTACGTTGGAGAAGTTACGGTTCATGCTCTGAGAGGTATCGATATGAATGTAAATGAAGGAGAATTTGTTGCTATAATGGGAGCCAGTGGATCAGGTAAATCAACCATGCTGAATATTATTGGTGTCTTGATAAACCCACCGAAGGAGATTATATTCTGGATGGGACAAGATTTCTCATCTCAGTAAGAATGAACTGGCTACTCTTAAGAAACAGAAAGCTTGGTTTTGTGTTTCAGACATATAATCTTCTGCCCCGGACAAATGCTCTGGATAATGTTGAACTTCCCTTCTATACAATTCAACAGTTAAATCAAAGGAGAGAAGAGAAAGAGCCAAGGCAGCACTGGAATCTGTCGGGCTTGCGGACAGAATGTATCATAAACCAAATCAGCTTTCAGGAGGTCAGCAACAGAGAGTAGCTATTGCACGGTCGCTTGTTAATGATCCTGTTGTTATACTTGCCGATGAAGCTACAGGAAACCTTGATACACAGGACATCTTACGAAATTATGGCCTTTTTCAGGAGCTTAACAATAAAGGAAAAACTATTGTCTTTGTCACGCATGAGCCTGATATAGCCAGATGCGCGACCAGGAATATTATATTTAAAGATGGCATCATTCTGAGGGAAAATCCTAGTAAGGATAGAATTATTGCGCTGGAAATGCTTGCCAGTATGCCAGTTGAAGATAGATTAGTTAATACAGGAACAATGAACATTAAAAATCTTTTTAAAATAGCAATGAACGCATTGCTAAGAAATAAATTCAGGGCTTTTCTGACAATGCTGGGTATTATTATAGGAGTTGCTTCAGTTATTACTATGCTGGGTATCGGTCAGGGTTCTAAAATCAGCATTCAGCAGCAGATAGCAGGAATGGGATTAAACCTTGTTACAGTTATCCCGGGGTCGCAGGAGAGGGGTGGCAGTACAATTCGGAGCTTCAACAATGCAAAGCCTTAAAGAGTCTGATGTTAATGCAATACTTGCAGATTGTCCTGCCGTACTTGCTGCTACACCGGAGGTACGGGGTAACGGGCAGGCTGTATTTGGTGCGATAAACTGGCCAACATCCCTGTATGGAGTAAATGAAAGCTACCTTCAGATAAGGGAAGATCAGTTGTGCAGTGGGACGAATGTTTACTGAACAGGAAATTGCAAGTGCTGCAAAAGTTTGTCTTCTTGGGAAGACAGTGGTGACAAATTTATTTGGCGCTGGATGCCGATCCGGTAGGGCAGGTTATAAGATTTAAAAAGATACCGTTCCTGGTAATTGGAGTTCTTGATCCAAAAGGATTGAATACTTTCGGACAGGATCAGGATGATCTTAATTCTGGCACCATATACAACTGTTCAAAAAAGAGTACTTGCAATTCCATATATTCAGGCTATTTATACATCAGCAATTAATTCCAAATCAACTGATCTGGCTGCAAAGTCAGATAGAAGAGACCCTTAGCAGAGACAGCATAAAATAAAAGCATCCGGCGAAGATGATTTCAGAATCAGGAATCAGGCTGAACTATTATCAACTTTCAGTTCAGTCAGTAATATTCTTACGGTTTTTCTGGGGGCAATAGCCGGAATTTCTCTTCTGGTAGGAGGTATAGGTATAATGAATATAATGTATGTGTCTGTAACAGAAAGAACAAGGGAAATAGGGCTGCGAATGGCAATCGGAGGTAAAGGATTCGATATCTTATTGCAATTTCTTACAGAATCAATGTTACTTAGTGTAACAGGAGGAATTATCGGGATTTTGGTGGGAATTGCAGCCTCAAAAATTATCGGATCAGCTATGTCGTGGCCAATTGTTATTTTGCCCGGTTCAGAAATTTTATCATTTGCGGTATGTACGGTTATTGGAATTTTCTTTGGCTGGTATCCGGCAAAAAAAGCATCCAATCTTGATCCTATTGATGCTCTCAGGTATGAATAGTAATTTTATTTACAGAATTGTTATTATAAATGACTGCTTCTGGCAGAGGTTAGCAGTCAAAGATTTTAGTTGCATGTATTATTTTTATCGGATATTGACTGAATGATATTTTATCTAATTTTACAGACTGATTGATAGTCATTTTCAATCTTTTGAACATACAAAACATTTCATTATATATAACATTTTAATATATACAAGTTACTGATATATATAACCAAGTGATATATATAACACCGCATTATATGAATAATGCCAATATATAAATTATTAAGTATTAATTCCACTAGCTATGAACATCACCTTCAGAACAACGCCGGTAAAAGAAGATATCAACCGGGTAATTGAAATAGTTGATTCAACAAAGTTCTTCTACGATCATGAAGTGAAGATTGCTGCCGAACTGGTGGAAGAAAGACTTGCTCAAGGGGAATCAACAGGATATTATTTTGTTTTTGCAGAAGTAGACGGCGTCACTGTTGCTTATTCCTGTTATGGACCAATAATCATGTCTAAAACCAGCTTTGACCTTTACTGGATTGCTACTCATAATGATTTCAGGGGGAAAGGTATAGGAAAACAGCTCCTTGAAGAGACAATTTCTGAAGCTAAGAAAATGGATTGTAAAATAATTATAGCAGAGACCTCCGGGCTGGATCATTATGCACCTACCAGAGCATTCTATAATAATAATAAGTTCATTCTCGAAGCTATCCTGAAAGATTTTTATGATGAGGGAGATGATAAACTCTTTTTTACAAGAAGAATCAGGTAAGACCTCAGGTTATTCAGATACTATGCCTTGAGAAAGTTAATCT
>CAVUJY010000026.1:0-28784 GCA_963741935.1 uncultured Bacteroidales bacterium | reverse complement strand
GTGTTTTTTTCGTACTTTTGTGTTGAAAATACTTTGTTTTCACTGAATAAGATATGGAGGGGAAAAATGAAAAGGACATTAATTTTTACAGGAATAGGAGTGGTTTTGGCATTTACATTGTTATTTGTTTTTAACAAATTATCATTCAATTCTGAAACATCTAAATTATTTACCGAGGTAAAAAAGGGTGATTTTGTTATTTCTGTAAATGTCGTAGGAGAGCTGATGGCTTCAAGTTCAATTGATATTATGGGACCTGCTTTTGCCGGTAGAAGATATATAAGATCAAGGAATATTAAAATTCAGGATCTCATACCCGAAGGTACTATTGTTAACAAGGGTGATTATGTTGGAGAACTTGACAGGACTGATCTGGATAATACTCTTAAAGACCAGAATGAAAGGCTGACGACACTACTTACAAAGCTTGACATGAAGAAGCTTGATACAGCCGTAGTTCTTAATTCTTTAAGGAACGCTATTCAGAATCAGCGATTCATTATTGAAGAGGACTCAATTACTCTTCGCAATTCAGCATTTGAGCCGCCTACAACAATCCGGAGGGCAGAGATTGAATTTAATAAATCAAAACGTGTCCTTGAACAGAAAAAAAGGAGCTATAAACGTAGTGTTGCCCAGAGCAAGACAGATATTTCTAATCAGGAATATATTATTTCAATGGTTGAACAGAGGGTGACTGATCTTAAAGAATTACTTGCCGGATTTACAATAACTTCACCTGCACATGGGATGATTATTTATAAAAAAGAATGGCTTGGCAATAAAAGGAAGATCGGATCAAACATCAATACTTTCGACAGGGTGATTGCAACACTTCCCGATCTGTCAACCATGCTTTCAAAAACTTATGTGAATGAGATAGATATACGTAAGATTAAGGAAGGTCAGAAGGTTGAAATACACGTTGATGCATTCCCGAAAAAGAGTTTCAGTGGTAGTGTTACCAGAATTGCAAATATCGGAGAGGAACTGCCTAATAATCCTGATAAGGTATTTGAAGTGCAGATAGAACTTAAAGATTATGATCCTGCATTAAGACCTTCCATGACAACCGGGAACACAATTATAATCAAGTCATTCAATACTGCTGTCTATGTCCCTGCTGAATGTGTTCATTCAGATGCAGAAGGTACTTCATATGTTTATACTAAAGACGGAGATAAGAAGGTAGTTCTTCTGGGTGACTCCAATGATAAGAATATTGTTATTAAAAGTGGCCTTGAGCCGGGAGAAATGATTTACCGGAACAGACCTGCTGAACCTGAAAATTTCAATCTTGTAGGGGAAAATTTAGTATCTGAGAATTGAGACAAAATAATATCTAAAAAAAGGTTGCCTCATAATTCATTCTCAATTAACCGCAAATACCGATAGCTATCGGTACGCAAAGCAGTAAATATAAAACTATCCTCTTTGTGTTCCCGCCCGAACGACGTTCAGTCGGGCGGGCTTTGCATTTACTTTGCGCACTCTGCGGTTAATAAAGACTTTTGAAACACCATATTAAACATTTATCAGTTCATAATCTGTATTTCCCAATCCAATTTTAACAGCATGTTCAAGTCCCGATTGCCATGATGTGTCGGGATGAGCAATCTTGAACTTATCATCACCAGTCATGTCATCATGCTTATGATTATCACATATTATGCTTCCGGGAAGTGCCGGAGCTGCTTTAACCAGGTCTGCACATGCCTGATCGAGAGCTACAGGATCAAATGATGCAGCAATACCCAGATCGGGTACCAGCGGATAATCATTAAATCCCCAGCAATCGCAGTTGGGTGATACGTTCATTATGAAGTTAATATGAAATGACGGTTTGTCTTTTATAACGGCGAATGAGTACTCGGCAATCCTTTTGCACACTGTTTCTGAAGAATTTTGCCAGACAACCCTGGCTGAATCATACTGGCACACTGCAACACATTGTCCGCAGCCCACACATTTTTCATAATCAATATGTGCAATCTTATCCTTACCAACAGCAACAGCATCGTAGGCGCAGTATTTCTCACATACCCTGCATCCTGTACAGTTTTCTTCAAAAATCTCAGGAGATGAACCTGAATGCAGGAATAATTTGCCTCCTACCGATGCACATCCCATACCAAGGTTTTTCAGAGCTCCTCCAAATCCTGTCATCTCATGTCCCTTAAAATGATTGAGTGAGATTATCACATCAGAGTCAACAATAGCGCTGCCAATTTTAGCTGTTTTGCAGTATTCAAGGTTTAACGGGATCTCGCGGTATTCAGTTCCCTTAACTCCGTCAGCCGATTATTACAGGGCAATCTGTCGCAAGTGGATTAAATCCGTTTTCAAAGGCGGCATCCAGATGAGCCGGAGCATTTGATCTTCTGCCGTAATAGAGAGTATTACAGTCGGTAAGGAATGGAATTGCTTCTTTGGCTTTTAACAGTTTCACAATCCTTGCAGCATAGTTAGGTCGCAGGTAAGCCAGGTTACCGGGTTCCCCAAAATGTATTTTAAGTGCTACAATCTTCTTTTGAAAATCAATGGTATCAATTCCTGCTTTTATTACCAGGGAATCGAGTTTTTTTAACAGATTTTGAGAAGGTTTTGTTCTCAGGTTAGTGAAATAGACTTTTGATACAGGCATATCAGATCTTTATTTATACTGACAATATTCTGGATAATTCCAGAATGTTCTGATCGACATCTTTATGAAGCTTTACAGCTCTGCGGAAAGGTACAAGAGTGATCTCTCCATTCATTAATCCAACCATTACACTCTTCTGATCATCGATAAGAGCTTCAACAGCTGCATGTCCCAGACGGCTTGCATTTACCCTGTCAATGGCTGAAGGAGACCCACCGCGCTGAAGATGACCCAGAACTGAAACCCTGACATCATAATCCTTGAAATCATCTTTAAGTTTTTCTGCTATACCAAAAGCGCCTCCTTCTTCATCACCTTCTGCAACAATGATGATGTTGCTTTCTTTTTTTCGGGAGTTGCCCGATTCAATCATGGCTTTTAGGTTTCTTGATTCACGCTTTATTTCAGGTATGAGAATAGCCTCCGCACCAGTTGCTATTCCACTGTATAATGCAATAAATCCGGCTTCAGCGCCCATTACTTCAACAAAAAACATCCTGTTATGAGCACTTGCTGTGTCCCTGATCTTGTCAACAGCTTCGACTACAGTATTAAGCGCAGTATCATAGCCAATTGTATAATCGGTACCATAAATGTCATTATCAATAGTTCCGGGTATTCCCACGAAAGGTATTTCATACTCTTCATTGAAGATCCTTGCTCCGGTAAATGATCCGTCTCCTCCTATTACAACAACTCCGTCTATATGTGCCTCTTTTAGATTATTATATGCTTTTAACCTGCCTTCAGGTGTCCTGAATTCTTCACACCTTGCAGTTTTTAATATTGTTCCGCCTCTCTGGATAATGTCACTTACACTTTCTGATTGCAAAGGGATGAAATTTGCATTTATCATTCCCTGGTATCCCTGAATGATACCACTTACTTCCAAACCATTATAGACAGCTGTCCTTGTTACCGCACGAATAGCAGCATTCATCCCGGGAGCATCTCCTCCTGATGTCAGTACTCCAATTCTCTTAATCTTTCCCATACATATTTTTAGTAAAAATAAGGCACAAAGATAATCGATTTTTTTTGCCTTACAAATGACGGAACTTTCCTATAGTCAGATATTTGAAATGATATCCCTGATATTTTCAATAAGCCATTTTGGGTGTTGAGGTTGCGCCACATATTCCAACTGAAGCCTTACCTGTAAACCACGATAAGTCAATCTCTTCGGGCGAAGAGACAAAATGTGTTTCCGGATTAATGCTTCTGCAAACTGAGTATAGCATTTTACCATTAGAGCTCTCTTTTCCGCTTACAAAAATAATTGCGTCATGTTTTTTTGCAAATATCTTAAGTTGAGGTTCCCTGTTTGAGACCTGACCACAAATGGTCTTGTTGATTATCAGATTTTTATCAGTATCTGTTATCCCGTTTTCAATCATTCTCGAACGGATTATCTCTTTAATGTCGTTGTATTCCTTAACACTCATGGTTGTCTGCGCAAAAAGATATACCGGTTGCGAAACATCTATCTTTTCAAGATCTTCCGGACCAGATATCAGGATACCTTCATTGTTGATCTGGCCAAGTAATCCGACTACTTCTGCATGACCGGGTTTGCCAAAGATGACCACTTGCCCGCTGCCCTCCTTTGTTTTAAGCCATGTCTCCCTTATTTTAGACTGAAGCCTTTTTACAATCGGACATGTTGCCTCAATTATCGTAATATTATTCTTATCAGCCATTGAATATGTTTCGGGAGGTTCCCCATGCGCCCGGATAAGTACATTACAATTCCTGAGTTTCTTAAATTTCTCATGATCAATTGATACCAGACCTAATGTGGAAAGTCGTTCCACCTCCTTGTCATTATGGACAATAGGGCCCAGTGAGAATACCTTTTCTCCGTTTAAGAGGGCCTTTTCGGCGATCTCAACAGCATTTTGCACCCCAAAACAGAAACCTGATTGTTTATCAATTTCTACTATCATCCAATTTCTTTTCGATGATTTCTTTTACCCATGCCATCTGTTCCCTTACTGTCATCCTGCTGTTATCAAGGATCAGAGCATCTTCTGCTCTCCTGAGCGGACTGATATCCCTGTTTTCATCAGCAATATCCCGGGCGATAATATTTCTTTTTATCTCTTCAAAATCAATATCGGCACCTTTCTCCTTAAGCTCATCATATCTTCTCTTTGCTCTGATATCTATGGAGGCAGTCATGAAAATTTTCAGTTCGGCTTCCGGAAAAACTACTGTGCCAATATCTCTTCCATCCATAACAATCCCCTTGTTTTTACCAATCTGCCTCTGTAACTCTACCATTCTTGCACGAACCTCATATATCTGACTTATTCTGCTTACATGTGCAGCAACATCCATACCTCTGATTTCCTTTTCAACGTTCTCTGAATTCAGAAATGTCTCATATCTACGGGTGCCGGCATTAAAAACAAAGTCTATACTGATATGTTTAATTTCAGCGATTATAGCAGAAGCATTTATCTGGTCATTTTTAATAAAACCTTTTCTCATGCAAAAGAGTGTAACTGCCCTGTACATTGCTCCACTGTCAATAAATATATAACCAAGCTCTTTTGCAATGGCCTTCGCAAAAGTACTTTTCCCACACGATGAATACCCATCAATTGCTATTACCAGTTTTTTGTCCATAAATAATTATTATACATACTTTTGTAAGCCATATTCTTTAAAATATTTCAGACCACAAAGGTTAAAAATAAACGACTATTTGCCAAGGATTGTTTAATAACGGTATTTCTTATAAATTTTATCAGGTCGTATCACAAGCGATAAATTGGTTGATGATCCTGCCAGGTGATAAGTTGCTCTTCCAAGTTCAACATCGAGCCACGATGTGTTTATTCCAAATCCCCATGATAATCCTACAGAAGCGACCTTTGACTCAACCTGCATCTCTCTTCTTCGCTGATAATTGTACCCTGCGCATAAATAGAAGTTCTTATGAGGTATTAAGCTCAATACCGAGTATAGCATGTCTTAACAGGTTTTCGGCCAGATCAGATGATTTTTTAACATCATCACCAGTTGTCGCTGGTACAATATATTGATGAGTCAGATCATACTTCTCAAGGTGCCTCAGTGTAAGTGAAAATCGGAAAGGAGCATGGGCAAGTCTCTGGGAAATACCCGCCTGGATCTCAAAAGGTAGCTTCTCATGAGATTCTCCGGCATATGTTGTTATCTGGTACCCTGCATTTTTGATTACCAGACCTGCTGAAAATAGGTTGCTTCTGTTATGGTATGAGGCTCCAAAATCGAAAGCAAAACCTATTGAAGTGTATTTTTCAAGATTCGACAAGACAGGTTTGAAATTAATACCTATACTGATAAGAGAATCAATTGCACGTGAATAGATAAACGAAAAAGCATACTCTGCAGCCTTGAAACTGCCTGTAATATTGCCTGATTCATCAGCTTCCGTAAATGATCCATAATTAAGATAGGTGAGTCCGGCTGCAAAACTACCCGTGTTCTCAAACGACCTTGAATACATCGCAAGACCATAGTTAATTCCCGCAAAATAGTTTACGTAATTTAATGCAAGTGAATTATTCATTGAAGGGTTCAGAAGAGCAGGATTATGATAAGCAAGATTAATATTATTCCCTGTAACTGAAACATTGGTTCCCCCCAGTGAAGAGACATATCCTGAGTGTAGTAAGATTAAGAAATTCATATACATTATCGCCACCCGTCTGAGAATAAGAGGTAATGCCTATTAAGGTGAAAACCAGAATATTAATGAGTCGTTTACACATAGGTGTCTTTCAGATCCAAATATACTATGAATTATTTAAACGGGTGTGGAAGTAAATTAGTATTACTCAACGGCATCTAACCATCATTGATGGGTCAGGCTGTTTTCCCTGTCAGCAACAAAGCATCATCAATAACCCGCTTCCTGCCATTCATCTGCGACATGAACAGTCCGGCAAGGACAATGAACATCCCGACAATATTCTGAAAAGTGATTTTGTCCCCGATGAGGAGGAATGCAAAGAGAGCAGTAAAAACAGGAATGCAGTTTGAGAAAATCGTCGCTTTTGAGATCCCTATATATCTTACGGAGTACGCAAACAAAATGAAGGCTGCACTTGAAGCGAATATAGCAAGCTCAATTATGGGAGTAAACATTTTGAAGGTCAGATGGATAGCTGTAAACTCTTTAAAATCAAGAATCAGGAACAACGGAAGAAAAAGAACAGCTCCAATAAGATTCTGTACATTTACAATATATACAGGGCTGTATGTTCCAACCAGCCGGCTTAGAGTGAGGTTATATCCGACAGCGGAGATAACCGCAAGCAGTAAAAATCCAAGTCCTTTGATATTGAATGATATACTGCCGTCAGCGTTAAGAATAAATACCAGAACTCCAATAAAGGAGATTACTATTCCAATATAATTTATCCTCTTCAGCCGTTCCCTGAAAATGAGCCAGGCTCCCAGAATCGCAAAGACAGGGATAGTGGATATTAAGACTGAACATACTGTTGCTGAAACATATGTAAGACCAAAACTTTCGCCAAGAAAATAAAAGAATGGTTCAAATAATGCAAGCATCAGAAACAGTTTCCTGTCTTTTTTCTTTATCTTCATAAAGCTTCTGGTCAGCATCAGATAAGCAGTAAGAAGAATAGATGCAAATACAAGCCTTATGAAAACAATAGTTATAGGGTCGAAAGTCTTATTGGCAATTTTAAACCAGATAAATGAAAATGACCAGAAGATCATTGCCAATACTACTGCTCCATATATTTTGACCTTTTCTGTTCAATTTTAAATAATGTTTTGGATCTTATTTTTTGGCGTTGCGAATTTATATCTAAATATGTTATGACCTTATATTATTCGCATTTTTTTTAATTGAACCTGCAATCTTCTCTCAGCATAAATGAATTGGGAGTCATTTCTTGTATTGATGACATGACTGTTTTTTTGCATTTTTCTGTAGCCGGCAAACTTTTGAAAAATATCAGGTCATGTGCCGCTTATTTTATTTAGTTACTGGCTATAGGGAATCACAAATAGTTTATTAACAGGTAAATAGCCATTCTGTTTTATTAGTATTATAAATGCTTATTAAAATGGTATAAAATACGATTTATATGAAAAGCTAATTTATATCAGAAGTAACATATTTCGACCATATTAATTATCAGGTTTTCAGATATCAATTAAATAGCAGTGATATAGTTAGTTGTAATTTTATTTGATTTCGAACACTCATTAAATGTGATAATTATTGGATTTGATTGTGAATCATAAATTATTATATTTGCCGCCTTAAAGGTTTAAACCTGATGTCTGGTTTATTCACCTTTTTAACAGAAATTAAATAACTAATATCAAAGTATAAATGAAAATTCTGGTTTGTATTAGTAATGTACCTGATACCACGACAAAAATCAAATTTGCCGATGGAAATACCTCTGTTGATACAGCAGGTATCCAGTGGGTTATCAATCCATGGGATGAACTGTCTTTAACACGTGCTCTTGAGCTTAAGGATGATGCTTCAACAGGAATCAAATCTGTAACAGTAATTCATGTTGGTACTGCAGCTGCTGAACCAACCATTCGTAAAGCTCTGGCTATTGGTGCCGATGATGCCATACGGGTTAATGCAGAATCATCGGATGCATTTTTCGTAGCAGCTCAGATTGCTGAGGTAGTTAAAAAAGAATCATTTGATATCATTATGTGTGGTATTGAATCAAGCGATTTTAATGGTTCTGCAGTGGGAGGTATGGTCTCTGAATTCCTTGGCATTCCATCAGTCTCTGCTGTTTCAGGCATTAAAATTGAAAACGGTCAGCCCGTTCTGACCCGTGAAATAGACGGCGGAAAAGAGATCATATCCGTTACAGCACCATTTGTAGCCATAGTTCAGAAAGGTATAGCAAAAGAACCCAGAATAGCTGCCATGAGAGGTATCATGATGGCACGCACAAAGCCGGTTAAGCTTTATGAACCTGTGGCAGTGGAATCGCTCACTCAGGTTGTGGAGTTTGAGAAACCAGCACCACGTGCAGCATGTAAATATATTGATGCGGAGAATCCTGCACAACTTATTGATCTGTTGCAGAATGAAGCTAAGGTAATTTAATTTTAAGTAAGAAATCTGTAAATAACTACGATATGTCAGTATTAGTATATACCGAGAATTGGGACGGAAAATTTAAGAAACTTTCCTTTGAGCTTGTCTCCTATGCTTCAGAAGTTGCCAAAATGACTGGAACATCAGTTACTGCAGTTTCTATTGGAAAGGTTGACGAATCTGAACTGAAAAAACTTGGAAGTTATGGTGCAACAAGGATCATTAATGTAAATAATGAACAACTTGTATCTCTTGATAACCAGGCATATGCAAGCATCATTTCCGATATTGCCCTGAAAGATAACGCCTCTGTAATCATAATTTCAAATAATAATACAGGTAAGGCAGTTGCACCCAGGCTGTCTGTAAGACTAAAAGCAGGACTGGCTTCAGGAGTAAGTAAACTGCCCTTAAGCCTGAATCCATTTACTGTTTACAAGAGGACATATTCAGGGAATGCTTTTGCTCATCTTGTAATAAAGTCAGATATGAAAATTCTGACACTTGCACAGAACTCCTTTGATCTTATCAGCACACCTGATAATTCAACAATCGAGAATTTGAATGTATCTGTTGATGGCTCAATAGTAAAAACAGTAGTTAAGGATGTTCAGAAGCAGTCAGGTAAAATACTTCTTACTGATGCTGATATTGTGGTTTCAGGAGGGAGAGGCATGAAATCGCCCGACAACTGGCAGCCGCTTGTTGAACTTGCTGCTCTTCTTGATGCGGCAACAGCATGTTCCCGACCGGTTTCCGATGAAGGATGGAGACCTCATGAAGAGCATACCGGACAAACAGGAAAGATTATTGCACCAAACCTATATATTGCTGTAGGTATTTCAGGTGCTACACAACATCTGGCAGGTATCAGTTCATCTAAATATATTGTTGCTATCAATACTGATAAAGATGCTCCAATATTTGAAGCAGCACAGTATGGTATTGTTGGTGATGCATTGAAAGTTCTTCCTAAACTTGTTGAGGCAGTAAAAGAGATAAAAAAATAAGCAGGAATGGTTTGTTTCAAAATAAACCGCCCCATACCTGATTATCAATGTTTGTCGATCCTTCAGGAAGAAGGTAAAATAATATCAGATTGTGGTACTTGTCAGTTACAATAATTGGGATGGATTAACTATGATTTATTTCTGTGAATCAAATACTAAAAGTTAGAAAATGACAAAACAGATAATATTTGCATTAACTCTGCTGGTGACTTTAGGAGTCTTCGCATATACTATCAACAGACTTGTCAGCTTTTTTAAATTTACACGGCCCGCTTTTCCTGTAAGAGATACAGGCAAACGGATTAAAGTTATGCTTTCTGTTGCCTTTGGTCAGACAAAAATATTCAGGAAACCTGTGATAGGTTTTTTCCATGCTCTTGTGTTCTGGGGATTTTGTGTTATCATATTTGGAAGTATTGAAATGGTTATTGACGGACTCACCGGTACTGACAGGGTCCTTAAGGTTCTCGGACCTCTATATAACATAATAATGGCATCAGGAGATATTTTTGCACTTCTGGTTGCAGTATCTATTATAATTTTTCTGAGCCGGCGTCTCTTCTTTCATATTAAAAGGTTTGAGGGCATAGAAATGAGCAAATTAACTCATATTGATGCGAATATTGCTCTGTCAATCATCCTTCTTCTGATGATTTCGCTGCTGTCAATGAATGTGGGATATGTTGAACATATGGCACTTCTGGGCGAATCACCTGCTGGTGTTTTTCCTGTAAGTACTATTATTGCCGGCATGATAAATGGAGGAACAGCACAAAGCTTTAGTGTTGTTTATGAAGCATCATGGTGGACTCATATTTTACTTATATTCTTCTTTGCCAATATGTTGCCATACTCTAAACATTTTCATGTTTTCCTGTCGATACCCAATGTATTTCTTTCAAGACTCGATCCTCTTGGAAAACTTCCTAACATGGACAGTATAACAAGAGAGGTAAAACTCATGCTTGATCCGGAGACAGCTTTTGCAGCTGCCCCTGCTGATGCTCCTGTTGAACGTTTTGGTGTTAAAGATGCAGAGGATGCTTCATGGAAAAACTATTTTGATTCTCTGGCATGTACTCAGTGCGGAAGATGCACCTCCGTGTGTCCGGCAAATTTAACCGGTAAAAAATTGTCACCCAGAAAAGTAATGATGGACCTCAGGGCAAGGATGAAAGTAAAAGGTCCATTGATGGTCAAAAACGGCCGGGATTTTAATGATAATCTTTCTCTTTTAAGGGATTATATTTCAGAAGAAGAGCTATGGGCATGCACCACTTGCAATGCCTGTGCTAAAGAATGTCCTATAAATATCAACCATCCCACATTTATTATTGATATGCGCAGGTACCTGGTGATGGAGGAAGCTTCGGCACCCGGCGAACTTAAGGCTGTTTTTAATAATATTGAAAATAATGGAGCCCCATGGCAGTACTCTGCCGAAGACAGGCTGAACTGGGCAAAAGATCTGGAAATAAATATAAACTGACATGCATGTTCAGCTGTCAATTGATTTTGAAACACTTTATTACAAATAAAATTAAATATTAAATGGAATCCCTGAAAATTGAAGTTCCTGTAATGGCAGATCTCTTTGCAAAAGGAGAAAAACCGGAATATCTCTTCTGGGTTGGGTGCGCCGGTGCTTTTGACGACAGGTATAAAAAAGTTGTCAGGGCTTTTGCCAAAATACTGACTCATCTGAATGTGAGTTATGCCGTGCTGGGAAAAGAAGAAACATGTACAGGTGACCCCGCAAGACGTGCAGGTAATGAGATGCTTTACCAGATGCAGGCACTGCAGGTGATTGAGATTTTCAGGATGTATGAAATTAAAAAAATCATTACCATCTGTCCGCACTGTTTCAATATTTTTAAAAATGAGTATCCTGATCTTGGCGGTAATTATGAGGTAATCAATTATCTGCAGTTTTTAAATGCTCAGATTGAAGAGGGTAAGCTGAATATTAGATTCAGACTCATTGAAGAATATTTCTGTTACATATCACGATCCATGTTACCTGGGCAGGGCCAATGATGTATATGATGAACCACGTAAAATTCTGAATAAACTTACCGGAAATGTCGTGGAGATGCACAGAAACAAGAGTTTCGCACTTTGCTGCGGTGCAGGAGGCGCTCAGATGTTCAAAGAAGCAGAAAAGGGTAATAAGGAGATATTTATTGAACGGACCGAGGATGCTCTGCTGACTGAGGCGAAAGTAATAGCCACCGCTTGTCCGTTTTGTATGACAATGCTGACAGACGGACTTAAGTATAAAAATAAAGAAGAGGAAATAAAAAACCTTGACATTGCCGAACTTATTGCTCAATCACTTGAATTATAGATTAATCCAAATAACTAACTGACAATATGGAAAACAGTAAACTCTTGAAAAGCGGTGAATTTCTTGTAAGTGAAATTGATTCTAAAGATATTTTCATTCCTGAAGAATTCAATGAAGAACAGAAAATGATTGCTCAGACATGCAGCGATTTTCTTGAAGCCGAAGTTTATCCTAACCTCGAAAAAGTAGAAAAGAGCGACAGGGAACTGATGAAATCAATGCTGAAAAAGTCAGGTGAACTTGGATTGATGGGAATATCTATACCTGAAGAATTTGGGGGGTTCGGACAATCTTTTGTCACCCAGATGCTTGTTGCCGAGACTACTGGTGCAGGTTATTCATTTTCAGTAGCTTATATGGCACATTGCGGTATTGGGACACTCCCTATAATGTATTATGGAAACAAGGATCAGAGAGAACGATATGTTACAAAACTAGCTTCAGGTGAGTTTATCGGAGCATATTGCCTTACAGAACCTGGTGCCGGAAGTGATGCAAACTCAGGAAAAACAAATGCCAGGTTAAGTGAAGACGGTAAACACTATATTCTCAATGGTCAGAAAATGTGGATCACCAATGCAGGATTTGCTGATACACTCGTTGTTTTTGCAAAGATAGATACATGACAGGGTTCTGAGTGCATTTATCGTTGAAAGTAAATTTCCGGGAGTTGTTATTGGTCCTGATGAGCATAAAATGGGCATAAAAGGATCCTCAACAGCTCAGATCTACTTCAATGATGTAAAAGTACCTGTTGAAAACCTGCTTGGTAAAAGGGGAGAAGGATTCAGGATTGCGTTAAGTATTCTGCATATGGGACGTCTTAAGCTTGGTGCAAATGTCATTGGTGCTGCAAAAAAAGCAATTAATGATACCGTTAAATATGCCAATGAGAGAAAACAGTTTGGTGTTCTTATATCAACTTTTGGAGCACTGAAACATAAAATGGCTGAACAGGTTATTCGTCTGTTTGCTTCAGAATCAGCTGTATACAGGGTAAGTAATGATATTGATACCTTCATGAAGAAACTGACGGTTGACTGTGGTGATTATGGCCGGGCATCAATTGAAGCAATAAGCCATTATGCAGTTGAGGCAGCAATTCTTAAGGTTGTCGGTTCTGAAATGCTCGATTTTGTTGCTGATGAAGCAGTTCAGATACATGGAGGTATGGGCTATTCTGCAGAAATGGATGTCGAAAGAGGTTATCGCGACTCAAGGATCAACAGTATTTTTGAAGGAACAAATGAGATAAACCGTCTTCTTGTTGTCGATACTGCAATGAAAAGTGCTATGAAAGGAGAATTTGATCTTTTTGGTGAGGCAGAAAAGCTGTATGCCGGATTGGCTCATATTACAGACGGCAAAGTTGACGGGGAAACTTACTTTCAGTCAAAAACAAGGTATGTCAAAAACTTTAAGAAAGCGATTCTGCTTTGTATTCATGGTGCTTCAAAGCGTTTTGAGAAAGGACTTATCAATGAACAGGAAGTTCTTAATAATATCGCTGAAATGATGATGGAAGCTTATGTATCCGAATCACTTGCCCTCAGGGTTGAAAAGATGGGAACAATAAAGGGAGATGTTTCTCTTTATAAGGATATGCTTGATGTTAATATTTTCGATACAGCAGCTATTGTAAGAAAGTCTGCGCTGGAAGCTATTGGTTCCTTTTCTACACCTGAATCATGCCCTGCACTCATTCAGGCAGTAGAAAACCTGACAAGGGTTGAGTGTATTAATGTTAAGGATGCAAGAAGACGTATTGCAGATAAGCTCATTGAGGATAATGAATATAAGTTCTGATTCTCAGGAGATAACTTTATAATTACGGATTTTTGAAAAGGGGTCTTATCTGCCCCTTTTCTGTTTTACCACCTCCATATCTGTCAGGCATGCAGGTGAACTGTAAATCAATATTTAAGTATCTTTGCACTTTAAAACATTTGAATATGATACGGATATCTAAGATTTTTTCAGCCTTTGTTGCTATAATATTGTTCTTACAGTCATGCTCTGTAGTGCCACTTACAGGACGTAAACAATTAAATCTGCTTCCTGAGTCACAGATGATCTCAATGTCACTGACAAGCTATTCCGATTTTCTTAAAGATAATCCGGTATCCACGGATAAAGTAAATTCCGATATTGTAAATAAAGTAGGATCTGACATTGCTGCAGCCGTTACTAAATATTTTGCTGACAATAACCTCTCCTCCAGACTTGACGGATATAAGTGGGAATTCAACCTTGTTAAAAACGATTCCACTCCTAATGCCTGGTGTATGCCAGGGGGGAAAGTTGTTGTTTACAGCGGAATTCTTCCTTATACTAAGGATAAGAACGGACTGGCTGTTGTGCTTAGTCATGAGATTGCTCATGCAGTTGCCAGGCATGGTAATGAAAGAATGAGCCAGGAAATGATTACTCAATTTGGTGGATTGGCCCTGAGTGAGGCTTTGAAACAGAAACCTGAACAGACTCAGGGTATTTTTAACACTGCTTATGGGCTGGGATCTCAATTCGGGGTTTTACTGCCTTTCTCCCGTGAGCATGAACTGGAAGCTGATAAACTTGGACTTATCTTTATGGCCATGGCCGGATATGATCCTCAGACAGCTGTTGCTTTCTGGGAAAGAATGAGTGCAATGGGAGGAGGTAAACCGCCCGAGTTTATGAGTACTCATCCGTCCGATGCACGACGTATAGCACAGATCAAAGAGGCATTACCTGAAGCAATGAAATATTACAAGCAGTGATATTTGTATTTTTAATGTGACCCATGTGTAGCAATTGTTGCAGCAGTTACTGAAGCAACTATAGCCGCCTGTACTTCCCTGACAGCCTGGGCTATTTCAGAACTCATCACATCATCTGCAAGCAATTCGTTATTTTTCCTGCGCAGAATTCTTCGCTCACTGAACTCAGGTGCCAGCAATTTATATGCCCTTGCAGCATCTATTATTCCAAGTAGCATAATATCGCTTTTCTCCGGTCGTTTACCATGAAGCAGTATTCCCCGCAGGTGGTCAATAGTATTGATTCTTATACTCTTATCGATAAACCAGTATTTGTTATAAGGGAATATATTCAGAAATTTCTTATGTTCAATGCTTATTACCTTTTGCTTTTCCAGTCCGCTGATTATATTGCGGATATCATCCTGTGCTTACGTGTAATTATTCTTATCCAGGTGGAAATCCTGCGGTTCCGGTTTGAGTTCATTATTTTTTCTGATATCATATCATGAACAGCTTGCCCATTCATTGAAAATGACGGGATCACTCTCTTCTTTTCAACAGAAAATTCACCTTTCCCCAGATAGTCCATAAGTAAAGCCCCGGCAGAGGATACCTGAAGTGTATTTTGTCTATTGTTATCCTGCCTTTCTCAGGATCAATAGCCATAATAACAAAAAGTTCTGCAACGGTATTGTTCATGATTCTCAGTATAAATTTTACCAGTGATATTACTCAAAATTATTAATTAAATATTTATCACCCGCAAGAGGTGATATAGATCAACTCTCAATATGTTAAACTACAGTTCAAAAGAAGTAAATTTATACAATATAAATGTCAGATATAATCAGAATCGGGTATATTTGTGAATTAATTAACAATAATTAGAATATGAATCAAAAATTAAAAAGGATCAGACAAGTTTTGGTTGGATTGGTCCTGACAGTAATGATTGCAGGAATGTCTTCCTGTGAAAAATATTCATTTCCATTACCTTCTGTCAGCACAGTTGATACACTCTATTTTCAGGCTGATATACAGCCCATATTTACAAATAACTGTATAACCTGTCACGGAGCAGTAACCAAGCCTGACCTAAGAGACGGAAAAGCATATAAGTCACTTACAGATGGTGGCTATGTTGTTCCATTCGATGCAAATACCAGCAGGCTGTATCTTCATATGATAAGTGCCGGTCATGCCGCACGTTCAACAGATGTTGATAAGCAAAAGGTTCTTATCTGGATAAACCAGGGAGCACTTGA
Source organism: uncultured Bacteroidales bacterium (assembly GCA_963741935.1). Taxonomy (GTDB): domain Bacteria; phylum Bacteroidota; class Bacteroidia; order Bacteroidales; family VadinHA17; genus LD21. The sequence goes on along the minus strand of CAVUJY010000026.1, from coordinate 12,674 downwards.
TAATTAATAATGTAAAAACCTGATAATAACTATAAACATGAAAAAGATTTTAATCCTTTTGACTTTATCATTATTCATTTCTCCTATTTTCGCACAGGAGGATACACAGGCATCATCAGAACCTGTACGTTTTACCTTTTCTACCACCACCCTGATTGATAACCAGACCATAGCTACTCCTTATAAAGGTGGACTTGAACTTGAGATACAGCATAGATTCAGTATGATTGAGAATTATCATAATCTTTATGGAATTTACGGATCGGCAAATACCCGTCTTGCACTGAATTATGGAATTACCGACAGGTTAATGATTGGTTTCGGAACAACCAAGGATTATAAATTACAGGATTTATCGTGGAAATATCTGATTCTTCAGCAGACTGAGAATAACAGTATGCCAGTATCCCTTTCATATTATGGTAATATTGTGGCTGACTTACGCACAGACGACTCTTTTGGTCCGGTTGAGCGATACAAAGCAATTCACAGATTTTCATATTTCACCCAGCTTATTGCCGCCCGTAAATTGAATGAAAAGATCTCTGTTCAGGTAGCTCCTTCTCTGATCTATTTTAACTCTGTGCCACAGAATGTTGATTCCACAAATGGTTATAAAAACCTGAACTTTGGCTTATCAGCAGGTATGCGTGCCAATCTGTTTGGTTCTCATTCTCTGTTAATTGAGTATGACCAGCTTCTCACAAAACAAGATATTGCCTGAACAGCCAAAACCAAACCTTTCCTTCGGATGGGAAATTAATACAGCAACTCACTCATTTCAGATATTTGTAGCTAACTATAACCAGATTATTAATCAGCGTAATCTGTTATTTAATACAAATGATTTTACCAAGGGTGACTATCTGGTAGGCTTTAATATTCATGTCAGATTTTAATTCAATCAGGTAATCAGGAATGAAATTATTCAGATTACGGATTCTGATCATATATGCTCTGATGTTAATAACTTCTGCCACTGCATCTGCAGGAGCAGGGTTAAAGGATAAGGGCGACATCGTTCAGGATACGACATCCTTTGTATCTCCTTACTATGAGGATAACCAGGCCTGTTTTAAATGCCATGGCCAGGGGACGTATGAGTATACCAATGAGGTACTTGGGACGACAAGTTAAAGCTACTATGTGCTCTGAGCGCATTGTGAATGAGACTGAGTTTTACCAGTCCAATCATAAAAGCTTTAGCTGCACCGACTGCCATTCATCAGAATATACTACTTTTCCTCACTCGGGCGAACTAAGGATGGAGCCGAAATTTACCTGTATCGATTGTCATGGTGGCGATGAGCAATTTGCTAAGTATCATTTTGAAGAGATTGAAGCTGAATATAAGGAGAGTGTGCATTATAAGCTTGAAGCTGATGGTTTTTCGTGCTGGAAATGCCATAATCCTCATACTTACAAGATCAGTGTCAGAAACAGTGAAAATCTTAAAGAAACCATTGCTTATGATAATGCTATTTGTCTGAATTGTCATTCCGACTTTACCAAATTTCAGCTTCTGACAGACAAACCAGAGATAAATATTATCAAAAAACATGACTGGCTTCCTAATCAGACATCACATTTTGCAAATGTTCGTTGTATTGAATGTCATACCAAAGTAAACAATGATATTCCTGTGTCTCATCTTATTCTACCCAAGGAGCAGGCAGTAAGACATTGCAATGAATGCCATTCACAAAATTCATTACTTATGGCATCTCTTTATAAATTTGAATCAAAAGCTCAGCGGCGTGACGGATTCTTTAACGGAATAATTTTGAACGGATCCTATGTGATAGGTGCGAACCGAAATGAGTATCTCAATCTTTTAAGCCTTATTATTTTTTGTGCTGTAATTGGGGTAATTGTTATTCATATCATATTCAGGATAAGGAAGAATAATAAATCTTATTAAAGCAGATAAAGATGTATCTCTACCCAAAATGGCTAAGAGCGTGGCATTTACTGAATGCCTTATTGTTCATAATTCTTATAATTACTGGTTTAAGCATGCAATATACAGGGAAAGAACAACTCTGCATATATGGTTGGTTTTGCTAAAGCTGTAAGGTGGCATAATTTTGCAGCTATGTTATTGGTTATTAACTATATTATATTTGTTACAGGGAATCTGTTTACAAATAATGGCACGTTATTACAAAATTTCCAAAGAGAATTTTCTGAAGGACCTGATGACCCAGTTAAAGTTTTACTCTTTTGGGATGTTTAAAAGTGAAAAACACCCTTTCCCGGTTACCCAGGAACGGAAATTTAATCCATTACAAAAAGTGACTTATGTGCTTGCCATGTACCTGGCATTACCATTACTTATTATCTCAGGTATTGGTCTTCTTTTACCTGAAATAACAATAACAAAATTTTTTGGTGTAAGTGGGCTTATTCTCACTGATATTCTGCATATTACAATGGGTTTTTTCCTCTCAGTTTTTATGGTGATTCATATTTATACCTGTACTCTGGGAGCAAAACCAACCTCGCTTTTCTGGGGAATGATTTCAGGTTATCACAGGTCGGATGATCATTAATGATTCTGAACTTATAAATTGAAAGAAATGGAGGATAATGAACAGGGGAATTCGTCGAGGCGTAATTTCCTGAAAAAAGTTGGAGTCAGCGTAAGTGCAATCTCTGTAGCAGGAATTGCCGGGACATCATTATTAAAAGGCAATGAAGCCAAAGTGAAGTCAGGAAAAATGCTTAAGCTTCTTTCTCCTGACGGTACTCTTGTGGAAGTTGATCAGGATGATGTAAAACCCGCAAAGGAACTTGTGGAGGAGATGAAGGAAGAAGCAAGAGCTGGTTTACCTAACAGGAAATTTGTGATGGTAATTGACCTTGCAAGATGCAAGAATGCAAGAAAATGTGTTGAGGCCTGCCAGGAAGGTCATCTGCTCCCGAAAGATCACGAGTGGATGAAGCTCTATCTGCTCCAGGATACACGAACACACTTCAAAATACTGGTTTCCAAGGCCATGTTTTCATTGCGACAAGCCGATGTGCGTAAGCGTTTGCCCGGTTGGAGCAACATATAAAAGACCTGATGGAATTGTTCTTGTTGATAATCAACGATGCATAGGATGCAAGTTCTGTATGACAGGTTGTCCTTTTTCTGCCAGGGTTTTCAACTGGAAGGATCCTGAAGTGGAAGTGCCTGAGGGACATGTGTATGACCCTGAAACTAATATTCCTGCTGTTGAAGGTACTGTTGGCAAATGTGTATTCTGCGCCGATAAGCTCAGAAAAAATGAGTTGCCACGCTGCGTTACAGCATGCCCTATGGGTGTAATCTATTTCGGTGATATTCTTGAAGATACAATCACCAATGGTAACGAAACAGTAACGCTTCAGTAAACTGATGGATGACAGAGCCGGATACAGGTATCGTGAGGAATTAGGTACTCTGCCAAGTGTTTATTATCTGCCTCCTACCTCAAGAATGTTCCCTGTTGAGAGCGGTTTGGAAGATTCTGATCAGGCTATAAGGGACAGATACAAAAAGGCTGGTCCGAGGTAATAATTATACACCAAATCCGGAAAGACAATGGAAGCAGACAGAAAATTAATTCAGCGATCTTACTCCTGAAATAGAGAAAACAAGCGGGAGATGGTATATAACCTTTTTTATATTCTTTGCGTTTTTTGCAGTAGGGGTATATGCCCTTATTCTGCAAATTGATAAAGGACATATTGTTACCGGGATGCGCGACAATGTCGTATGGGGATTCTATATCGTTAACTTTATCTTCTTTATGGGATTGAGTTATTCCGGAGCTTTAATCTCGGGAGTACTTCACCTTTTTCATACCGGATGGAGAAAACCGGTTATCAGGTTGGCTGAATTAATTACAGTAATATCACTTGTTATAGGTCCGTTCTTTATCTTCTTCTGTATCGGACGTCTCGACAGATTATATTTTCTCTTCATACATGGTCGTATCCAATCTCCTATCACCTGGGACGTAATAGCAATTATTACTGACCTTGTTGGTTGCTTTATGTACCTGTATCTTTCATTTATTGAAGACTTTGCAATATTGCGCGACTATCCCGACCTTAATGTGGCACCCTGGAAAAAGAAACTTTATAAAACCCTTTCTTTAGGCTTCACAGGTACCGAAAAACAATATAAGATTTTAAAAAATGCAAGAATCATTATGGCAGCTATGGTAATTGCAATAGCTATTATAGTGTACTCTGTACTTGCATGGATCTTTGGTGTAACTCTTCAGCCAGGCTGGCACTCAACAATTTTCGGTCCTTATTTTGTTATCGCTGCTGTATTTTCAGGGACAGGATTACTGATAATACTTATGTGGATATTCAGGAAAGTCTATCACCTGGAAGAATATATTACCAAACGGCATTTTGTGAATGTCGGTGTACTTCTTACAGTTATTGCAGCATTTTACGGTTATTTTACTTTCAGCGATTATCTGACAAAATGGTATGGTTCAATAAAAATGGACTCAATTCTTATTGATAAACTTTTTACTGACTATTATTCCATGTTTATCTTTGCCAACTATATAGGAATACTTCTGCCATGTGCTATAATTGCTTTTCCACGGTTCAGAACAATACGTAATATTACAATTGCAGCCGTAATTGCTATAATTGCATTGTGGATAAACCGTTATATTATTGTAATCCCAACACTTGAAACTCCTTTTCTTCCTATTCAGGACATCCGGCCTGACTGGATAAATTATTCTCCAACATGGGTTGAATGGGCTCTTACTTTTGCCGGTATTTCAGTTTTTGCCATGCTGTTTATGCTGGTATCGAAAATTGCTCCGATCATTTCAATTTCTGAGATGCAGGAGAAGGATAAAAATGAGATTTTGACGTAATGGTTAAACAGATAAAGTCATGAAGAAAAAGATAAAATACATATTTCTGCTTGCCTCATTGCTTTCTGTTTTGTCAGGCAATATTTTTTCTCAGGAACAAGAAATAATAAGTCCTTATATTCAATTGTCATATTTTAAGAATACTGACGGGCAGCGTATATTGAAGACAGCGCTGACCTATTCGAAAAACCGAATGGAATTACCTTTGCCGGGAATGGAAATTTCATTCTATTCAGGAGAAGGGCAGAATGATCTGATCGGAACCGTCATTACAGATGAGAAGGGCACAGCATTACTGAATCTCAATAGTGACGCCAGCTTTAAAACGGATAATGATGGCATGTGGGCATTTAACTCTGAATTTAAAGGCAATGACACAATTGAAGCTGGCACATCAGATATTACTGTAAAGGATGTTATCCTTGAAATGGCACTTACCCTTGTAGATACAATCAAGACTATAACCGTAAAAGCCTATACTATGGACAAAGGAGCGGAAGTTCCTGTTTCAGATGAAACTGTTGCCGTATTCGTGCCCAGGATGTTCAGTATGTTGCCATTAGGAGAACTTACTTTGGATGAGTCAGGTTCTGCCTACATGGAATTTCCATCTGATTTGCCCGGCGATACAACAGGTTACCTGACAATTATAGCCAAGTTCGATGACAACCCTACTTATGGTAATGTTGAAAAAAGTGAAACATTACAATGGGGTGTGCCAACGTACTATTCAGTACCAAAATCTCACAGGGCTCTCTGGACAAAAACACCTCCCAAATGGATGATATATACATTATCGATTCTGCTTGCAGGAGTCTGGGGTCATTACCTTTTTGCACTTATAAGCCTGATAAGAATAAAAAGAGATGCTAATAAGCATGCTAAAGAAGAATACAGGATATAATTCAGATATTTGCATGATAATTGTATTTAACCTGATAAATGCTTGAATCGATCTATAATCAGGAAGTGAATCTTAACTCGAATATCAAATTGTTTTTTTAATGGTACTGAATAGGAGCACATGAATCTGACGATTCTAAATACTTTAGGCGGTACAGGTATTTAAGACTCAAGTCACAAATTTAAAATAGTAATTAATTTAAATCAGATTATTATGAAAACTATGAAACTTTTATTTGCCAGCGCTGCAGTTTTAATGATGAGTGCATCATTAGTTGCCCAGCCTAAACCATGGGTTGTCCCGGCAAACTTTAAATCAATGAAAAATCCTGTTGCTATGAGTGATGCAAGTAAAAAGGCAGGACAGACGCTTTATAACAAAAACTGTGCATCATGTCATGGGAAAGCCGGTCTTGGCGATGGCGTTAAGTCGAGAATGCTTAAGGAATTCCCGGGTGATTTTTCAAAAGCAGATTTTCAGGGTCAGAGTGATGGTGACCATTTCTACAAAACCAAATTCGGAAGAGGTGAGATGCCTAAATACGAAGGTAAACTGGCCGATAATGATATCTGGAATATTGTAAATTATATGAGGACATTTAAAAAGTAGAATTCATTCTTTTTGATAAATTTTATCAGGGATATGCTTTGGCATATCCCTTTTTTTATCTGGTTAAATCAGTTCTCTCCTCATCAACTTGTACCGTAACCTGTTCATATCATTATATGAAAGTGATTAATCTTGTAAGAATCAGGTTACTCATGATATTAACCTTAGATGAGATATTTGCCCTAAAGAGTCGGCAATACTATCTTCCTGATTACATTAAAATTGCTTAACAAAGCTATATGCCATTGCTTTTAGTAATCTTCCGGGAGGGTAGCTTGATGTTCCTTCTCCCTGGTATTGCCTTAAAAGAGAGTAGTATACAATAAAGAAAAGAGGCTGTCCCTTTGGAGACAGCCTCTTTTAATATTATAAACTCAAAGTTATTAGTAACCGAGAGCAGTCATAGCTGTAATTGAATTATCAAGTAATGTCTTGATGTACCCTGGGTTATGTGCTCCGAAACTCTTGTCCTGAACAACTGCATCATAGTTAAGATATGCAAGAGCAACGTTAGCTTTAAATGTACCGGTTTTGCCAGATCATTGCTTGTATCATAGATACCAGCAGCAATAAGCTGAGCTTTAAGAGTCTCAAGTTTTGTTGTTACTTCTTCTTCAAGAGCTGCAAAATTTGCAGACAACTGTAGCCGCTGTCTTGAAGGATGGCATGTTAAGCAACCGTTTGTATTAAGCGTTTCCGGTCCGCCATGAGCACTGTATGTCATACTCATATTGTGGCCACCTGCCATATAACCATATGGTGTTGCCATGTGGCATGTTATACAACCTGCATCACCAGTGTGAGCATTTGTGGTTGGGTAATGCTTCGCCAGGAAGTTCGAATGGAATTTTTCCAAGTAAGAAGTTGGACATTGGTGCGTGATGTACACCAACACGGTTACTTGCAATTACATATGTATCTGCATCAACAACTGGCATCGGAGATACGTCGCGGGCCTGGTGGCAGGCAACACACTGGTTACTGTTACCTTTATCATAGGTTACAGTAGCTCCGGCATACTTAAGTATAAGTTCCTGTGCGCCTGGTTTTGTAAGAGCCCAGTCATCATCAGTGAATGTGTCATGAATCTTATGACATGTGTAGCAGTTGATCTGCATCGGATCAGTAGGAATAGCTAAGCCCTGATCTGAACCTGTAGCTACATACTCCAGAAAACCCTGGCTGGTATGGCACTGTACACATCCGTTTCTGTCAGCATATGCAGCATTTTCTCCTGTAGCGTGAACTGATTCACCCCACTGGGCAAGTTTTGTTTCAATAACTGCAGAACTGCTGTGGCATTGTGTACAGGTTGCATTGGCGTCTATTCCATTTGTCCGTTTGCTCCATCTTTCCCATTTGCTCCGGCCGGACCCATAGGGCCCTCACATGAAGTAAGGAAAAAACCTGCAATGGTTAATAAAGACATTAATCTGATTAGGTTTTTCATAGTTATAAAAGGTTTAGTAATTTTTTTCTTGCTGCAAGTTAGTAATAGTTCTGTTATTCTTTTAACACATATTATGCAATATACAATATGTTTAGTTGATAGATATAGCTATATCCCCTTGATAAATATCAATTAATAGAATGATAATTATTAGCTTTGTGATTTCCTAAGTCAACAAAAACCTATTTTTGAACCCTTTAAAATTAGTACTATGCCAGGTGAAAATATAATCGATAGTTGTGAAGACTGTACTAAACAATGGAAGAATTTTAAACTTCTGACTAAAAGTGAACTGCAATTAATCAATGAAAACCGGTATGAAGCAACATTCAAACCAGGTGAAATAATGATAAAACAGGGATCTCCTACCTCAAGTGCCTTATTTATGGCTGATGGTATGGCCAAGACTTATATTGAAGGCACCAATGGTAAAAATTTTATTATGAGTATTGCCTTGCCCGGAAAGTTAATTATGGGACCCGGTGCCTATGTCGATTCCCGGCATAACTATTCAGTAGCAGCAATAACTACTGTTCATGCCTGTTTTATTAGTTTCGACATTTTCAAACACCTCGTGAGAGTTAATGGTGCCTTTGCCGAAAGTCTTCTGGAAGACATTAGTGGCAAGTCGATGAAGACACATGAAAGAATGGTAAATCTGGTACAGAAGAGGATGTCAGGCAGGTTATCTGAGATCCTTTTGTATTTTTCCGATGAGGTCTTTCACAGTGATGAGTATGATATGATATTGTCGCGACAGGAACTTGGTGAAATGGCAACAATGGCCAAAGAATGTGTCGTGAGAATCTTAAAGGAACTCGAAGATTCGGGCATTATATATTCAACTGCTTCAAAAATAAAAATTCGTGATAAGGAAAGACTTATTATGCTTTCACAAAAAGGATGATATTGAAATAAACAAGGTGTAGACAAAGCTTTCTATTGAGGATAATGATAAATTTAACACTAAGGTACAAAAGAGCTTAAACGTTGATAATGGTTAAAAGTTGAAAAGAAATTACCTGATATCTGATACACTGGATACTCAAAATACACTAGTCACTCTTCTAACTCTAATCACTCTAGGCACTCTAGGCACTTTAGTCACTCTAGGCACTAATTAATAATAACTAATTAATGATTATGAAGAATATCAAATTTCTCTTTTCTCCCGTTTTTATGGGAATATTATTCGTGTTGTTTGCAGGGTCGATGGCAGTTGCCACTTTCCTTGAGAATGATTTTGGAGCTGCAGCAGCTTACAGCATGGTATATGATGCCTGGTGGTTCGAGCTGATATTGTTGCTGCTTGCAGTAAACCTGGTTGGGAGGCTGATCACATTAAAAATGTACAGGAAAGATAAGCTCACAGTTTTCCTGTTTCATTTTTCATTTCTGCTTATGATACTCGGTGCAGGGATAACAAGATATTTCGGATGGGAAGGATCAATTCATATACGTGAAGGTGAAGCTCAGAATACATGCTATTCAATTGATAAATATATCTGGTATTCTGTAAAAGATGCAGGAGGGAAGCTTATTGACAGTCAATCAGATAAATATACATTGACGTCGGTTTCAGCTGATACCTATAAAAAGAAACTGGATATAAATAATAAGGAATATGATCTGGTTTTATCAAAGATAATTCCAAATGCTACAGAAGATATAACTGACAGTCCTGATGGCGAACCGATGGTATCTCTGCTTGTTACCAAAGGTATGATGGTCAGGGAAAATCTGGTACTTAAAAAGGGTGATAGAAAAAGTACAGATGGAATAACCATCGGATTTTCACCTGCCGAACCTGCCGATATTAATATATCATATGATGCCGGAACTTTTTTAATTTCGTCAAAATACAATCTTGCTGCAACTGACATGGGCTCACAGACTATTGAATCTGTTGAAGCAGGCAAGCCTTTAGAATTAAGCAAATGCAGATTATAACTGTAAATGGAATAAGAATTGTTCCTCAGAAAATTTCTGACAAAGCAGTAATTAAAGTAACAGGAGTTAATCCGGAAGATGAGAACACAGGTCAGAATGCGTTTATTTTCCACCTCTACAACGACCTGGAATCAAAAACAATTTATTTGTGGGACAACGAATCTGAAAATGCTGCCAGCGGATCATGCATCGTTGACGGAAATACTGTTGAGGTAAATTACGGCCCGAAACTTACTGTTCTGCCTTTCAGTATAAAGCTGAATGACTTTATTCTTGATAGATATCCTGGATCAAATAGTCCTTCAGGTTATAAGAGCGATGTGGTACTGATTGATAAAGAAAACAATGTTGAGAAACCATTCATGATCTTATATGAATAATATTCTTAAGTACAAAGGATACCGGTTTTACCAGTCTTCTTATGATCAGGATGAGAAAGGAACCATCCTTTCGGTTAATCATGATCTGGCAGGGATGCTGGTTACATATGCAGGATATTCCTTATTATTCCTTTTCATAATTCTTGCGCTGCTGAGTAAGAACACTGTTTTCCGTACATGTGAGTGCAGGAAACTGGAAATCAAATATCAGAAAGTCCCTTACTGCCTTAGTCATGATTCTTTTTTTATCAGGGCTGTCTTCACTTAATGCTCAAAAGCTTATCCCTGATAAAACGCTTTCGGAAGAGTTTGGGAAGGTACTGGTACAGGATCAGAAGGGAAGGACAAAACCACTTGTTTACTCTCAGTAACGATATTCTTCGGAAAGTTACCAGGGAGAACGAATTTGAGGGACTTACATCCATGCAGATCTTTCTTGGCATTCTATTTCGATTTTAATAACTGGAAGGATGTTCCAATGATTAGAGATTTCAAACAACGATCTGCAGAATAAGCTGGGAATAAGAGGAAAGTATGCTGCATTTTCAGATCTTGTTAAACTTGACGGGAGCGGAACATATAAAATATCGAAGGAAGTTAATACTGCCTATTCCAAAGCCCCGGGTGACAGAAATAAGACGGATAAGGAGGTAATGAAAGTTGATGAGAGGGTAAATATTCTTTATATGATTTACCAGGGAGACTTTCTTAAACTTTTTCCACTGAAAGATAATACTCATACCTGGGGTTCTGCCCAGGAAGCTCTTAAGACTGCTATCAGCAAGGACGACTCACTTTATCTTAAAACAATTATTCCATTGCTTGCCGATGCAGTGGAATCGGATAATGTTGTGGAGTCCGACGGATTGCCTTGTCAATCAGTGAGTATCAGAAAAGGTTTGCTAAATATGATCTTCCTTCGAAATCAAAAATAAATGCTGAGTTACTCTACTACAAACTGGGAATCTTTGAGAAATTATTTCCGTTTTATGCCACAGTGGGTCTTATAATGCTTATCGGGCTTATCACAATGGTGATAAAGGGCGGAAACAAAAAGTCTAAATTTGTAAAGGCTCTGAGCTGGCTGCTGTTTGTGGGTTTCCTGTTTCACACTTTTGGTATAGCTCTCAGATGGTATATTGCAGGTCAGGGCTCCCATGAGCAACGGATATGAATCAATGATATTTATTTCGTGGGTTACAGTGCTTGCCGGATTTATATTTAGCAGGAGATCAGCTTTTGCTCTCTCGGCAACTGCCGTTCTGGCATCTATGACTCTGATGGTAGCACATCTTAGTTTCATGGATCCTGAGATAACAAACCTTGTGCCGGTACTTAAATCGTACTGGCTTACATTACATGTTTCAGTAATTACCGGTAGTTATGGCTTCCTGGGATTAGGAGCAATACTTGGCCTGATTACAATGATCCTGCTTGCATTGTCAACAGATAAAAACCGTGAAAGAATTTCCAATACCATAGATGAATTGACTGTCATTAATTTTAAAACACTTACACTTGGTCTTTATTTTCTGACAATCGGAACATTTCTTGGTGCTGTATGGGCAAATGAATCGTGGGGAAGGTACTGGGGCTGGGATCCGAAGGAGACATGGTCACTTATTACAATTATTATTTACAGTATTGTAATTCATAGTCGTAATATTCCGGGGATGAAAGATATATTTACCTTTAATATTTTATCTCTTTTTGCCTTTTCTTCTGTTCTTATGACCTACTTCGGTGTTAATTATTATTTGTCGGGGATGCATTCATATGCTTCAGGCGATCCTGTACCGGTACCAACTTTTGTATATGTAGCCGTTATAATTCTGGCAGCTGTCGCTTTTCTGGCATATTATAAGTACAATAGCTTCCTTAATGCTGACGATTCGAAAACAGTAAAAAAGGTGAAGAAGTAAATGATTCCACTGGTTTGGGAAAAGTACATTAGGATCTGATAATAAAAAAGAGGCTGTCTCAAATGAGGCAGCCTTTTTACTGGGGTTTACTACTTAACCAATTATTTGTATTCTGGGTATTATTTTTTTATAATCTTTTAATACAATACATAATGTCGGCATTCGATTTTCAAGACAAAACATTCCAGAAGCGTGCGGGATATTAATTTGGTTTATAGAAAGATTAAAAATGATATCAATAAATTCATATCCTCGCCCAAATAATATTTGGATAAAAAAAGTGGTTAACCTATCCGTACCTGAGGTATTAAAAAATAACACGTTTGTTTGAGAACGCAGGATTATGAGGATAGTTTTTCAGAGCTGAGAACTACTAAATTACAGTCATATTATTTCTTTTGCATTATATGTCCTTTATTCTTTGAGGTCAAAAGGTTAACATATTATATATCAGCAAAATAGGATTTTTATATTTAAATGATTATCTTGCACTTTAACAAACTTTGACCAAGGTTAATTATTGCACTCCATTTCTAAGTTAAATTCTCTTCTCTAATTAACCTAAACTTCTCACTTACCGGG
>CAVUJY010000025.1:0-15814 GCA_963741935.1 uncultured Bacteroidales bacterium | reverse complement strand
AGGTAAACATAGGAACACCTGAAGATCTGTACGGTCAATTATTCTATGACGTTCAGTCCAGCAAAAACATTTTTCCCGACAGTAAGACATTTGTTGATTGTATTCCATTGGAGCAGCCTTCGGCAATCAGGGAAAAATACTCACAGATGCAAGATAAGTCTGATACTTCAATCCTTAATTTTGTAAAAAGATACTTTATCATACCGGGGAACGGACCTGCTTTTGTCGCAGATTCGTCGTCAATAAATGTACACATATCAAAGCTTTGGGACGTACTCAAACGGCCACCTGATCAAGGTGCGTTCAGGTACATTAATACCTTTGCCCTATCCGTATATTGTGCCAGGGGGAAGGTTTCGTGAGATATATTACTGGGACAGTTATTTCACCATGCTAGGTCTGGAACAGGATAAGCGGAAAGAAATTATAAGGAATATGCTCGATAATTTTTCATATCTGATTGATACTTATGGGTATATTCCAAATGGAAACCGCACCTATTTTCTGGGTCGTTCACAACCACCTTTTTTCTCAATGATGATATCTGTTCTGGCAGAGATGGAAGGTGACACTGTATTTACACATTATCTCAAATACCTGGAAAAGGAACATGAATTCTGGATGGATGGAACTGACAAACCTCAATGACCAGGTGGATGAATACAGACGGGTTATAAAACTTGCTGATGGTGAAATTTTAAACAGGTACTGGTCTGATACAAATATACCGCGTTCGGAAAGTTACCGTGAAGATGTAAAAACGGCAGAGGAAGCTGTTGCTAAAATTCCGGGTACAGACAAGAATGATGTTTACAGGAACCTTAGGGCAACTGCTGAATCGGGCTGGGATTTTTCGAGCAGGTGGTTGTCTGTTGATAATAATAACAAATGGGAGTTGTATACTATTCACACAACGGATATCATCCCTGTTGACCTTAATTCCCTGTTGTACAATATGGAAATGGTACTGTCAGATTCTTACAAGATTACAGGCAATAATAAAAGAGCTGAGTATTATAAATCTATTGCTGAAGCCAGGAAGAATGCCATGATGAAGTATTTATGGAATTCTGATAAAGGGTTCTTTATGGATTATAATTTCAGAAGTAAGGAACATACTCCTGTTATTTCTGTTGCCGGAGTTTATCCCCTGTTCTTCAGAATTGCATCTGATAAGCAGGCCAAAGCTGTTTCTGAAATTATTGATAAGAACTTTTTAAAACCCGGAGGAGTTATCCCGACTCTGTTCGATACCGGCCAGCAATGGGATATTCCCAATGGCTGGGCACCGCTTCAATGGATAGTAATAACCGGTCTGAGAAACTATAATTTTGATGATATGGCCACACGGATAAAAGATCGTTGGCTGCATCTTGAACAGGAAAGATTACCAGGCAACATATAAGATGCTTGAAAAATACGATGTTGTCGATACATTAAGTAAGAGTGGGGGTGGTGAATATCCTACCCAGGATGGTTTTGGCTGGACTAATGGTGTTTATCAGAAGTTATCACTCGAAAAGGAATAATATGTTGACTAGGGTTGAGTAAATACGAGTATCGTGCACCGTTGAAAACCCACCCCTAACCCCTCCAGGAGGGGAATGTCGTGTGTGTGCAGCCAACAGCCCTGCTAAAGCAGGATCTCCGTTTCACTTCGACCTTCTGCCCACAGCCCACTTTACCAAATCGGAGTATTTATTTGATTATGGTAGTACCCGCTGATTATAAAGGGACATCTTTATCACTTCCATTTTCATATAAAACCTTCATTTTAATGTTGTTCATTAAAACAATCAATATTAATTTATTGTTATATGATTAACAATAGAATCAAAATTAATTGATTATGAACCAAAAGAGAACCTCTTATCTTCTGTTATTGGTTTTGGTGTTTAGTTTTGCCCTTACCAATTTAAATGCCCAGAAAAGAGCTGCGCTAATAAAGGAAAACGTGGCCATCTTTTATCCCGATAATTTTGTGCCGGAGAAGAGCTTTCCTTCTTTTGCATTGCTGAAAGAGCCTGAAGAAATTGGAAGTTTGCCTGCAGCATGGAAGACTAAAGTGGAGTTCAGCAGTGTATTTGGGAAAAATCTTGCCTATATAAAGATTGATGAATATACTGATTTATATGGAACAGGTGAGGTAACAGGTCAGCTGATACGAAACGGCTCTGGTGAGAAAACTGTGGAATTATGATAACTACGGATATGAAAAGGATCATGGCGACCGCCTGTATCAGTCTCATCCATGGGTTCTGGGTGTAAGAAAAGACGGTACCTCGTTCGGCGTTCTGGCAAATAATACCTGGCGACAGGAAGTTTTTATGGGGAATGGAATTACATTTTCATCAGATGGACCTCCGTTTTCTGTAATTGTTATTGAAGGCGATTCACCCGGCGATGTTGTAAAGATGCTTGCTGAGCTGACAGGTAAAATGAACCTGCCTCCTTTATGGAGTCTGGGTTTTCAGCAAAGCCGGTGGTCTTATTATCCTGATACAAGGGTAAAAGAGATTGCTGATACATTCCGGATTAAGAAAATCCCCTGCGATGTAATCTGGCTGGATATCGACTATATGGAAAAATTCAAAATATTTACTTTCTCACCAATAAACTTCCCTGATCCTAAAGAGACTAATGACTATCTGCACTGCTAAAGGATTTAAATCGGTTTGGATGATTGACCCCGGGGTTAAATTGGAAAAGGGTTATTTTGTATATGATTCGGGTGAAAAGGAAGATGTATGGGTAAAAACAGCTCAGCTGAAAAATTATGTTGGGAAAGTCTGGCCGGGCGATTGTGTATTTCCTGATTTTACACAGGAGAAAACTGCAAAATGGTGGGCTGCTTTGTACAAAAATTTTCTTGCAAATGGGTATCGACGGTGTGTGGAACGACATGAATGAACCTTCGGTGTTTAACGGTATTGATTATACTATGCCTGTAGAAAATATTCATAGGGGAGGCGGGCCTATTCCGGAAGGTATCCACCTGCGTTATCATAATGTCTATGGAATGTTAATGACTAAAGCATCACATGAAGGCATCCTTGATGCCAATCCTGGTAAAAGACCTTTTTTACTTACACGGAGTAACTTTCTTGGAGGCCAGCGCTATGCTGCCACATGGACAGGTGATAACCTTTCGACCTGGCAACAACTGAAAATGTCAATACCCATGAGCCTTAACCTTGGCCTTTCGGGACAACCTTTCAGCGGAGCTGATATCGGAGGATTCGGTGGAAATGCTACACCCGAATTATATGCAAACTGGATCGCTACCGGTGTATTTTATCCTTTCGCACGGGCTCATAAAGCAAAAGACTTCATAAATTCTGAACCATGGGCTTTTGGCAAAAAGGTTGAAAATACAGCCAGAATTGCCATAGAAAGAAGATATCGTCTTTTGCCTTATTTGTATACATTATTCTATGAATCTTCTGTCACAGGGATGCCCGTAATGCAACCGGTATTTTTTGCCGATTATAAAGACACACGGCTCAGGGAGGAAGATCAGGCCTTTATGCTTGGTGGTGACCTGCTTATAATCCCTCCATGGGCCGAAGATACAGTGTTGCCCAAAGGAAACTGGAGGACAATTTCGATAATCAACGATGAAGAAAGGAACGATAAATATCAGTCTGAATTAAAAATCCGGCCCGGAGCTATACTTCCCCTGGGGAAGATTATTCAGAACACAACCGAATACTCACTTGATACACTGACTCTTTATGTTTCGCTTGACAATCAGAACAGGGCTAATGGCAAACTCTATTATGATGCCGGAGATGGATTTGCTTACAGGCAGGGTGAATACAGTCTTCTCGAATTTAAGGCTGAAGTGCTTGGAAATGAGGTGGTTGTTGAAGTATCTGACACTAATGGCAATTATCCTGTTAACAATCGTGTATTAAATGTTTTATTGATAACCGATAAGGGAATAAAATCAGGGATGAGCTATTCCCTGAAGCCTGTAAGAATTAAACTTTGAACAGAGACACAATCTATCTTAAATACCCCGATGCCTGCGCATGTCGGATGTCATAATCTTTGCCCTGCGAGGTGTTAATAATTGCTTGTTTTTCAATGCTTTCGACTGCAAATCCGCTGAAGTGAATTCTATATTATCTTCCAGCCATAACTGCCTCCTGTTCAACAGGATTGAGTTCATAGGTGAATCCCTTTTCTGAGACATTCATTATAATCACTTTGAAGATTATAAGATTTGCCAGAATGTTTTCTGCCATATAAGGGGAGATACGTGCAATCTTTTTAAATTTTGACATGGTTATTGATCCGTTCTCTGTAAGATAATCCATCAAAAGGTTCTCTGCTCTGCCAAATCGCACCAGGACACCGGTATTCTTCTCTTTTTTTCTCCATATATGGAGTAAAACCCTGTTGGCTTCGAGGTTTTGATCCTTATTTCTGAAATAGGATCTCCACTTTCCGTTTTCATCTTTAACCTGATATGGCCTTTTATCACCTTTTAGAACTTCCACCTCAAGTATGGTTTTACCCTTTGTTGTTATGTTGCTTAATATTGAATTCAATCTCAGGTCGGCAGTAAAGATGAACAGCAGTTTCGACCATATAATATTCCTCATCTGACCTTATTCCGGCTATACTGCCATTATCCCTGACACCAATAAGCAATTTACCTCCGGCAGTATTTGCGAATGCTGCTAAAGACCTGGCTATCTTTCTGCTGTCCGATATGCAATACTTGAAATCAAGTGTCTGATGTTCTCACCTTCTTCTATTAATTCGCTCAGATATCTTTCCATCTCTTCTGGTTTAATAATCCATCATTTCTCCAATATTCTTTCCCTTTCTCTCCTGTTTCTTCTTTCCGTTTCTCCCCTTACGCTCATTGCTTCATTATATTAAATCTCTTTCAGACTTCAGCTTCACCTCATGCGATTCAACTTCTAGAGGAACTTACACTGATTCTCCACAATTTGCTGAAGCCACTATGCTGAGAATTATCATTGTCGTTATCGGGAAATAAACCTCATGTTTTTATTCTCAATTCGGATATCACCCGGAAGTGGCCCAACCACGAAAGTTTGTCACCTGCAAATAAACTATGATGCCGGTCATTATGAGAAATATTCCTGCAATTATTAATATTTTACCAAGTTGAGGCATCACGGATTGATTAAATTACAAAATATCACGGTTTGTTATTCATCTAACCAACATGTGATCTTCAAGTCTCTTCGTCTCTTCTTCTCCTCTTCACCCACTCACCCCTTCTCCCTTTCTCCCTCTCACTCCTACGCTGCCTGCTTGTTCGGAATAATAAACCTGTCGTATAAGTAAAGTAAGACACTTCCTGCAACAGCAATACCGGTAAACAGATACCATATATGTGAAGGATGATAGGTATCCCAGAGATATCGTGTGAGTTGGGAGAATCCATTTTCATAGCATCCTGGGCTTTGGCAAAGAATTCATTGTTTGTGAGTCCCTGTGAGGTCAAGGGAGATGCCTTTATCAGCCAGTGCCCTTGTTAAGATGTAATATTTATCGGCAATTATTTCAAAAGGTCTGCCGGATATATAGCCTGCTGCAAAATGGCCTAATGCTATGGGAAGAAAAGAGGTTCCCATATATAAAGCCTTTTTATCTGCAGGGGCTATACGGCCAACATACTCAGTATATTTTGGTGATGATGCCATCTCACCAATAGCAAATATCAGTACTCCAAGTAAAACCAGCCATGGATTTTGTGTAATGAACATCAGAATCAATCCTGCTGCCAGTATCATTATCCCGGTTATCATCGAATGTAAGGGCTTCAGTTTTGCGCTTTGCGATGAAATATACATCTGCAGGACTATGATGAAAAATGCATCCATACTTGTAACTGTCGGAGCGGTAATTGTACCGGGAGCCAGACCCAGAAATGCAGATATCTTGTCCATATCCACCCATTGATCGAGAAATACCGGGAATGAATAATACAGCTGGTTGAAAGCAGTCCAGAAGACAGCCATAATCAGAAGGAAGAGATCATATCTCCAGTCGGCCAGGGTATCGAAAATATTTTTAAATGCGATACCTATATTTTTCATGAATGTAATTCCTGATGGCTCCCTGTCGGGTTCTTTGAAGAAAAAGAAAACGAATATGTAGTTTATTGCGATGGTCACAATTGACATAAGAAATACCAGGTGCCAGCTTACTTTGTAGAGAAAGCCTGCTATGAACGGACCTATAAATCCGCCTATATTTACCATCATATAAAAGATGCCGAATCCTACCGATGAAGTTTCACTGTTAGTAGTCTTCGCTACCATGCCGGAAATTATAGGTTTAAACATGGCACCTGCTACAGCAAGAAAAAGATAGGCAGCAAATACCATTGAGAATGACTGAAAAGTGCCAACCATAAAATAACCTGCCAGGTAAGCTGTAAATGACATAATGAGGACTTTCTTAAATCCTATACGGTCTGATATTGCACCTGTAATCAGTGGCAGAAAATAAAGGAGCATAGAACCGGTACCTATTATTACACCTTTTTGAACCTGTGTGAATTCCAGTGCCCCTGTATCTTTGGAAAGTGTAAGGTAGAGTGCAAATGCATTGTAAAATCCATACCATGCCCACCTTTCGAACAGCTCCATTAAATTTGATATCCAGAATACCCTGGGCAGCTTCTTCAGAACAGTACTAAGATTACTCATTTTCTTTTCTTTTATGTTAGGCTGTAAATATAAGTTTTTATGAAATAAATCACGAAAAGAGAGCAAAGACTTTCACCTCGTTAAATTACAACTGAGTATACAGATTTTCAACTTTCTCATATTAATTTTCATTGCATATAAACCTTTATTTGTTGAAATTTGTTGTGTTAACAGACATCAAAATAAATTAACATGGAATACGTAAGATTTGGCAATACCGGAATGAAAGTCTCTAAGTTATGTCTCGGAACGATGACTTATGGCAAGGTGACTGACCGTTGGCAATGGGCACTTAATGAGGAGGAGAGCAGGCCATTCATTAAAAAGGCACTGGAGCTGGGAATTAATTTCTTCGACACCGCTGATATGTATTCATATGGCACCAGTGAAGAGGTAGTTGGAAATGCACTTAAGGATTTTGCCCGGCGTGATGAGGTGGTTATAGCTACCAAAGTATTTAATCCCATGAGTAAGGATCCAAATGACAGAGGACTTTCCCGTAAACATATAATGAGCTCTATCGATGCAAGTCTAAGACGATTAAAGACTGATTATGTTGATCTTTACCAGATACACCGCTGGGACTATAATACGCCTGTAGAAGAGACCATGGAAGCTCTTAATGATGTAGTAAAATCAGGGAAAGCTCTCTATATAGGGGCTTCCTCTATGTATAGCTGGCAATTTGCACAGGCACTCTATACTTCTGATCTGCATGGCTGGAGCCGGTTCGTCTCAATGCAACCTCATTATAATCTTGTTTATCGCGAGGAGGAACGTGAGATGCTGCCGTTTTGCCGTGATCAGAAAATTGCTGTGATTCCATGGTCCCCTCTGGCACGTGGATTGTTAACCGGAAAGAGATCAAAGGAAAGAACAGAGACATTACGTGCCAGGACTGATGAGTTTGGCAAGATGCTTTATAAGTTTGATTCTGACTTTGATATCGTGAACCGTCTCGCAGAACTGGCATCAAAAAGAAAGCTGCCCGATGCTCAGATTGCCCTTGCCTGGATGCTTGGGAAACCTGATATTACAGCTCCGATAATTGGCGCAAGCAAACCCGGACACCTCGAAGATGCCGTTGCTGCATTATCGGTAAAACTTTCTGATGATGAAATTAAGTACCTGGAGGAACTTTATCAGCCTCACCCTGTTCTGGGTCATACCTGATAAGTACCTTGTTATTGCAGGCTATGCAGAGCTTAAATTGAAGCTTTCCTTATATTAAGTAAGAGAATGATGTTAAGAAGCATTAATCCATATACAAAAATAACAGTTAACGAGTTTCCTGAATACTCCGAAGAGAGAATAGAGGAATGTCTTGCAGAGTCGGTTAAGTCATTTGATGAATGGAAAGGAACCGGTTTTGCCTATCGCAGTTCTCTGATGGAAAAAGCAGCTCATCTCCTACGAAATAATATCAAGGAGTATGCAGGAGCTATCACCACTGAGATGGGAAAACCTGTCAAAGAATCTTTAGCAGAGGTTGAGAAGTGTGCATGGGTATGTGAATATTATGCCTCGAATGCAGAAACATTTCTTCATTCCGAACAGGTTGAGACAGATGCTGATCTGAGTTATATTACGTATGAACCTCTTGGCCCTGTTCTTGGAATTATGCCATGGAATTTTCCGTTCTGGCAGGTTTTCCGGTTTGCCATCCCAACTCTTATGGCAGGAAATACGGTTTTACTGAAACATGCCTCAAATGTGCAGTTTTGTGCCATGCATATTGAGAACCTTTTCATAGAGGCCGGATTTCCACACAGGAGTATTTCAGAATCTTGTTATCGGATCAGGACGGGTTGCCAAAATAATAAAGCACCCTGCTGTTAAAGCTGTCTCCCTTACTGGCAGCGAATTTGCCGGTAAGAGTGTCGCTGAGGCAGCCGGAAGTGTCATTAAGAAATCACTGCTTGAACTTGGGTGGCAGCAATGCCTTTGTTGTACTGGCTGATGCAGATTTGGAAAAAGCTGCGGAAACAGGCATAAAAGCACGGTTTCAAAATGCAGGACAAAGCTGTATTGCTGCAAAACGCTTTATTATTGTTGAAAAAGTACTTGATGAGTTTGTTTCACTGTTCCTTGGAAAGATGAAACAACTAAAAACCGGAGATCCTGTGCTTGAGGATACTGATATAGGTCCGCTTGCCAATATTCAACAAGCTGCTAAACTTGAAGAACAGGTAAGGCAATCAGTTGAGATGGGAGCAAAAATGGTTTATGGCGGGGTGTTGCATAATCTATTATTTGATCCGACTCTTGTTCTGAATGTTATTCCGGGGATGCCCCTTTTCGATGAAGAGGTTTTCGGACCTGTGGTTCCCATAACTGTTGCAAAAGATACTTCACACGCTGTGGCCCTTGCAAACCAGACAGACTACGGTCTGGGAGTATCTCTCTTCACAATCTGACCTTGAGAAGGCAAGTGAACTTGTACCGGAATTTCATGATGGAGCCGTGTTTGTCAACTCACTTGTTAAATCTGATCCCAGGTTACCCTTTGGCGGGACAGGAAAGTCAGGCTATGGCCGTGAACTGGCATTGCAGGGTATCAGGGAATTTGTTAACATAAAGACAGTCTATTTCAAAACTTAACCCCGAAGTGGAAAGTTTATTCTGTTAATACCTGTCCATTTGCTTTGAACACATGGCTTTTGACTAACAAATCTCAGTGTGAATCACTTAGCATGTAACAAACATTTTTGTTTATCAGTTGTTCTGTTTTTAGAAACAAAATGTAAAGAGTATGTCAAATAAAAATTCTGCACTAAGTAATTTATTGTATAACACAAATTCATCTTTGATAAATATTTCCCTTCTGCTGGCCCGGTTGACTGTGGGAGGGCTTTTGTTCATACATGGCGCGGGAAAAGTTCTGGGCTGGTTTCATGGTCATGGAATGGATGCTACAGTAGAAGGTTTCGCGAAGATGGGGTTCGCTGCTCCGCTGACTTATCTGAGCATGTTCACTGAGTTTCTGGGAGGCATTATGCTGGTATTAGGGATATTTACAAGACCCGTTTCTGTTGCGGTGATGATTAACATGCTGGTGGCTACAATCATGACTCTTCCACACCCATTTTTAGGCGCTGGAGGTGCCCAGACTCCATTTATCTTTTTAATGGTGGATATACTGGTGCTCATTAACGGTCCGGGGATATTTAGCATTGACAGATTACTTTTCGGTAAATCTGCTGGTAATACGGAAGTTTAATTTTCGATCAATTATTTGCCTGATGTTCCGGTTACTATAAATATTAATCAGGTGGATCAATACAAATACAAAATTTATACAATTCGTTTATAAAAAAGGAGGGAGTAAAAATGAAAATCGAAAGTCAGGTATTTAAAGAGGGGGGAACCATTCCTTCGAAATACACGTGTGATGGTATTGATGTTTCACCTCAGCTTGAATGGTCCGATGTACCTGTAGGCACAAAGTCTTTTGCCCTGATTTGTGATGATCCCGATGCACCTATGGGAACTTATGTCCACTGGGTAATTTACAATATACCTGCAGATGAAAGACACCTCATTGAAAATGTACCCAAAACGGATAGCCTTAAGAATGGGACATTACAGGGAATGAATGATTTCAAAAAAGCCGGATATGGGGGACCATGCCCTCCGGGCGGGACACACAGGTACTATTTTAAGTTATATGCACTGGATAAATTGCTTGGTGCCGGATCGGGAATAAGTAAAAATGACCTTCTTAAGGCTATGGAAGGTAATATACTTGCTGAAGGACAATTAATGGGCCGTTACACCAGAGCCTGAGTCTCTTTCAATTTACTTGTGTTTATTGTTTGGAACATCTCTGATGACTTAGCGGATTCATTATGTCTTCTTTTAATTGAATATTCTGAAGAGCATTTGAACAATTACACGCTATTAATAAATTTAAGGGTCTGTAATAAACTGCTTTATTTCAGATTGGTTTTTTATATTATATTTCCTGAATCAGTATCAGAAACAGGTAAAAAGGCTAAGTTATTATAAATTTCTCTGGTACGACAAGCCTGTCGGAACTTCCAATAATTGAAATATAAAACCTGAATCAATAATCGCATTCCCGATTAAAAGCAAATGTGAATTAAATTTATTACTATTGCGGAGTGCAGACTGCAACCTGTATTGTCCATTATAAACTTTTAATAACAGATTATAGGTGAATAGATAGCTATTAGTTTTTACAGGTTATATTGCTGTATTATAAATGGTTGATCAGGTGTGGCTTTTGGGGAAAAGCTAAAAGGCAGTCACTGAAAAGGGAAAAATAAAATGAATCAGGGTTTTACTATTTACACAGTATTCTTCATAATTACTTCACTGGTATCTTTTTTTGTGGCTTTGCTTGCATTCCACAGACGGTCGGTAAAAGGAGCCAGGGAACTTGCCTGGCTTATGCTGGCAGCCGGGAGTGGTGCTTTTTGGATAAT
This sequence comes from uncultured Bacteroidales bacterium, assembly GCA_963741935.1. Taxonomy (GTDB): domain Bacteria; phylum Bacteroidota; class Bacteroidia; order Bacteroidales; family VadinHA17; genus LD21. The sequence goes on along the minus strand of CAVUJY010000025.1, from coordinate 4,668 downwards.
TTTTGAAACGGCAGCCCCGGATATGACGCAAAAAATATTCTGGTCGAAGTTAGAGTATTCAGGAGGTCTGGCAACACCTGTACTCTACCTTATATTTGTTATGCGATTCACCGGTAAAGACAGGCTTTTATCGCGCAGGAACATCGGTATTTTATTTGTTATCCCTGTTATAACCTATATTCTTACCATAACCAATGAAAAACACAACCTCATGTGGTCGGGGTTTTCTCCTATATCAGAGGAAACAAACCTTATGGAATATTTTCATGGTATATGGTTCTGGATAGGTTATATAGCCTATTCTTATGCCTTGCTGCTTCTCTCTGCAATCTATCTTGTCAGGTTTTTAATTCAACAGAAAGGAACTTTCCGATCTCAGGCCTGGATTATTTTAACCGGTGGACTGTTCCCATGGTTTACCAGTATAATTTACCTGACCGGATTAAGTCCTGTGGCAGGACTGGATCTTACTCCTTTCAGTATAACTGTCAGTGGCGTTTTGGCAGGTTATGCCGTACTTTTTTTCAGGTTCCTTGATTTAGTACCTGTAGCACGGGAGAAACTGGTTGAAATACTTCCTGATGGTATACTTGCTCTGGATTCACAAAACAGGATACAGGATATAAATTCAATGGCTATCTCATTTTTGGGAATCTCAAATAAGAAAATAATTGGATTACCTGCCACCTCGGTTGATGCTTCAGTTCCTCAGTTGCTTAATTCCTCAATTGATATGAACCAGGCAGGGCCTGATTGATATTGTTGACAATGACAGTATTAAGACTTACAGTATAATAAAACAGGGTATAAAAAATATACAGGGAAGCAGGCTGGTTATTATTCGCGATATAACGGAGATGAAAAAGGCAGAGAATGAGCTGATAAATGCTCTAAGCCAGGCTGAGGAAAGCGACAGGCTAAAATCTGCATTTCTTGCCAACATGAGTCATGAGATAAGAACTCCTATGAATGGCATAATGGGGTTTGCCGAACTTCTCAAATTGCCCGGCCTTACAGCTAAGGAAAAAGATGACTACCTGGAAATCATACGAAATAGTGGTGTACGAATGCTTGGCATAATAAACGATATAATCGATATTTCAAAAATAGAGGCTGGGCAGTCCCGGATTTCATTATCAAAAACAAATATTCTGGAACAGACCAGATCGATAGCTTCCTTTTTTAAACCTGAAACAGATGCAAAAGGAATTCGTCTCATTTGCAATAACTCAATATCTGCTGAAGATGCCATAATTGAAACTGACTTTGAGAAAATCTATGCAGTTCAGACCAATCTGGTTAAAAATGCAATCAAATTTACTCATTCAGGTTATGTTGAATTTGGTTTCAGAAAGAACGACAATGATCTTGAATTTTATGTTAAGGATACTGGCATTGGTATAAGCGATGAACAAAAAAAATTCATCTTTGACAGATTCCGGCAAGGGAATGATTCATTATCAAGAAATTATGAAGGCACAGGATTAGGATTATCTATCTCAAAGGCATATGTCGAAATGTTGGGAGGCAGTATATGGTTTGACAGTGAGTTTGGATCAGGATCAGTGTTTCACTTTAGAATTCCTAATGTTTCACATCGGAATTCGGCCGGTATTATTCCTGCATCTCATGTGAGTGGTGTAATTAAGGAGCTTACCGTTTTGATAGTGGAAGATGATAAGTCTTCAGAATTGTTTATCACGCGTTTAATAAGTCAGTTCAGTAAAAAACTATTAAAAGCAAATACAGGCAAAGAAGCCGTTGATATTTGCAAAAATAATCCGGATATTGACCTTGTACTTATGGATATACGTTTACCTGAAATGGATGGCTATGAAGCAACTACACGGATTCGTAACTTTAATAAAGAGTTGATTATCATTGCCCAGACAGCATTTGGACTTGCCGGGGACAAGGAACGCGCTCTGGAAGCAGGATGTAATGATTACATCTCAAAACCCATCAGGATCAATTTACTCATGGATTTGTTGAAAAAATATTTCAGTATTTAATACCGGGGATATGCCGTGATTAAAAAACCCGGACTATTCCCGGGGTTTTTAATTTAAATGCCTGTTGTAAAAATATATGAAACTGTATGCTATAATCCAGGTATAACACAAAAACCTCCCGACTTAACGACTGGTCGTTCGGTCGGGAGGTCTTTAATTTTCAACTTCTAAAAGTCCTCCTTACACAGGACAATTAACTATTGGTTATAAGGTGCGATAACTTTTTTCAACAAAGCGATAGTTGCCTTGATACCTTCATCTTCACTCAGCTTATTTCCCTCATACTCCACATCGATGTATCCTGTATATTTTGAGTCGGAAATGATCTTCATCATTTTAGCATAATCAACCTTTGTCTCATTTCCCTCTGCGTCGAAATCATAAGTTTTTCCGCTGACACCCTTTGCATAAGGCATCAGATCTTTTGTCCCTGCATAGCGGTCATACTCATAGAAATTACCAAGATCAGGCAATGTCCCACAATTAGGTCTGTTTACCGTTTTCATAATTTCAGCAAGCCATTTTCCGATAGAAGAGTTGCCACCATGATTTTCAACAACAACATTAATACCGTAACCGGCAGCATAATCGGACAGACGGGCTAAGCCATCAATTGCAGCAGCCTGCATCTGGCCCATTGTTCCTCTGCCGGCAGCATTGACTCTTATGGTATGACATCCCAGAAATTTGGCTGCTTTTACCCATTTGTAATGATTTTCAACAGCTTTAGTCCTGGCTGCAAGTGATGTATCTGCAAGGTTGCCTTCACCGTCAACCATAATCAGTAGACTTTTAACTCCATACTTATCACATGAATCCTTCAGACTCTGAAGATAACCCATGTCCTCAGATTTGCCTTTAAAGAATGTTGAAACATACTCTACCGCATCGAGGCCATAGGTCTTTTTAGCAATTCTCGGGAAGTCAAGATTTGTAATTGTACCTTTCCCAAGTGCACGATGTAATGACCATTCCGCCAAAGATATTTTATATACCTCTTTCTGAGCGAATGCACTGGCACTGATGACTCCTGCCAGAAGAACTGAGATTAATAATGATTTGTTTTTCATATCTGTTGATTTTAAAATTATTTTTGGGTTTACCTGACTCCGTAAACTTTTGCTATTTACGAATTATTTCAATTCAAAGGGGATTTAAAGATGAGATATGAATCATTTTTTCAATAATCTGATGCCAACTGCTGTTCAATTCTTTAATCGGGGATATATAAGGCACAGGAAAGAAAAAAATCCCGCAGGGAATTGTCCGGCGGGATTTTAATATTAAAAGAAAAGATCTTTATTTTTCGAATTTTATTGTATCAAGCCTGGTGACCATACCTATTGTTACAGAAATATTCTCAATAGTTGTATCACGATATGTATCAGCGGGTAAGAAGTTAAGCTTATATATATCCTCAGATAATCCACTGAACTTAAAACAACCTGAAATTGTATCTGTCAGAGTCGATACAGTATCAAGCTGTGAGGATATTGCATAGATCAATGGATTGGCATTAGCAGGAGATACTATTCCAGCTATGGCACCTGAGATTGATTTTGTGAAGACTTTCAACACTGGTTTAAGAATAAACTTTCCATTACCTGTCTGAACAATTGACCTTGAAGCGTCAAAATCTATGGTATATTCATAACCAATTCCCTGTACAAAATCTTCATGCACATTTAATTTAAGTCCCGATTGCTGAGCACTGGGGGTTTTAAGATCAAATGATTCGTTGCCAATCATTAACGAATTGTTATCACCTAAAATAAGCCTGATCTGACTTAGTTTTCCCGAAGGTATTTCCTGATCAACGAGTACGGTGTCTTTTCCGTTTACAAAATCGAGCAAGTTATAAATACCGGTATTTACATTCAGATCAATGATCGAGTCATTGATAATTACACGGGCTCCAACAATATCAATAAACACCTTATCATATGCAGCCGGGGCATCCGTGAGCTTAAAAATTATTCTTGATGATGCGGTATTCTCAGTCAGATTGTCTTTCTGGCAACTAATAAGTGCTGTAATAAATATAAAAAGGATAAGTAGCTTTTTCATGAGTTTAGTTTTAAATTAGTTTAGTGTTCAATTTCTATAAACCGTTCACATAGGATGAACCTTAATATAAATAATTGTTAACTATTGGTTATTATAATATCAACTTAGCCTCAAAAGTACATATCTGATAACGAGAATCGAAATATCTTCATCAGAATCAGGAAATTATTCACCAAACAGACACTTTTTATCTACTAACAAACTTTACGCAGGTAAAATTACTCTCATATTAAGTCTGCAATTCAGGAAATGAGTCCATTAAATTTTACCTGGATTACTAAAAATTGTGAATACCAGTCAGTTATTTAAAGTTGCAGGGATGGAATAAAAATTGTAAAATCAATTTTTTTTAAGACTTTTGCCAACGGAATTTTAAGTAAAGTAAATACTAACCACATTATATTAATATGAAGCCAATTCTTATTGCCGGAACCTCGATAGTTAATCTCGCATTAATATCTTATACATTCTTCATCTATTTCGAGCGTAAAACCAGACTCACATCAAAAAAGGTCCTTACTTTTCTTACCATTGGCGTTATATTCGATATGACCGCTACTGTTTGTATGATTATCGGATCTTCCAGTTA
>CAVUJY010000024.1:0-41790 GCA_963741935.1 uncultured Bacteroidales bacterium | reverse complement strand
TTCAGCAGATGCGTTTTGCAAATAATATAAGAGTAAAAATTGAGAGCCAGGGTCGTGAAAATTTTTATGTGGTTCCGCTTTCAGTACAGATGCTGGTAGAGAATGCTATAAAGCATAATGTTATTACTACTGATGAACCTTTATCAATTAACATTTATATTGAAGATGATTACCTTGTTGTTAAAAACAATCTGCAGGTGAAGTCAACCATAAAAAGTCGTTAATATAGGGCTCGATAATATTAAGATGCAGTATGATATTCTTACCGGTAAGCAGGTTGAGATAATAAATGAGAAAGGGTCATTTATTGTCAGGTTACCAGTAATTACAAAACCTGTGGATTGAGATATGAAAACACTCATTATAGAAGATGAACCACTTGCAGCTACCCGTCTTGAAGAGCTTCTTGCCGGATGTGACCCTGATATTGAAGTTGTGGGTAAGTGTGATTCTGTAAAACGGTCGGTGAAGTGGCTTCAGGGAAACCCTTTACCGGATCTTATGTTTCTGGATATTCAACTTGGCGATGGATTGAGTTTTGAGATATTTGAAGAGGTGGCAGTTGATTGTCCGGTGATATTTACTACCGCATTTGATGCCTATGCCATTGAGGCATTCAGACTTAATAGCATAGGTTACCTGCTTAAACCCATTAAAACAGAGGAGTTACAAAGTGTTATTGAAAAATATAAAAGCTCGCCTTATTTCAGATCTGATACAACTCATGTCAAACAGCAAATAGCACTTGACCAGATAAGACAACTTTTAACGCAGGAATATAAAAAGAGATTTCTGGTTAAATCCGGATTACATATCCGAAGCATCCCTGTTGAGGAGATCAGGTACTTTTACAGTCTTGAAAAAGCAACGTATGCCTGTCTGATAAACGGAAAGACAGTCCTGTTTGAACATACGCTTGAACAACTTGAAAAACTGATTGACCCGTCATTGTTTTTCAGGATAAACAGAAAATATATAGTATCGATAGATGCAATAACTGATATGGTTACCTTCTCAAATTCCAGGCTTAAGCTTAAGTTGCAAAATTGCAATGACGACGATATTTTTGTCAGTCGCGATCAGGCTTGCAGATTTTAAGGAGTGGCTTGACAAATGAGAAATATGTGTGAGTGTGAGAGTGAGTCTTGAGGAAAAAGATCGAGAGTGATCGTTCGAGCTACTCGCTCTCACTCTCACTCTCACTCTTTTCAGCCCGCCTTCCCAAGGCTTCGGAGGGCGCAGTACCCGGAGCCGGGATCGAACCGGCACAGCATTGCTGCCACTGGTGTTTGAGACCAGCGCGTCTACCAATTCCGCCATCCGGGCATAAACAAATTGGTATATATTATTAATTCATCGCTTCAAAAAGAACTCTGCCAATCAGTTTGGATGGCGGAATTGGCCACCCCTGCAGTCTGGCTGCTCGCTAAAAACACCCCCGCGGGTGTTTTCTTAACGCTCACCCCTGCCATCCGGGCATAAACAAATTGGACTGCGAAAATAGAAAAAAAACCATTAACCGCAAAGCCTGCCCGAATGAATTCGTTCAGGCGGGGACACAATGTTTTTACACAATGATCGCAAAGAACTTAAGAACTGACACTGAGTTTCACTGAGGTTACACTGAGTTTCACAGCGCCTTGTCCCTGAGCCCTTTGCCCTTTGCCCTGTGCCTTTCCTCACAAGCATCTCCCTGACAGCGATCTCAATTCCGTCAGCATCGAATCCGCACTCTGCGTAGAGCTCTTCCTGGGTGCCCTGTTCAACAAAATAATCGGGGATACCCAATCGTCTGACTTCTGAATTATAACCGTTATCGCTCATAAACTCTATAACTGCACTTCCGAACCCTCCTTTTAAAACTCCATCCTCAACAGTGATTATATGTCTGAACTGGCTAAAAACTTCATGAAGCACTTTTGTATCAAGAGGTGAAACAAAACGCATATCCCAATGTGTTATTCCTATATTTTCTGCTGTTAATTTATTAACAACAGAAGAAGCGGCATTTCCGGGATGACCGATAGTCAGAATGGCCAGATCATTACCAGTCGCTAATCCTGCGGGCTTTCCCTACTTCAATTTCTTCAAAGGGTCTGTGCCAGTCGGTATATTCACCCCGGCCTCTTGGGTAACGAATTGAGAAAGGAGTTTTATTTTTATCGAGTTGTGCGGTATACAACAGGTTTCTCAGCTCAATCTCATCCATAGGAGCGGAGACAATCATATTTGGTATACTCCTCATGAATGCCATATCAAAAAAACCATGATGAGTTGCACCATCAGCACCTACAAGTCCGCCACGGTCGATACAAAAGACAACATGAAGCTTCTGGAGTGCTACATCATGAATCAGCTGATCATATGCTCTCTGAATGAATGATGAATAAATATTGCAGTAAGGTATCATACCCTGGGCTGCAAGTCCGGCTGAAAAGGTTACAGCATGCTGTTCTGCTATTCCAACATCAAAAGTTCTCTCAGGCATCTCCTTCATCATGATATTCAAGGAACAGCCTGAAGGCATAGCAGGGGTGATGCCCATAATCTTATCATTCTGTTTTGCGAGTTCAAGAATTGTTCGCCCGAATACCTCCTGGTATGTAAGAGGCAGTCTGGTGTTGAAAGTATTGATTATCTCACCTGTTTGTCTTATTAAACTTTCCGGGGGCATGAAAGGCAGTCTGATCCTCTTCGGCCTGCTTGAATCCTTTGCCTTTAACTGTAAGACAATGAAGAAGTTTAGGGCCTGGTATCCTTTTCAGGTCCTCAAGTACTTTTGTAAGATGCAGTACATCATGACCATCAATCGGTCCGAAATATCTGAAATTAAATCCTTCAAAAAGATTACTTCTGTCAAGGATTGTGCTTTTAAAACCTGCTTCAAGCTGAGCCGCAAGAGTTCTTGCATTTGGTCCGAGCTTCCCGAAAATACCCAGCATATGCCAGACCTTGTCTTTGAATTTATTGTAAGTTTTACTTGTAGTTATATCAAGCAGGTACTCTTTAAGAGCACCAACATTAGGATCTATAGCTATGTTGTTATCATTGAGTACAACAAGTAGATCAGACTTACTGATACCAGCATTATTCAGACCTTCGAAGGCTTCACCGGCTGTCATTGCTCCGTCACCTATTACTGCCACAACATGTCTGTTTTCCCCTTTACTTTTTGCAGCCATGGCCATACCCAGAGCTGCAGAGATTGAAGTGGAGGAGTGGCCTGTACCAAATGAATCATATTCACTTTCAGCCATCTTGGGAAAACCGCTGATCCCTTTATATCTTCTGTTTGTAGAGAAAACCTCTCTTCGACCGGTAAGTATTTTGTGTCCGTATGCCTGATGACCAACATCCCAGATAATCTTATCGTAAGGGGTATTAAAAGCATAGTGAAGTGCTACAGTCAGCTCAACCACTCCAAGACTGGCTCCGAAGTGACCAGGGTTGTTGCAAACGACATCTATAATAAACTGACGAAGTTCTGAACTAACCTGCACAAGATCTTCTGGATTAAGTTTTCTGAGATCTTCAGGTGTTATAATTTTGGAGAGCAAATTCTCTTCCATGTATTAATTAAAATGTTTTGAATAAATAACCTGCAAATATAACAAATAGTAAACATTCGGTACCCGGAAGTTTAACAGCAAATTTCCCCCTTTTTTCATATGTTATATTTCATCCCGCATTTAAGGCTTTGTTTTAATAACAATTATTATTCACTTGTGTTTGCTGAACCATCACCGGGATTTTCTTATTTTTGTTCCGGAAATCAATCTTCCTGCAACAATTTTTAAGGCTGGTTGGTGTTATATAATAAATCAATCTGAAATTATGAATAAGTCATTATTTTACATAACAGGATTAGTATTAACAGTGATATTTACAGTATCATGTGTGTCAGGAAAGAAATTCAGCGCTCTTCAGGATACCAGCAAGGAATTTATGAATGAAAGGGATGCTTTCAAGACGGATAATATCGATCTTGACATGCAGAACAAGGAATTGACAGCAAAGATTGCTGCTATGCAAAAAGATATGGCTGATCTGAAGCAGAATATTGATACAGCCTCAAACGAAAGAGATAAGGCTCTTCAGGAGTACAATAAAATCTCTTCGATGTACAATGACCTGCAGAATGCTCAGGAAGATCTGATCAAGGGAAATGTAAAAGAGACACAGAAACTGCTTTCTGAACTGCAGGCAGCACAGGAAAACCTTCAGAAGAAAGAAGATCTCCTTCGTCAGCTTGAACAAAACCTCGATTCGAAAAAAGCATCTCTTGATGAGCTTACCTTTGAACTTGATAAACGAAATGCCAGATTAGCAGAGCTGGAGAAAATACTGGACAGCCAAAAGAAAATTGTACAGGACCTTAAGAATAAGGTCTCTGAGGCACTTCTGGGATTTGAAAACAACGGACTTACAGTATCAATGAGAGATGGCAAAGTGTATGTTTCGCTGGATGAGAAGCTGCTTTTTAAATCTGCCAGCTATGATATTGATGCAAATGGGAAAAACGCGCTTAGGAAACTGGCCGGTGTTCTTGAGAGAAACCCTGATATACAGATCACTATTGAGGGTCACACTGATAATGTACCTTATAATCCTGGCAGCGGGCAGTTAAAAGATAACTGGGATCTCAGTGTTAAAAGAGCAACAACTGTAGTAAGGACCCTGCTTGATGGTTCAAAGATTAATCCTAAAAGGCTGACTGCTTCAGGAAGAAGCGAATATCTTCCTGTTGATGCCCGTAACACATCCGATGCACGACAGAAGAACAGGAGAACCGAAATAATTCTTACTCCTGACCTTACAGAATTATATCAGCTTATAAATAAGTATTAGTAACATTTTTTAGGAAAGCGGGTAAAGATCAATACCTGTTTAAATTTTTTAGAGATATTTCAGATTGTGATTAAAATATTTCGGTGCTCTGCACCTGTGAATAGATTTTCATATGCATTTCTACAAATATTATGCGGCTCTGCCGCTTTAAAAATTCAACCATGAATATGCAGAGACTCAACCAAGGTTAATATGAGTAATTGTAAGAGAAAGTATAAGATGCGTAGCACCGTAATATTTGTAGATAAGTGTTTTCAGATGAGGACAAAGGTGCAGCGCACCGCAATATTAGAATAAATGATATATAAATAAGATAAATTGTCATTCCGAGGATTTATTCAATTTTTGTGCACACTAAACATTCTGACAACAGGCTCTGAGCGCAGATATGAATAACCACTGGTTGCATCTTAGTCTTTAGTCACAATATTTTTGCTCTCAATCACATATCAGGTATCTGTCAAGACAAGAATGAATCAATAAAGGATTCGTTATAATGATTGGGAGATCCCTCAACTCATCCACCTTTATATCCCTTGCTTTAAAGAAGATCAACGGGTGGATGAGTTTTCGGGATGACAAGTTTTTTGGGTAGATGGGGAAGGAAGAAGCGGCGATTCGAATCACATATTTATCTCTTTGAAAATTTTGAGTCGAATCGCCGCTTCTTCCTTCCCATTGTTCCCCCCTTAAACCAGTGTCATCCCGAGCGAATCCACCCCTCTCGATTTACAGATATTTGAACATGTAAGGTGGATGAGTCGAGGGATCTCCGGGATCTAAACAAATATATTATATGCTTAAGTTGACGCATATGCCCTTAAGGCTTGAGATCAGAGAGTTAGTCAACCAGCCACTCCGTGGCTTAAAAAAAGTCAGCTAAAACCGAATTTACAAGTATTTAATAATCCATTCGATATTAAATCTTGTCATCAGTAATGCCAACATAGGAACCGGGTCCCATTTGCGGACAGGTTTCGACTTCGTCGGTCGAAGGCCGAAAGTAATCTCCAGGTCTTTCTCATGATCTTAATCCTGATTTCACGATATACATATAAAATTAAAATCCGTTTGTTGCAAAGGGGGGAACAAGATCTATTTGGAAAACTCCTGAAGTTTTACTTTCATGTTTTTAAGTTCCTGCAACAGGTTATCTTCAGGTCGAAGGAAGTCCTGGTTTCCCCAGAACTTAGGATCGTAACTGTTAATAGTCTTTGAGAATATTGAATGAACAGGAGCAAGCTCATCCCTGTCGAATCGGGTTACATTATTTAAACTAATATCAGTAACTGCCAGTTCAAAGAATACCTTGAACTGAATATTAAAAAGCCTTTTCTTTTGCCTGGATGAGAATTCAAGGTCACCCCTTACATGGTTTAAAAAATATCTGCCGTCTATTTTTCGATAACTTACAGAATACTTTGCTGATACCGGCCATGTTTTAAATCCGTGTGTTGATGTTGAGATATATGAATTCTTCATTTTTTGAATCTGCGAAGGAGTAACTTCAAATTCAGCATTCAGGATCCCATAATCGAGAGTATTAATATAAATTGTGCCTTTATACAGAGGGATATCAACATTATCTCTTTGTTCAAACTCAATAACATAAGCTGACTCATCATCATAAGTTACAATATCTGTCATGTGATATATATATTCCGGCATACTTTCAGGATCCATAAAATCAAAAGTATTCTTAGCTCCGTCGAGTTCCAGACATGTGCTAAGACCTGCCTTGAGCCTTACTGCCAGTGTGTCGCTGCTGTTTATATTCTCTATTTTCCGGCTCTTATAAACCTTAATCTGATCGCCCAGCAGAGTTCCTACATATGCACTTTTGTATATCTGCAGGATAGCTTCCGAATAGGTCTGAAGTTCACTTTTCTTCATTACCCCTTCCCTGTAGAAAGCAGTCATAGATGCAGGAGTATTACCATAATTACGACCAATTGCTGATCGTGCTTTTGAAATAATCTCCTGAGGGATATGATTTTTTATAATTATTTCCGGAATGGAAATGTATTCTCTCCTCATTGAGATTGTCAGATTGTTTCCAAGAGCTTGCTTCACTGGAATTTCTCTTCCAACATATCCCAGGTAGGATACAGAAAGTGTATCATTAATAAGATCAGGGGATATTTTCATTCCGAATTCCCCGTTGTTATTCGAAACAGTACCTTTTCCTTTATGCTTCAGTGCAATTGTGGCATAGGGCAGGGCATCATGTGTATTGTCATCGACAATGATTCCTGTAATGTAATTTACAGATAAAGAAATGTTGAGTCAGTATTGGGAGCAGGAGGTTTTTCAGGACGGGAGATTATAATATATTTATCCAGAGTGGAAATAGCAGAGTGAATCATTGCCAATTATACTGTTCAGTATTACTCTAAGGCTGGTATTGGTGAATGAAAGGCTAACTTTCCTTTCGGGATCTATAAGCCGGCTGTCGTAGGTAAAGTCATACCCTGTCTGTTTTGAAATAATTGAAAGAGCATTGCCTGTTTTCACTGATCCTGCCCTGAATGTAAATGTTGAATCAAGTATTCCTGACTGGCAGTTGGCTTCTTCCGGCCTGATCAATAATGTCAACAGTACAATGGCTTGTATTATCTTTATAATATTGCCATTGAAATATGACATTTTATGACTTGAGTTATTTTTTTGTCAGATGGTAAACATTACCATCCATTGTATAACTTAGGTTAAAACTAGCACAAATTAAACGAATTATTTTATCCTTTGATGAATTATTGATAGGAGAGGTCCATGGGTAGTCAAGAATACCAGGGTCGTCAGCAACTATATCCATATTATAAACCCGTTTTAAATCGCGGAAAACTATTTCAAGTTTCTGACCGCTGTATGCCAGTAGTCCGGTATTCCATGACAGATAGTTTTTATCATCGTTAAGTTTCTTTGTGGCACCTGACGAATCAATTGTACCTATATATCCGGGATCGAGAGCTATTGATTTTGTGCCGGTATTGCTTGATAAAAGTACTTTGCCGGTTTTTACAAAAACCTCAACATCCGATTCAACATTTTTTGTAATAACATTAAATGAGGTTCCAACAACTTTTACATCTGCCTGTCCTGCATCAATTATAAAAGGCATTGATTTGTCGGGAGCTATCTCAAAAAAGGCTTCCCCGGTAAGTTTTACGTTTCTGTTATGTTTCCCGAAATTTGAACGGTAGCTTAATTCTGTATTTCTGTTGAGATATATTTTACTTCCGTCAGGAAGTGAGACCAAAAGGTTCTTCTGATCACTATTGGTCGTTACAACAATTCTTCTGCTTATTAAACCTGTATTATTCATATAAAGTACAGCCGATCCTATTCCCAGTATAATAACTGCAGCAGCAGCAACTTTCATAAATGCAGATCTCATAATTCTTATTCTGGCAGGGGCTTTATCTGCAATTAATTCATCTTTGCTTAACCTTGAATAGAGCTTATCCCAGGCTTTGTCTGTGTTAATTTCCTTCACTTTATTCATATCTTTTAACTCTTTCCAATCCTTACCGGTGCTGTGAATATCTTCAGCTAAAAACCGGTTGAGGAGATCCTTATTTCCACCGTTTTCCTCTGAAAGGAGAGAAGCAATTTCTTCCCATTCCTTATCAGTAAAATTCTCTGTGTTATTCATCTCTTTCATTGTTCTGTTAATTCTTTTCTGAATTCTTTAAGTGCCCTGCCCATATTTGCTTCAACTGTTTTGATCGAGACAGATAATTTTTCTGCTATCTCAGTATATTTCAATCCTTCAAACCTGCTCATACAAAAAATCTGTCCGCACCTTTCGGGTAATCTTTCAAGTATTCTGGCAATTCTTGCCTGGAGTTCTTTATAGTGAAGAATATCTGAAGGACTTTCAGGGCCTTCCGATTGGCGATACAACATTTCAGATGCATGTCTTTCAATAACTTTGTTATGCTCAATAGAGTGAAGACATCTGTTATGAACCGACCTGAAGAGATAACCATTTAAAGAACTTTCAATTTTTATTTTTTCCCTGTCTTTCCAGAGTCTGAAAAACAGCTCCTGTACTATTTCTTCTGAGGCGTCATGATCTTTAATCAGGGTCATCGCATATCGAACCAGGGAAACATAGGAGGATCTAAAAAGCGATTCAAACTGTCCGATATCACCTTTTAAAATCCTCCTGATTATTTCAGCATCCCCGTTCATAGAACTTCCTGAGCTTATTTATTTTCTTCCCTGTCGCTGAATTTCAGCTTTCTGCTAAGCTTACGAATTGCTGATTCAATGCTCTGGTCCGGCTCAATTACATTATATTCACCCCAGAATTCCTTATCAGCAAATGCACTTACCTCATCAGAGAATACATCACTGTATCTGACTTTATCTTTTCCTGCAAATTTAATAACTTCCTGGTCAGTACGATCAGTTACAGCTATTTCTGACATAGTTGTGTAATAGGTATTGAATAATTTCTTGTTCCAGTCAACTTTAAATTTAACCTCAGCACGTGAATATGCGAAATGCCATTTCCCATCCTGCTGACGATATTTGGTTCTGTATGTTGCTATTTCAGGAATAACTTTCATTCCAAGTGGTTTTTTCCTTATAAATATTGAAGCCGCAGCATCTTTATCAGAAAGATTGAATCCGAATTCTGCCTCTGTTATTGCATATGAATCCATTTCTATATACAGACTTCCCATGAATAAAGGAATTTCAACGTCTGGTCTCTGTACAAAATCTATTACATAATGAGGTTTATTGTCTATTTCAATAACACCTGATAATGAATAGTTATAATTCTTCATTGCTTCTTTTGTGAGAATTGATTCAGAATTTTTCGCAATATCAAGTGATAATACGCTAATAGGGCCACCCTGAAGCTTAAACAATACTGTATCCATTCTTTCTACGTCAGTACTTTTTCTTCCTTTGTATATCCTGATTCCATCATATCGAAGATCAGCTATTATAAGGAGCTTTGAAAATCTCAACAACAGCTTCTCCTATTGATACATAGCTGCGATTTTTTCGAATAGTCTCCCTGTAAAAGGCGGTCATGAGATTTGGTACTGTTTCGTAATTGTTCGGAATATTATCAATTGCTTTTTCAACAATATATTCAGGATCGAGAGGCTTTACAATAATCTCTTTTATGGGAATTGGAGCAGGATCAAGAGATATAACATTCTTGTATCCGTTATCCTTAAGGTCACTTAAAGCAACAACTTTGTTTTTGTATCCAAGGAAGGTAACTTCAAGACTTTTCGAAGTTGCCGGGTCACTGATTTTCAGAGTAAATTCCCCATCGATATTTGTAACGATAGCAACGTTTGATTCTTTAACTGCAACACTGGCAAAAACCAATGGATTTCCATTTTCTGAATCAACTACTTTACCTTTAATTGTGATAAAGTTTTGCTGATAATTTTTCTTTTTGTTGGAATGAGTCACAGCAGATGCATTCTGTACCGTGAAGGCCATCAGAAGCAGTGCCGCTACAACCGAAATGTTTTTAATAGTTTTCATGGCATTAATTTGTTAAGTTAAAATAGCATTTAATAATAGTTTTGTATTCTGAATTTTCTTCTTTTCAATTGTAAGACCAGAGAAGATATACTTTACCCTATATCAGGGTGAATTTTATTTTATTATCTTACCTGACTATTTTACTACCTGGGAATGATTCAACGATTTGTTTATCCGGCAAATATTATTAGCTCAGGCTTTTCATACCTGAGAAGTGCCAGTAACCGGAAATCCGGCAATTATTGGTATGCCTCTGTCTCTTAATGCCGAATTGACTAATAACTGTAATCTTCACTGTCCGGAATGTATCTCCGGATCCGGCCGGATGCAAAGAGCCAGGGGATTCATGGATATAGAACTATACCGAAAGGTTGTTAATGAACTCAGACCCTATCTTTTCAATATAAATCTTTATCTGCAGGGAGAGCCAATGTTACATCCCAGATTCTTCTCATTTATTGAAAGCAGCTATGGCTTTAATACTATTGTCTCTACAAATGGACATTTTCTCTCACGGGAGAATTCAGAAAGGCTTGTAAATTCAGGATTAAGCAAACTGATTATTTCTGTCGACGGCGCCGACCAGGAGACCTACGAATCATACAGGAAAAATGGCAATCTCCAAAAAGTTATAGGAGGAATAGATAATATATGCAAAGCGAAAACCAGTATCAGCTCAAAGCTGAATATTGAAATTCAGTTTCTGGTGAACAGACTTAATGAACATCAAATACCTCAGATGAAAGAACTGGCAGGAAAGAAAGGTGTTAATCTGAAACTGAAATCGATGCAGATCATAGAAAAGGAGAAGCATTGATTCATGGCTGCCTTCGGGCAGTCGATTCAGAAGGTATAAGAAGAAGAACGGTGAATATGTTACTAAAAGCACATTGTCAAATTGTTGTGCAAGACTCTGGTTTAGCCCGGCAATAACATGGGATGGTAAAGTTCTTCCATGTTGTTTTGATAAAGATGCTGAGTTTGTAATGGGTGATCTTAACTCTGATTCGTTCAGAGAGATCTGGAACGGACCAAAATACCGGATTTTCAGAAAGAGTATTTTATCGGGACGTCATATGATAGATATCTGCAGGAACTGCAGCTCAGGCATATGGGGAGTAAAGCTTTAGTCGATGGCTCAGCCATAACCGGTACCTGGCAAATGAAATAAAAAAGGCGAAGTAATACTTCGCCCCATAGAGTTGTTAGGTTAATCAAGGTATTTATACGGTCATTACATCTTTTTCTTTCAGAGCCATTACTTTATCAACTTTGGCATTGTAGGTGTTGGTCATTTCCTGGACTATTTCGACTGCATCTTTTTCAAGGTCTTCAGGCAATCCGTCTTTCAGCATAGTTTTCAAGCTCATCGTTTGCCCACTTGCGGGCTAGTACGGATGCTTATTTTAGCAGTCTCACCTTCATTTCTTACCTGTTTTACAAGCTGATGCCGTCTCTCTTCTGTTAAAGGAGGAATATTTATTCGTATTACTTCCCCGTTATTAACAGGAGTAAGACCAATATTTGCGGCCATTATTGCTTTTTCTATCGTGCCGAGCATATTCTTTTCCCAGGGCTGAATCATAATTGTCTTAGCATCGGGAGTATTAATATTGGATACCTGGGTCAATGGTGAGTTAACTCCGTAATAATCAACAGTAATACCATCCAATAAAGCAGGGTTGGATCTTCCGGCACGGAGTCTGGCAAGTTCATGCTCAAAATGTTCGAGGGCCTTTTCCATTCTGTCCCTGGTCTCGTCCGTTATCAGTTCAATTTCTTCATTCATATCGTGAAGGTTTGATAATATTAACTGTTTCTGTGTATATTTTAATCCCGGTTCTGTTCAGGTATAGCAAAAATAGTAAAATAGACGGAATTGCAATACGAAATTTAATTGGATACCAGAGTTCCTATTTTAGCACCATCAATAAGCTTGCTAAGATTACCCTGCTTATTCATGTCAAATACTATCACAGGCATGTTATTTTCCCTGCACATAGTAAAAGCAGTTGAATCCATAACTTTCAGTCTTCGTGTAATCACTTCTTCAAATGATATTTCATCAAATTTTTCAGCTTTTGGATCTTTTTCAGGGTCTGATGTATAAACACCGTCAACCCTTGTCCCTTTAAGGAGTACATTGGCTCCTATTTCTACTGCCCGAAGTGCTGCTGCTGTATCTGTTGTGAAGAAGGGGTTTCCGGTGCCACCTGACAATATACAAACTGTTCGGTTATTCATTGCTTCCACAACCCTGTCCCTGTTATATAGTTCGCCGACAGGTTCCATTCTGATTGAAGTAAAGACTCTGGCTTTTGCTCCCATTCTGGTGATGGCACTTTCAAGGGCCAGACTGTTAATTACTGTCGCAAGCATACCCATCTGGTCGCCTTTTAGCCTGTCAAAACCCGATTTTGTGCCACTAAGTCCCCGAAAGATGTTTCCTCCTCCAATCACAATTGCAACTTCACACCCTTTATTTATAATTTCAATCACCTGATTAGCATAAAAGTCTAAAACAGAATCGCTAATGCCCTGATTTTCAGTACCGGCCAATGATTCGCCGCTTAGTTTCAACAGAACTCTGGAATATTGCATAGCATACACAGGTTAAGGTAATTAAATTCATCTGTTTCGGATCATCCTGAATTTCTAAGTAATCCAGGCAACGAATTTAATAAAACTGAAGGGAATTATTAGAATTTTTGCAAAATTCAGGTATGGAAATCTAGACTTCATTAGATTATTTGAAATCAAGTATACGATTTGAGAATACTTGCTTCTTCGCACAGAACTATCTAATGCACTGTCATCCTGAGTGTTTATCCGACTTTTTTGCACACCAGAATATTTGACAACCAGGTGATGATCAGGTTTTTGATGTCGTCATATTTATGTAATAAGCCCGTAGGCCTTTGATATTTTAACGTCGGGTTTAGCCCGACACAGGTCTTAAACAGAATTTATCCAGCCCCGTAGCGGCATCGGCGTCAACTTAAGATAGTCGGGATTGGGGAATAGGGAGAGATTTTAGTGCAAAATAGAATGTAAAGTGTTTAATATAAGCAGGGCGTGGCCCTGTCTTAAAATAATATGCCACTGCCGGGGCAAACCTAAATCAAACTGCATAGTATGGTTTCAATAAATTGAAATCGGGTTCTCTAATCTTAAAGACTTTGTGGTTAAGTGTCTTTAAATAAGCAATATAAATAATCTTATTATTAGCAGCGAATCGAAGGATCTACCTGAATCTATCCGGGCTTGATTTAGATTAAAGAAGCTTAAGTTGGTGAAGGATTTTACAAAAAATATCCCCGGTCATATTCGATTGACCAGGGATATATTATAGAAGCAGATATGCTTTTCTGTTAAAATCTATTACCTAACTGTTCTTCTCGATTTCTTTCCATACCAGTGCACTTGCTCCGAGAATCGCTGCGGAGCTCTCTTTCAACTCTGAAGGAAGGATTCTTACCTTGTTGCGGAATACAGGCATAAGGTGACGTTCCATACTATCTTTTGTAGGTTTGAAAATGTAGTCTCCTGCTGCGGCTGCACCTCCGAAGAGGAATATTGCTTCAGGACTCAGATAGTGAACGGTATCAGCCAGTGCACGGCCAAGAACTTCACCGGTAATCTCGAAAACCTCTTTAGCTATTGGGTCTCCTTTCTCAGCGGCATCAAAAACAATTTTTGACGACATTTCACTCATAGGAATATTCAAAAGCGGGCATTCTGAGGGATTATATTTTGACAGTAGTTCATAGACTGTACGCTTGATACCAGTAGCAGAGCAATAAGCCTCAAGATGGCCGAGGCCTCCGCAACCGCAAAGACGTCCTTCAGGGACAACAGTTACATGTCCGCATTCGCCGGCAAAACCGTCGGAACCGTATACAAGATCTCCATTAACAATCAGACCGCTTCCAAGACCGGTGCCGATAGTCATCATAGCAAAATTTTTCATGCCCTTGGCACCTCCGTAAATCATCTCACCAAGAGCAGCGGCATTGGCATCATTGGTAAGTTTTACATATTTAAATTCCGGGAAATTTTTATGTATTAGTGATGCAAAATTAACAACGCCCAACAAATGGCAGATTAGGAGCATGTTCAATAGTCCCGGTATAGTAATTTGCATTAGGAGCTCCAATACCAATACCCATAATCTCAATCTCTTGATTGATCTGTTTAACAGTCTCAACAGCCTTTTTAATTTCAGCTGTAAGATCAGCAACATATCTGGTTACGATAGCATCAGACACAGTCTGAGTCATACCCGGGTTTTCCAATTTCTGCGGCGTTGACATCTGTGGTTTCCTTTCATACAGCACATTACCTTCGCTGTCAACAACTCCGATTGCTGTATTTGTTCCTCCTATATCAATTCCGATCGATACCCTTTTCATATTATTAGTTTTTTATATTAGTAATACATAATGTCAAATATCCAGACATAAACAGAGTTATTCATAATAATTACTGTCAATGTCTGGATTCTGATTATTAATTTTAATTTAAGCTATCTGAGTTTGCTTCCTTTTAAAGCAAAGAAAACAATGTATACATATGATATAAGAGGCACAAGCAGAGCAGCACGCACGCTTATACTGTCAGTGAAATAGCCCATTACTAAAGGAATAACGGATCCACCAACAATCATAGTATTTATAATCCCTGAAGCCATTGGCATCTCCTGGTTGTCAAGGTCTTTAATTCCAAGTGCAAAAATATTCGGGAACATAATAGAGTTAAAGAAACCGATTGAAAGCAATGCCCAGATACCTACCTTGGCACCAAGTATTGTTGCAGAAAACACTAATGCAGCTGCAATAAGACCAAAGATACCAAGTGCTACGTTTGCTTTCCCCCTTGAGTAATGCATAGCCAGGAAATTAACAAAAGCAATAGCTAAGAATATCAAACCGTTTATTGGTTGTGAATTGAATACAAATACTCCTCCTATAATCTGGCTGCTTGTTACTAACCATCCAACAAAAAATGCCAGAATAATTACCAGACCAGAGTAAGTAAATTTCTTATTACTTTCCATTGAGCTAAGATTAATAGAGCCAAGGAAACGACCAACCATAGCACCTCCCCAATACATTGCAGCTAATTTGGCAGCTTCACCAATCATCATTCCACTTTGTCTGAGATAAGGAACAATAGCTGTGGAGATACCAACTTCAGCACCAACATAGAAGAAAATTGCAAGAGCTCCCAGTATTACATGAGGATGTTTCCATATGCTCTTTCTTCCAACTAATTCTTCTCCAACAATTATTTCAGGCAGCTTCATGAAAAAGATTACAAGGGCAATCAACAGAACGAGTGAACCAATAATAAGGAACGGAACCTGAACTGCTGTAGGACCCATAGCAATAGCTGCAGGTGTAAGTACAAAAATTCCAACCACAAAAGGAGCTACGGTTGTAGCCAATGCGTTTAAAGCCTGTGCAAGGTTAAGCCTTGATGATGATGTTGCTTCTGTACCAAGAGCAGCAACATAAGGATTTGCAGCTGTCTGAAGAAATACTACACCGGTTGCCATCACAAAAACAGCACCAAGGAAAAGTGCATATGATGGTATGGCTACTGCAGGATAGAATAAAAAGCTTCCAATTGCAATAAGCAGTAACCCGATTATAACTCCGTTTTTATAGCCGGTTTTCTTAATAATTTTTCCGCATATAAAGGAAAATACAAAATATGCGAAAAAGAACACTCCATTAACAAGGTTTGCCATGAAGTTACTCAACTGGAAGGTTGCCTGAACCTGATCTTTTAATGCAATGTTGAAATTGGTAATGAATCCGAAAATAAAAAAGATCATTAACATTAGGGTCATTCCCATCCGTAAATTGCTATTCGATTGTTCTTTCATTTAGTGGGGTTTTTTTGTTATGGATAAGTAAATTTCTTTTTTAAATGTAATGAACAAATTTATTAAACAAATTGAATTAAACTAACGAATTAACATTCTTTTGCTAAAATCCATATTGTATTAAAATTTACTCGCATGAAAACCCACCCATTTATTTAGCCTGAATCTGAAGTACCAGGATAGTATAATAGTATATAATACATCCATAGTGCATTATATTTTGGTAGCTGAAAATATTTACAGGCTTTGATAACACGGGCAATCTGCGACCAATCTTCATATCTGGTCCAGATGCAAAGTTCATCCATCAGTGGCGGAGGATTTGTTTCACCAGCATTCGGAATACAGGAGAGCTATTTTGAAAAAAAAGTGGCGCCCTTGAGCGCCACCTGAATATTGAAATATGAACTTACGTACTATAGATTAAGAGTATACCTTTTAAATGTTGTTACAGAAAGGTCTTTGTCCGCAGATTGAAGGTATTGCCTTACTGACATCTTATTATCCTTAACAAAGTCCTGATTAAGCAGTGTACTCTCTTTGAAGAATTTAGTCAGTTTCCCCTGAGCTATCTTATCAAGCATATCTTCAGGTTTTCCGTCACGTCTTGCCTGTTCTTTTCCAATCTCAATCTCTGAGGCAATAACAGATTCAGGTACAAAATCTTTATCAACTGCAACAGGGTTCATTGCAGCTATTTGCATGGCTACATCTTTATATACCTGCTCATCAATACCTGCTTTTGTGAAGCCTACAAGTGTGGCGAGTCTGTTGCCAGGATGTATATATGCCTGAACATGGGCAGCTTCCACTTTTTCGTAATATGCGAGGTCGAGTTTTTCTCCAATAATTCCAACATATTCAACAATCTTCTCACCAATTTTTCCGCCATCCATTGGAAGTGACTAAAAGATCTTCAAGACTGGCGGGAGCTTTCGAAACAGCAATATCAAGAATTTTATTTGCGAGAGCCAGGAAATCGGCATTTTTTGCAACGAAGTCAGTCTCACTATTCAGGACAATTATTGCGCCAACTTTCTTATCAGGAGCGACTTTGGAAATAACAACTCCTTCAGTAGCGTCTCTGTCAGCCCGTTTATTTGCAACAGCCTGTCCTTTTTTACGAATTATTTCAATTGCTTTGTCAAAATTGCCTTCTGCTTCTTCAAGAGCTTTCTTACAGTCCATCATTCCGGCTAAAGTAACTCTTCTCAATTTTGCAACATCAGCAGCACTTATATCAGCCATAGTATTATTAATTTAATATTTTAATTTCTAATTATTCTTCAGTCTTCATCAGTCACCTTAACAGCATCATCATCATCAGTATCGTCAACAACTACATCATCATCATCATCATCATCTTCCTCGTCATCTTCAACTTTTGATTCATTATGAGCAGCCGGGATGTCACTTGTATCCATGCCTTTCCTTACCACTTTCTTATCCTTTTGCTGAGGCTCTTTATCTTTTTCAATTTTTCTTTCACTCAGACCTTCTTCAATAGCCTGGCATAAGATGCCTATTATTAATGAGATTGATTTTGATGCATCATCATTTGCAGGTATAGGGAACTCAATATCTGAAGGATCTGAATTGGTGTCTACCATTGCAAATACAGGGATACCCAGTCTTTTTGCTTCTCTTACTGCGATATGTTCTTTGCTTACATCAACAATGAAAAGTGCAGAAGGAAGGCGTGTCAGATCTATAATACTTCCCAGTGTTTTTTCAAGTTTGGCTCTCTGCCTTGTAACCTGAAGTCTCTCACGTTTTGAAAGGTTCAGGAATGTGCCGTCAGTAGCCATTTTATCAATAGATGACATTTTTTTGACTGCCTTACGGATAGTAGGGAAGTTTGTGAGCATTCCTCCGGGCCAGCGTTCTGTAACATAAGGCATGTTAACAGCTTTAACTTTTTCGGCAACAATCTCTTTTGCCTGTTTTTTAGTAGCAACAAACAGAACTTTTTTGCCTGATTTGGCAATATGTTTCATTGCTGAAGCGGCCTCATCAATTTTTACTACTGTTTTTTCAAGGTCGATGATATGAATACCGTTACGCTCCATAAAAATATAAGGAGCCATAGCAGGATTCCATTTTCTTTTAAGGTGTCCGAAGTGTACACCGGCATCAAGTAATTCTTTAAAATTTGTTCTTGGCATTTTTTGGTTTATTAAGTTTACATTCCCTGCAATCAATTGCAAAGTAGCTCCTGTGAAGGAAGTCTCTACAATTTAGATACTAAACTTGCATCTATAACAACTGACTTGTTAATTTCTAACGTTTACTGAACTGGAATCTCTTACGGGCTTTTGGCTGACCTGGTTTTTTACGTTCAACCTCACGTGGATCACGTGTAACAAATCCCTCAGCTTTGAGAGCAGATTTGTTTTCTGCATCAATTATAATCAGAGCCCTGGTAATTCCCAGACGAAGAGCTTCCGCCTGTCCTTTAACTCCTCCGCCATCGAGATTGACTTTGATATCATATTTATCAGTAGCATTTAAGAGAACCAGCGGCTGAGTAACAACATACTGAAGTGTTTCAGCTCCAAAATATTCCTTATAATCCCTGCCATTAACTGTAATTTTTCCTTTGCCATCGCTTAAATAAACCCTGGCTACAGCTGCTTTCCTTCTTCCAAGAGCATTGATTGGTTCCATATCTGTTACTTAAAATATTTAAAGTTCAATTTGTTTTGGTTTCTGTGCTTCATGCGGATGAGTGGTGCCCGGCATAAACATGCAGGTTTCTGAAAAGCTCACTTCCAAGCCTGTTTTTCGGGAGCATGCCTTTTACAGCCTTCTCAATCAATCCAATAGGATTCTTCTTCAACAGCGCTTCAGCAGTAGTGAATCTTTGGCCGCCCGGGTAACCTGTATGTCTGATATATACCTTATCTGACATCTTTTCACCTGTCAAAGTAACTTTTTCAGCATTGATAACGATAACATTATCACCGCAATCAACATGAGGAGTAAAATTGGTTTTGTGTTTTCCTCTTAACATTGAGGCTACGCCTGATGCAAGTCTTCCTAGAATCTTGCCTTCAGCATCAATAATTACCCACTCCTTGTTAACAGTAGCCTTATTTGCTGATACTGTTTTATAGCTTAAGGTGTTCACTTGTATTTATTTTTTAGTTGATATACTTATATTTAATGTAATAACCCAATAATTTTAGGGTCTGCAAAAATACAATATATTTCATAAAAAAAAAGAATATTGAGCAGATTTTATTTCTTATCCCAAAAAGTAACATAATTTTATACCCTTGAAAACAGAAATTGACGAATATCTTTTCTTAAAATAATTATAGCAATGTTTTATTGTGAAAGCAATCTTCCGATTAAGTCTCGAAATAGTATAATGCTCTTATCAATTTACATTTCTAATAATTGATTGCAAAGTTAAAGAAAGATTTTAAACACTATCAATCACAATTTTGAAAAACTAAATATATAATGCAGTCAGATAAAACACTGCTCATGAGAGCAATAGAAATAGCAGGGAAAGGGATGGATAAAGGAGGGGGCCCTTTCGGAGCCGTGGTCACCAGGGATGGTATCATAATCTCGGAAGCTTATAACAGGGTTGTAATTTCAAACGATCCGACAGCTCATGCCGAGATATTGGCTATACGAGAGGCGGCAAAGATTCTTAAGTCTCATGACCTGGGTAGACTGTACTCTTTATTCCTCATGCGAACCTTGCCCGATGTGTCTGGGCGCAATATACTGGTCAGGGATTAGAAAAGTAGTGTATGCATCCGATAGGTTTGAAGCTGAGAAAGCTGGGTTTAGTGATAAAATGATCTATGATGAGATAATACTTAATCCTTCAGATCGTAAAATAATCTTTCAAAGGATTACTGACACAGGAGGAAAAGAGGTCTTTAAAAAGTGGGACCTGATGGAGAATAAGATATCCTATTAAGAAATGAATCCGGGGCATAGATTAACGAAAGATTTTTTTGTCCGTGATGTGCTGCAGGTAGCTCCGGAGATGATTGGGAAAATCCTTGTTGTCCGAATGCCAGATCATACTTACGGAAAATTCAGCATCACTGAAGTTGAGGCTTATCGTGGTTCAGAGGACAAGGCGTGCCATGCATTTAAGGGTAAAACAGCAAGAACCCGGGTGATGTATCTGGAGGGAGGCCGTTTATATGTATATTTTATATATGGAATGTACTGGATGCTCAATGTAGTGACCGGCGAAGAAGAATAATCCACAAGCAGTACTTATCAGAGGTGTTGAAAATATTTCAGGACCGGGAAAAGTGACCAGAGCATTAGGCATAGACCGTTCATATTATGGGGAGGACCTAATGTTATCAGAAAGGATCTGGATCGAAGATATCGGATCAACTCCTGATTTTAAGACTGGTCCCCGAATAGGCATAGATTATGCCGGAGACTACTGGAAATCAAGACCATGGAGATATTATATTTAACTGCTCTGATTATTGCCTGATAAGAACTTATTTCTACACGAATAATACTAATTAATTAGCAGGCTCCTATCTCAGGGAAGCAATCCGGATAAGTTTATCAAAATTCAGATGAAGGGTAAGGGCATTGTCAAGTCTGTGCATATCGGGATAATAATATGTTTCAAGACCAAAATAGAGCTCAAGGTAACTCTGGGGTAAAAGAGTGAGGAAAAAGGAATTTGTGAAGATTTTCCTGTCAGGTAATACAACATTTGCCTGGTAAGTTGATACACTGCTGTAAATCTGATCGCCGTTTGGAGCAAAAAAATTATGCGATTTCCAGTAAGCGGCACCAACATAAAACACTTTATAGGTATAATGTAGTCTGAACCACGATGCATACCCATGTTTTATTCCGGATGCAGGTATCCCGTTTAGCTCATTATTAAGAAATTGCAGATATTCAACACCAAGCTGTCCTGCCGTCTTTTGTGCAAGGTCAAAGTTGATCCTCAGACCCGAAGCAAAATTAAAATAGGTCTCTACATGTTCGGGATAATTGCTTATCTGTCCACCGAAATGTTTAAACTGCACCTGCACCGGGATCTCAATTTGCACAAAATCAGATATTATGGGAGAGCTATATCTGAAAGATTCCCCGAAAGTGAAAATCTCACGTGTAGTATCTCCTTTAAATATAAAGTTCTCCCAGCTTATCCATGCATCATTGAACAGATTGTTTGTCTTTGTCGTCAGCTGAAACCCATCTTCTGAGTAAGCATGTATAATCTTTCACTGTTAAAGTGAGGATCAAAAAACCTGTGGCTGTCACTTCCTGATAGTGTACCTAATGTAAGAGTCGTAGTCTCAGAAAATTTTAATGATGTGGAGAATACAGGTTTTACCTGTGAAAAACCTTTTCTTCCTGAATATTTTAACAAATGTATACCTGCCGCCAGCGAAATCCTTTTTGAAGGAGTATAGATAAGCTCCGGATGCAGAAAGCCCCCAATAAGGGTATATCCTTCAATAATGGGGTTATAGTATTCATTGTTTTTTATAAAGTTTATGCTTTTTAGCCTTAGAGACAAAATCCCGGTCCGGGTGGTATCTTCTTTACCTGTCTGAGCTGTCAATCTGAAAATAAAGGTAAAAAGGATAAGAAAAGTTATTGTCAGGTATCTTCTCATAGCTTAGAATTTAGGCAAAAGTAGCATTTTTCCTCCAAGTTAAAATGATGTTAAATAGAATATTAAATATGGGCATATAATAATTTTTTACGTTCTTTGCTCCCATAATTTAATCAAAAACAATACCCTTATGGATTCAATATGGGGCACTTACCGCCGCTGGAATAATCTTACCGGATGGTTTATCTTTGTTTTCTCTGCTATAGTCTACCTTTTAACGCTCGAACCAACTGTAAGCTTTTGGGATTGTGGTGAATTTATTCTGTCAGCCTTCAAACTTCAGGTAGGTCATCCTCCTGGAGCGCCACTCTTTCTTATGATTGGAAGGATAGCCACTCTTTTTGCCGGAAGTGATACAACAAAAGTTGCAGTGATGATGAATGCTCTTTCAGGAATTTGCAGTGCATTCGCTATAATGTTCCTTTTCTGGACTATAACCCATCTTGTTCGCAGAGTTTTTGTCAAAAACGGTGGTCTTGAAGCAAAACATATCCCTGCTATCATCGGAAGCGGTATTGTAGGTTCCCTGGCATATACTTTCTCTGATACATTCTGGTTTTCAGCTGTTGAGGGTGAACTCTATGCATTATCCTCTCTTGTTACAGCACTGGTCTTCTGGGCAATGCTAAAATGGGAAGATGAGGCAGATCAGCCTGCTTCGGGCCGATGGATCATTCTGATAGCATATATAATGGGTCTTGGACTTGGTATTCACCGGCTTAACCTTCTTATTATCCCGGTTCTTGTTTTTGTATACTATTTTAAGAAATATGAAGTAACAACGAAAGGTGTTATAAAAACCTTTGTTACAGCTGTGGTTCTGCTCTGGCTGATGGTTTTTGTATTAATGCCTGGTATCCCGCAGGTTGCCGGTTGGTTTGAATTACTCTTTGTTAATACTTTAGGCCTGCCTTACAACAGCGGTCTTCTGTTTTATCTTGTAATAATTTTCAGTGCTTCCGCTTACGGCATCTATTATTCTTTAAAAAAGAAGAAGGTTATTTTAAACTATGTAATCACTTGCTTTACTGTTGTTCTGATTGGCTATTCATCATATGCCATGATAATGATACGATCATCAGCACGGCCACCGATGAACCAGAATGATCCCTCTGACATATTTTCGCTTTCATACTATATTAATATGAAGCAATATGGCAGTTCCCCGAAACTATTCGGCAATTATTACAGTGCACCGGTTACAGGAGTAAAAAAGGTCATTTCAGGATATAACAAAATTGATGGTAAGTATAAACCATATTATCAGCCTGATTATTCATACAGCACTAAGTTCGAAACTGTATTTCCGAGAATGTGGAGCTCGGATCCTGATCATGAAAGTGCTTATAAATACTGGGGGAAAATTGTGGGACGGAAATACTCAGTTGGTCAGGAAACTGTTGTGTGCCCTACATTTGGAGAAAACCTTCGTTACTTTTTCCGCTATCAGATCGGATTTATGTATTTGAGATATTTTATGTGGAATTTTGCCGGAAGACAGAATGATATTCAGGGCAACGGGAATTCAATTGACGGCAACTGGATAAGCGGAATTAAATTTATTGATGAAGCACGTCTGGGTAATCTGGATAATCTTCCCGATGATCTTAAAAATAACAGGGGGCATAATAAGTATTATTTCTTACCCCTGCTTATTGGTCTTGCCGGTATGTACTGGCAATACAAAAAAAACAATACCGGATTCTGGCTTGTGATGGCATTCTTCATAATGACAGGTCTGGCTATAATATTGTATCTCAATCAGTATCCTAATCAGCCAAGGGAAAGGGATTATGCTTATGCAGGATCGTTTTATGCTTTTGCCATATGGATAGGTATTGGGTTTATGTTTTTTTATGAGAAGCTTCAGAAGATATCTGGGCGACAAAGGCTCGGCTGGTGTTACCTTGGTGGCGCTGCTCGCAGCAGCTCCGCTTATAATGGGTACACAGAACTGGGATGATCATGATCGTTCAGGACGTTATACAGCACGTGATATCGGGGAAAATTACCTTAAATCAGTAGCCCCCGACAGCTTCCTTTTTACTTACGGAGATAATGATTCATTCCCTGTATGGTATGCTCAGGATGTTGAGGGAGTAAGAACAGATGTCAGGGTTGCTAACCTGAGTTATATTCAGGCAGGCTGGTATATAGCTATGATGCGGCAGAAGGCATACGAATCTGATCCAATGCCTCTTTCACTTGCACAAGATAAATATATTGAAGGTGTCAGGACACAGCTTCCTGTGAACAACAGGGTTGATAAACCCGTTGAGCTTAAGGAAATAGTCCAGTTTGCAGGTCAGGATGATAAGAAATTCATGATTGATGTCAGCGGACGGGGCGACTATATGAATTATCTGCCTGCTAACAAATTTATTATCGATGTTGACACAGCTCTTGTACTTTCAAATGGTACTGTAAAAAGCTATTTCAAAGACAGACTTGTTGATCCGATGATCTGGGATTATACTGAATCAGACGCATTTAAAGGCGATCTTGCAATAATGGACCTGATATCAACCAATAAATGGAAAAGACCAATATATTACTCCACCACAGTACCTTCAACGCAGTATAAAGGGCTTGAGAAATTTTTCATTCAGGAAGGACTTGCTTACAGGCTTGCCCCCGTAAAAACCGATAAGCCGGACCAGGGAGATTTTGGCATGATTGATCCGTTTGTTATGTATGACAATATGATGAATAAATTTAAGTGGGGAAATGCTGAAGATCCTTCAGTCTACTTAGATGAAAATAATCGTCGTATGTTCAGTAATTACAGAAGGATTTTTGGCTCTCTCGGCAAAGAGTTGCTAATTTGGGGTGACACCACCAAGGCACTGGAAGTAGTGCACCGCGGACTTTCCATTGTACCGGCAGAAAAGATGCCTTATGATTTTTTCACAATCGGACTGGCGGAGGATCTGATTCTGGCTGGTAAAAAAGAAGAAGGGGAGAAGCTATTAAATGATGTGATGGATTATTCAAAACAATACCTTGATTATGCAATCAGCCTTCCTGCCGATAAACGATTCGGACTTGATTACCCGATCGGAATAAATATGCAGGCCTTGCTCGATATTTATAATATGACATCCAGGTTAGAGATGACATCTTTTAATGCAATTATTGAACCTGAAATAAATACTTATTACAGCAAGCTTTATTCAAAATAGTTGAAATGCGGCTTTTCAGGCCTTTTTTCTTAGCTGGTTGGATTTATCCTGATGCACTCTTCAGGATAGAAACATCAGATAAACTTTTATTCCTGACATTTGATGACGGACCGGATCCTGTTTCCACTCCGGTGTTACTGGATATTCTGAACAAGTATGGTGTCAAAGCTACTTTTTTCTGCAATGGAAAAGCTGCAGAAAAGTATCCCTCCCAAATTAACAGACTACATGAGGAGGGTCATGTTCTGGGCAACCATGGTTACAGTCATTTAGACGGCTGGAGGACAGGCACCAAAGCCTACACAGAGGATATATACAAAGCATCTGCATTTACTTCTGATAAGATTTTTCGCCCTCCTTATGGTCGAATATCATTCAGACAGAAAAAAATATTATCGCAATCATTTAAGCTGGTATTCTGGGATTTAATGCCTTATGATTTTGATTCTCAATTTGGGAGCAGGAATTCGCTGATAATCCTTAAGGAAAAAATACGTAAAGGTTCAGTAATAGTTTTACATGATACATTTTCATCATCAGCCAATAATATTATTGAAGAATATATCAGGTTTGCCTTGAAAGCTGGGTATCGGTTCAGTACGATCGACATTTTATAATCACATTACTATATTCTATTTTCGGAAATTGTTGTTCAGACCCTGGAGATCCCTCGACTCATCCACTTTACATGCTAAATAGCTGTAAATGAGAGGGGTGAATTCGCTTCGGGATGACACTGGTTTAAGAGGGAAACAATGGGAAGGAATAAGCGGCGATTCGACTGTATTTAAGACTTTTAGAGATTATGGTCGAATCACCGCTTTTTCCTTCCCTTCTTCCTGATAAAATGACCTGTCATCCCGAATTCTTCCACAAAAAGCAATTTTTAAAATAGAATGAAACCTTTAATTGTGGAAGAATGAGGGATCTCACGAATCTAAACAAATATTATATGCTTAAGTTGACGCATATGCCTGAAGGGGTGTAATAATGTTATTCAGCTCCTTCTGAGCTGATAATTGTGGTGTGGATTCTTAACCCATGGTCTGCACCATGGCTTATTCATATATGGCTCTTACAGAGCTAGATGTCATAATGTTCTGGTGTGAAAAATTGAATAAATCCACAGAATGACAGGACAGAATTATTACTTATTCCAAATAGTCAGGCAAGAAATAATGTTGCTTTTGAAAATACTCTTTCGAACCAGTAATCGACGTATTTTGAATCAGGTGTATCCAGTAATGGGAATGGATTCTCGTGATAATATTTAAACGGGAAATCCCATACCTCAGCAATATCATTTTTTTTCAGGCCATTCAGGGTATTTACAACCCCTGCCGATGGTATAACTGTATCTTTTACTAATGTTATAGCCTGAATCTGATCATGCAGCTTTTTCAATATTTTTTCCCGGAATGGGTTAAATCTCGCAAGGTCAATCATTGATCTGAAAGCCATAGCGATCTGACTGGAATTCCAGAAATCTGCCAGCGGACTTTTTCCATTTATAGTTTTTTCAAAATCATTCAGGTAGTAACTGTATAGTCTGTTGAAAGCCAGGTTATCCATAATTAATTTTGAAGTACCCTGCATATTACTGAATACTGAGCCACCACAAAAGATAAATAATCTGGAATCAGAAAACAGATTCCCGGGATTTCCCATCATTATTATTTCGGCAAGGAAAGCGCCAATAGAGTATGCGAAGATATTAATTTCTGAAGTCGCCGGAATAATACTGTGTCCTCCTGCTTTGACAGAACCTAGTAATTTAACAATATCCGCCTGTGTCTGGTATCCCGAGTTGAAGAATCGCAGCGGATCCTCAGCCAGCCTGTTGCTGAGGGCTACATTGGCAAAGCTTGACATATTTACCTGTCCGATGTCTGGAATTCCTGTCTTTTAGTAATCTTATCATAGCCCGTGGATCTTTCCATGTTGCCGGGGACCTGTTAATATGGAAGGATATAGGGAACAGAATTACGTAACTGCCGGTATTCTTAGCAAGAAAATATGCCCATACAAGATATTTTACCCAGCTCCTTTCATTCAGTCCGTGGAGAAGCAGAATGACTTTTCCGTTCCTGTTCTGCCCGGGTACAAAAACAGGGTACGAAAACCTGCAGTTCTCAGCGATCTGCCTGTCTGTAATATTAGAAAAATAATCTGAAGGAATATCTGAACAGAATTCAAGATTATGGATTTTAATATCAGAACCGGGAATATCTATTTCACTTTTATCAGGTGAGAAAACTGATTTTAACTCATTATATGTTTTTGTATACTCCATATAGAATATGTACAAGCCTGATGCAAAGGAAGACACGTTTACTGGTGAGTGCAAAATTTATGTTGTAAAGGGACCTGAAGAGTGATCAAAAACGGGAATATGGGATGTAATTTGGATATACGTGACGGAATTAGAATCTTTATTTCAGTTGACTGTATAAGTTAGCTGGATTTAAAGTGAGAAAATTGCTAAATTTACAGTCACATAGAAGAGTACATATGATTGATTTTCAAAAACCCATACCTTCATATCTTAATGAAAAGCAAAACATTGTACGTCTTATTCTTTTTACATCACTTTTTGCTCTTGTCTTTATAAACATTTATTCTCCGTTCGGCGCCGATAAATGGTTTACTTTAACATCCCTTGAGTTTTTTACTTATTCAAGTCTCACAATTCTTACAGGAGTCCTGGTTGTAGTATTCAGCAGGATCCTGATGTATAAGTGGTGTAAAAGACATACAATTAATATTTTACAATACCTGGGCTGGATATTTGCTGAAATCTTCTCAATGGCTGTCACTTATGCCTTGCTTGAAAAATTCCTTCTGAAAGACCTGAGGTTGTTTATGGATCTGGTGATGAATTCATTAAAGAATACAGCACTTGTTCTCTTATTACCTTATTCCATTTTATGGCTATACTTCTCCTGGCAGGATAAAAAGGATCAGATTGAAAGAATGGCTGATAACAAGTCATTCCTTCATCTGGCAGGAATATGATTCCTTTTTATGATGATAAAGGAGTACTGAAATTTTCTGTTAAAATGCAGGATATTCTGTATCTGGAGTCAGCTGAAAACTATGTGAGCATTTGCTATCTCAATAAGGGTAAGGCTTCAAAGTATCTGTTACGCGAAACACTGAAAAAAGCCGAGGATAGTTTTTCCGGGACAGAACTTGTAAGGTGCCATAGGTCATATATCGTTAATTTTGACAAAGTTAAGGTTATCAGAAGAGATAAGGAGGGTTTAATGCTCGAACTGGACAGTCCTTCCGTAATTGATATTCCGGTATCAAAAACATATGTAGCAAGCGTTATGCAGACTTTCTCAAAATACTCTCAGACAAATGATAATTGATTTCTGTTTGTGAATTTTGTTTATCAGGATGAAATGTTACTTTTGAAAATATCTTAAGACAATAAAATGAATATTCTTATTCTGGGTGCCGGCGGACGGGAGCATGCTCTCACATGGAAACTATCTCAAAGTAAAAAAGTAAACAGGATTTTTATTGCTCCTGGCAATGCAGGAACAGCTCTGACCGGGACAAATCTTAGTATTGATCCTGGCGATTTTGATAGTGTGAAAAGAGCAGTACATGATAACGGTATTGAAATGGTTATTGTTGGTCCCGAGGCACCTCTGGTTGATGGAATACACGATTATTTTCTTAATGATCCCGACTTAAAAGCTATTCCTCTGATTGGTCCTGACAAATCTGCGGCCCGGCTTGAGGGGAGCAAGGATTTTGCAAAGTCATTTCTTACCCGGCATAAAATTCCTACTGCTTTGTACAGAAGTTTTAATTCATCTTCTCTTGGTGAGGTTCCAGAATTCTTAAGAAGACTAAGTCCTCCTTATGTGATTAAAGCTGATGGATTGGCTGCAGGTAAAGGAGTACTGATAATAAATGATATCAATGAAGCCGAAAAGGAGGTAGCAGAGATGCTTAATGGAAAGTTCGGGGAGGCAGGACATACAGTCGTTGTTGAACAGTTTCTGAAAGGAATTGAGCTTTCGGTTTTCATTATCACGGATGGATATACTTATAAGTTATTACCTGAAGCTAAAGATTATAAAAGGATTGGAGAAGGGGATACTGGCCTTAATACAGGGGGGATGGGAGCAGTCTCACCCGTTCCTTTTGCCGACACGATTTTTATGAAAAAGGTTCAGGAACGAATTATAGATCCGACGATGAGAGGTTTATCGGAAGATGGGATTTTATATAAAGGCTTTATTTTCTTCGGACTGATAAATGTTGGCGGCGATCCTTTCGTTATTGAATACAATGCCAGGTTGGGCGATCCGGAATCAGAAGTTATTATTCCAAGGATTAAGTCAGATTTATTCGATTTGCTTCAGGGAGTGGCAGAGGGGAACCTTGAAGAAAAGACAATTGAGTTTGACGAAAGATGTGTTACTACGATCATGCTCGTTTCCGGAGGTTATCCCGGAGATTATCAGAAGGGTAAAATTATATCAGGACTTGAAAAAACTAATGAGACAGTGTGGTGTTCCATGCAGGAACAAGGACTGTCTGAAGGAAGAGTGGTAACTTCAGGAGGAAGGGTCATGGCTGTAAGTTCATTTGGGATTTCATGAAGGAAGCATTGAGGAAGTCTTACAGCAATGCTGAGTTAATAAATTTTGAAGGGATCTATTACAGAAATGATATCGGCTTTGACTTATAATATTAATGGTTTTAAGAATTTTTAAAGGAACAGGCCCAGGTGTAATTTTTCTAATAATTGTTACCCTGTTGGCAATCTGGATGAGGGCATTTATAAATCCGCCATTACCTGGTGAATTTAATTATGAGACATTACCTATGCCTCTTTATGATCTTCTGAAAAATATTATTGGTGATAATTCATTCCTGGGAGTTTTATTTTCATTTGCCATGATCTCCATTTTATCTTTCCTCCTTGTAAGTTTTAATACATCCTTCCTTTTTATAACATGAAAGGACCTTTCTTCCGGCTCTTGATGTATATACTTTTCAGCGGTTTTTTTCCTTCTCTTCAGACACTGAATCCTGTAATTCCTGCAGCTGTTTTTCTTATGCTGGCAATCAGAAGAATAATGGATGGGTATCGCAAACAGGGAACTGCATATAATTTTTTTGATGCAGGGATCCTTATAAGTACCGGAAGTCTTTTTTATGGCGATCTGATCTGGTTTGGACTGCTCGTAATTATTGGGATTGTTATTCTCCGATCCGTTAATTTGCTTGAGCTGCTGACTGCTCTGCTGGGATTACTTACCCCTTATCTTATAGCCTTTCGGATTATATTATGTGGCGGGTAAGGATTTGCAAGGATTAATGACACTGATTGAGAAGGATTTATTTGGTCATTCTGCCGGATTTGAGTTTTCCAGAATTGCAATAGTAACACTTATTTTCACCGGAGTTTTTTTGGTAATAAGTCTGTCGGATTTGCTCAGTATGATGAATACTAAAAAGATTAGATCGAGAAAGACTTATTATCTTCTTTTATGGGTATTTATTATTTCTTTGATAATTTATTTTGTACTGCCTTCTGTATCGATAGAAATAGTCTGGCTTACAGGTATTCCTGCAAGTTATTTTCTTTCGCACTATTTAATATTTGTAAGGAAAAAGATAATTCCGGAGATTCTCATCTCCGTGTTTTTTATTCTGGTACTACTTATACAGGTATTATATCTTAAGTAGGAAGGATTATTTAATCATTGAGACAATTCCGACACCAGAACCCTGTTGTCCGTTATTGAAATCATAACTTATCTGGTATATTCCGCTTTTCTGGCATACAAAATCTACAGTAGGGAAAATTTTACCTGACTTGTCATATGATGACAGGATTACTTTATTGTTTGCATCTCTGATGGTTAAAATTAATTGGCCTTTTGATCCTTGTGAATTGCACATTGAAAAACGGTATTTGGTGTTCTTCCAGAGCGACATATTGGCTTTATATCTTAAATCAGTTTCGTTGGTTGCTTTACCGAGCTGTATCCTGAAATCTTTCAGATATTTTGCATCAGTTCCGGCACTCATTGCACAGTTACTTACCAGTGGGTCGGATGACTGTCCGAATGACATTATCCCAACTGTAAGAAATAACGAAAGAGTTATAATATATTTTCTCATCATATTATAATTTATATTGTTGGTATGATGCAACTCGCATATTTTTAAAATAATAAGTCAAAAACAAGATATAAAAAATATATCCTGTTTATTCAATTATTAGAAACCAGCCTGTCCCTGATTTTCTTTGTAATCTCAATTATTCCTTCAAGCTGAGATTTCGACATATCAACAACGCTGGTTTCCGTCTGAGTAATCTCCAGTCTCCCATTTTTTTCAACACTTATAGGATCGCCCTGGGTATATGTAATTCTGACATCGCGATATTTTTCCTTAAGGTTCTGCATGTCTCTGCATAAAGCTGTAAATTCAGGCCCTGAATTACAATATGGGCTTATCAGAAGAAGCAGGTCATTAAGAATAATTTTTTGTTCACCTATCCTGTCCATAAGTACAGAATCTCTGTACTGGCTAACAACCTGTGTGGCAAGATATTGACCTTCAATCCATACGCCGATTATCATTAAAGCAGAAAGCTGGCCTCTGTCGTTTTCCCTCAGGTAGTTATCAATCTGGGTATAGGAATCAATTGAATAAAACAAGAGTGAGTCAAGATTTGATTTATTCTGCGACAATCTTTTTATCAGGTCGAAATTGAAAAACTGTCCTACTTTAATATCTTCTGCAAGTTTCCTTATTGAGGAAAGAACATCAAGTGATGAGCCTGTTTTTTCATACATATTAAGGTAACCCAGGTCAGCACCAAGAATTCCAAGTTTAAGTGCTTTATCGAAACTGGTACCTTGTTTATTTGCATCTATGCCCGATGCAAGATAATTTTGTGAAAAAGGTATTCCAAGAGTCTGGAGCAAATTTGCAATCTCAACAGGTGAAGAGATATTCTTTGAAATATCTGCTATTGCCTCAGGACTTAATTTTTCTGCTTCGGATACGGGTACCGAATCAGCTTCAGGAAATACAAACTCACTTGTTTTGCTTGATGAATTCCTGCAGGAGAAACTCAAAATCAATACAATTAACAATAAAAATATTCTTCCTTTCATTCAGGATGATATATGAGTTAATACAAAAGTACAAAAAAACAGGTTAACAATATATTAATAATTCACTTTCGGAATTTAAAATTTTCAAAAAACGTCACAACTTTACCTAATAACTCATAATAAAGTGCAAAATAGAGAAGCAAAGTACTTAATAATACAAATGAAATATTGAACAGGAATGTATCTGTTTTTATACCAAAAATATATTTTGTAGGTGCATAAAAATGTGTTCTGAAATTCAATAGTCCTTTTTTATAAGGGTCCAGATAAATAGGATCAGTATTCTGAACAAGGCTGTTATTATATACCAGGATTTTTTTGCGTTCATAAGGTTTTGTAACAAGTTCTTCCAGTTTGATATTATAGTAATCGTCTGCAAGTTTTTTAAGCAATATATCATTCTTGTTAAAGAATCTGTCGAGTGTGTTGGTGGCAGAATTCGATATTCTGCTGAAGACCTTATCCATCCTGTCGAGATATCTGCTAAGAGAGTCTGCAATAGTCAGGATTGAACTCATATGCAGTAAGGTCGTCGAGATATTTGAATTCAGGTATATTAATCACTCTTGACATCTTCTGCAACTCATTCTTCATAAGTTCTAATTTAGTAAATTGTCTTACAGATTTCTTTAACTGAAGATCTCCGTCACTTCCGATATTTTTGGGATTTCTTCTGTACTCGAATAAAGTGGTCTCAAGTGCGTCGCGTAATGCTTTGATCTTATATGTTTTATTGAATTCTGCTTCACTGATTCTTTTATGAAGGTCGTAATATGTGTCGCCTTCCTGGTCATACTGAACTTTGCTGTATTTATTGTCTTTAAACTGAGAAACAATAAGGGCCTCATATGTCCATCGTGGTAGGCATAAATTCAGCTATAAGAGGAACCTTATCAACATTTCCTATTTTACGGTTTAGTTTATCGAATGAGAACATTGCACCGCTTAGTACCATCATCGGAATGATTAAAAGAGGTATTACGATGTAAATTGTTATGGCCGAATTAAATGAAGCGGATATATTTAATCCAAGCATGTTAGCACAAAACGCTGTAGCAAAGAGAGCTATCCAGTAATGAAAGAACATAGCTTTTATACCAAGGATAGGATTGGCTATTACAACAAAAAGGAAAGTCTGCAGAGCTGATATAATAATCAGGATGCCAATTTTTGAAAGCAGATAACTGGTTCTGCTTAAATTAAGAAAATGTTCCCTTTTTAGAATCTTTCTGTCCCTGAAAATCTCTTCAGCACTGATTGTCAAACCAAGAAAAAGAGCAACAATCAGACTCATGAAAATATATATAGGAATATTTTCATTCTCAGCAAATATGTAAACAGAAGAGTCAGGGTCAGGAATATATCGTATTATAAACGACAGGATGAAGCCCAGAATCGGGGCTTCAAGAAGTGTCAGGATTACATACTGTTTATTTGCAATCTTACTCTTAAGATCCCTTGTAAAATATATTTGGAACTGTTTGTAAATGCCTGGTCGCTGCAGATTTTTATGAGGGGGCTCTTTTATTTCAGGAACTTTTGTAAACGGATGTTTGGAATTATAAGCACTTGCCCATTCCTTTGGAGTAACTTTCCGCTTTTCAGTATATTTGCCAAATTCGTCAACAACCTGGGTCTCAATAATATTAAAGATTGTTTCAGGATTAACATTTCCGCAGGAAGGACATTCACCCTGTTTTGAATTGATCTGGGCATCAAGAGTCTTAAAGTATATAACTGAATCAACAGGATTGCCAAAATATGCCATACATCCGCCCTGATCGAGGATCATCACCTTATCAAACATTTTGAATATTTCAGATGAAGGCTGATGTATTACTGTAAAAATCAGTTTCCCTTTAAGAGTAAGATCTCTGAGAAGATCCATAAGGTTTTCTGAATCTCTTGATGACAAGCCTGATGTAGGTTCATCGAGAAAAAGCACCAGGGGTTCTCTTATAAGTTCAAGGGCAATATTAAGTCTCTTCCTTTGACCGCCACTTATTACTTTATTAAATGGAGAACCTACCTTAAGATTTCTCTTTTCAAAAAGACCAAGATTTGATAATGTATGATCGACAATAGCAGTTATTTCTTCTTTTGATTTGTCCTCAAAGCATTGGCAGGCAGCAAAATATAAATTTTCAAATACAGTCAGATCCTCTACCAGCAAATCATCCTGTGGTACAAATCCAAAAACACCTTCAAGCTCCTGGTTTTTCTGTATTACATCATATCCGTTTATTCTTACAGTACCTGAAGTCGGCTTCTGCATTCCGCTCATCAGGTTCAGAAGTGTGGTTTTTCCTGAACCGCTGGCTCCCAGTATTCCTACCAGTTTGCCTTCTTCAATTGAGAAATTAATATTGTCAACAGCAGCATGGCCTTCTCTGAAATGAAATGAAAGATTCTCAACAGTAAAGGAAATTTTATGTATGATAACATCCGACAGGAAGTTGGAGCTTATATCACTGTAATATATTGAGTATCCCTGTTGAGATCTTACTGCGCCCCCTTTGGCAAATGTATATACAATGCCTGATTTTATTGGCAGTCCGTTAAGATATAGCTGATCATGCGAAATATATTTAATAAAATAGAGGTCAACACTTGCAATACGTAATACAATGATTTTGGTATCCTGATAACCTGTCATCATCCTTTTGCATAATTCACATTCTGCATCCTCAGTATGCAGAACCAGAATTGCAGGATTTTTCAGGTCCTCAGGGTTATCATTCATTACAAACTGCTCTGTTGCTTCAAACTCATCAGGTGAGATTTTGAATACTTCTGCAACAGTGTTAATTATGTTCATCCTCTGGGGTGTGAACTGGCGGTCAGCATTAACCAGTTCATACAATCGCATCAGAACCACCACCTTCTGTTCCTGGTTCAGTGTACGGTTAATCTTTTTACAGATCCCCAGAATTTTTACGGAATCTTTTACTGAAGGAGAGGTTGGTTCTTTTACTGCGGAGCTTTTGAGAATCGGACCGGCATGTTCATCAAAGAGTGCAAGATACTCATTGACAGTCTCCTGGGTTAGTTGCTTATTCAGAAACCCCGAAACATATTCACGCTCATTAATGAGTATCCCGCCGTCCTGCTTAACAATCAGGGCAAACAGTTCCATCAATGCCTTAAGAATCTCTTCACTCATTAATTATCCAAAATAAAATCTATTCTAAAAAATCTAATTTAATTAAAAACTACTTCTTTTTAATTATCGGCTTAACAAATTTTTGTGCAATCCATCCCGGAACGATTAATGCCCCGACAATGAGATAGGGATAATAACTTATTATTCTCCAGATAATAGCTATTGCCAGAGCTATACTGCCGGCAATTAATGGATCAACAGGTATCTGGTCAGTAATATATCGTCCAAGTATAAGTTCGGCAAATCCACTTCCCCCCGGTGAAGGACTGATTATCATCATTATCCAGGTAACCAGTTGTCTTGCGAAGATAAGAAATTGGTCGCTAATTACGAAAAAAGCTACCAATATTGCATTTACTACCCAGTATCGTGCTCTCCATGAAAGGAATGTGGCTATCATGGCTTTAAGCCAGAATCGGATAGGTTTTTTCTTTAATTCACGTGAACTTTCTATTATATCATCTCCTGCTTTATTTGCCGATTCCTGCCATCTTCTGAAAAGACGGAAGGCTAAAGATCTTATTAATTGTTTTACTAATTCCTTCAGGATTGAAAAAGAGCCCATAACCAACAAATAATACCCATAGTAAAATTATACCATATCCAATGAAGGTAAGTAATGCAAGCTCATTCAAAAAGCCAAATCCGGTACCATGCAGAGAGGTAATAAAAAGAGCATTTTTGCCTACTATCAACAACATTAACGGAAGCATAATGACAAAATAAAGTTCATCCAGAAATGAAGTTGCCAGAACAACTGCAGTGCTTTTTCCTACTGTCAGACCCTCTTTATGGATAAAAACCACCGCAAATGCAGTCCCTCCTATTGTTGAGGGAGTAATTGATGATGTGAATTCCCATAACATAATAACCCTGAAAGCCTGTTTCCACGATAAATTTTTATCTGTAAGTATACGGATTCTGATAATATACCCCAGATCGCGAAATATCATGCATAGCCAGGCAACAAAAAGCCATAATACTGATTTCCAGGTAAATACCAGGTTGCTGAGGACTTCTGAATTAATATCTTTAGATATGAGCCATCCTATAACCCCTAAGCCAATAAGTACCGGTAATATTATTTTGCCGGGTTTTAAATTGCTTACAAGATCATAATGGCTCTGTTGACTCATCCCAGGGATATTTATCTGACTCCGGTCAGTTTACTTATAAGTTCAACCTCTTCATCCAGATAGGGTGTCCCGTCTCTTCTGAAAATATCATGAAACCATAATTCAGGTTCTGATCCATCCGGGACAGGGGTATCCCAGGCATACATAGTATTCGTTTTGCCGGTAACGAGACCCCAGTTTATAGCTCCGATATTCTGCTCCTTGAGAATAGGCATTATATTAGAGAATCTGCTGTTGTTTTTACGGGCCATGTATTCAGTACATACCAGTGGACGGTTATAAAGCTTAAGGGAATCAATCATAATCTGGTGATTGATTTCATCAGAGTAATTATGATATGTGATAATATCTGAGTTCTTCAATTGATAAGCATTAAGCATTTTAAGGTCATTACTCCAGATTCCGCTTGTAACCGGTTGTGAAGGATTGGCTTCACGGCTCCATTTAAAAGCCATTTCCAAAAGGGCTAATGATTTGTTGCCATAATCAGAATTCCCTGGTTCATTATAAAGATCCCATAAAATTATCCTTGAGTCCTTACCGAATGAGAACATAATATCCTTAACATATACCTCAAGTTCATTAATAAGCTGTGGATTTGAATATAAGAGTTCCCCCGGATCTCTTACCCATCCGGAATTATGTACACCTGGTTTAGGTTCCGGTTGTTTGCCAGCCATATAATCAGGATTCCAGCAATCGTCAAAAATTACAAAGATTGTCTTAATGCCATGCTTATCTGCAATTGACAGATAGTCTCCGAGTCTTTTTTTGAAGCCCTCTTTATCGATTTCCCAGGCCAGATGATGAAGATATACTCTCATGCAGTTCATTCCGATATCTTCAGCCCATCCTAACTCACGGTTTATGGTAGCTGTATCGAATGATTCTTCCTGCCACATTTCAAGCTGATTAATAGCACTGCTGGGGATAAAATCCGAGCCCCTTAACCAGGGCAGACCAGTTGCCCATTTCCGGGCTTTTTCTATACTCCATACTTTGGAACTGCCCATAATGTTTTCTTCAGGATTTTTTTTATTCCTTTTACAGGAACATGGCAGGATGAACAGTATTAAAAGAATAGCAGAAGCGATCAGAGAATTAGTTTTCATAAAAAATGAATAATGGAATTAAGGTTAGTTTTTGCAGGTTTATGATCCTTAAGTATAAGGGTAAAGGTGTAAATTATTTGTGTCTTATCCAATTTTTTCAGACAGATCAGATAGTATATCTGTCTTGTATTTTGATTATAAGGCTGTTGCAATCGAATATGGGGTTATAATAATTGAGAGAGAATAATATAAAGGTCTGGAGTTTCCTTTGCCCCCTGCAAACAAAAAAGCCACCCGAAAGTGGCTCTTGTGGAGATTACCGGAATCGAACCGCTGACCTTGTGACTGCCAGTCACACGCTCTAGCCAACTGAGCTAAACCCCCAATAAGTCAAATAAAGAACAAGGAGGGAGTCACACGCTCTAGTCCCGAAAATCTTACCGCGGATTGCGGTTTAGATTTTCGAGGATCCTCGTAAAACCAAGCAAATCTTTGATTTGCTGTTTTACGGGACCAACTGAGCTAAACCCCCGTTGCCTCGCCGCAAATGTAAGAAAAAATTGAAAATATAAAAACACTATTAAATCCGGTTATATATTGTTTTGGTGAGAAGACACTATTTTGTAATTTTGCGGGATTAAAAAATTATCAACTTTTTATAATCAGACCGTAAAAGAAAGTCTGGCATTATTATTGAATTTGATAATTGTAACTTAATAATTATCCGTGACCGTTTTACAGATGATAATAAGGGATCAGAAAAAAATGAAGGATGTTTGACAATCTTAGAAATATGATGGATTTTGATGATCTGCTTTTTGAATCGCGG
Organism: uncultured Bacteroidales bacterium; assembly: GCA_963741935.1. Taxonomy (GTDB): domain Bacteria; phylum Bacteroidota; class Bacteroidia; order Bacteroidales; family VadinHA17; genus LD21. The sequence goes on along the minus strand of CAVUJY010000024.1, from coordinate 3,384 downwards.
AATAAGGATTATGGCGCCTATCAACTAAGGAAAAAATATAATTCTGTACTTTTTGCCGGAATAATTCTTTCAACTCTGTTGGTCAGCATTGCAGTAATACTTCCATTTGTATTAAGGCCACATAATGATCATGTATTGAGTGGCATGGGGAATTATGTTCAGGTAAGTATGGAGAAGTTTGAACCTCCTGTTGAAAAAATTATATGTTCCTCCTGCACCGCCTCCTCCTGAACCAAGTGAAAATCCAGGAAATTGTTAAATATGTTCCCCCTGTTGTTGTTGACAGTATTCTGCCTCTTGAATAAAACTCGGTATCAACCGATCAGATTTTAGCTCAGTCAACTACTGAAAGCGATGCACTTACAGCGACCGGAAATGGAGATGATATGATGATGGGACAGGATGGATTCGGATCAGACGAACCATTTTTTTTGGTTGAAGTTATGCCATCATTTAAAGGTGGCGATATAAATAAATTCCGGGATTGGGTACAGAAAAGAACCAATTATCCACAGATGGCAATTGACAAGAAGATACAGGGAAAAGTGTTCCTTACTTTTATTGTTGAAACCGATGGCGCCGTAAGTAATGTTACGGTTGTTAAAGGGAGTTGATCCTATTGATTGATGATGAAGCTGTAAAAGCTATTCAGGCATCACCTAAATGGAGCCCTGGCTTGCAAAGAGGTCAGCCTGTACGAGTGAGATATTCAATGTGGCTAATTTTGTAATTTTAAATCTACAGTTGTCAATTATCAGAATAGCTTGGAAATTTGTTTTTTCAATGTTTTTCTTATCTTTATCACACTATATCTTATAAACTCACTAATATGAAAAAAACTTATACCATTTATTTTTATTCTGACTATTCTTATGGCGGGATGCGGTTCTTCAAAAAACAACTTCAGAAAGGAAATTATGATGCTGCCATTGATAAAGCAGTTAAACAATTACGGAAAGATCCAAATGATGTAAAACAGATTGATATCCTGACACAGCATATAAAGTAGCAAATGATCAGGATAATGAAAGAATCCGATTTCTTAAAATGGAAGGACGACCTAATAACTGGGACGAGATATATCTGGTTTATAAAGCACTTAACGACAGACAATCACTGGTGAGAACAGTAACTCCATTAACATGAACGGAAGATCAGTTGATTTTCCATATGTGGATTATATGCCTGATATGGTAAATGCAAAGCGTAAAGCAGCTGATTTCTATTATGCTCATGGTAATGAGCTGATGAAAACCGGAATAAAAGAATAATTACAGACAGGCTTATGCTGAATTTATGAGGGCAAAGAATTATGTTGGCGATTATGAGGGTATTGACAATAAGATTCTGGAAGCAAAATACCTTGGCATGAGCAGGGTATTTGTTTCAATTCAGAACAATTCATTATTAAATTTCCACCCGAATTTGAACAGGATCTGCTTGCTCTCGATCTTCCAAGTCTGAATTCAGAATGGGTTGAATACCATACTCAGAATCTGAACGGTAATACAGAGTATGATTATTTTGTAAATGTTAATGTTAAAAATATTGCTGTAAGTCCTGATCAGTCAGTTCAAAGGGATTCAGTTATTAAAAGAGATATTGAAGATGGCTTTACCTATGTTCTGGATAAGAAAGGCAATGTAATGAGAGATACTCTGGGAAATGATATTAAACAGAAAAAATATAAAACTCTTCAGTGTGCTCTTGTTGAGACAATTCAGACAAAAACATGCCGGATTGACGGCGATATCGAAGTTATTCAGATGAATCCTAATAAAGTCTTAAAAAAGATCCTATTGGTGCCCAGTCAAATTTTGAACATATTTCATCAAGAGCACTTGGTGATACTCAGGCTCTTAATGCCCATCAGCTTGAAAGAACAAAATCAGCTCTTTCCTTTCCCAACTGATATTGAAATGGTTGTTAGGTGTTCGGAATCCTTAAAATGGCAATCAGAGGAGCAATACAGAATAACAGGAGATATATTTTGTAGACACTGGTAATAAATTATCATATAACATATGTCGGAGACGGGCATCTTTGCCCGTCGCTATACTTTTATAACAATATATTTTATTAAATACAGATGATCGAAACAAATAAACCGCTTGAAAGGGCAATCCTTGTCGGAATAATATATCCGGGGCAGGATGAAGGTGAAGTTGATGAATTTCTGGAGGAACTCGCATTTCTTACAGAAACAGCCGGAGCAGAACCTGTTAAAAGGTTCGTTCAAAAGCTTGATATTCCAAACCCACGAACATTTGTTGGGTTCAGGGAAAATCGGGGAAATAGCACTTTTATTGGTGAAAATAATATTGATATTGCAATTTTTGATGATGAACTTTCTCCCAGTCAGCTGAGAAATATTGAAAAAGCATTAGGATGCCGGATCCTTGACAGAACAAATCTGATACTCGATATTTTTGCCCACCGGGCAAGAACATCTCATGCCAGAACCCAGGTGGAACTGGCACAATATCAATATCTTCTTCCGCGACTTACAGGTATGTGGACCCACCTTGAACGGCAAAGAGGAGGTATAGGTCTAAGAGGTCCGGGTGAAACTGAAATTGAAACCGACAGAAGAATTATAAGGGATAGAATTTCCCTGCTTAAAACACAGCTTAAAAAGATTGATACACAGATGGCCACACAGCGAAAAAACCGGGGGAAAATGATCAGAGTGGCACTTGTAGGATATACTAATGTTGGGAAATCAACTATTATGAATCTTCTGAGTAAATCGGATGTGTTTGCTGAAAATAAACTTTTTGCCACACTCGATACCACTGTGAGGAAAGTAGTTATCGGAAACCTTCCTTTCCTGCTTTCAGATACTGTTGGTTTTATCCGTAAACTTCCCCATGATCTGGTTGAATCATTTAAATCAACACTTGATGAAGTAAGGGAATCAGATCTTCTGATCCATGTTGTGGATATTTCACACCCGGGTTTTGAAGAACAGATAAAAGTTGTTAACGAAACTCTTAGGGAACTGAAATCGTTCAATAAGCCAACTATTATAATATTTAATAAGATCGATGCATTTTCATACACCGAAAGGGATGAAGATGATCTTACTCCTGTACTGAAAGAAAATTATTCACTTACCGATCTTAAAAAAACATGGATGGCATCGGATAAAAACCATCGTACCGTATTCATTTCAGCAAAAACAAAAGAAAATCTTGAAGAACTTCGAAAGCTGCTCTATGAAGAGGTGAAGAAGATACATATTAAAGATATCCTTACAATGATTTTCTGTTCGATGTGTAAGAATAAATTTTTCTTCTCTGTGGCTGTGTAATACCATATATAACTCTCCCTACTTGTGGGACAATTTGTGTAAGTTCTTCTTGTATTCAGAGTTACTATACC
>CAVUJY010000023.1:0-35603 GCA_963741935.1 uncultured Bacteroidales bacterium | reverse complement strand
GTTGGTTTATGGGATATGTATGGCGGTTCAATTGCATCAGGATGGATGAAATGGCTGTTTGAACAGAATCATTTTCCATTCAAAAATATATATGCCCAGGAGATTGATGCCGGCAATCTGCGAAAAAAATATGATGTCATTATATTTGTAAGTGGTGCCATACCATCGCTTTCACAGACAGAAAGAGGTCCCTCGAGAGATACAACCAAATTAAAAGATATACCGGAGGAATTCAGAGATCAGTGGGGCAGATTAACCGCGGATAACTCGATAGCCTCCTTAAAAGCCTTCATGGAATCGGGAGGAACTGTAATTACAATCGGAAGAAGCACCAGTCTTGCTTATCATTTAAATTTACCCGTCACGAATGCTCTTGTTGAGATTAAAAACGGAAAGACTGTTCCATTGGCTTCAGATAAATATTATATTCCCGGCAGTGTTATGCGTGTAGTGGTAGATTCAGAACTACCTGCAAACTGGGGAATGGAACCACAAGCTGATGTCTTATTTGATTCAAGTCCGGTATTCCGGCTCACACCGGAAGCTGAGAGCACAGGAAAAGTGAAACCACTTGCATGGTTCAACTCCGATAATTCACTCCGTAGCGGATGGGCCTGGGGACAGGAATATCTTAAGGATGGAGTAGCAGCATTTGAAGCTTCAGTCGGATCTGGCAAGTTATATGCTTTCGGACCGGAAATTACATTCAGGGCGCAGACGTATAGTACTTTCAGACTAATTTTCAATCAGCTTTACTCGGGATATTGATTCTTATTTAGAGTCAAGCTCTTGTAATGGCAAGAACTTTGGGCTAAAGCCCGGTCATAATACCTGATCAATAACCCCGGACTAAAGTCCGGGGCTACTAAATACAGATATGCTGCGGACATTAGTCCGAAACCGGACTTACTGAGTACTGATTACCAATTAAAGATTAAGTATCTGAATCCTTCCGGCTGTTTTCACCTTAAAATGTCAAATCCCGTTATTTTTATTTCATTTACTTTTCAAATCCGATATTTAGTGTTATTTTTGTAACAGTACTTTCCTGAGAAACAGCTAACACTATTTCGAAGCATGTACTGAAAAAATTAAACACTTATCTAATCCAAAAGATTTCTGATGGAAAAGAGAATTGGCACAATTACGATCTTAATAACAGGCAAAAGCCCGGTTCCAAAAGTTAACGCCCTCCTATCTGAGTATGGCGATATTATTTTGGCCCGTCAGGGGCTGCCTCTCCATCATCGGAATATAAATGTTATTTCTCTTGTTATTGAAGGTACCACCGAAACCATCAGTGCTCTTACCGGTAAGATTGGTCGTTTAAATGATGTTGAAGTAAAGTCTATTCTTACCAAATACAAGGAGGAGCAAAATAATGAACAAGAGCGAACGGAATAAAGTATTCATCGACAGGGACAAATTATATTCATTGATTGAGGGGAAGACACCCACCGAGAGTGAGACTAATACAATCCTTAACAAAGCATTAAAACTTAAAGGGCTTAACCTCGAAGAGGTTGCCTCATTATTACGGGTATCAGATCCATCTGTTATTCATAAGATTATGGATACAGCCCATACCGTAAAGGAAGAAATATATGGCAGAAGGCTGGTTATCTTTGCACCTATTTATACAGGAAATGCATGTATTAACAACTGTACCTACTGTTCATTCAGAACTGATAATAAACTTATAAAACGTAAGGTTCTGACAATGGAAGAGATCGCTGAAGAAACGCATGCACTCCTGATTGAAGGACACAAAAGAGCGCTTCTGATCTGTGGCGAGAGTGCCCGAAATGATACTGATTATATGGTTGAAGCAATCCGGACAACATATAATGTCAAGGCAAACGGAGGCCGTGATTATATACGGCGTATAAATGTGGAACTGGCTCCAATGGAAGTTGCAGACTTTGCAAAGCTGAAAGCTGAAAATATAGGAACTTACGTTTGTTTTCAGGAAACTTATGATCCGTTGTTATACAAGGATTTCCATCCTTCCGATACAAAAAAAGGAGACTACGAATATCGCCTTACAGTAATGGACAGGGCCATAGAAGGAGGAATTGATGATATTGGCATAGGGGCTCTTCTGGGTCTTATTGACTATCGTTTTGAAGTTCTGGCGATAATGGAACACGCGCATCACCTGGAAAGAGCATACGGCTTCGGACCTCATACAGTAAGTGTTCCACGTATTGAGTATGCCGTAGGTGCTCCTCACTCTGAGAATATCCCTTCAAAAGTAAGTGATAATGATTTCAAAAAACTTGTTGCTATTATCCGCATAGCACTTCCATACACCGGAATCATTTTGAGCACACGTGAAAACGATGTTATGAGAAATGAGCTTTGCGATTACGGAGTAAGTCAGATCTCGGCAGGTTCAAGAACCAATCCGGGTTCATACTCACATGGAGAGGAACAGTCCGGAAGTCAGTTCACCCTTGGCGATCACAGGACTCTCGATGAGGTCATTTCATCAATGGCCGATGGCGGATATATACCATCATTTTGCACAGGTTGTTACAGGAAAGGAAGAGTAGGTCAGGATTTTATGGACCTTGCCAAACCTGGTCTGATTAAGGAATATTGCATGCCGAATGCACTTTTTACCTTTAAGGAATATCTGGAAGACTTTGCATCTCCTGGCACCATGGCAAAAGGGTATGCATTAATAGACAAACTTGTAAAAGAAGTTGGGAACAAGACACTCCAGACGAAGATATCAGGTAACCTTGAATTCATCAAGGAAGGACAAAGGGATCTGTACTTTTAATAGATAAGCTCAGCAATCTCATTCTCTGCATTTAAAATCCTTGCAGCAGAATTACTATCCGACAGGTCAACAGCACCATGTACTTTTTTGTGAAAGTATAAGGTGACTGGCATTTCATCTATGATGTTAACTTCTTTAAAAATATCAAGCAGAACCTCTGACCTTCCTTCAGTGCTTTTTATAATAATTGCCATGCCTTTCAGGCTCACTGACTCAAGATCGACCGATACTGCATAAAGACCTGGCGAAGGAAGGAGCTTACATTCCTCTGTAACAGAGACCTTTAAAAATAACGGTAGTCCTGATGGTTCCTGCATAGTGTATTTTGCCACTCTTCCCATAATAATATAATAGTGGTCGAGGTAGGCGTTGGCCCTTTGAATATAACCTTCACTTATTGCATTACGGATCTTTGTTGAGCTGACAGTTTCATGCTGGACCTCCTGCTCCGGAATCTCCTCGGCTTCAAAATGATATTTGCCCTGCCATGCCCACAGTTGTTTATAATCACCTTCTTTATTAAAACCGAAATGATGGTTGAACCCGACAACAACAATCCTGGCGTGCAGAGTTCCGCATAAAAGATCCCTGACAAACTGTTCACTGGTAATCTTCGAGAACTCCCTTGTGAATTCGATTATGATAATATTATCAAGTCCGGCTTTTTCAAGCAGAGTAAGTTTTTCTTCCTGTGAGTTAATAAGTTTAAGATCTTTCCCTGCAGTTTCAGGGTAGAGCACTTTCCTGGGATGCGGATCGAATGTGATCAGTACCGATTCACCATCAATTTTCTCAGCAAGCATTTTAAGCCTGTTAAGAATTGTTTTATGTCCGATATGCACCCCATCGAAAGATCCGGTGGTTACAACAGGATTTCTGATAACCTTTGCTTCTTCAAAGCTTCTGAAAATCTTCATGTTGTAACCAGAATCCTATATTTTATTCTCTTTGACAAAATATGCCACTTTTTCAATTGAGGTAATCATATCATATTCCTCGAGATATACGCCCGAAGGAACATTCAGTGAAATTGTTGTAAAATTGAGAATACCTTTTATACCGAAGCGGACAGTCTCTTCCGCAATTTCTATAGCAAAATCAGGAGGAACGGTAAGTATCGCTATTTTTATATCAAGTTCCTTCATCATAGCTTCTATATTGGTGTAAGGATAACATTTTACACCAGAAATAACTTTATTGACCTTCTGAGGGTCATTATCAAAAGATGCTACCAGGTTAAGTTTTGATCGTTTCCCTTTGAAATAACCGGCGACAGCACGACCAAGGTTTCCGATACCTATTACAGCCACATTCATGCTCTCGTCTGAGTCTATTATTTTTCCAATTGTATCGATAAGCTCCCGTACGTCATAGCCTTTCCGAAGTACACTGGAATAACCAATAAGCATAAGATCGCGTCTGACCTGAACAGCTGTGATGTGCAGCCGGGCAGCAAGTTCATGAGAAAATATAAAATTTCTTTTTTCATTAAGGCATTCCAGAAGAGTTCTTCTGTATTCACTAAGCCTTTCTACAGTTTTTCCTGGTAGTTTCATCATAGAATAAGTAATTTAATTAGTATGATACAGCTGGTCACGATACGTCGGGACTTGATTCATCATGATTTTCAGGTAATTGATATTGTTTTTTTGGGTAATCTGATAGTAAATACGGTTCCAACATCAGGAGTTGAGTCAACATTAATAGTCCCATGGTAAAGCTCAATCACCTTTTTAACAATTGAGAGCCCCAGACCGCTTCCTGATATATTTCTTGTCTTTTCATTCTTGATCCTGACAAACTCGGCGAACAGATTTTCAGTATCATTTTTTGTAATACCTATTCCTGTGTCAGAAAAGATAAGTATTGCCTCACTGTCGGAGCTATCGATACTTATCTCAGCTTTGCCTCCAAGTTTGTTATATTTAACTGCATTCGAAATAAGATTATTGAATACAATCTCCATATCATCCGGATCGGCCATTATCGAGACATCATTCCTTACATCAAGGTTAATACTGACATCCATCTGAATTGCATAAGGTCTTACTGTCACGATTGCTCCTGAGGCTATTTCAGAAAGATTAACCTCCTGGATCTTTTCCTCTTTTCTCTCGAGCCTTATTTTGGTAAAATCAAGAAGGTCCATTATAAGACTTCTCATACCCTGTATTCTCTGAATGGACCTTTCAATAGGTGTAGCATAATCTTCTATCCGGTCACCCGCCTGTTTCTCCTGCATCATCCTCAGATAGCCTTCCAGAGCATTAAGGGGAGCTTTCAGCTCATGTGACAAAACAGACAGGAACTGATATCGGATCTTTTTACCTTCCTTATTAAGTTTATGAGTTATCCTTTTGAGATACTGTTGTTTGGTAATATTCTCTATACTCGATTTTAGTTCCTGAGGAGTAAACGGTTTTGGGATAAAATCAATTGCCCCGTCGCGTGTGGCCCTTATAGCAACATCAAGGGATGCATATGATGTTATCATTGCAACCACAATATCATAGTTTCTTTTTCTGATATATTCGAGTACTTCCACACCCTGTATTCCGGGCAGTTTATTATCGAGCAAAAGGATATCAGGCATATCACTTTCAAGAATTTTTATACCTTCCTCCCCTGTGGCAGCCTCGGTAACTTCAAAAGTATAGTCCTCATCCATAAATGGATAGGTAACATGGAAATTATTAAGTATCCTTGATACTCCGGAACGTATTCCAGGTTCATCATCAATTACAAGTACTTTTAAAACAGCCATCTCAAAGTTTTAAGAGTTTCATAACTTCCTGGTCAAGCTGTTCAGGTCTTATACCCTTTTTCCAGATATCTGTCGGCCCTGATCCATGATTTTTCCTGATCCGAATCAATGCTGAATAGACATTCCTGTTTCATGCGATACTGCAGTTGCAAGGATCACAGGCATATCAGGATACTTTTTCTTGATCTTGTAACACAATATAAAACCACTATCGTCATTCTCCATCATGAGGTCAAAAATAGCAAGATGAGGCCTGAAGCGGGCAAATACAGATTCGGCTTCAGCCTGGCTCTCAACAGCCATAGTTTTATAACCGGCTTTTTCAAGACTGAAAACAGTCTGGAAAAGATAATCCGGGTCATCATCAGCTATCAGAATCGTAATATCGCTTTTTTTCATCTTTTTACAAATTTCTAATAATTCTTTAAATCAAACAGTTAATATGATAAATATGAGTTATTGTTATATAATTAACATTGATAGATGGTTAAATGTTCAGTGTTCAGGAATCAGAGCATCTTGTTTATGTTATGGGTTCTGTCTTAAGCTTCCGGAGATCAAAGTTCGAGGTTTAACTTATGTTACACAAATCTTTTATTAAATATTGTTAATCAAGTTTCATACTATCCACCTCCTCTGAATTCAGTAATAGATGTTACTCTTTTCCCCTTGGCAGCACAATCCTGAAACTGGTTCCCGTAGGGCCTTTAGCCGGATCATTGTTTGACTCTGCAGCTATCTGTCCTTTATGCATTTTTACTATTCCATATGCAGTTGCAAGCCCTAAACCGGTCCCCTGTCCTATGCTTTTTGTCGTAAAGAATGGCTCGAATATTTTTGCTCTGTCCTCCTCTTTTATTCCAATTCCGGTATCTGAGATTATTATCACTACGTCACCAAGTGTATCCTCAAGCTTAATATCTAATTGTCCCGCCGCTCTGGCATTGCATCGATCGCATTTTTGATCAGGTTAGTCAGTACCTGCATCATCTGTTCTGAGTCGAGCATTGCCTGATGGATTAGTGGTAGTATCAGAAATGTTGATTTTTACATTGTCCGGAATTATGAGACTCCCAAGGCTGTGATTAACAAGTTCTTTTATACTGACAATCTGATGGTTAACCTGATTTTTTCTGGCGAAATTCAGGAGCCCTGCAACAATCTTCTTGCATCTGCCGGCCTGTTCCACAATTAGTTTAAGATCCTCTACAACCGGATCTCCTGCATCAGATTCTTCCAGAAGAATGTTACTGTACATTATTACAACACCCAGTGGATTATTTAGCTCATGAGCAATACCGGCTGATAGCTGTCCCATGTGAGCAAGCTTTTCCGATTGTTTCAGGGCTTGCTTCATTGATGAAAGTTTCTCGTTCGAAAGAGCCAGATCCTTAACAGAATTATGTAATTTCTCAATAGTATATGGAAGACACATTTCAACTTCAGCAAGGCCTTTATTGATAGCTATGGCATGTTCAATGCAACTTTCATAACCACATGCGCCACAATCGAGCTGATCCTTTTTTGTCTTCTTTCCCATCTTATAGAGGACCTCATTAACCTCGTCTTCCTCAGGCAGATCGATCCTATGATCCTCGGGTTTATGTTTTATGGCCAGATCCAGTTCCGAAAATTCATCAAATGAGTTTTGCCATGCAGCAGAATCAATATTCTGCATCTTTGAATTAGCATATGAGCTTACAAGCGCCCTTCGGTTATATTGCTTCCCGCTTTTTGAAAGACCAGGCCCCATGATACAACCCTCACAGCATAGCAGTTCCATATGCTGATTTTTTATCAGACCTGTTTCAAACTCTTTCAACGCGCCCTGAAAATCAATTCTTCCTTCAGCAGCAATTATATTTCCTGTAATTGCATTATCACTGATCTTTGCAGTCTGCAACAATCCCCTGGCAACAGGGAATATCGCTCCTCTCCCTCCAACAGGGGGATCAAAATCGACAGGTTTGCAGTTATCAGGAGTTATTCCCCGGTCAGCAAACATATCGCGTAATTCTGTGAATGTTATCGCTTCATCCACCTCATCACTCTCAGCTTTCTTGGCAACACAAGGCCCTATAAAAACGATTTGAATATCATTTCCATACTTTTTACGTATAACCCTGCTCATTGCAACCATTGGAGAGACAACCGGAGCCAGGTTATCAACAAGCACCGGATGATAATATTTAACATAGTTTACAATGGATGGGCAATCGGATGATATATAGTAATTCTTATTTTCCGTTACCAGTTTTTTATATCTGTCAGCTACAAGGTCAGCTCCAAAAGACACTTCTGCAACATACTCAAATCCAAGCGATTTAATCATCCCTATAAGAACCTTGTAGTCAGGAATGTCGGAAAACTCAGCAGGAAAACTTGGAGCAATAATTGCTGCAACTTTCGATTTGTTTTCAAGAATCTTAACTACCCTGTCGGTCGTATTCAGAAACACCTTGGCACCCTGGCTGCAAACTTTTGTACAATTACCACAGGCTATGCATCTTTCATCAATAACTTCAGCCTGACCTCCAACAATACGAATTGCTTTGGCAGGACACTCCCTTACGCAGGTATAGCATGTACGACAAAGCTCTTTAATAGTGTAAACCAACATAGTATTTAAAATACAGTAATCAATATAATATGCCCTGATAATGTTTAAGGATCAAAGCAAAACATTTCTTTTTTCAAAGTGAGTAAAGAAGATCTTTTTATCTGATATATCAGGGTTCTCCTTTATCAACTTTTCATACAGATTTATAAGTGCCGGCGATTTACACGGCAGATTTATAGCCTCTGTATCATCGGTTCCATAAACAAGTTTTGATCTTGTCCTTATCTCATCTCTTGAAAAATTAAAATGCCAGACCGGCACCATGGACACATCCTCCGGGGCAGGTCATTACTTCAATCAGATTATACAATTTACCCGATGCAATAGCTGACCTTAGCTTCTCAAGCCCTGTAAGACCATCAACCACTGCAACTGATAATTCAAAGTCATTTATTACAAAAGCAGCTTCCCTGAAGGAACCACCTGACCTCAGTTTTTTAAATATCTGTTTGTCAGCCTCTTTCTTTAATGTCTGATAATGTAACAATCTGACAATACCTTCTGTCAGTCCTCCTGATACTTCAGCCAGCACAGCAGAAGAACTTCTTCCATTTATAGGTTCATCTGCAGGCTCACTATCAATATTTGTAATGTCGATTCCATATAATCTTATGAGCCTTGCAAGTTCCCGTACTGTAAGTACAGAATCAACATCACTTATCCCCTTGCGCATCATGCCATCGCGACGAGCCTCAAATTTCATGGCCGTACAAGGTGTTGCCGAAACTGAAAATATCTGTTCGGGTTTTACTCCAAGCTCTCCGGCAATGAGAGTTTTAATCAAGCACCCCGGTTATCTGCTGCGGTGATTTTACTGTCGACAGTTGTGGAATAACAGCTGGCATGAATTGTTCTGCATATTTGACCCATGCCGGACATGCTGAAATATATAAAGGATCAGCTGATTTATTAATCAGGTTAGCAGATAATTGTTGCGCAACTTCTGTAATGCAGATATCTGTTCCTGTACCTGTAGTAATAAACCTTGTCAAATCCAATTCTGCGCAATACGGCATTAAGTATTCTGTCAAATTCCCTGGTATATCTTACTCCCAATTCTTCTGCAATACCTGCAGTTACCATAGGCGAATACTGGATAACCTTAACAATATCAGGTTTATGCAGATATTCCTGGACTTCTGTTATATTATGCTTTTCGTGCAATGCACCTGTCGGACAAACAAGAACGCACTGACCACAATGAACACAGCTTGAGAAGTTAAAGTCCCTGTCCATTGCTGCACCCACATGAGTCTCTCTTCCTTTGTTAATAAAATCCAGAGTATGTGGCTGTAACGACCTCTTCACATACCCTTATGCATCTTCCGCAGAGAATACATTTTGAAAGTTCCCTTACAATGGCAGGACTGGACTGATCAAGACGAGGACGTATTTTTTTACCTCTGATACGCCGTTCCCGAATATTAAGTTCTTCGGCAAGACTTTGCAATTCACAATTCAGATTTCTGTCGCAATAGAGACAATCGTCAGGGTGATTCGACAGAAGAAGTTCAACAATTGTCTTTCGTGCAGTAATTACTCTTGGAGAATGAGTCTTTATTTTCATCCATTCCTCCACAGGCTGTGAACAAGCAGTAACGAGCCTCTCTCTTCCTTCAACCTCCACAACACACATTCTGCATGCCCCTGTTGGAGTAAAGTCTTTCATTCTACAGAGTGTAGGTATAATTATACCATTCCTGTTAAGAGCCGACAATATTGTCTCACCTTTTTCAGCTTTTATCTTCTTATTATTTACCTGTATAGTGAAAAGCATATCGGCTATTTAACATTTATTGCACTGAATTTACAAATATCGAAGCATATCCCACAACCAATGCATTTATCTTCAACAATAAAGAATGGCTGTAGTCGTGTGCCATATATAGCATTAACCGGACATTTGGCAGCACATGCGGTACAACCGGTACATTTTTCGACATCAATTGAAAATGATCTCAGGCCTCTGCATATGTTAGCCCTGCATTTTCTGTCGAAAATATGTTCCTCAAATTCGTCTCTGAAGTTTTTAAGGGCACTGATGAAAGGATTCGGAGCTGTCTGACCCAGACCGCAAAGCGAGGTATCCTTCATCACCGAAGCAATTGTTTCAAGTTGCATTACCCCTTTGAATCGCTCAAGTGTAGTCCCTGATTCCTCATTCAGGGGTTTTTTGATAATACTGTCGAGTATCTCAAGCATACGGCCGGTACCTTCCCTGCATGGGATACATTTGCCACAGCTCTCATTACGTATGAATTCCATATAATATCTCACGAGATCAACCATGCAGGTATTTTCATCTATTATGACAAATCCTCCGGCACCCATGCCGATCCCCTTTTCCCTGAGATCCTCATAATCGATCCTGACATCCAGGTTTTCCTCTGTGATAAAAGAGCCTGAGGCACCTCCGAGCTGAATTGCTTTAAACTCTTTTCCTTCACGTATTCCATCAATAATTTCTTCAAGAATTGTTCTGACCGATGTTCCCATTTCAACTTCAATCACACCTGATATCCTCCCTTTGCCGGCAATAGCAAACACCTTTGTTCCCGGACTGTTTTCCGTACCAAGCGTTCTGAACCACTCAGGACCATTTTGCATTATAAGGGGCACATTCATCAATGTCTCAACATTATTGATGACTGTAGGCTTCCCGAATAATCCGGCAGTTGTCGGATATGGAGGTTTAAGCTGTGGCATTCCCCTTTTGCCCTCGAGAGTGTTTATGAGAGCTGTCTCCTCACCACATACAAATGCTCCTGGTTCAATCCTTATGACAATGTCAAGATTATATCCGCTTGAGAAAATATTATGCCCAAACAGTCCATAGTCCCTGGCATTGTCAATAGCCTTCTGGAGTCTCATTCTCGCATGATCTGACCCTGACCTCATAAACACAATTGCATTTGAGGCTCCTATTGCATAAGACGCAATAGCTATTCCTTCAATAAGGCGATGAGGATCGCTTTCAAGAATTGTCCGGTCAGTGAATGCACCCGGATCGCTCTCCTTTGCATTACAAATAAGATACCGTGCATTCGACGTTGTGTTGAGAGCATGCTTCCATTTAAGTCCTGTCAGGTAACCTCCGCCGCTTCTTCCTCTCAGACCACTCCTTTCAATAATATCACATACCTCTTCAAATGTATAGTGCCGGATTGCTTTGAGATAGGACCTGTACCCGCCCCTGGCTATATATTCCTCAATATTTTCAGGATCGTAACATCCACAATTGCTGAGAATTACTCTTTTCTGACCTGCAAAGAAAGGCAGTTCATCCATAAATGTTATTCCCGGCCATAATTCAAAACCCTTTGTGCCCGTCTGACCAACCAGATCTTCATCACTTATATCATTATGAAAAACACCGTTAAGCAGAGGTTCCACTTTCTCTTCCGTTATATTCCTGAAAAATAATTTATTTTTTCCCGGGATCTGAATGCAGACTAAGGGTTCATAATTGGCCGGACCATTGCATCCAACACGAACAAGTCCTGCTAATGGTTCATTTTCTTTGACATACGTATCAATAGCAGAAAAAGTCTTTTCCGATCCGGCTATCACACTGCTTGTTCCTGAAGAAACAAATATCACATGATTTGCAGGCTTTTCATTTCTAACCTGCTGCAATACCTTCTCTGTTTCCGGTAACAGAGTATCGGATTCAAATAACAGAACCTTATCAATAAGGAATGCTTTTAAATCTTCCATTTAGAGTTTATAAAAATATCAGTCGTTTTCAATGACATACTTTAGTTTCTTAATAAGCTCAGGAAGCTGCTCAGCTTTAATATGAATATGATATTCTCCGTTTACATTTATCATGGGTCCGTTATGACAGCCTCCCATACACGACACTATCTCAAAACTAAAATTTCCGTCACGTGATGTCTGTCCTTCAAGGATACCCGTCTCTTCGCTTAACTTATTTATAATTGCCTGGGAACCATTAAGGAAGCATGATGTTCCGTGACATACCCTGATATGAATTTTTCCTGATGGAAAGAACCTGAACCTGTCGTAAAATGTGGCAAGACCAAATATTTTTGTAGTACTCATCCCAAGGAAACCGCCAACTTTTATTATTGCTTCTTCAGACAGGAAACCTGCATCCTCCTGGATATCCTGCAGCAGAGGTATCAGATCCTCTCTTTTTCCCTGCTTATACTTTTTCAGAATTATATCAAGATCCTGTCCCATTACAATTCGCTGTTTTGAAAAACCCTGACACAAAGATAATTTAATTTATTGTTAATAAATAAACATTGTTATTTTATTAACAATAAAAATAAAAAAACCAGATTTAAATCAATAAAACTGTATTGTATTCATTATTTGTATATTACACAATATTGCATTTTTAATATTATTTATTTTCAAGCTGAATAATCAACCAAAATGAATGGCTAAACAGACTAATCCTGTAATTTTTAGCGTAATATAGGAAGATGTATGCTGTGAAATAATTCATACCTTTGACTCTGTTGTTTATTTATGAACAGTAAAAAGAATGGCAAAAAGAATTGAGATGCAAATTTGTCTTGGGAGTTCCTGCTTCTCAAGGGGCAATAAAGATGTGGTAATGTTTATCAGGGAATATATCAGGAAAAATCATCTCGACGACAAAGTCATTTTCAAAGGTGCACGCTGCATGGGACATTGCAGTAACGGACCAAATCTGAATATAAATGGTGTTACTATAGAAGATGTCACTCTTACTAAAATTGAGGCAATACTTGAAAAGGAATTTGCCTAGTCGCAAATAAACATTAAAAGCTTTAAGATTATAATATTCAAGAACTTATTCAAAATACATAATAACGCCAGGAGAAAATATGAGTAACAGAAAACCTGTTCTTTATATAAATGACGAAAAATGCAGAAATTCATATTCCTGCGTGAGGGTCTGCCCTGTCAATGCCATAGAGGTAAAGCCTCAGAAAGAACACCCCTACATTCTCCCTGAAAGGTGTATAGGATGCGGCTTATGCTATACTACATGTACTCCGCATGCTATTGAATTCCGCGATTCAAAGGAGGAAGTACGCAAACTATTGTCATCGGGACGTAAGACAGCTGCTCTGGTTGCACCAAGTATTGCTTCTGAGTTTGATGATATAACCGATTACCGGAAATTCGTAGCAATGATCAGATCGCTTGGATTCGATTATGTTCATGAGAATTCTTTCGGAGTTGACCTGATAGCGGCAGAATATGCCAGTCTTTTTTCAAAAGCTGAAGGTAAATATTTAATTACTGCCAACTGTCCGTCTATTGTTAAGCTTATTGAAAAGTTTCATCCTGAACTGGTTCCCAACCTTGCACCACTGGTGTCTCCATTAATTGCCAGCGCTATGGTTGTAAAGGAACTGTATGGTCCTGAGGTTGTAACGGTACAATTGGGCCCATGCATTGATGCCAAAGATGAATCACTTCTATATGAATCGGGCAAACTTATTGATTGTGTACTAACATTTGTAGAGTTAAGACAACTTTTTGATGAATTCAAAATACAGGAAAGGCTGGTAAAGCTCTCAGACTTTGATCCGCCTCATGGCAACTGGGGAGCTCTCTATCCTCTTCCTGCAGGAATTATTCAGGCCGGAGGAATTAAACGCGACATGGTATCAAGCAGTGTGATAACAGCCTCCGGGAAAGAAGAGGTTCTTGAAGCAATCAATGATTTCGACAAATATATTGATACCATCCAGCATCATTTTAACCTCTTCTTCTGTCATGGATGCCTTCTGGGTCCTGGCATGCAACATCATAACGAGAGGTTCAAAAGCAGGTCACTGGTAAGACATTATACTGAAAAAAGAGTAGGTGTACTCGACAAAAAACTCTGGGAGCAGAATATGGAAAAATGGTCAAAACTTGATTTTTCAAGATCATTTACTCCCAATGACCAGAGAATTCCTGATCCACCGGAAGAGGCAATTGCCGAAGTACTTAAAATTATTGGGAAGGATACTCCCGATAAAGAAATAAACTGTGGTGCCTGCGGATATCTGTCATGCCGCGAATTTGCTTCAACAGTGGCAAAAGGTCTGGCTGTTCCTGAAATGTGCCATACTTTTAATTTAAGGAATAAACAGGAATATATCGAAACACTAAGGCAGACAAACCGGAAACTGGCTGAAACAAAAAAAGCTCTGAAAGAATCGGAGGAGCTTGCACGACGTGAAAAAGAGATAGCTCAAAGCGCTTCGGACATGATGAATAATATGCTTGAGAAGCTGCCGACAGGTGTGGTTATTGTTGATAATCACCTGAAGATTCTGCACTCCAATCAGAGTTTCATTAACATTATCGGAGAAGATGCCAAGGCAATTTCAGATGTCATTCCCGGACTGGCAGGTGCAGATATTAAAACCCTGATCCCTTTCAATGTATATAATATGTTCACTTTTGTAATAAAGGAAGATGAACCTGTTGTCAGCAAAGATGTTCATTTTGAGGATAAAATGCTGAATATCTCTATCTTCCCTATTAAAAAGAACAAGATGTGCGGCGCAATAATACGCGATCTATACTCTCCTGAAGTACAGGGTGAAGAGGTAACCAACAGGGTAAGTGAAGTGATTGAGAAAAACCTTGAGATGGTACAGAAGATAGGGTTCCTGCTTGGTGAAGGCGCTTCTGAAACAGAACAGATGCTCAACTCAATAATTGAGTCTTACAGATCAAAAAAATGATTTAAGGAAAACGACACGAAATAATCGCAGGTGAACAGGAACTTTTTTATAGAGGTAAACAGCCAGCAGCGAAACCATGACGGGGAGAGGATTTGCGGAGATGTCTTTCTATACAGGTATATCAAGGAAGAAGACAGGGTGATCGCAGTGTTATCAGACGGTATGGGACATGGCGTTAAAGCAAACATCCTTGCCACTCTCACCGCAACAATGTCGATAAATTTCACCCGCGAACACAAAGAAGTCGACCGGATAGCGGAGATAATCATGAATACACTTCCTGTATGCAGTGAAAGAAAAATCAGCTATTCCACTTTTACAATAATTGATATTGAGAGCAGGGGACGTGCAACTATCCTTGAATATGATAATCCACAATCTGTCATTCTGAGAGGAAACCAGATATTTGATCCATCATGGAAAAAAGTTGTACTTGAAAAGGGAAAACATGCAGGTAAGGTTCTTAAGACATGCACCTTCCTTCCCGAAAAAGAAGACCGGATAATATTCTGTTCTGATGGCGTATCGCAAAGCGGAATGGGCAGTGATGCCTATCCTTTCGGTTGGGAAAGAGATAATATTGCAAAATATGCTGCCTCACTTGTATCGAATGAAGCCATCAATCTCTGCAATTATGCTCGCAGGAAAGATTGTTACCATGGCGCATAAAAACGATAGTTACAAGGCCAGCGACGACATAAGTTGTGCATGTATCTATTTCAGGGAACCACGGAAATTACTTCTTTGTACTGGTCCTCCATATGAGAAAGATAAAGATCATGATCTGGCTGCCAAAGTAACCGGTTATAAAGGGAAAGTAATATTGTGCGGAGGCACAACTGCTGACATTGTAGCCCGGGAATTAAACCGGAAAATCATTGATGAGCTGATATTTGAAGATCCTGAGCTTCCTCCTGAAAGCTTCCTTGAAGGTATTGATCTGGTTACAGAAGGGATACTTACTCTTCAGAAGGTTAATGAGATCCTGAAAACTTATAACAATAGTGTAAAACTCGGAAAGGGACCAGCAGATAAGATTGTCAGGCTTATCATGGAAAGTGATGAGATTCACTTTATTATCGGAACCAGAATAAATATTGCTCATCAGGATCCCAATCTTCCTGTTGAACTTGAAATACGCCGGACAGTTGTAAAACGTATTGCCCGTCTGCTTGAAGAAAAATGGCTTAAGCTGGTAAGCTTTGAGTATATATGAAAGGCGTTAGGCGTCGGGCGTGAGGCGTGAGGCGACAAGGTGCATAGCGTGAGCATGAGGTTTATGGTTAAAAGTCAGAACCCTGATTACTTTCAATATATTCAACGGTTTTCTTAAACAGATGTGGCTGAATATCAGGATGTGTAAGGTTTTCGGGCAGATGATCAAGCAATTCTATTTCAGCAATTTCTGAAATATCAGGAATCGGGCCCAGTTCTGTAACCTCAGCGATATAAAGCCTTCCCCACCCTTTCTCTCCATCTTTATAAACAGAGTATGTAGCAATACATTCAATGCTAAACTGAACAGCACCTGTTTCTTCCATAAGTTCTCTGCAGGCAGCTTCATGGGAACTCTCACCTGGCTCAATATGTCCACCGGCAATCTCAAAGGTAGTACGTTTGTGGTGCCGTACAAAGATCCACTTACCATTAAATTTTGCTGAGATTACAGAATAGGTCAGTTTCTTATCTGGTTCATATGCAGGGTCAAAAAATTCTACTTCAGTCATTATAATTATTTTTCAGTGTGAGTATTATCAGTAAACAAATTACTGCCGGAACTTCTTTTAATGACTATAAAACTAATAAAGACAATCGGAATAAATATATCACTCATGACGATAATTTGAGTAATTTTACAATTAAACTTATACCTGATGCTGTTATTACTTATACTTATCACTACTGAAGTACTGACACCTATTGTATTACGTCAGCAATTCTTTAAATCATCCAAAATAATCTATTTCATATCGATCCTCCTTCACCTGGCGCTCAGCATCTGGCTTTGGATTCTTTATTTTCAGATAATTTCCTTTAACAGCTTCTTTGATTCTCCGCAGAATATCTGGCTAAAAATGAACATGAACGGGATGTTGGCCGGAGTTGTTTTCCCAAGGATACTTCTGATTATTTTTCACTTTTCCGGAAAGTTTGTAAAACGAAAGTCCGGTGGCCATATGGCAGGATTGACAAATGCAGGCCTGATTAGTGGGCACAATTATTTTTATAATTATTGCATTAAGCACATTCATAGGCAGGTTTAATTTCAAGACAGAGAATATTACAGTTCATATTAAAGGTTTACACAAAGATCTTGATGGTCTGCGTATTGTGCAAATATCTGATCTGCATCTGTCCGGATTTTATCACCATAAATATGTTCTGCAGGATGTTATTGAGAAGATTAATACCTATAAACCTGACCTGATTCTTAATACCGGCGACTTTATAAGCTACGGATGGAGGGAATTCGGCAGAAATGATACAATACTCGCCAAATCGAGGAGCAAATTCGGGAATTATGCCGTAATGGGCAATCATGATTTTGGCACCTACGATCCGGATTATACTGAGGCAGACAGAGAGAATAATGTTCTTATCATGCACAAATTAATTAAGGCATCAGGCTATACACTTCTTAATAATGAATTTACCAAAATAAATATAGGAAAAGCCAGAATTGGACTTATAGGAGTGATAACCAAAGGCCGGCATCCTCATATGATTCATGGCGATGTGGGCAAAGCAGCCATGGGGCTGGACAGCGTTGACATAAAGATCCTTATGACCCACGATCCTAACGATTGGGAACTTGCAGTTACAGGAAAAACAGATATCGATCTTACTTTATCAGGACATACTCATGGTATGCAGATGGGTATACTGACAAAAAAATTTAAATGGAGTCCTGCAAAATATTTTTATCCTCACTGGAATGGCCTCTATACAGACGGCAATCAGGTTCAATATGTTAACAGGGGACTTGGGGTACTGGCAATTCCTTTCAGAATATGGATGCCTCCGGAAATAACCATCATTACTCTCCGTCCGGAATAGTCTGATTTCAAGTATTCAGGAATGATTTCTATAAAAAGAAACGGGCAGCAGTAATACTGCCACCCGTTAAAATTGCCCCTCTGATTCTTAAACTAACCTTCTAACCTTATTTGAGATATGTATGAATAAAGCAACTTGCTTTCTAACTAACCTTTTCAGTAAGGGCAACCTATATCTTAAGCTTAATTCTGTCTTTGCTGCATCATAGTTTGTCTCCTTTCAGCTTCTTTCTTCTTAAAGAGTTCAAAGTTTTTATCTCCAAGAACAGTTTTCAATTCTTTATCTCTTGCTGCAGTAATTTCCGTCATCTTTGCTCTCATTGCTTCCCTGTCACCTGCTGCCATCAACTTCTGCCTTTCTTCTGAAGATTGTTTTGCATATTTGAAAACGACATCATAAACTTTTTTCTCTGTAGCCTGATCCAGATTAAGATCGGTTTTCATCCATGCTACCTGAGCTTTTGCAGTCTCTTCTGGAGTTCTCTGTTGCCTCTGCTGCCCTGCTGAGCTGACAATGAACTCATGAACATCGAAAAAACGATAACTGAAAGAAACTTTATTCCTGTTTTCATAATTAATAAATTTAGGTTTTGTAATATGTTACATAGACAATTAATAGTGATATATTATTCCTTTTAAACCAAACTTTTGGATATATTTAACATTTAGCCATGAGAATGTTAATATTTCAAAAGCTATGACAATAACAATTCAGCCGGAAAATAGTTCGTTCAATATTTGCTAAATTGCGAACTGACAAATCATCCTTATATAATTATGCGGACAGGACCTATAATATTAATTATCACCACTTTACTTTTATCTGCGTCATGCAGCAATGAACAAACCGGATGGATCAGGATAAACCAGCTGGGTTACCGTCCCCAGGATATAAAAGTAGCTGTTTACATGAGTAAGAAATTATCAGATATTCAATCTTTTAAAGTCATTAATGCTGAAACCGGAGATGTAGTTATTACTTCAAATAGCCTGATAAAAACCAGTCCTCTTGATCAGTTTGTCAGTTGTTATCGCCTGCCCTTTTCTGAGATTACTAAAAGTGGCACCTACAGGATTGTGGCAGGGAGAGTGATTTCTCCTGATTTCCGTATCGATAAGGACGTTTACAAAGGCACCGCTGACTTCCTTTTGAATTATATGCGACAACAAAGATGCGGATATAACCCGTATGTAAAAGATTCCTGTCACACTCACGATGGCTATAAAATATACGGAAATCCGTGATGACTCAGCACATATTGATGTTACCGGAGGCTGGCATGATGCGGCTGATTATCTGCAATATGTGACTACCTCAGCAAATGCTACATACCAGATGTTGTTTGCTTACTCTGAAAACCCATCTGCTTTTGGCGATAAATATTCTGCTGACGGATTGGTGGGCTCCGACGGACAACCTGACCTTTTGAACGAAATAAAGTGGGGTCTCGACTGGCTGATTAAAGATGAATCCATCTGCAGATGAGATGTATAATCAGATTGCTGATGACAGGGATCATATTGGTTTCAGATTTCCGAATAATGATACTGCTAATTATGGAAAAGGCAAAGAGAGGCCTGTCTATTTTTGTACCGGCAAGCCCCAGGGTCTGTTTAAATATAAAAACAGAACAACTGGTATTGCTTCGACAGCCGGGAAGTTTTCTTCTGCCTTTGCAAAAGGGGCTGAGGTATTTAAGAATGATGACCCTGAATATTCCAGGCTTCTTTTAGCAAAAGCCAAACATGCTTTCAGCCTGGGCCTGAAGAACCCTGGTGTATGCCAGACAGCCCCTGGTACCGCACCATATTTCTATGAAGAGGATAACTGGGTTGATGACATGGAACTTGCTGCAATTGAATTATTTAACCAGACAAATGATACTTCATATCTTAATTATGCAGTTAAATACGGCCGAAGGGAAAAAGTAACGCCATGGATGGGAAGCGATACTGCTCGTCATTATCAGTGGTATCCTTTTGTCAATATGGGTCATCCTGCTATTGCAAGACAACAAAAAGCGGGATATCTTACAGAGTTTACTGACTATATGAAAAAAGGTCTTGAACTGACTGAATCAAAAGCAGTTAAAAACCCGTTTCTAATTGGTGTCCCATTCATCTGGTGTTCCAATAACCTTGTTGCTGCCATTATTACGCAGGCACATCTCTATGCTGAGATTTCGGGTGATCATTCATTCGCTGAAATGGAGGCAGCACAAAGAGACTGGCTGTTTGGATGTAATCCATGGGGCACCAGTATGATAGTAGGACTGCCAGACAATGGTGATTATCCTGCAGATTCCCACTCATCGTATGTGATTAAGGGAGGCGAAGTACCCGGAGGACTGGTAGATGGGCCTGTATATCCTTCAATATTTAACTCACTTAAATTCATCTATTTATCACAAACCTGATGAATATTCCGGATTTCAGACAAGTATGGCAGTATACCATGATGACTTTGCTGACTATTCCACGAATGAATGCACAATGGACGGAACAGCCAGCCTGGTATACTATCTTTCTGCCCTTGAGTCAGAAACCAAAACTATCTCCGGTAACATCATAGCTTCCCGGGGTGCTGTTGTAAGGATGGATACCACTCAAAGAAATATTTATTTATGTTTCACAGCACATGAATTCAGGGACGGATTTGACACCATAATAAAAACTCTTGATAATCAGCAGATTAAAGCATCTTTCTTTCTTACTGGCGATTTTTGCCGTACACCCGGAAATGGAAAAACAATACAGGAACTAAAGGCTAAAAACCATTACATTGGGCCTCATTCAGATAAACACATACTATACTGTTCCTGGGAAAACAGAGATTCAACTCTGGTAACAAAAAATGAATTTATTAATGACATTGAGGGAAATTATTCCGCGTTAAAGAAGTTAGGTATCACAAAAACAGATGCTTCGGTATTCCTTCCATCATATGAATGGCATAATGATACAATTGCAAGATGGACAAACCAGATGAATATGAAGCTGGTAAATATTTCCTCAGGCACAATTACAAACCAGGACTGGACATTTCCGGAAAAAGGCAAGCCATATTTCTCAAGTGATTCCCTGATGCAAAATCTGATCACTTACGAAAAAAGAAATGGAATGAACGGATATATTTTACTTATCCATCCCGGCACTGATCCCAGGAGAAAAGACAAGTTCTATCTGAAACTCGATTCTAGTTATCACTTATCTTAAAGAAAGAAATTACGGCTTCCACTCCTTTTCGGAATTAAATTAACTGTCTTATTCAATTAATGAAAAAGAAACAAGAAACCTATAAATTTGAGGATATTGAGTTCAGGGTAATCTATTCCCGCAGAAGGACACTTGGAATTAGTGTCCTTCCTGACTCCTCCGTTATTGTAAGAGTACCATACCTGACATCATATAAAACTATAGCAAGAATTGTCCGGCAAAAATATACCTGGATAATTAAACACCGTGATCATTACAGAAATACTATAAAAGGAAAACTTTCCAATCCATATGTGAATGGAGCAACTCACCTCTTCAGGGGCATTGAGCATGTTCTTAAGGTTGAAAAGTCAGCTACAAAATATGTTCATTTTCTGGACGGAACAATTGAACTTGGACTAACTAAGCCGGATGACCCTAAAGAAATTAAGCTGATGCTTTACAAGGGTTATAAAAAAGAAGCAACTGATATACTTCCTCAATACTATGAAAGGATGCTTATCCGTCCGGAATTAAATATGTTTAAACCGTCAGGGCTTATTATCAGAACTATGAAACGTCGCTGGGGAAGCTGTTCTAATAAGGGGATAATCACTTTAAGTACCGAACTTATTAAATTGCCTGACATTTATATTGAATATGTCATTGTCCATGAGTTTTGCCATCTGAAACATCATAATCATGGTAAGATGTATTATGAGTTATTATCAGAACTGTTTCCTGGATGGAAACAGGTAAGAAAGGAGATGAGGCAATACATTCAATAGAACAGATTAAAAGTGATGGTCATGAATGTTTAAAACTTACTGATCAGGCAATATTTGTATAGACAGCCTGAACATCATCATCATCCTCAATTCTGTCAATAAGCTTTTCAATATCTATCAGTTCTTCTTCAGTAAACTCTACCTGATTAAGGGCAAATCGTTGAAGAGATGCTTTCTTTATATCAATTCCCATGTTTTCAAGAGCCAGTGACAAGACACCGAAATTAGTATAATCGCCGTACACATAGACTGTTCCGTCAGAAATCTCAATCTCTTCAAGCCCTGATTCAATCAGTTCAAGTTCAATATATTCAAGGCTTTTGTCTTCCGGAAGATCAAACTCAAATACAGCTTTTCTGGTGAACATAAATTCCAGTGATCCTGTAGGAACGGTTGTCCCACCGGATTTATTAAAATAAGCTTTAATGTTTGCAACCGTTCGGGTATTATTATCGGTGGCACATTCAACAAATACCAATACTCCGTGGGGTCCTTTACCCTCATAGCAAATCTCCTCATAGCTTTCTGAATCCTTACCGGATGCACGCTTAATTGCAGCATCGATATTATCCTTAGGCATGTTTTGTGATTTTGCATTCTGGATGGCAGTTCTCAGCTTGGCATTAAGGTCAGGATCGCCTCCTCCTTCCTTTGCAGCAATAGTAATGTTTTTAGCAAGCTTAGGAAATAATTTTGACATTTTGTCCCACCTCTTTTCCTTAGAGGCACGCCTGTATTCAAATGCTCTTCCCATAGTCAGTTATTAAAACCAATGATAAGTATGTCGTCATAAAAGTGACGGCAAAAATAATAACCTTTATTGAATGGGATATCAGTATAACAAAAAAAAATCAGATTTCGTATTCCTGTCCTCTTGCTGGTATTTCCACATTTTCAAAACCTTCAAGTAACAGTGATGATACATATTTTTTCTGGGTTTCATATTCACCATGTACTATAAAAGTCTTTTTTATCAGGCTTTTATTCTGACAACCAAGAAAAGATATCATCTCTTTATAATCACCATGTCCGCTGAATGAATCAATTTTTTTCACATCTGCCTTAACCTCATAAACGGTTCCATGAATTGAAACTTCCTTATCTCCTCTGGCAATTCTGGCACCTAGTGTTGTTGGTGCACAATATCCTACTACAAGAACAGTGTTCTGAGGATTTGAAATATTATTTGCGAGATGATGCTTAACTCTTCCGGCCTCCATCATACCTGATGCTGAGATAATAATGCAAGGCTGTTTATGGTCATTTAACTTTTTTGAATCCTCCACCCTTGTGATATAAAAGAGGTTAGGGAATCCAAATGGATCAGGGTCCTGGTCCAATACCCGTCCAAAGTTTTCATTGAAACACTCAGGATGCATACGGAATACGGTTGTGGCATTTACTGCGAGCGGACTGTCAACAAAGACGTCAACTTTCGGTAACCTGCCATCATTAAAAAAGTTATTAAGTGAATATACTATTTCCTGGGTGCGACCAACACTGAAAGCCGGTATTATAAGCTTACCTTTTTTTTCAACACAGGTTTCAATTACCACTTTTAAAAGCTCATCCTCCGCATCCACTGTATCATGATGCAATCTGTCGCCGTAAGTTGATTCAGTAATCAGAATATCAGCCTGAGGGAATGGCTGTGGATTTGAAAGAATAGGATCAACAGGTCTGCCAATGTCTCCTGTATAGGCAATTTTTTTTATCTGCCCGTTTTCAATTATTTCAAGGTTTGCAACTCCACTACCCAGCATATGCCCGGTACTTGTAAATTTTACTTTTATATTGTCGTCGATCCTGAATTTCATCTCACCCGGGACCCCGATAAAAAGCTTCATACATTCAGTGGCATCTGCCTGTGTATAAAGGGGAGTCACTATTGGAAGTCCTTTTTTAACTCTTCGCTTATTGAAGGTAATAGTATCATGTTCCTGTATAAAAGCTGAATCGGCCAGCATTATTGCACATAAATCGCGTGTTGCATTTGAACAGACAACTGATCCCCTGAATCCTAGTTTATACATATATGGTATAAGCCCGGAATGATCGATATGTGCATGAGTAAGAATAATATGATCAATTTCTGCCGGGTCAAACATAAGATCCCTGTTCATGCTGTCGGTTTCAAGTCCTTTACCCTGAAACATTCCACAATCGAGGAGAATCTTCTTTCCTTTGTCTGTTGTAATCAGATGTTTGCTGCCGGTAACTTCTCTTGCAGCACCTATGAATTTTATTTTCATGTCAGATGTATATTAGAGTTATAAAGATAGCGAATAAATTAAGGCATGAAACAACATTTTGAAGCTGAAGTGAAACGGAAACATGCTTACAGCCCTGGCAGAGATCTGTCACTGCATCAGGGGACAGGTATTATGAAATTAACAGGATTGCTTATAAGAATTAAACAAACAGCAGGACTAAACCCTTATTCCAATCATCGTGATGTCATCTACCTGTTCCACTGATCCTTTCCAATTTATAAATTCATTTTCAATAATTGCTTTTTGTTCTTCCATTGGCTTTGTGTGGATCCTGGCAAGTAGTTTCTTCAGATTTGAAATCTTATATTTAACACCATTTGGTCCACCGAACTGATCGGACATTCCATCAGAAAAAATATAAATTGTATCACCCTTGCTTAGCGGAAATCTCATAATTGGTAAATTCATCTTTTTCACCATAATAAATGCCAATGGGCATCCTGTCACCTTTGTACTCAGTGAATACTCCCTTTCTGAATATAAACAACGGATTATATGCACCTGAATACTGAAGAGTCTTCCTTTTCTTATCCAGAACGCAAAATGCGATATCCATACCATCAGCAGCCTCCCCCTCCTTGCCGGTCTGATGAAGCGATGTCTTAATTTTTTCCCGTAACAGGTTAAGTACTGTATTAGCCTTAAGATCAACATTATTTATAATGATCTCATTTAATGATGAAATACCAAGTGTACTCATAAATGCTCCCGGAACACCATGTCCGGTACAATCAGCAACAGTAAAGTAAAATCGTTTTTCACATTCGCCAATCCAGTAAAAATCACCACTCACAATGTCCCGTGGTTTGAAAATAATGAAATGATCTGCAAAGAATTTTTTAAAGTGATCAGCCTCGGGAAGCATAGCCATCTGTATCCTGCTTGCATATGCAATACTCGAAGTTATTTCTTCCTTTTGAGCTTCAATTTCAGCAGTTCGCTCCTGAACTTTTTCTTCCAATATCATGTTTTCTTTTTGAAGCAAGCCCTTCCCTGAAACGAACAATCAGATATAAGCAACAAAATAACAACTCCCCCACAAGAACATAAAATAAAGTGGTTTTCGTAAATGGTGCTTTCATTGTAAATTTAACAGATACCGGTTCACTTATATTCCCCACAGATCTTTTGCTCTTACCTTCAGTGTATATTCTCCGGCAGCAGATACCATCAGGCTGTAATCATTCCGTGTTGACCATGAAGACCAGTCTGTCATAAGTTTACTTACAGTATACTGATATTGGGTAGTATTCTGTTTCAGATAACCAGGAGCAACTATATCAAAATTCAGAAACTTGTCTCCCCTGCTGAAAACTACATTTGTCAGATCCAAGGCTATTTTGTTTTCATTGTAAATACTTTTTATAAAGACATTTATTTCAGGATTAATCCTGGCAGGTCTGCTAAGATCGATTCTGAATAGCCTGTTCTGACCGTCAACTATCCAGAGATTATCAGATTGAGCATCTATAGATTTTGCACCATCAAATAACTTAAGAAGTGGCAGTTCCTTTTTAACAAAATCATCTTCTGCCCCAATGCAGTACCATTTATCTCCATGTTTCACCCATGGTTGATTTGAAAGAGGGTATGAATAAGTAAGATCTGATGGTGATGAATTATTTACAACTAACGATCGGACAAATTCTTCTGTTTTATTATCGAAGAAATAGATCCCGCTTTCAGTAAAAAGATAAACTGAATCATTTATCAGCTTAAGAAAATATCGTTGAGTGAAATCACTTTTTACACTCAGGGGAGTATATTCTGTCTTTTCCTTTTCTCTGGCCAGATTAACCCTTAAGCTTTCATTATCAGTACCTATCCAGAGTATATTATTCGGGGTTATAATAATTGAATAAACAGGATTATTATATAAGGTCCCAGTGGCTCAACTAACCATCTGTCTTCCAGATATCTCACTGAAAAACATCCATCCATTGTTGCAATTAAATACTTATCTTTTACCTCATTCCAGCTGATGAAATTAATATATCGGTCATCAACTATCCCTGAGGCTTTATGATTATTAATAATATATAACCCTCTGTTAGTAGCAGCCAGAATACCTTGATTTGTCTGAACAAGCTGCCTGCATTTATCATTTAATCCTTCAACTTTTTTATAAATATAATTTACTGATTTAAGTTTACTTATAAGCTTTTTTGAATATTCAGGAACAACAGTTTCATTCTGTTGGTACAATTTCATCTGTCTTCTTTTCAGTGAGTCGTTTCCCAAATATCTTCTGAAAGATATTTTTACGTGTACCCTGCTGTTCCGGACCTTTTTCAGTTCCAGATTCAGCAACAGGAGCAGACACGACATTCTTTACAAGAACCTGAACTTCAGAATAATTTTTAACTTCTGCCAGATAGAAGACTCCGTCGCTGGTTGCTACATAAAGTTCATCTTTATATCTTAAAGAGGCAGTAAGATTTCCCTTAAGTCCCGGATAGATACTGAAATTGCCAAACGGAAGGTTCAGATCTGCCCTGGAAAGTCCATACTGATGAGATATCCATAAACCTCCGCTTTTATCAAGACCCAGTGCAAATATCTCATCATCAGGAAGATCATTTTGATTATTAATAACATTACGGACTTTCCCTGTTGATTTATTTATTACTAATACGCCTCCCTCAAGTGTAGAAAAAGCATATATACTATCACCAATTGCAATCCCTTCAGACAATATATTATCTTTTAGATAACCGTCATCTTTTATCTTATAATCATAGTACTTTATCCCATCAAAAAGCGACAATCTTCCATCACTTATCCCCAGCAATACCAGATTTTTATTATAAGGCAGAGAAAATAATATATCATATTTTTCTGTAAGATAGCCTGTTACAATCGGGAAAAGAGTATCGCTGTCAATTCTGAATAATCCTTTATTGAAAACATTAACAAATTCATTTTTTGACGTAACAAACATTCCACGTGAATGGATTAGGCTCAGTTGATTTTATACACAATTCAACCTTCCCTGTAACAAGATTGAATCGAGTTACCGATTGTTCTCCATATAGCCATGCCAGAGAATCTTTAAAGATAATCTTCGTTACAATACCTAAATCAGATCTATTCACATCCAGTGATCTGTATATGTATGACCCTCTTACATCCTTTTCAAGAAGTCCAAAACTATTCTCTCCGCCGATATAGATTTTATTATTATCAGGGTTAGCCTGAATAGAGTAAGGTATTATTGGTATCCTGACAGGAAGCCAGCTATGTCCGTCAAAAGAGAGTATTCCTTTCCTGTTTGCAAACAGCATTACATTATTAAAATCCTGGCAGATAGCCCAATTTTGATTTTCAACTTCCCTGCTTTCAACATAATGAGTCAGACGCGGGGCACCTTCCTGCGCTGCAATATACTGAAATACAAACAAGTACAACAATACCAGAATCCCTTTTCTCATGATAAAAAAATAACGGAATAAACTTATCCGATCAGGACAATAAATGTACGTGAAAAAATTGATTTTGTTAATTTTATAACAGCAATGTAGCTATTCAGAGAAGGATTGAATTTCCGGGCTTGGTTATATTTAAAATGATTTATAGAGGCGCTTTTATTCATCGCACTGACAATTCTGAATCTATTTTATAACCAGACTGAGAACCATTACACCAATCAGACCGCTTATTCCTATTGATGTTTCCATAACTACCCATGTTTTAAAAGTATCCTTAATACTGAGATTGAAGTATTCCTTAAAGAGCCAGAACCCACCATCATTAACATGACCAAACATAAGACTTCCTGATCCAATAGCCAACACCATTAACTCTGCATTTACAGCACCTCCGGTAATCAGCGGAAGAACAATTCCTGCTGTTGTTATCCCCGCAACTGTAGCAGAACCAACACAAAACCTTAAAATAGTAGCAATAAGCCAGCCAAGAAATAGCGGAGATAGTGTAGATTCACTGAGCAAACCTCCGATATATGTGCTGACACCACCGTCAACAAGAACCTGCTTCAACGCTCCGGCTCCTGCTATAAGAAGCATTATCATTGTTATACTGGTAACGGAATGAGCCAGAGAACTCATAATATCAGGAATTTTTCGTCCACGTGCTACCCCTAAAGTATAGACAGCAAATAACACAGCAATTAACATAGCTGCAACAGGATTGCCGAACCAGCTAAGCACCTTTCTGATAGTATTTCCCTCAGGCAGGATAAAAGCGGCAATCGTTGAAACACTTATGAGAATAACAGGCAGAAGTGATGAAAAAAAGCTGACCCAGAAACCAGGCATCTCTTCGTCCGTTAATGGTTTTGTATTTAAAAACTCCTCACGAGGTTTAGCGTCAATTTTACTGAGTGCTTTGGAAAGGAAAGGTCCTGATATAAAAATTGCCGGCATGGCAACAATAAGTCCATAGATCAGTGTCTTACCCAGATCAGCATGGAACATGCCAACAATAGCAGTAGGAGCGGGATGAGGTGGCAGATAACCATGAGTAACGGAAAGAGCCGCAAGCATAGGCAGACCAACGTAGAGTAAGGGAAGCCCTGTTGAAGCAGCTACAGTAAATACGAGTGGTATCATTATGAAAAAACCTACATCGTAAAAAAGTGATATCCCGACTATAAAGCCAGTCAGCATTAAGGCCAACTGAATATGTTTTATGCCAAAAGCTTTAATTAGCTTAGATGTTATTCTCTGTGCAGCGCCGCTCTCAGCTACAAGTTTTCCAAGCATAGACCCAAACCCCAGAATCAACACAAGAAAGCCCATTGTAGATCCAATGCCGTTCTCTATTGAAACTATCGTATTATCAAGCGACATCCCCTCAGCAATTCCAACAGTAAGAGCGACAATGACAAAGGAGAGAAAAGAATTGAATTTGGCAACAAGAATGAGAAAAAGAAGAAGACAAATTCCCAGGACTACAATTAAAAGTGGCATAACAGGATTTTTTTTATTAGATGGCGTTATATAACCTGTCCCTTTACTTAACAGATTACCGATTACGAATTACTGACTACTAATTACTACTAATTATTACTATTTACTACTGATTATTAATTAATACTGATTACTATTTACTACTAATTACTAATTACTAATTACTGATTACTATAATTACTATGATTACTAATTACTAATTACTTTAAACTAGTGAGTGTAATCTATAAAGAAATAAATTTTTATACTATTATCATAAGCCTCGCGGGCTTTGTTTTCAAATCACTTTCTGCCATCAAAGTCATCATCAGGTTTCAATGGGAACTTAATTGGTTTATTATCCCTTGTTGAACGATAAATTGCAGTAAACAGCTCAACGGTCTTCCTTCCATCTTCACCGGTAACCAATGGTTCGGAATTGCTTCGTACTGCAGCAATAAAATCTTCTATCTGATACTGGAAATAACAGATCGTTGGATCGCAATTATTAAATGTAATTATATCTTCTTCAATCCATTCATTCAGCAAATGTTCTTCTCCGGAAACAGTCCACAGGTCATTCACAGGAGGTTCTGCAACGCTTGTTTTACCAGCAATAAACATTGCCCCTCCATCAGTCTGGACACCTACAGAAGCTCCATTGTCGCCATGAACATGAACCTTACCATAGAGTCCGGGTTTCTGGGAATTGCTGACCAGAATGTTTCCAATTGCTCCGCTTTTGAACTTTATTATAGCCAAAGCAGTATCATCAACTTCAATGTATGGATGGTTAAGGTTTCTCCAAATACCATATACCTCATCAATTTCTCCCATATACCAGAGCAGTATATCAAGCTGATGCGGTGCCTGATTTACAAGAACCCCTCCGCCTTCGGTTTTCCACTTGCCACGCCAGGGATCAGATTCATAGTATGCTTTATCACGCCAACCAAGCATTGTGACTGTTGCAAGTACCGGTTTTCCTATCTTACCTTTTTCAATAGCTTCTTTAACTCTTCTTACAGGTTCATACCACCTGCGCTGACTTATTACCCCCAGCCTGACATTACATTCCCTGCAAACATTAATTATTTCATCACAATCCCTGAGGTCCGACGCCAATGGTTTCTCAATTAATATATTTGCCCCTGCCCTGGCAGCTTCTATTGCAGGCATAATATGATAAGGATGTGCTGTACACACAATAACCAGATCAACGGAATTCTCAAGCACCATTAGAGAGATATCGGAGTATGCTTCAGTTGAGTAGAGAGTTGCAAATTCTTTTGCAGTATTTGTTGTTCTGCTCCACACACCACATAATCGGGCATTAGGAATATTTTTTATTGCTTTGGCATGAAGATGTGCTACTCTGCTACATCCTGCTATTGAAATATTAAAAGTCACCCCGGCCATAAGAATTTGTATTATGGTACAAGAATTATTTTATTCAGTTTTTCTTTTCTGTCATAAAGCCTTGCAAACCAGGCTGCTCCTTCCTTTAACGGCACAACTGCAGATATCTGATCATCAACAATTATTTTTCCTGATTCAAGCATTTCCAGAACTGCTTCGTATTCACCACGAATAGCACAACTTCCAAGAATCTTCAATTCACGGGTAACAACTTTCTGCAGCGGAATTTCGACTTTTGGAGATATGTTTCCAACTAAAACAGCCTTGCCTCCCTTTCTGAGAAGATCGATTGAGAGATTTACCGATTCACTTTTGCCAACAGCCTCAAAACAAATATCTGCTCCCCTTCCGTTTGTAAGAGATAAAGTTTTTTGTTCAAGATCAGGTTCATTTGAAAGAAATATTTCATCTGCCCCTGCATTTTTTGCCAGTTCAAGACGAGTAGAGTCCATATCAATCACAATGATTTTCAATGCACCGGCAATTTTAAGCAACTTCACTATGAATATGCCGATCATACCTGATCCCACAACAACACACTTATCACCTGTTTTAACAGCAGAAATATTAACAGCATGAAGAGCTACTGCCACTGCTTCAACCATAGCAGCCTGCTCAAAGGTCACATTATCCGGGATCATGTAAAGGATATGTTGCGGTACTGAAATATACTCGGCGAAAGCTCCGTTCCTGGTATATGTGCCTGGAGATACCCCCAAAACTTCACGATTATCACTCAGGTTATACATTCCTTCCAGCGTGTACCAGTCGTTCAGAGGATATACAGTGGAATCAAATGTGACCCTGTCTCCTGTCTTCCATCGCGTTACATCAGAACCTGTTTTGACTATCACCCCTGATGCTTCATGACCCATAATCAATGGTGGTATCCTTCGTCCGGTACTGCCATCCAATCCATGAACATCCGATCCGCATATACCACATGCATGAACTTTAATGAGCACCTCATTGTCTGATTATCTCAGGATCAGGAACATCTTTATAAACCAGCTTATTGTACTCCTCAAGAACCAGAGCTTTCATTTTTAATGAATATTATAGAAGATTAGATGAAGAACAAATATAATAAAAACATTATCCGGTTAACAGGCTTACAACATATTAGCAAGAAACAGAATAATTCTCATGAAAAAGACAGAAGGATTTATCCATTTAAGTAAAACATGTACCGGCGAAAAAAGGAAATGTGATTACATAAAATGCAACCACATTTATCTTTAAAAGTTAAAATTCCGAAATATAAAAATCAAATAAATGATTTTTAAATCACCATTATTTAACTACTGTATAACTTCATTTGCTACTGTAACAATCTTTATTTCAGCAGGTGCTGAAATAAAATCGCTGATTTTAGGACCGAATGCCTTGAAATATTCAGTCGAAAAGTGAGTCTGTACTGCTGCCTGATTATTATAGGACTCGACAAATACAAATTTTGTATTATCATAAGGATCCTGGTACAGCTGATATGAAGAGCATCCAGGTTCTTTATTTGAATTCTCAATCATCTCTTTGGCAGCTTCTGTAAAGTCCTTTATTTTATCAGGCTTTACAAACAAACGTGCAATAATGATCATCTTGGAGTCGACATCAGGTGCTTTCATAGTAGTTTCTGTTGTTTTGGCTGTCTGATCTGTCTTTTTGTTTCCGCAGCTGGCGGAAATTACTACCAGGGAGATCAGCAGGAATAATAATTTTGCTCTCATTTTTTTTACTTCTTATTAATAACTGTTCATACGAAGAGATGAATATATTAAATAAAAACCGATTAGGATATCAACTGTATGATCTTTTTGATGAAATGATCGACCATAGAAATGATTTCCTCATAATCCAAGATGGATTTCACTTACAGCTTTTATTGCCCTGTCAGAGAAGAAATCAGAAGAAGCAAAAATTCTGAAAAGACCACCGTCTTCTTCCGGGTTA
Source organism: uncultured Bacteroidales bacterium (assembly GCA_963741935.1). Classification (GTDB taxonomy): domain Bacteria; phylum Bacteroidota; class Bacteroidia; order Bacteroidales; family VadinHA17; genus LD21. Next base: position 3,136 of record CAVUJY010000023.1, on the reverse strand, counting down.
GTTTTAATCATCAGGAACTCATGCTGATCGTTGCGATTAAAAAGCTCAGAATAGGATACAGCACACCGGTAACCATCTTTACCTGTTAAGCATAAGATTCCGCTTTGCAGGTAGCTTTTTGTGACAGGATAATATTTCTGAAGAATATCCTTAAGTAAAACCCCTGTAAACGGAGTTGTGCTGTGTATGCCCTTACCCCTTCCATAAAAAATAGTATTAAATGTTGTACTAACAGAATTTTCAGGGAGACTGGTAATCGTGCCGACTTTGGACGAATTGAGGAACAGGTCAACTTGCTTCGAATATAACGGGGAAAGATTCCTGTCGACTTTAAATGATTTTGGATATGACTTAACTGTAATTTTAACCGGTGTTGAAATATTCCTTTCAGTCACCAGGTCGTTACCGGCTACTATCCTGCTTTCAGCAGGCAGTGGCCATAGATCCTTTGTCTTGGAAGGTACTATTCTGGCCACACTCCTGGCTATAATAATCTTATGCAGGTCAGTCGGATAATAGATCTCGCCCCAGCTGAATATTACCTTCTCTCCTTTATCATTTTCAATTTCAACGTAAAGATCGATTATCGGATTAAATTCGGCAATATTTGATTTTTTAAGTATTGTATTATTAAGAATATCAAACAATGAATACCCGTCATATCTGTATGCACCAACAAACCTGTCGGTTCCGCTATCATCCAGAAGAGTCTCTTTGACTATTACAGAATGAACAGGCAGTTTCGAAAAATCGACTGTCCCCGGATTTGCGACCTCACCTTCAATTGTCAATCCCTGAACAGGCAGATTAAAAGTTTCAGTATTATCGTAAAAATTATTGGTCATATCTGTTGAGTCAATTTGCTGAACTATATTACTTTCGGCAAAGGATACCTTAGATGGTCTGTCATTACATGAAACCAAAATTAACAATATTAATGTTACTAAAGAGAGGTTTTTCATAGGTAGAATTTTTTTGTGCTAATTTATGGAAAATCAATATGTATTAAAATGCATATCGCCGGTAAAAGTATCTTATTCAATAAATTTAGTTATGACATTTATCAGTATCCCCGAAAACCACCACTTATAGAATTTAAATCAAAAACCGACCCTTATTTTCTTTCTGTGAGTTTTTAAAAATTACAGAATTTTGAATATCTTCGTTATATACAGCTTAAATGATGTAATCCCTGCAAATTAACAGCTTCAAAATTGGCCGTAATTGACAGAACATGCGAAAGAAACAATTCAAAATAGTCATCTACAACAGAGATAAGATTTCATTTTATGAGACAAAGGTTAAAACATGGATTGGATGGGTCTCATTTTCTGTATTTTACAATACTGAAATCATTCATCTGCTGTCTGATCCATCAATGCGCATAAAACAGGCATACCAACATATTTATCAGTATTGCGAAATAAAAGGTTATAAAAAGAAAGATATTGATATTAAAGAAATTAACATAGACAAGAAAAAGAAATGGATATTTCTTCAGAGGGTTTACTCCAGGTAAACTGATTTTAGAAATCATTGAATTATAATTACAATAATATCCATAACATTAGTCAGTGTTGGACCAGTTATAATATGACCTCCGACCTTTTTAAAAAAATGATACGAATCGAACTCAGCTAAATATTTTTCAGTATTAATGTTCCTGGAATCAGCTAACTGCATTGTTTCCGAATCAACTACAGCACCGGCAGCATTGGTAGGGCCGTCAGTACCATCAGTACCAGCTGACAGAATTGTAATACCAGGGACATTCTGCAGTAATTTTGAACATAATAATGCCAGATGCTGGTTTCTTCCACCCATACCTGAACCTGTCATTTGAACAGTAGTCTCGCCGCCGAACAGGAGACAAACCGGCTTAATCTCATTTTCGTCATTCCTGAAACTGATGCAGTTTCGACCAGGTACTCAGCTATAGAGTTTATGTCACCCTGCAGCTCATCATCTATAATAACGGCATTTATATTAAACTCCTGTGCTTTCACTCCTGCAGCTTCGAGTGCTAACCTGTTGTTGCCAATAAGTATATTATGCGATCTCTCAAAAACAGGATCCCCTTCTTTTGGCGTATCGGCTATTTCACCGGCAACTCCCTTTTGAAGATATTCAAGAATTCTCTTTGGGACTGCAGATAGCAGGTTAAAATTTTCAAGTACCTTCAATGCCTGTACATATGTTGTAGGATCAGGAGTTGTCGGACCTGAAGCAATAACATCCAACTGATCTCCAGGCACATCTGACAGAATAAGACTAATCAGAGTGGCAGGATAAACAGTTCGTGCAAGTTGTCCGCCTTTTACTACGGACAGATGTTTTCTGACTGCATTAATCTCCTTTATGCAGGCACCGCTGTTTACAAGAATAGAATTTAAAGATATGAGGTCATCATTCGAGAATCCTTCAGGACAATCGGGAAGAAGAGCAGAGCCCCCTCCAGACAACAGACATATAACCAAATCATTACGACCAGCTTTCTGTGCAATTTGCAGAATATCCGGGTTGCTTTGAAGCCGTTAGAATCGGGAAAAGGATGACCTGCTTCAGTAATATCCAGATACTTCAGCTTACATGAATGACCGTATTTTACAACAATATGCCCGCCGGAAATCTTATCTCCAAGAATTTTCTCAACCTCTGATGCCATACTGCCAGTGGCTTTCCCTGCTCCAATGACATAAATATTCTCAATTTTTTCAAGTGGAAAATTAAGTTCGCCTATATTAAGGTTATTGTCACTTATAGTTATAGTATTGGTTATTAGCCTGTCCGGACGTACCCTTTCAATCCCGGCCAATAAAATCTGTTCAGCAATTATTCTGTGATCCATTTTTCCTGAATTGAGATAATTTTCTATAAACAGTTCTTTATAATACAAATAGTGAAGTTATAAATACACATGTAAAGACTGCCAGCCCCATTACCAGGGTTGAACTGGAATAAACCCTTAGATTTGTAGCAGGGTCAATGTCAGAGAAATTTGAGACTACCCAGAAATATGAATCGTTGGCATGAGAAACAATCATTGATCCTGCCCCCATTGAAAGCATCGTAAACAGTCTGCCCCATTCCGAATCGAGGCCCAGCATTGACATCATAGGAGCAACAAATGACGCTG
>CAVUJY010000022.1:0-16718 GCA_963741935.1 uncultured Bacteroidales bacterium | reverse complement strand
CATCATCTCTATCATAGTATTGATATTCATTGTTGTACCTGTATCCGGACAAAAATCGAAAGATGTACTTTATCTTAAAAACGGCAGCGTAATAAATGGGACCCTGATGGAGGTACTAAATAATCAATACAAAATAAAGACGGCTGATGGAAGCATTTTCATTTTTCCTGAGTCTGAGGTTGAAAAATTTGTCAACGAAATACCCTTATTTGAAGGACGAAAAAAAAGCGGGTTAGGTTTTTCACTCGAAGCAGGTTTTCTTGTTGGTTCTCAAAAAACGGAATACCCCACACCTTTTAGTTTTAACTGTGTGATTACAAATACATTAAATACCAGAAATATTTTAGGACTCGGATCAGGTGTTGAGTATTTGGGGCAGCCTTTCATGCCAGTATTTCTTGAATACAAGGGACTTTTTACAACCCATAAGACTTCTCCATTCTTCTTTATGAGAGCTGGTAAACTTTTTCATGTAAATGGAGAATTTACTAATATTGATACTTATGCCCCCGATTACGGCGTGCCTATCAACTATCATGGTGGGTTTACAATGACTCTTGGAACAGGTATCTCATGGTCGAGGGAGGATAGTGAAACATTTCTTAGCTTTGCATACAGGAACGCACGTACAAGCTATAAGGAAAGAGACTATAACAAGTATATTTCTACCTACAGGAACACTCTTAACAGGCTTGAGGTAAAATTCGGATTCAGTTTCTAACCTGTAACAATCCTATTATTTATTAAAAATCCATAGAATAAGGACACATATTACCGGGTCAGATGGCAATTTTCGGCGATAAGAGATAAATTCTCCTGTAATGCTATATATTTATAGCAACTTTTACTTTATGGATTATCAGAATATACTAAAGAATCTTAAACCGGACCATGATTTCTTTATCGGAATAGACTCCGATGGTTGTGTCTTTGATACAATGGAAGTCAAACAAAAAGACTTTTTTATTCCTAATGCAATTAAATATTTTGAGCTGGATGACATTTCGGCTATTCTGCAGGAAACATGGGAATTTGTTAATCTTTATTCTGTATACAGAGGAGGCAATCGCTTTACATCGCTGATCAAAGTTTTTGAGTTTCTCTCGGAACGACAAGAAGTAAAAAGATCAAAAATAATATTACCTGATTTGCAATCACTTAAATCATGGGTAAAGACTGAAACAAAACTTGGTAACGCTTCTCTCCGGAACTATTTTGAATTGAACTATGACCCTGATCTTGAAAAAGTCTTAATGTGGACAGAAGCGATAAATACAGATATTGGCAATAACTTACATAGTATTCCTCCCTTCCGGTATGCAAGACCTGCAATTGAAAAGACCTCGGCTTTAGCTGACCTAATAATTATTTCACAAACGCCGATTGAAGCTCTGGAACGTGAATGGGAGGAGCAAGATCTTAAAAAATATGTTAAAGCAATAGCCGGACAGGAACACGGTACAAAAACAGAACATCTTGCCTTATCAGCTATAGGGAAGTATGACAACAACCGGATCCTGATGATAGGCGATGCCAGAGGTGATATGGATGCTGCAAGGAATAATGGAGTACTTTTCTTTCCTGTAATACCTGGTTATGAAGAACAATCATGGAACAGATTTCTTAACGAGGGAATAGACAAATTTATAAATGGATTATATTCGGGATCTTATCAGGACTCTCTATTAACATCATTCAAAATTTCACTTCCGGAATCTCCACCCTGGATAAGGTAGGTATGCTCTAAAAAGGGAAAATTTATCTTCTTCCTAACAATAATAAAACTAAAATAAGTTTTTATAGCCTCATTTTTTTGTGTATATTTAAGGACAGTTGCGGACAAATTAAATCAAATATAAAACAATAAGGAGGTAAGCTATGAAAAGTGAATATTTATGCAAAGTTTGCAGGGGTCACCTTAAAGTAAAAACTTCAATAGTACTGGCTGCAACAAAAAAAAACGGATCAACAGGAGGATTGGTATTCTTAAATCCTGAGCTGGGAAACTATACGATTACTACTCATCCATCATTCACCATAAAAGAAGGTGAAGAGTATATCTATACATGCCCAATCTGCCACTCTCAACTGAATAGTGCCAAGTATAATCATCTTGTGAGAATCATTATGATGGATGAGAAAGGAAAAGAGTATAACATATACTTCTCAGGTATTGCCGGAGAAAAATGCACATTCAAGATAAGGGGCGCAAACATGGAAAGTCAGGGCCCTGATGCAAATTTATATAATAAGTATTTTGAGGTACCTGATGAGGACAGAAAATATCTTTAAAATACAGATTCGGATTGCTTTTTCACATCCTTCACTATAATCCTCATTTATAAGTTAAATAAAATCCTTATACATTCAATGCCTGTCTGAGGTCATCCTCAGTCAGATACATTATGCTATTTCAGGATATGCTCACGATACAGAAAACATGGATTCATTCTATACTTACTCATAATGTGGCTTTTTTCTCTCAATGAATAGTACTATTTTTACATTAACCAGATGAAATAATAATTTGAATAAAGATGGAAACAGAAATCAACAAAAAAGCCGCTGATAATATCAGATTACTTGCCATGGCTATGGTAGAAAAATCAAAATCAGGCCATCCCGGAGGTGCCATGGGAGGTGCTGATTATATCCATATTCTCTTTTCAGAATTTCTGAATTTTGATCCCAAAGATCCATCATGGATAAACCGCGACAGATTTTTCCTTGATCCCGGTCACATGTCTCCTATGCTATATACAATACTTGCACTCTTTGACCATTTTACAATTGATGAGTTAAAGAATTTCCGTCAGTGGGGTAGTCCAACACCCGGTCATCCTGAATTCGATATCATGAGGGGCATAGAAAACACCTCTGGTCCACTCGGGCAGGGACATACAATGGCTGTAGGTGCTGCAATTGCTGAAAGATTTCTGGTTGCACGATTTGGCGAACTATTTGCACATAAGATATTTACATATATTTCTGACGGTGGTGTTGAGGAAGAGATATCACAGGGAGCAGGCCGAATTGCCGGATTTCTTGGATTAAGCAACCTTATTATGTTCTACGATTCAAACGATATTCAGCTTTCGACCAAAACCAATGCTGTTACAATTGAGGATACAGGGATGAAATACACGTCATGGGGATGGAATGTAATAAAAATAAATGGCAATGATCAGGATCAGATAAGGAAAGCTCTTTCATCTGCTATAGCTGAAAAAGATAAGCCAACCATTATAATAGGTAAAACAATAATGGGCAAAGGGCTTCTCGATAAAGATGGAAACAGCTTTGAGGGAAAAGTTTCTACGCATGGCATGCCAGTTAGTGAAGCAGGAGGTTCAGTCGAAAAATCAATGATAAACCTTGGAGGAGACCTTGAAAATCCATTCAGGGTATTTGATGATGTAAAAGAGTTTTACAAGAATCGGATTATAGAAAAAAGTAAAAAGGCTGAAGAATGGAAAAAAAGGAAATCAGAATGGGCATCCCTGAATTCTGAACTTGATAAAAAACTTCAAAGATTCTATTCCGGCAAATTCCGGAAATCGATTATAAAGATATTCAGCAAAAAGAAGGAATTGCAACAAGAGCTGCATCAGCTGCAATGCTGGGCATTTTTGCAAACAAGATAGAAAACATGATAGTAGCCTCAGCTGATCTTGCAAACTCTGATAAAACTGATGGTTTCCTTAAAAACACACATCCATTTACAAAAGGGGATTTCTCGGGTGCATTTCTGCATATCGGGGTATCAGAACTTACAATGGCAGCAATTATGAACGGACTGGCACTTCATGGTGGTGTTATTCCGGCATGCGGAACCTTCTTCGTATTTTCTGATTATATGAAACCCGCAGTAAGGTTAGCATGCCTTATGGGCTTACCCGTAAAATACATATGGACACATGATGCCTTCCGTGTAGGAGAAGACGGACCAACCCACCAGCCTGTAGAACAGGAAGCTCAGATCCGGCTTCTTGAACATCTTAAAAATCATCATGGGAATAACAGTATGCTGGTACTCAGGCCTGCTGACGGCAACGAAACAACTGTTGCATGGAAAATGGCTCTTGAAAATAATAAGACACCGACTGGATTAATTCTGTCGAGACAAAATATTAAAGATCTTCCATCGGAGAAAAATAACAGATTTAATGATGCACTCCAATCAGAATTCGGTGCTTATATTGTTGAGGATTGCCCCGGCAAGCCTGACATTATTCTGGTTGCCAGCGGCTCTGAAGTATCAACTCTCGTTGAGGGTGCCTCCCTGCTGAAGAATGATAATCTGAAAGTAAGGATTGTTTCTGCTCCATCAGAAGGGTTATTCAAAAATCAGACTGAAAGTTACCGTAAATCTGTTATACCTGATAATATTCCAATATTCGGACTGACAGCAGGTTTACCTGTGACATTGCAGGGTCTTGTAGGCCCTTCAGGGACTGTATGGGGAATGACAAGTTTTGGTTACTCGGCTCCATATAAAGTATTGGATGAAAAATTCGGCTTTACAGCAGATAATGTTTACCGGCAGGTTAAGACCTATTTAAGCAGTTTTAAGAAATAAATTTAAGTTCATTTCTTAATAAATTGGCCGATCTTTTCCAGAAGCTTTTTTTTACTTATTGGCTTGCTTATGTAATCATCGAACCCTGATGATAAGAACTTTTTCTTCATCACCCGACATTGCGTATGCCGTAATAGCAATTACCGGTATTTCGGTATTTATCGCTTTTATTTTTTGTGTAGCTTCAAGTCCGTTCATTACCGGCATTTTGATATCCATGAGTATCAGAGTGATCCCGGGAGTTGATTTAAAGAGGTTTACTGCAATCTCCCCATTTTGGGCATGAAGTATTCTGGCATTTGTTTCCTTCGATAGTATTACATTCAGATAATAAAAATTCGTCTCATCATCCTCTGCAATTAATATGATAGCGGGTTGTGGTTCACCCTGAGTAGGAACCTGGGGTGAAGCAACAGATATGGATTTATCCGGAATTTTGAACGGGATGCTCATATAAAACGAGGAACCTCTATAAAGTTCAGATTCAACCCAAATGCGGCCCCTTAATATTTCGGCTAACCCTTTCGCGATAGAAAGTCCGAGACCCGCTGCCTTCAGTCATTCCACCAGAGACCCTGTCCTCTTTACTGAAGCGGTTAAATATTTTATCGATTGCGTCATCAGCTATTCCAATACCTGTATCCTTAACATAAAAAAGTAATTCATCACTATCTCTGGTAAAACCGTAAGATATCATTCCCTTATCAGTAAATTTTACAGCATTGTTAAGCAGATGTGAGATTATTTTTCTGAACAGTTCCTGATCAGAATTTACTGAAATTTTTTCCTTACCTTCCCCTACTTCCAGAATCAACTCAAGGTTTTTCTGACAGCACAGTTTCTCATACTCTCTGAACAAATCCTTAAGTGTCTCTGATGGGTGAAAATTATGAATATTAGGAGTCAGGTTGCCGGAAGTAATAAGAGAGATATCCATATAGTTGGTGATAGTATTAAGCAATCTGTCGCTGCTCTCAAAGAGCATTGCAACAGATTCTTTTTTTTCTTCCTCACTCAGATCAGGCTGTGAGATTATCTCTGCAAACCCCAGTATCCCATTGAGAGGAGTTCTTACTTCATGTGAAATATTATTAAGAAATGTAGTTTTAAGTTTGTCACTTGCTTCCGCTTTTTCCCTGGCAATCTTCATATGATCAGCAGCAATCACTCTTTCAGAGATATCAGTAGCCATTACCAGTCTGGTTATCCTGCCATTTTTTTCAGGCAAACCGTGTGACACTATTTCAACAGGAAAAACATCTCCATTTTTCTTACGATGAATCATCTTTGCCGAATGAAATTTACCGGTACCAAGGTTTTTTACCGTTTCTATAAGATCCGGTATTTCTTCAGGCGGCCTGATATCTTTTAAAGTCATTGATGCAAACTCATCTCTTGAATAGCCATAAAATTCAACCGTTGCATCGTTTACATCAATAAATTCATAAGTATTTACATCGAAAATATATGTCGGAACAGGGTTATTCAGAAACAGTTCTCTATACCTCCTCTCACTTTCGATTGTAGCGGCTTCCATCATTTTTTTCTCAGTAATATCTTCCTTAATACCAACAAAATGGGTTATTTCATCATTTTCATTCTTTATAGCTGATATTGAAGCACTTTCCCAATACAATTCACCATTTTTCTTCCTGTTGTGAAATTCACCTTTCCAGTCCTCTCCTTTTAAAATAGTCGCCCAAAGCTGTGAATATTCTTCCTTTGATTTCTCTCTTGAACTCAAAATACGTGGGTTCTTGCCTGTCAACTCTTCCCTGGAATAGCCTGTTACCTCACAAAACCTGGGATTTACATACTCAATTATGCCATTCGTATCGGTAATTACAATTGAAGCAGGACTCTGCTCGACCGCCCGCGATAATTTCCTAAGTTCTACTTCCCGGTTTATCTTATCAGACACATCTCTGAGCAATCCCAAAGTTCCAATATTTTCATTTGCTATTTTAAATGGGGATCCGCTAAACTCAGCAAAAACTTTACTTCCGTTTTTATGGCTGACAAGTAACAATATACTGCTGTTTAATCGTTCCGAGTCAATAGTACGCTGAATAGCGGGTGCAGCTTTTCCCAATTCCCCTTCCATGAGAAAATCTCCAAAATGTTTTCCAATACATTCTTCAGGAGTATAACCTAATTTAATAGAATTAGGTGATACATAATTTATAATTCCTTTTGAATCGGTTATGTAAATGATATCAGAAATATTTTCAGCAATGGAGCGGAATTTTTCCTCGCTTTCCTGCAATGCCCTTTCAATTTCAATTCTTTTTGTAATATCAGTGATAGAACCAATATAGCCGACAATTTCGTTTTCTCTTATTTCGGGTTCTGCATTTCCCATTACCCAACAAACAGAGCCATCGGCTCTCAAAAAGCGGTATTCTGAGATAGATGTTCTTTGAGAATCGACATCAGCTTTCCACCTGCTTTTTACCCTTTCAACATCATCGGGATGCACAGCCTTCATCCATCCGAACCCTATTGCTTCATCAAATGAGAGTCCGGACAGGGTCATCCATTTTGGATTTACATAAGTAGTATATCCATCAGGACAAGTTCTGAAAATACCAACAGGGGACACTTGGGTTAGAGTTTCAAACAATAGCTGGCTTTCCTTTAACAAAATATCCGAGTCTTTCTTTGCATTTGCGATCCTAGTCTTTTCCAGAACCTCCTTTACAGCAAAAGGGAGTCTCGTCATATGTTCTTTGATAATATAATCAGCAGCACCTGATTTAATGCATTCTACTGCAGTCTCCTCATTTATCGAACCGGTATAAAGAATAAACGGGATCAACTTATTCAGCTTTTTCACATCTCTCAGAGCTTCAAGACCATTGTAGGCAGGCATAGAATAATCGGAGATAACAATATCCGGACAAAACTTCTCAATTGCGTTTTTGGTCTCTTCAGGTGTACAAACTACTTTATAATCGAAATCCAGCTTTTCTTTACGTAATTCAAGTACAGCCAGGTCAACATCAGAGGAGACATCTTCAATAAAAAGAATTTTCAAACGATTTGATTGCATTATTATTCACTTTTTAGCAACCAGGATTCCATATATCACAAATGAAATTAGTCCTGATCCTTAACTATTTATATCAACTAAATTTTCCTAATTACTTAATTACCTAATTACCTTCCTTACTTATTACCTATCCCCATACTATCCAATTTTACCGCACTAACTTTTACCTGCCTGTTTTAAGCTTATTGGCTCTTCTTTTACAGGTATACTAAAATAAAATGTAGCGCCCTCATTTTCTTTAGCCTCAGCCCAGACTTTTCCCTGGTGACGGTTGATTATTCGGCTTACAATTGCAAGACCCACACCTGTGCCTTCAAAATCCTCTGGTTTATGCAGCCTCTGAAATACACCAAATAGTTTATGGGAATAGTCCATATTGAACCCCACACCATTATCTTTTATGAAGTAAATATTAAATTTATTTTCTGTATAGCCACCGATTTTAATCTCCGGATGTGGTTTCGAGGATGAAAATTTAACGGCATTTGAAATCAGATTGAACCAGACCTGTTTTATATAAGTTGGATCAGCATAAGCTTCAGGAAGAGGATCAATAGTAAACCTTACCTTCATCTGGAGATCTGACTGATTTAATTCATTATACATAGCCATCGCTATCTTGGCCATATCTGTTTTAGAAGTTTTATGTTCGCTTCGTGTAACACGTGAAAGGGCCAGGATATCCAGTATCAGCTGATCCATCCTTTTAGTATTTTTGCGTATGAGTCCCAATAACCGTTTTCCCTCGGGGTCAAGCTTCGATCCATGATCGTCAAGTAAAAACTTTGAAAATCCATCAATTGCACGCAGGGGCGCTCTCAGGTCATGCGAAACAGAGTAGGCAAACGACTCAAGCTCCTTGTTGGCTGCTTCAAGTAATCTGGTCCTCTCTATTACTTTATTCTCGAGGTCTTTATTAAGATTTGCGATCTCCTCTTCGGCTCTCTTCTTATCAGTTATATCAATCGTGTAACCTGCCAGATATGTTGGTTTTCCGTCAATTACAATTGGAAATTTAATTGTAGTGTATTGCTTACCGTTAAATTCTTCTTCTATTATCTCTTGTTTCCCGTCGTTGAGTATCCTTATGTCATCTGCCACCATTTTTTTTGCCATGTCGGAGGGAAAGAGATCGTTCATATTTTTACCAATCAACTCACTTAGTGGACGTCCAAGCATCTGTTCATAATTTTTACTCAATCGGAGTGATCTGATTTCAGCATCCTTAAAAAACACATATATAGGACTATGTTCCATAAAATGGTTGAAAATCTCCTCACTTTTCCGCAGGGCATCTTCAACCTTCCTCTGTTCGGTTACATCCTTCAACACACAGTGTGTCTGTAGAAATTTACCGTTTATATCATATCCTATTCTTCCATCGAAAGCAATAATTATAATTTCATCTTTTTTTGTTATCATTTCAAATTCACTATGAATTTTCCCTCTTGCTTTGAATAAAGGAAATCTTTCAGGAAACCCTCCCTGTGGGCAGGTGTCAGGAAATCGCCAAACCATTTGCCGATTACATCATCCTTGTTATAACCCAAGGTCTCCAGCCATGCCCTGTTCACATCAATAAACCTGCCATCTGAATCAAGCGATTGATATCCCAAAGGTGCCTGATTAAAGAACAGGCTGAATCTTGATTCACTTTCTAAAAGTGCTTTCTCTACTACTTTAAGTTGTGTGATGTCACGTGATACTCCAAGAACTGAACCAATATTACCATCTTTGTCAAATTCAGGAGTAAGCATCCAATCAAGCCAAACAGGTCCATTGGCACTATTCCATTCAAACTGTTCGCGAAAAGGCTTACCCGTTTCAAAGACATATTTTAGTTTCTCTTCCCAGTACTCACACTGCTCCGGCTCAAATATTCCTGATTCCTGATGCGATTTACCAATTATCTTATCTCTGTCAATTCCTGATACACTCAACCCTGCTTTGTTCATATAAAGATGTCTGAACTGCCTGTCGTATCGCATAATATAATCCGGACTGTTCTCAACAATCGAAAGATAAATGCTGTCACTTTTGTCGGTAATATCAGTCATACTGATTCAATTAATTTATTAAGGTTCGAAATGCTGATTCCGCAAGGGTATTGTAAAACTAAATGTACTTCCCTTACCCTCTTCACTTTCGACCCAAATTTTACCATCATGCTTTTCAATAAATTCTTTACATAGTAATAGTCCAAGTCCGGAACTTGATTCACCATCAGTTCCTTTCCGGCTTGTTTTTTCATTGAGAATAAACAGCTTGCTTATCATATCTGATGGGATACCTATTCCTGTATCACTGATTTTAACTTCAGTAGTATTTTCATTATGCCTTCAACCTCAACATTAACTTTACCACCGGAAGGTGTGAATTTTACTGAGTTTGAAACAAGATTTCTGATTACCGTTTCAAACATATGGATGTCAGCCTTTATCTCAATGTCCTCCGGAACCAGAATTTCCACGTCTCGCCCTTCTTTTTTGCAGATGCATTGACGCTGAAATACCGGTATTAATAGTTTTTAAAAGGTTTAGATTCACGGATTAAATTCAAGTACACCTCTTTTCAGTCGTGACCATTCAAGAAGATTTTCAAGAAGACTGTAGATATTGGTTGCATCATCTTTCATACTAATGGTAATATCCTGTATTTCTTCAAGTGTCATATTCTGGATATCCTCTGTTAAGTATCTGGGTAGCTGCAACAAAAGCACTCATCGGTCCCCTCAGATCATCAGCCAGAATCGAGAAAAACTTATCTTTTTCAGCATTTATTGCTTCAAGCAACTCATTTTTGAGTTTAATCTCTTCTTCCGACTTCTTACGTTCGATTGAAATTGCAATCTGGCTCCCAATAGAAACGAGGAAATTGACGTCGCTTTCCGAATAAACCCCGTCTTTCTCATAATGTTGCAGTACCATTACCCCTATCACATCCGAAGGCGACTGAAGAGGTATTCCAATCCATGATGGAGAAGCAGATCCAACTAGTTCGACTTCATTCATCTCCATAAGTTTATCAAATGATTCATCGGAAAAGAGATATGGCTTAACCGTCCTGTAAACATATGACGTACAACTTTTTGCCAAAAATGCAGGTCCGGAGTTTCATCAACTTTATCAACAAAATATGGGAAACTGAACAAGCCGGTAATTTTATTGTAAAGTGCAATAAAGAAATTTTCAGCATAAACAACAGTACCCAAAGATGTATGAATAAGTCTCAGAAGTTCATCGAGGTTTGATGTAGTAACTATTCCCTGGGTGATCTCATGTATTACCTTGTTCTCGAGCTCAGTCCTTCTACGCTTTGAAATATCCCGTATTATACCTGTAAAAAATCTCCCTTCGGAAGTTTCCCAGTCTGAAAGTGATAATTCCAAGGGAAAGATATCACCGTTCTTCTTCTTTCCTGACAATTCAACTGTTTTTCCAATTACTTTTGCTTCACCTCTCAATTCAAGACGCACCAATCCCTTAATATGTTGGTCAAGATACTCATCAGGAATTATCATGTTCAGAGACTTTCCTAAAATCTGTTCTTCATTAAACCCGAAAGCTGCTTCCGCTCCCCTGTTCCACCCTATGATATTCCCTTTATTATTAACAGTAATGATTGCATCATTTGCAGATTGTGCTACGCTCTGAATCTTTCTTCACTTTGTTTTAGGGCTTCCTCATTTTTCTTTCTTTCAGTTATATCGTTTGCCACACCTATAAGTGCAATCGGTTCACCAAGGCTGTTCTTAACTACAGATGTAGAAAGGGATATCGGGAATTCAGTACCATCTTTCTTACGGTTAATAAGTTCTCCATGCCACCCACCTTTTAATGTTGTCTGGAAGAATTTCATTTACAAGATCTTCAGGATTTCAGGGAGAACGAATAAAGCCTAAATGTTTTTGATTAAAATCTTCCTCCCCAAGTCCATAGGTATCACGAAATGCCTTATTTAGAAATATAACATTATCATTCAGATCCGTTATAGAAACACATTCACTGGTACTCTTAAGAGCATTGGCCAAAAGTATAAGCTGCTCCTCTGCTTTCTCTGTTCTGAGATATCACGGGAGATCCCGAATGTTCCAACAACTTCCCCATCAGTATTTCGAAGAGGCAATTTCATGGCAGAAAACCATACAACAGATTTATCTTTCCGGGTAAGCTTTTCTTCCACAATAATAGGCTTTCCCGTCTTCATTATATTTTGCTCGTCATCAAAAGCCTTTCTGGCAGCCTCTTCTGTGAAGAAATCAAAATCAGTTTTACCAACCAACTGTTCGGGATCAGTAAATCCAAAAGAATCTGCATGCGATTTGCTGTTTCTGATGAACCTGCTCTCCTTATCCTTAAAATAAATGTGGTCAGGAAGATAATCGAGCAGAGATTTAACGAGGAATTTCTCCTGTTCAAGATCCTTATCAACCTTTTTAATATGCGTAATATCCTTAGTTTCATTCAGGATATGAGCTTCCCCGTCGAATTCAATTATTGATGCTGACATCAAACCATTTATGATCCTGCCATCCTTGCCTTTAAAATCAGCTTCAAAATTAACAACACTCCCTGTCTCCTTTAATTTTCTGACCAGCTCGTCCCGAACTTTTGGATCGGCCCAAATATCCAGATCAATGGATGATTTACCTAAAACATCCACTTCAGTATAACCCAGTATTTTTGTAAAGCCTTGATTTATAGACACATACCTACCATCAGAAAGTCTGTTTATATTTACGGAGTCTGGGCTTGTCACAAAAGCCTTGGTAAATTTTTCCTCGCTTTTCAAACTTTTAGCTTCCTCAATGTCTCTTTCCTTGATAGTCTTTATCAACGGCCGGAACTCAAAAAAATACAATGCCGGAAATAAAACAAGTGCAAGGAAGCCGGAATCGAGTAATAATTCCTCCCACAGCATCACTGGAGGAAGCAATTTTATTAAAATTGAAACCAGTATATCAGTACAAAATATTGAGATAATTGTCAATAACAATAACCGCAATGGCATTATAACTTTCTTGCGATTATCTCGATTACTAAGCATAATATTAATTATCAGTACTATATGGACTTTTATGAATTCCTTGCTCTTCCCTCTAAACGGAAGCTTGTCATAAAAATACAAGATAAGAAAAAACACATGAATGATGGAGATTCAAAAATATTTTGTAGCAGAGCATTACCATAGGATGTGATTAATGTAATTTACGATAAGAATTTCAACCTTTAAACATTTCAACTCATAAACTGATTAGTTTTTAACATTCATTATTCTTTTTACCTTTGTCGCCAAAGTAAAAAAATGCAGTACGATATTAAACCTGGTATTAAAGGACTTATTTTCGATCTTGACGGAACACTGGCTGATACCATGCCATATCATTTTAAAGGATGGAGAATGGCCTGTCAAAAATATGGAGCTGATATTGATACTGCATTTCTGAGAAAACATACAGGATCGCCAGGATGGTTAATAGCCAGTGAAATAATTAAGAAATGTAATTTAAACGGGGATGTCACTATAGATCAGATCATTGAAGAGAAAATCAGCATATTCAATAAAGATCAGCATCTTATAAAACCTATATTACCGGTTGTTGAAATAGCTAAAAAATATTACGGAAAACTCCCAATGGCTGTAGGTACAGGAGGACACAGGGAAGCAGTTGAACAAACTATGGAGATTACCGGTATCAGAAAATACTTTGACATTGTAATTACTGCCAATGATGTTGAGAAATTCAAACCTCATCCTGAGACATTCCTTAAATGTGCAGAATTAATGGGATTTAAGCCAGAGTATATTGAAGTTTTTGAAGATGGGGACCTTGGTATTGAAGCAGCAGCCAGCAGCCGGGATGACCGCTACTGATGTCAGAACATGGTATGATTCAAGCTGGTAACAGCTCTGACTTAGACTACATGGTTCTGAATATTCTTCCCTAGCAAGCCATTTCTCCTGCGTTTTTCTTTGCAGATAACAGATTATATGCCCCTTTAACAACAACACGCTCGATGTTGTATTGAATCCTTCAGGAAGTTGAATTTCTGTATAACCCGAACCTGTTACTCCTTTTACTATTTCCACCATTCGATATTCAGTAAATTCATAACCCGATTCTTCTTTGTCTTTTTCAAAAGTGAAAATATAGTTCTTATCATCAAAGCTCACAACTGCTTCGGTCGGCACAACAGTTACATTTTTCGAAGATTCTTCAATTATTGCATTAACATACATGCCAGGCAAGAGATTTTTGCACGAGCTTTTCACTGAAGCATAAACACCAAAGTTTTATCATCATTCACCGATCTTCCTGTCTGTGTAATGACTGCCTTATGTTCCTCATCTTCATTATTTATATAGAATTTCAGACTTTGTCCGGCCGCGACCTTAGCCGCATCTTTTTCAAACAGTGTCAATGTCAGAACAAGTTTATCGCTGTTTACTATTTCAAATAACACATCAGTAGGTGATACATATTTGCCAATATTTATATTGACCGATTTGAGAAATCCTTTTATGGGAGATACCAGGTTTACGGAGCTGCTTATGTTATCTTCCCTTAATTCATCAGGTATAATCCCTATAAGGAGCAGCTTTTGTTCCAGTGATTTTACCAGAGCTTTAAGATTTTTATATTCCACAGTAACCTGTTGAACATTCTGTTCCGAATAGACATCATCCTTAAATAACTCAGTATGCCGCTTAAAATCCTGCTTTTGCAAATGAGAGTTTTTTTTTTGCCTCAAGGTAACTTTGTTGTATATCCACAAATTCCTGATTCTCTATAACTGCAAGAGTCTGCCCTTTGGTAACACTTGATTACCGGGAAAGAAGAGTTGTATTCTTTATAAAACCTCCAAGGGGCATACATACTGTTGCCATATTTTGAGGCGGTACTGATAAACAATCCATTAACTTTTATCGCATTTGGCATTTGAGCGCATTTCGACGCTTACCCAGTTCAACCTTCTGCCAGTTTGATCTGGTCAGACCGAAGCTCGACAATGTTTTCCGGGAGTACCTCAGCTCCTCAATGGCTCCCTCTTCTGGTCCTGATATCTTTATTACATGCACCTGATAAAAGCAGATACTCCTATTAATGCTACAGCTGTTTTATACCTGAATTTTGTCATATTATATAGATTTTAAAATATTTTGCCTGTTATGTAATCAATTGAAATAATTGTTTGATTGCAATTGTCAAGTGCATCAAGATAATTTTGTGGATTGCAAGAGCTCTGTTAAGAGTCATCACGTAATCGAGGTAATCAAGGGCACCAGCTTTGTAACTTAGAGTTGCCTGATTAATTATAATTTCAGCCTCAGGCACTGCCTGATTCTCGTAGTATTCGACACTGAAGAGAAAATTTGCTGATTCATCCAGCAGAGAGAGTAACTGCCTGAAACAGATTTACTATAATACTCTGCATCCGTCCTGGCAGAGCTCTCATTGATCCTTGCTGCCTTTGATTTAGCAGTGTATGGCGCACCATACCATATTGGTATTGAAATGCCTGCCTTAATTCCGGTAAATCTGAAGTCCGGTCCAAAATTGCGAGGTACACCGTTGGCATCTTCAGTTCCAATAATTGTCTGACTGGAATAGCCAAGGTTTAAGTCGGGGAGCATCTGGCTGCGTCTCTCCAGTTTTTTCTGATTTTTGGATATTTCCACCTGTTGCTTCACATAACCCAGAGTTGGATTCTGCCCTACTGAAATACTATGGGATACCGGGGGAAAAGCAATTTTGTAAGTTCAGTCTCATCAGGTAGCGGAATAAATCTTATATTCAGAAGAATCCTAAGTTTTCGGCTATAAATTGCCATATCGGCCGTTAACTGATTCAACTGGTTTTTAATTTCGAGATTTTGGGAACGTGCAGTTATCATTTCCAGCTGATTTGTTTCACCCGCTCTGGCTCTCAGTTCCGCAGCTCGTAAAAACCCTGTATAAAAGTTTCCTGATATGATAACAATTTCTGCCTGGCCATCAGATAAACATAGTGCCAGTAAACCTGCTTCACAAGTGTTGAAATCTCCAGTTTAGAAACCATTAGTTTTAATTCACTCCCCTGAATACTTGCGTTGGCAAGTTTATGCTGATTAAAATAAACAGAAGGAAAATCAAATGACTGTGAGATAGCTATACTGTTATCATTTGTATAAGAATTGAACTGTCCGTACTGACCGTCTATAGATGTTTTTGGCAAGTCGAAAGAGGCACCTTTGAGTGCTTTCTGAACCTCAACCGAATAACCAGCCGATTTAATAGTCAGATTGCTGTCAAGTGCAGTTTTTATAGCTTCATAAATCGTAAACCGTTTGGACTGCTGACCATAACTCGTATTAAGTACAGAAGTAATACCCAGTAAAAGCGCAATTACTGCAATCCTTTTAAATAGCTTTCCTTTGAAACCAAGGTCAATTTTATAAGATGAGAATAAAATATAGAATACAGGGAGTACAAACAATGTGAGCAAAGTTGCAGTTATGAGCCCTCCTATAACTACAGTAGCAAGAGGCTTCTGAACCTCTGCTCCGGCAGATGTGGAAAGCGCCATCGGGAGGAAGCCAAATGATGCAACTGCTGCAGTCATTATAACAGGACGTAATCTGTTATGCAGACCCTTGAGAACTCGCTCTTTTATATCACAGGTGCCCTCTTTTTCCAGTCGGTTAAACTCAGCTATCAGCACTATACCATTAAGTACTGCTACTCCAAACAAGGCAATGAAACCAACGCCGGCAGGAAGTTGAAAAATTCATACCTCTTATCCATAAAGCAAAAACACCGCCTATAGCCGACATAGGAACAGCAGAAAAGATCAATAGAGACTCTTTTACAGAATTAAATGTGAAATAAAGCAATACGAATATTAACAATAAAGCTACTGGAACTGCAATCAGTAATCTTATTTGCGCAGCTTCCAGATTTTTAAACTGACCTCCAAACATAATAATATCCGGTTGGTAGTATTATTTTATTATCTATCTGATTTTCAACCTCTTTTATAACACTCCTGACGTCCCTGTTACGAACATTAAATCCAACGGTTATCCTTCGTTTTGGTGTCTTCACGGG
>CAVUJY010000021.1:0-117606 GCA_963741935.1 uncultured Bacteroidales bacterium | reverse complement strand
GACGAACGACTAACGGAGAACGGAAAACGGCTAACGGAGAACGGAGAACGGAAAACGGCTAACGGAGAACGGAGAACGGAAAACGGCTAACGGAGAACGGAGAACGGAAAACGGCTAACGGAGAACGGAGAACGGAAAACGGATAACGGAAATGTTTTATATCTGTGATCTTGATTTGATCAGGTTTGTCAACATTCCTATAATTCCTTTGCATTCATTTGTAAAGAATTCTTTGTCAGGCTCATGAATGTATCCAATTTTAAAGGCGATAATTATTTGAGTATATAATTCAGCTGATGAACCTTTGGCAATATAGAAGTGCCTGACAGACTGTTTATCAGTACCTAATTCATCTCCTTCCGAAATATTACCGGAAATACTTACAGAAGCCCGTCTCATTTGGTCCTTCAAACCAAAATCTTTGAGAAATTCTTTATTTTCTCCTGTCAATTTGTAAATTGAAACAGCAAGCTCAACGGCTCTTTGCCATACATTTAAACTCTCGAAATTACTCATAGCAGCAAGTTTTTAAGATTATTAAATATTTATTCCATTCTAAAAATAATAAAATAAATATTATGATTATCGTCAGCCGTTTGCCGTTCAGTCGTTAGCCGTACGCCGTACATCGTCCTGTAAGGTTTCCCCTACATACATTTCAGCATTCCCCTACATAACGTTGATACACAACCTTACATCGCAAGTAAAGTTAAGAGCCTAACTTTATTTGTTCCGTATTAAAAACCTGTTGTTAGAATTATTAATTTATTGATTAAGGCGGGCAATATAGCTGCATGAAGCTTCTGATTCAGAGAGCTGAATCTATGTTTAACAAGTTATTAATCTTCAATTCCGAATATTTGAACACTAATATAAAGAGAGTAAAATGAATGATTTACATCCTGGATCCGACAATCAGATTTTGGTATTTACTCTGGATGAATTTTCCTATGCTCTGCCTCTGGGAAATGTACTTAGGGTTATTCACGCTATAGCAATCAGAAATTTGCCTCAATCCCCGGAAATTATATCCGGAATTATTAATGTTCAGGGACAAATAATTCCGGTGATAAATATCAGGAAACGATTTGGACTTATCGGATCGTGAAACTGATCCTGATGACAGGATAATAATTGCTGACACCGGGAAAAGGAATGTTGCTCTTTTCGCTGATAAAGTAAATGATATTTTAAAAATTGATGATAGTCAATTTATTGATGCACAAAATACAATGCCATATGCAGATTATATTAAAGGCATTGCAAAAATTGATAATGAGATAATCCTTATTTATGACCTGGAACAATTTCTAAGTCTGAATGAGGATAAGGAATTAGAAGAGGCAATGAAATCGCAAATTAAATGAAGGATGATCTGACAAATAGTGAATTATCGAAGGTCTGCGAAGTTATAAACGACAGAATGGGCTTACACTTTCCTGTTGAAAGATGGTCAATTCTGGGTCGTAACCTGGCTTTGTCTGCCAGGGATTTTGGATTTGAAAGTATGGAAGGTTTCGTCCCATGGTTGCTCTCATCAGAACTTACCAAAGAGCAGATAAATATACTTGCAGCGCATCTTACCGTATCTGAAACCTATTTCTGGAGGGAGCCTCAGGTTTTTTCGGCTCTCACAGATCATATTCTGCCAGAGCTGATCAGATCGAAAAAGAAGGGAGACAGAAATATTAATATTTTGAGTGCCGGGTGTTCAACAGGTGAAGAACCCTACTCCCTTGCCATTGCACTGCAAAATCCATTCCGGATATAAAAGATTGGAATATTTCAATTGAGGCTTCTGATATAAACCCCAAAGCACTCGAAAAAGCAAAAGCCGGGATCTATGGGCCATGGTCCTTCAGAAATACACCTGACTGGCTGATATCCAGGTATTTCAATCGTCTCGAGGATCGGAAATATGAAATTATTCCTGAAATAAAAAAGATGGTCAGTTTTTCGTGTAAAAGTCTTACAGAAGATGAAAGCTATTCAGGGTTCAAAAATAAAATGGATATAATTTTTTGCAGAAACGTTCTTATGTATTTTAGCGCAGAATGGGTTAATAAGATCTCCAAAAATCTTTTTGATTCCCTGAAAGATGATGGCTGGTTTATAGTCTCATCCAGTGAACTCTCTTCGTATGTATTTCCTCAATATACAGCTGTCAATTTCCCGGGAGCGGTCTTGTACAGCAAAACAAAAATCGGACATGCACATAAATTGGCGGAATATGTTCCGGTTGAAGAGAAATTTCAACCAATTGTAACTTCACCTATTCAACCCGTCTCCCCATCCATTGTCCTCCATAGCTTCCTTGACCACAGAGGGCTTGCCGAAGGTGGTAGTGACGGAGAATCTCCCTCTCTCCCTCTCTCCCCCTCTCCCATTCTCCCATTCTCCCCATCACTGTGCAACCACCAAACCCCTTCCCGAGGAGAACTATATTCACAAAAATCCTCGCTATCCGCCTGTTAGCAAACCAGGGTTATCTCACCGAAGCTCTGACTCTTTGCAACGAGGCTATTTTAAATGAAAAGCTCGTAACAGGATATTATTTTATAAGGGCTTCCATTTTTCAGGAAATGGGGAAAAGTCCAGAAGCCATAGCATCATTAAAACAGGCAATCTATGTTGATCCAGATTATGTAATGGGACATTTTACTCTGGGAAACCTGTTTAATCAGTCTGGAAACGCAAAGAATGCAAAGCGGCATTTTAAAAATGTACTTGACTTATTAAAGAATTATGAACCTGATTACATACTCCCCGAATCAGAAGGATTATCAGTGAAATATATCCGGGAAATAATATTTGCAAACATGGAATTATACGTACATAATGAAAAAAGAAATACGTACTAAATTAAAAAACAGGGCAATTGCCATGGCACAGGAGCTTCAGGAGAAAAAGGCTGAATCGGCTATAACTGACGTAATAATTTTCATGTTGGCTACTGAGAACTATGGGATTGAATCTCTTTATGTCAGAGAGGTCTGGCCGCTGAAAGATTTTACTCCATTACCCGCTGTTCCTTCACACATTTTAGGTATAATAAATGTGAGAGGGCAAATATTACCGGTTGTCGATCTGAAAAAGTTCTTCAACCTTCCTGAAAAAGGATTGGGTGAATTGAATAAGGTGATAATTCTGAATAACAGCCAGATGGAATTTGGTGTTCTGGCAGATGTTGTTTATGGCACACAGTCTATTGTACTCGAAGATATACAGATGGTTCCTCCTACAATATCAGGAATCGGACAGGAATTCCTTAAAGGGGTTACAAAAGAAAACCTTATCATTTTAAATGGCGACAGATTACTGTCGGATAAGAGTATTGTGGTTGAGGATAAGGTAAATTAACGGCGAACGGCGAACGGTAAACGGCGAACGAACACGGCAAACGGCGAACGAGACACGGCAAACGGAGAACCGCAAACGGTCTACAGCATATGACGAAAGACGAAAAATATACGACAAATGAATGGCGCAATGGCACAACGGCATAACGGCGCAGAGGAACAACTGCTTTGCTATATTACTTCTTTATATCCCGTTATGCCTTTGCGCCGTTATCGCCCCTATTAGTATACATAAATTACAATAACGCAATCTAAAATAAAATGTACAGTATAAATTAATCTACAGGAGGAACTTACAATGTTTAAAAATATGAAAATCTGGATGCGCTTTTTATTGGGATTCGGCGCAATACTTGTATTTATGGTTTCAATAATTATTGTTGATTTATACCAGACGAAAATAGCTGATGGCAATCTTGAACGGATTATGACTGGCCATATTGAACAAATAAATGAATTGACCACAATAGGCAATATTGCAAGAGATAACTCTATTTCCATGAGGAATATATTGCTCTTACATAACGATATGATATTGTTAAGGAGACGCAGGACAGCATTACAGCACGAAGAAAAATCTATGATCAGGCAAATAAGAATAATACAGTACGTTAACTGCAGCTGATGATACTCTTGCATTCAGATTAATGAACGAAACAAATGCTGCTGAGATAAATACCAGAACGGAAAACAACAAAATAATTGCATTGGTTCTGGAATAAAGTATGAAGAGGCAATGGATCTTCTGTACGGGGAAGCTAAGGAATCAAGAAAAACAATGGCTGGGACTCATAGAAGAGATGTCTGACCATGCACTTGAAAGAGCGATTTACGGTACAACGAAGCAGTAAAGACAACATCTTCAGCACGCATAACATGATATTACTGGGTGTACTGGCCTCTATATTATCCGTAGTAATTGCATTTCTCCTTACATCAAGTATAACAAAACCAATAAAGATTGCCTCAACTCTGGTAACAAGCAGGGATCTTTCCATGGACATTTCTGAATTATATGGAAGGGAAAAATGAATTAGCAATTATGATCCAGTCATTCAGGAAAGACATTGAAGAAAAACTGGCATTGGAAAATGAACTTGTTGCATATAAGGATTCACTTGAAGATACCGTTAAGCAACGCACGGCTGACCTCTCAAATGTCCTTCTTGAAGTTAAAGAAACTGTTAATGTTATTGCATCATCGTCAGCCGAGATTCTGGCCGCCACTACCCAGGTGGCATCGGGAACTGCCGAGACTGCCTCTGCTATCAGCGAAACAACCACTACTGTGGAGGAGGTTCAACAGGCTGCAAAACTATCGCACAGAAAGCAAAAAATGTGGCTGACAGTGCACAGAAAGTTGTACAGGTTTCTCTGAATGGACAAAAAGCAGTGGAAGAAACTGTAAACGGAATGAAACGTATCAGGGAACAGATGGATTCAATAGCTCAGACTATCGTCAGGCTAAGTGAGCAGAGCCAGTCAATAGGCGGAATTATTGCCTCAGTGACCGATATAGCAGATCAGTCTAATCTACTCGCAGTTAATGCTGCCATCGAAGCTGCCAAAGCAGGTGAGCATGGCAGAGGTTTTGCAGTTGTTGCCCAGGAGATAAAGAACCTGGCAGGTCAGTCGAAGCAATCCACACTTGAGGTTAGAAACATACTTTTTGATGTACAAAAGGTAACAAGCGCTGCAGTACTTGCAACAGAACAGGGAAGCAAGGCTGTTGAGGCCGGCGTGGTTCAGTCAGCACAGGCAGGAGAAGCCATCAGGATCCTTTCTGAGAGCAGCAATGAAGCTGTTCAGGCAGCAACACAGATAGTTGCATCGAGCCAGCAGCAGGTAATCGGAATGGATCAGATAAGTGTGGCAATGCAGAATATCAACCAGGCGGGAACAGAAACTGCTGTAAGCATGGTACAATCAGAGAAAGCCGCAAAAAGCCTCCACGAACTGGGGCAGAAACTTAAAGATGTGATGGAAAAATTTAAGGAGTAAGGACGGTAAACGATGAACGGCAAACGGTATACGGAAGAAATACTGTTTTACCGTTGGTCGTTAGCCGTAAATCGTAAGCCGTTAATAATATTGAACAATTATAGTTAGAGAACACCATCATGGACAAAAAAGAAGAAGAATTTCAAAAACGTATACTGGCAACATTCCGGATTGAAGCAGATGAACACATTCATACTATCTTGTCAGGTTTAACAATCTTAGAGAAATCTAAATCAGAGAAAGAAAAAAGTGAGTTTATCGAAGTCCTGTTCCGTGAGTTCCATAGTCTTAAAGGAGCTGCACGCTCAGTTGATCAGAAAGAAATTGAATCGGTATGCCAGCCTATGGAGACTATATTCTCTGCAATTAAGCGTAAAGAACTTGCCCTTACCCCTGATGTATTTGATCTTTTTTACAAAACAATGGAGTGGCTCTCAAAATATACACTCACAATCGGAACGTCTATGACCCAGGCTTTTCGCAAAACACAAAAAGAATTGATTACCAGGATGGATGAGATTTCATCGGTTAAAACAATATCACATGAAACAACCCAAAATTCCACTGTGTTTATGGAAAATGCTCAAGTTCCTGAACCTGATTTAATACCGTCTGCTGAACAGACTGCTGTTGTACAATCAGCAGGTTTGCAGTCACAAAGTGGAATGGTCCGTATTCCTATATCAAAACTTGATCCGCTTCTTCTGGAGGCAGAAGAGATGCTTCAGTCAAAAATAGCAGTTGATCAGCGTGTTAATGATTTGAAAATGGTATGCAATGAGCTGAATGATTGGAAAACTGAAACAGTAAAATGGAAAAACCTAAGAGCAAATGCCACAATTGATATGTGGAGATGAATGGTGCAGATACGAGTGAAATTAATCTGAACCGACTTGAAAATAAAATTAGCCGGAATTACCCACTTCATGGAACACGATCAGCATAGTCTTGACCGCCTCGTCAATAATCATCTTGACGGTATGAAACAGGTGCTTATGCTTCCTGTGATCACACTGGTTGAATCATTTCCCGGAATGGTAAGGGAGATTGCACGCGAGCAAAATAAAGAGATTAATTTTATTGTCGAAGGATCAGAACTTGAAATTGACAAACGTATTCTGGAAGAACTTAAAGATCCATTGATCCACCTGATACGCAACAGCATAAATCATGGAATTGCAAAACCACAGGAACGATTGCTTCAGAACAAGCCTTCTGAAGGCAATATAACACTTTCATTTACAGCAAAAGAGAGCGGACTCGTAGAAATAGTGGTTTCAGACGACGGAAACGGGATCGACAAAGACCGTGTTTTAAAAGCAGCCGTTAAATCAGGGATATTGTCGAAAGAGGCAGCTGAGAAAACTGAAATGGAAGAGGCTTTGAATCTTATTTTTCAATCTGGATTATCAACAAGCTCAATAATTACCGATATTTCAGGACACGGCCTGGGTTTAACAATTGTGCAGGAGAAGGTAACCAGACTTAATGGAAAAGTATCAGTGGAAACAGAGGCAAAAATGGGTACTACCTTTACCATACTTTTGCCTATGACCCTTGCCACCTTCAGAGGCATTATTGTAAAGGTCAACGAATTTTTATACCTGATCCCTACAATGAATGTTGAACGGGTTATGAAGGTTCAAAGGAAAGAGATAAAGACTGTTGAAAATTATGAAACTATAAGGATTGACGAGCAAATCATTTCTGTTGCTGATCTTGGAGAAGTTATGGGATTACCTGAGCATAAGCTTTCGGGATCAGGGAAAACAGAGACAGGAATGGTAAAGTCAGATCAGATCCGACTTGTTATTCTTGTGTCAGGAGAATATCGTATTGCATTTAAAGTGGATGAAGTGGATGAAGAACAGCAGGTTCTGGTTAAAGGACTTGGAAAATTACTTAAACGGGTAAGAAATATTTCAGGTGCAACTATTCTTGGCACCGGGAAAATGGTTCCGGTGCTCAATATTTCCGATCTTATGAAGTCTGCAGTAAGTCTTAAAGGAAAAAGAAACCAGGTATCAACCGGTGATACTGCTGTAAAAAAGGGAAAAATACTGGTTGCTGAGGACTCAATAACCTCCAGAACATTAATAAAGAATATTCTGGAAACTGCTGGTTATCTGGTAACCACTGCTATTGACGGAGATGATGGTTATACAAAAGCGCGTATAGGAGACTTCGATCTGGTAGTTTCAGATGTGGATATGCCCAGAATGAATGGATTTGAACTTACAGCAAAGATAAAAGGTGACAAAAAACTGAGTGAAATACCGGTTATCCTGCTTACAGCTCTTGAATCACGGGAAGACAAAGAACATGGTATTGAGGTTGGTGCGGACGCATATATTGTTAAAAGCAGCTTCGATCAGGGGAACCTGCTTGAGGTGATAAAGAAGCTGATATGAAAACGGCGCAAAGGCATAACGGCATAACGGCTAACGGCATAAACGGTTCGTATGGCTTTTCAGACCGCTGCGCCCTTGCGCCTTTGTGCCGTTGCGCCATTATTACATATAACGAATTTAAACACATAGTATTAACATGATCAAAGTCCTTATTGTCGACGATTCAAAAGTGGTGCAGGAATTCATGGAACATATTCTATCTTCAGATCCTGATATACAAATAGTGGGTGTGGCATCTTCCGGACAATGAAGCAATTGAACTTGTTCGAAAATTGCGGCCGGATGTTATTACCATGGATTACCATATGCCCGATATGGATGGATCGGAAGCTACACGTACAATAATGGCAACAACTCCTACTCCTATTGTAATTGTAAGTGGCAGTATAGGTACCAAAGATGTTTCACGAAGTTTCGGTTTAATAGAGGATGGGGCACTTGCAGTGGTGTTACGCCCTCCCGGATCTTTGCATCCTGATTTCAAAAATGCAAGAAAAGAACTGATTCAGACGGTAAAGTTAATGTCGGAGGTAAAAGTTGTAAGACATTTTCATGGACAGCAAAAATTACGCGTAAGGCAGGATCCTGTCATGATTACAGAAAACGGAATTGACAGGGATGTTCAGCTTGTAGCTATAGGGGCATCAACAGGAGGTCCTGCTGCATTGCAAAAAATTCTGTCAGGCTTACCAAAAGGATTTCCGCTGCCTATACTTATTGTTCAACATATCTCTGCAGGCTTTATCAAAGGTTTTGTGGATTGGTTATCAACATCATCCCAGAATCCCGTAAAAGTTGCTTCTGACGGAGAGCATGTGGAAGCGGGAATCACATATGTTGCACCTGATGGATTTCATATGGGGATAAGACGTGGACCAATTATTATACTGAGCACATTACCTCCTGAAAACGGGCTAAGACCATCGGTCGACCATCTATTCCGGTCTGTTGCACAGATCATGGGAAAGAATGCAATAGGGATACTGCTTACAGGTATGGGTAAGGATGGCGCAGCTGAACTTAAAACTATGAAAGATAATGGAGCAATAACTGTTATACAGGATGAGGCAAGTTCTGTCATTTTCGGAATGCCCGGCGAGGCTTTAAAGATTGGAGCTCCTGTCCATGTACTGCCAATTGACAGCATTTCCGGTTTTTTAACTGAATTGGTTAAAAAACATAAATGAGGAAGGGCGTAACGGCGCAATGGCTTAACGGCGCAATGGCATAACGGCACAAAGGCACAAAGGCATAACCCATTTAATCGAGCTCTTAGGTTTTACCCTGAGCTTGTAGAAGGGTAAGCCTTTTAGCCACATAACAAGTAAGCATGTATAAATTTACAGTATAAATGAATGACAAGAGCAAAATAGAAATTCTGATTGCCGAGGACAGCCCAACTCAGGCAGAACAACTAAGATATATCCTTGAAAATCACGGATACCAGGTAATTGTTGCAAAAAATGGTAGGATAGCCCTTTCCAGTATCAGACAGAATAGTCCAACAGTCGTTATCAGTGACATAAACATGCCTGAAATGACTGGGTATGAGCTATGTAAAGCAATTAAAGCAGACAGTAATTTAATGCACATCCCTGTAATATTGCTTACCTCTCTTTCAAATTCTGAAGATGTTCTGGAAGGTCTTATCTGCGGGGCCGATTACTTTTTTACGAAACCATATAATGAGAATCATCTCATCTCTCAGATTGAAAAACTTATAAATGGAAATGGATATAATCAGATATTCAACCTCAATAATAAACTTGAAGTTCCTCTTTCAAATAAAACTGAGACGATATCAGTCGATCCAAACCGTGTGCTGACGCTGCTGATTTCTACTTATGAAGCTGCAATGAGTAAAAACACCGATCTGATGAAAACTCAGGATGAACTCAAATCAATGAATGAGCTTCTGGAAGAATTAGTTGAGAAAAGAACTGCTGTTCTCAAACAGGAAATAGCTGAGAGGAAGAAGACCGACGTGCTGCTCTCTTATACTGTAAAAGAGTTACAAAGGTCAAATGAAGATCTGGCACAATTTCTTCATATTGCTTCCCACGACTTACAGGAACCACTGCGAGTGGTTTCAAGTTTTGTACAGCTGCTTGCAAAGCGCTACAAGAATAAACTTGATCCTGAGGCAGATGAATATATAGATTTTGCTGTTGAAGGAACACAGAGGATGCAAAAGATGATTCTTGATCTTATTGAATACTCCCGTGTACAGTCACATAGCATTGTTTTTAAAAATGTAAATACAAAGGAAGTTCTTAGCCAGGTAGTATTAAATCTGGATAAAGCGATACAGGAAACAGACACCACTATAAAGATCGGTGATATTTATAATATACATGGCGATGAATTTCAGCTGATCAGATTATTTGAAAATCTGATTAACAATTCAATCAAATTCAGGAGTGATAAAAAGCCTGAGATTTTTATATCGTCAGAAGTAAAGGACCGTCATCTGCAATTCTCTGTCAGGGATAATGGTTTAGGGATAGAAAACCAGTATCATGAAAAAGTGTTCGACGTTTGTCAGCGATTACATTCCCGGGAGAACTATGCCGGTTCAGGAGTCGGATTATCACTTTGCAGAAGAATAGTTGAAATGCATAATGGTAAAATCTGGCTGGAATCAACACCGGGTGAGGGTACAACAATATTTTTCACAATTGCGGCAAACGAACAGGAACGGCAAACGGCACACGGCGAACGGAAAACGGTAAACTGAAAACGGTAAACGGCGAAGGGAGAACGGAAAACGGCTAACATACGGGATAACGGATAACGGAATAATGTTTTATATCTGTGATCTTGATTTGATCAGATTTGTCAACATTCCTATAATTCCTTTGCATTCATTTGTAAAGAATTCTTTGTCAGGCTCATGAATGTATCCAATTTTAAAAGCGATAATTATTTGAGTATATAATTCAGCTGTAGAACCCTTTGCAATATAGAATTGTCTAATGGCTTGCTTATTAGTACCAAGCTCATCCCCTTCCGAGATATTGCTTGAAATACTTACAGATGCTCTTCTCATCTGATCTTTCAAACCAAAATCTTTCAGAAATTCTTTATTTTCTCCAGTCAATTTATAAATTGAAACAGCAAGCTCAACGGCTCTTTGCCATACATTTAAACTCTCGAAATTACTCATAACAGCAAGTTTTTAAGATTAATAAATATTTATTCCATTCTAAAAAATAACCTAAAATATTAATATTCACCGTATGTCAACCGTTTCAATATGCCGTTTTCAACGTTACGTTGTCCGACTATACCGTTTATCGTTAGCCGTCCTTCGTAACTCGTATGCCGTTCGTCGTTAGCCGTTAGCCGTACACCGCACCTCTTCCTGTAAGGTTTCCCCTACAATATTTTCAGCAAAACCTTACAAATAGTTAGCCCAATGCTTACAAGCTTTAATCAACAGATAGCCTAATTTTAGATAATAAACTAAAAATCTATAAATGAAAGTATTAATTGCGGATGACTCACGACTGATGAGAGAGAGGATACGTGAAACAATTTCAATATTCAACAGCATTGAAATTGTATGTGAGACAGATAGCGGAGTAAAGACGATGGAACAGCTTATTTTACATAACCCTGACCTGGCTATTATAGATATAAGAATGCCCGAAAAGAATGGACTTGAGGTTCTGAAGGAGTTCAGGACCAGAAATAAAACAACTAAAATTATAATACTGACCAATTATGCATACGACCAGTATAAAGACAGGGCTATTGAAAACGGTGCCGACTATTTTTTCAGCAAATCGGAAGATTTTGATAAGATAGCTGCGGTTGTAGCCGGTATGCTAAGAACGATACGAAACACTAACACTTCAATCATCTGAATATTTGACTAACAGAAAGCTATTACTGATCATCCAATTAAGAATCAACATAAAATTGAACAAATCCTGACAGCATGAAAACCGCTCAAAAAAATGAAACTTCTGAACAGATCAAATCTGACCCGTTAACCCTAAAAGAGAGAGAAGAAAGGTTCCGTCTTATCTTCGAAAACTCCCCAGTAGGAAAATCTATAACCGGTATCGATGGCAGTCTCAAGGTCAATAAGGCATTTTGTGATATTCTGGGATACACTGAAAAAGAACTCAAAGAAAAAAAATGGACTGAAATAACCCATCCCGAAGATATCAGGGAAAGTCAGGATATTGTAAATGACCTGATTGCAGGTAAAATGGAAAGTGCCAGATATGAAAAGAGATATATCCATAAGAGCGGCAGGATTGTATGGACTGATGTTTCAACAACATTACAACGCAGTGCAGATGGAAGACCGATATTTTTTATAACGATTTTGGTTGATATCTCGGTTCTTAAAGAAGCGATGGAGAAAAGACGCATCAGCGAAGAAAGACACCGTTCATACATTGAACTCACAAATCAGGTGGTTTGGGTAACAAATCCATCAGGTGAAGTGGTTGAAGACATCCCCTATTTCAGAAAATTTACCGGTCTGACTTATGATGAAGTAAAAGGGACAGGATGGACATCTGCCCTGCATCCTGATGATGTTGCCGCTACTTTGGAAGTATGGCAAAAGGCTGTTAAAGCAAAAGAACCATATGAAACAGAATACAGGTTAAAACGGCATGATGGCATATATCGCCATTTTCTGGCAAAGGGTTCACCTGTTTTTGATCCTAAGGGAAAAATCTTAGAGTGGGTTGGTATATGTACAGACATCACGGAAAGAAAACAATCAGAGATTATTTTAAGAGTAGAGAAAGAACGAATAAGATCAATAATTGACCTGGTTGGAGACCCTATATTCGTCAAGGATAACAATCACCGTATCACATTAGCAAATCGTGCCTTTTATGAGATGTTTTGTCTGGATGAAAAGAGTGTTATAGGCCGGACTCTTGCTGAGGAAGTTCCTGAAAATGAAAGGCAGCAATTTCTTGAGGTTGACAGAAAGGTTCTGGATACAGGTATACCCGATATACGGGAAGAAGAACTTACTGTGAAAGATTTCACAAGAACCATCATAACCAGGAAAGCTTCATTTACAGATGATTCAGGGGAAAAATTTATGGTTGGTTCTATCCACGATATAACTCCCAGAAAGAAGATTGAGGAAGCCTTAAAGGAAGCAAACGAGAATCTTGAGAAAAAGGTAAAAGAGCGAACTGAAGAACTTGAAAAAAGTAAACTATTACTCGAAGAAACGGGTCGACTGGCTATTGTAGGGGGATGGGAAATTGATTTAAAAACCAATAATATAAGCTGGTCAGAAACTACCTGCAGAATTCATGAAGTAGAGCCCGGATTTGATCCGAATCTTGATAACGCTATAAATTTCTATGCCCCGGAATCAATTCCAATAATCTCAAAATGTGTTGATAATGCAATAAAACTGGGAGAATCGTTTGATGAAGAGCTGGAGTTGATCACTGCAAAGAAAAATCGCATATGGGTCAGAACAGTCGGGAAAGCATATAAAGAAAACGGAGAGATTATAAAAATTGGAGGTGTATTTCAGGATATAACCGCACAAAAGATCATTAAGGATGAGATCCGACAACATCGTGACCATCTTGAGGAAATAGTCGCTGAGCGAACCAGAGATCTTGACAAAGCCATTTCTGATCTTACCCGTTCGAACCAGGAATTGGAACAATTTGCATATGTGGCATCGCATGATCTTCAGGAACCATTAAGAATGGTGTCAAGCTATACTCAGCTTCTGGAGAGAAGATATAAAGATAAACTGGATCAGGACGCAACCGATTTTATAAACTATGCAGTTGATGGCGCCAACCGGATGCAGAGGCTTATAAATGATCTGCTTGAATTCTCAAGAGTCACAACCAAAGGAAAGCCCTTGCTGAAAGTTGATCTTTCCACAGTACTTGGGCAGGCAGTTGCTAACCTTCATAACAAAATCCAGGAAACAGGTTCAATGATAGTTAATGATGACCTTCCTTTTGCATATGGAGATGAGGGACAACTAGTAAGGGTATTTCAAAACTTACTTGACAACGCGATGAAATTCAAAGGTGAAGAATCAGTCAGAATTAGTGTATCAGCAAAAGCAGTGGACGACAAAATACAAATTGCTGTAAGTGACAATGGAATAGGAATTGATAAGATCTATAGCGAAAGAATATTTACGATTTTCCAGCGATTGCATACTAAAGCTGAATATCCCGGAACCGGGATCGGATTAGCTATATGCAAGCGTACAATTGAACGACACGGGGGGAAAATATGGTTTGAATCAGAACCCGGAAAAGGAACCACATTCTATTTTACCTTAAATATCTAAATAATTATACCATGACAACAAATGAATCTGTTCACCCAATAGAGATCCTGTTAGTCGAAGATAATCCCGGCGATGCACGGCTTGCTAAAGAAGCTCTGAAAGAGAGTAAACTGAAGAATAATCTCTACATCGCCGATGATGGAGTGGAAGCTATGGATTTCCTGTATAAAAAAGGGAAATACAAAGACATGCCCCGACCCGACCTTGTTATTCTCGATCTCAATCTTCCAAAGAAGGATGGACGGGAAGTACTTGCAGATATAAAAAACGATGACGATCTTAAACGAATTCCTGTAGTCATCCTTACTATATCAAAGGCAGAGGAAGACATCCTGAAGAGTTATAATCTTCATGCAAACTGTTTCATTTCAAAACCTATTGATCTTGATCAGTTTATCAAGGTAGTTAAGTCAATTGAAGATTTCTGGCTGACAATTGTAAAATTACCAAATGGGAAAGTTTAGTATGGGAATCTTTTAGAATCAGACAGCCAACTAAACTCAGGAATCTGAGGACAAAATCTTTATTAGAAATTTAAAAGTATATGGAAATCCTGCTCATTGAAGATAACCCGGCTGATGTAATGATATTTAACAAAGCTCTTAAGGAAGTCGGAAGCTCAAGTAAAGTCACAATATTTGACGATGGAAACAATGCCATGGATTATCTCATAAATTTAAGTAAATCATCCGTCAAATCCGGACCAATTCTGATCGTTCTTGACCTGAAATTACCAGGAAAAGATGGACTAATGCTACTTGAGTTTCTGAAAGATGATGATTTTCTGAAAAGGATTCCGGTTGTTATCCTTACCGATTCAGAATCTATAAATGACATTAAAAAAGCATACGATCTTCACGCCAACTGCTTTATTATAAAGCCAATGGAGACTGAGAAATTCATGAAATATGTGGAGTATATCGATAACTTCTGGTCAAATACGGTAATGGTACCAAAATATTAAGGAAAGAGACGCAGTATGTTTGAAAAGACTAAAATTGAAAATATGATAGAGATACTACTTGTGGAGGACAACCCGGGTGATGCAAGACTGGCAAAAGAGGCCTTAAGAGAAAGCCGGATAATGAACAATCTGCATATGGTTGATGATGGAGAGAAAGCTCTTGATTTCCTTCATCAAAAAGGCGAATACCTGAAAGCGCCACATCCTGATCTTGTCCTTCTCGACCTTAATCTGCCTAAAATCAGTGGTCATGAGGTGCTTGCGGTAATTAAATCGGAGGATTCTCTTCGCAAGATTCCGGTAGTCGTTTTATCAATTTCCAGCTCCCAAAAAGATATTGAAGAATCGTATAATTTAAATGCTAACTGTTATGTTACAAAACCACTTGATCTGAATGAGTTTATCCAGGTTTTTGAAACAATCCAGAATTTCTGGCTGAAAACTGTGAAGTTACCCGAATAATAATACCAGATTATCTCCAATAATATGAACAAAGATCTTAATATACTTCTGGTTGAAGACAATCCAGGTGATGTAAGAATAATAAATGAACTTCTTAAGGAGCAAACCTTAGTCACTTTTAATATTACTTATTCGATCAGTCTGAAAGAAACGATAGAGAAATTATCAGAATCATCTTTTGATATTGTTCTGCTCGACCTTGGTCTTCCTGATAGCGTTGGTTTTGAAACCTTTGCTAAAATCAATGCCAGGTTTCCATTGGTAAATGCCATAATCATTCTTACAGGCTTAAATGATTCTGAAATAGGACTAAAAGCTGTCTATCAGGGTGCACAGGATTATATGATCAAAGGACAGATTGACTCTGAAAGACTTTTGAAATCAATTTTTTATTCAATAGAAAGAAGTCGTTTAAATCTGGAACTTAAAACCCAGCTCGATGCCAGAAAAGCTGCCGAGGACAATGCGATAAGATTAAACAGATTACTGCTCATTCTGAGCAATGTTAACCAGGCAATTGTCAGAATTGACAATAAAACCAAACTTGTCGATGATGTCTGCACTAACCTGATCAGGATTGGCCAATTCTTACAAGTGGTGGCCACATTTAATTATCCTGATGAAAAATACAGCAAATGCTTTACTGAAGAAGGAGCAATTCCATGCAATACCGAAGTAATAGGACCTGATTAATTATTTCAATAAAAACAATATTTCTGTTGGGGTACCAGTAATCATCAATAGTATAGCAGGATTGGATATCATAAAGAACTCAAAAGCAAAATTCCCGGATTCTGCAAGATCGGTTGCAATTTTTTCAATTGGAGATAAAGTGAACCCATCCGGACTAATTACAGTCTTTTCAAATGTAGAGAACATATTCGATGAAGAAGAAGTTAATCTGATGACGGAAATCGTCAATGATATCACATTTGCTTTCTCAACTATTGAAAAGGCCTTTGAAAAACGCCTGGCAGATGAAGAATTAAGGTTTAGTAAGAGAGCCGCTGAATCACTGTATAGTCTTAGCCAGAAAACAAATCTCCTGAGAAAGAGCTTATTGATATAGCACTTGAAATGGCTGTAGAGATTACTGAGAGCAAAATAGGCTATCTGCATTTTTTGAATGATGATCAGGTAAGTCTTGACCTCTTTTCATGGTCAGAAGGTGCCAAAAATAATTGTACTGCAGTAAAGGATGAGCATTACCCACTTGAAAAAGCCGGAATATGGGCTGATTCGGCCAGAACAGGACAACCCGTAATACATAATGATTATCCCCTATATCCCGATAAAAAGGGTCTGCCTGATGGGCATGCACCACTCTTCAGGCATTTGAGTGTACCTGTATCAGATAACAGTAAAATTGTACTTATAGCGGTGTCGGAAATAAAGAGGAACCTTACAGTAATGAAGATTCCCGTCATTTGCTTCTTCTTCTTAATGAATTATGGAAGCTGATTACCCGTAACAGAATGGTAGCTGAACTGGATAAAAGCAGGGAAAAACTGAACCTTATTGCCAACAGGACAAGTGCTGTGATGTATCAGGTTGGCCTCAATGGACTCAAGTTTGAATATGTCCACGATGCAATTGAGAATCTGACAGGTTTTAACAGCGAAGAGATTAACAATATTGGTTTGGAAAAACTAATAAAGAAGATAGAAAGAGTCGGAGGTGAAAAGATTAATCTTACACAGCTGCCATCACTCTGGAAAAATAAGTTCCGGGATGAATATACAATGGAGTATCTTATAGAGACTAAAAAAGGTGAACTTAAATGGCTTAATGACAATTCATATCCATGGTATGATGACAATGGCAATGTACAGGGATCCATCGGAATACTTATGGACATTAGTTCTCAGAAAGAGGCTGAAATAGAGATTATTTCGCAAAAAAACAGAAGTGAACAGTTATTTTCAAATTCCCCTGTTGCCATCATTCAGGTTGATCCCACAGGCATGATTCTTAGTGCCAACGTAAGTTTTGAAACCATTTTCGGATACAGGAATGCAGATGTAATAGGAGAAAATCTAGACGAACTAATTGTTCCTGAAGTACTTAAATCAGAAGCTCTTAATTTTTATAAAGAGACAATAAAAGGCACCGCTATCAACGAAGTAAGCATTCGCAAAAGGAAGAACGGAGCAATTATTTATGTATCAATAGCCGGTGTTCCTATTAAGACCAACGGAGAGAATGCCGGATTTTATTTTATGTATACCGATATAACCAAACAGAAGATAGCGGAGGAGGCACTTATTAAAGCCCGCGACAGAGCTGAAGAAAGCGACCGGTTGAAAACAGCATTCATGCACAATATTTCACACGAAATAAGGACACCGATGAATGCGATTGTTGGTTTTAGCGCCCTGTTGACAGAACCTGAACTGACATCCGAATCGAGGCAATCATTTATCGATACAATAGTTCAGAGCAGTAACCATCTATTAACAATTATCAATGATATTGTCGAAATTTCAAATATTGAAGCAAAACTTGTCAGAATTTCCAAAGAAGAGGTAGATCTCAATGACACTTTAAAAAGAATTGCAGAGATCTTTCAGCTTAAAATCCGGGAAAAGAATAAGTCGTTGAGAATAGTGACAAAAGTACCCGAAAAATCGTCAATGCTACTGACTGATAATACAAAACTATACCAGATCCTGTCTAATCTGGTAAATAATGCCATGAAGTTTACTGAAGCAGGGAAGATCGAAATAGGGTACTCAAAGGTTGATAAAAATATTGAATTTTTTGTCGAGGACACAGGAATAGGAATCAATGAGGAAAATCTCAATAAAATTTTTGAAAGGTTCTACCAGGTTGAATATTCGGAAAACAGACAATATGAGGGTACAGGCCTCGGCCTGTCGATATCGAAAGCCTACATTGAGCTTCTGGGCGGTAAAATATGGGTTAATTCAAAGCCTCAAAAAGGGTCAGTGTTTTATTTTACAATTCCATCAGAAGAAGTTACCACTAAAGAACAAGTTCTTCAAAAGGCCCCCATAGAATTGACAATCTCAAAATCAGGAAAGAAAGTGCTTGTAGCTGAAGATATTGAAAGTAACTTTAAACTTATCCGCTACTATCTGACTTCTACTGATATTCAGGTAATCCATGCTCAGAACGGAAAAGAAGCTGTTGACTATGTAAAAGCCAATAAAGATGTCGATCTGATTTTAATGGATATAAAGATGCCGGTTATGGATGGTTATACTGCAATAAAACTAATACGGGAAATAGATCCTGATATTCCTATAATTGCACAGACTGCATATGCTGATGATAAAATAAAAGCCAGGGAGGTTGGATGTAATGCTTTTATTGCCAAGCCTTTTCAAAAACAACAACTATTATCTGCTATACAAGAAATTTTCCAGGAACCTGAAATTTAAAAATATTCTTTAATAGAATTATTCGTGAGTAAACAAAAAATTTTATGTGTAGATGACAACAGGGATAATCTGATCGTACTGAAGGCAACTTTAGAGGAGCCTGATGTAGAGATAATCACTGCTGATAATGGACCGGCAGCACTTGAAATTATTAAGGAAAGTGGTTTCGCTCTTGCTATAATTGATGTTGAGATGAAAGGGATGGACGGTTTTGAATTATCGAAGCGTATAAAAAAGCTTGAGCAGACAAAAGATTTACCGATAATCTTCATTTCGGCAGCATATTCTGACAGGGAGGCAAAAATCAAAGGTTATGATTCAGGAGCTGTTGACTTCATTACCAGACCTTTTGAACCATATATTCTTAAATCCAAGGTAAAGGTATTTCTTCAGATTGATCAACTGGTGAGGCAATTGAAAGAAAAGGCAGATATTGAAAGATCTAAAAACTATCTGGAGAATGTTATACAATCAGCCAATGAGGCAATTGTTGTTATCGGATTTGATTCAAAGGTAATTATGGCAAACACTTCAGCCTGTCAGCTCTGGAGTTACAGCAAGGAGGAGATAGAGGGATTGAATGCTTCAATCCTGATAGAGAGCGACACCTTTCAGGAATGGCTCGATGAACTATCCCGGTATGAGAAACTAAAAGATTTATCAAAATTATATTTTAAAGAGAAAGAAGTAATTGCCTATACAAAATTTGGCTACAAAAATCCGGCAATGGTAAGTTGTTCCCCTCTGCTTGATTCTAACAATGTAGTATCCGGCGGAGTATTCACAGCTACTGATCTTACAGAAAGGAAGTATCTTGAAAAAGCATTCTGGGAAAATGAAGAAAAAATCAGATACCTTACTGCCTTCGCAATGGACGGAATCCTTATGATGAATCCAAAAGGTAAAATCTGTTTCTGGAACAAAGCAGCAACATCTATTTTCGGATATAGTGAAGAGGAAGTATTCGGACAGGATTTGCATAAACTTCTTGCACCTTCCAAATACCACAAAGAATTCCATGGAGCTTTTCCTGAGTTTGTAAAAGAGGGCACCGGAAATGCAATAAACAAGACCATTGAACTTACTGCCTTAAGAAAATCAGGTGATGAATTTCCAATTGAACTTTCATTATCAGCAATCAGTATTAACAATAAATGGAATGCTATAGGAATAGTAAGAGATATTTCTGAACGTAAAAAGGCCGAACAAAAAATAATAGAATCGGAAGCATATTACCGAACATTAATTGAGACTTCACCAGATGCAATCCTGACTACTGATGTTGAAGGCACTATATTATTTGTTTCAAAAAAAGCATATGAAATGCTTGGAATTCCCGGTAATGAATATGCTATTGGCACTTCAATACTGCAATGGATTATTCCCGAACAACATAAAGAGGTTCTTGAAAGAATAGCAGGCATTTTTGGTGGCACATATTCACCTTCATTAAATGAATATCAACTAATTAAGTATAATGGGACTCCTTTTGTCTGCGAAATATCTTCCTCCCCGTTTCTTAATTCTGAAGGTAATATATCAGGCCTCTTAATAGTAGTACATGATATTACTGCAAGGAAAAAGACTGAATTCGAACTTATAAAAGCCAAAGAGAAAGCCGAGGAAAGTGACAGACTAAAAGCATCATTCATACAGAATATTTCACATGAGATAAGGACCCCTATGAATGCCATGGTTGGATTCACGGAGCTTCTTAAGGAGCCCGGTCAATCAGAATCTGATAAAACCCTGTTTACAGAAAACATAATTGAAAGCACAAATCAGCTACTCACTGTTATCAGTGATATTGTTGAAATTTCAAATATCAGTACCAACCTGGTTCAGTGCAACCCCGTTGAGGTAAGCCCAGCAGATGTCCTCAATGACATCAGTGAAAAATTCGGGGAAATCACAAAAGAAAAAAACCTTGTTTTAAAGCTAGAGAACAGCATAGAAAACATTGATAATAATGTCATAGCTGACAAATTACTTCTAAGAAAAATCATGAACCAATTGGTGAGTAATGCAATTAAATTTACACCTTCAGGAACAATAACTGCCGGTTGCCAGCTTATGAAAAATCATATTAAATTTTATGTAAAAGATACAGGATTAGGAATACCAGTTGAGTTCCAATCCCGGATTTTTGAACCATTTTACCAGGTTGAAAATTCAATTTCCAGAAGGTATGAAGGTACCGGATTAGGTCTTGCCATTACGAAAGCTTACGTTCAGCTTCAGGGTGGCACCATAACAGTTAATTCGGCACCAGGAACAGGTTCTGAATTTTCGTTTACACTTCCGTTAATATTGCACAGGATGCAAAGAGGGTATAATACATTCACCCCGAATGAACTGGGGGAAAATAACAATTCTCATAGCAGAGGATAATGACA
Organism: uncultured Bacteroidales bacterium; assembly: GCA_963741935.1. Classification (GTDB taxonomy): domain Bacteria; phylum Bacteroidota; class Bacteroidia; order Bacteroidales; family VadinHA17; genus LD21. The sequence continues at coordinate 96,296 of CAVUJY010000021.1, read as the reverse complement.
ATAATTTTAATCTTATAGAGACTTACCTGAAGGATACTTCGATAACGCTTTTGAGAGGAAGAACAGGTGCGGATACAATTGAGATTTTCCAATCGCATGATAAAATTGATCTGATTCTAATGGATCTTCGTATGCCCGTTATGGATGGATATGAAGCTACAAGGCAGATTAAGAAAATAAATGAAAATCAGATAATCATTGCACAAACAGCCTATGCTGATGATAAAGCCAACGCTCATGAATATGGTTTTTCAGCATACTTGTCCAAACCATTCAATAAGCAGCAGCTATTGGAAGTCATCTCAGAATTCCTCAGTTAAGGTATACAATTCCGTTTCTGAAAATTTAGTATATTCTATGATTAGAGCTATAAATCAACTCAAAAATCTATATAACTACTTCTGCTTCATTAATACTTTTCAGGTACAAATGTCTGATCACTTACAGGAGGCCTTACGTAAGCAACATCATGTTTTAAAGGAGGAAGTTTAAATGGCTTTGGAGTAAGATCTTCATAAGGTATTAATGACAGAAGATGAGTTATACAATTTAATCTGGCTCGTCTTTTATCATCAGCCGGAACAACATACCATGGCGACTGTTTTATATCGGTAAATGAGAACATTTTATCTTTTGCTATTGAGTATTCCACCCACTTATCGCGCGACTCCACGTCCATCGGACTTATTTTCCACCGCTTTGTAGGGTCTTTAATCCTGTCCTGGAATCGATTCTCCTGTTCATGATCACTAACAGAAAACCAGTATTTTATCAGTATAGTACCAGAACGGATAAGCATCTTTTCAAATTCCGGACATGACCTGAGAAATTCCTCGTACTCCTCATTTGTACAGTAACCCATAACCTTCTCCACACCTGCCCTGTTATACCAGCTCCTGTCAAAAAGGACAATCTCCCCTCCTGCCGGTAACTGAGATGCATACCTCTGGAAATACCATTGAGTTTTTTCCTTTTCGGTAGGAATGCCAAGAGCCACAATCCGACAGATTCTGGGATTCATGCATCCGGCAATTGTTTTAATAACTCCACCCTTGCCGGCTGCATCCCTGCCTTCAAATACCACAACCACCTTAAGCTTGTTTGCCTTTACCCACTCCTGAAGCTTAACTAATTCTATCTCAAGATTTAACAGGTGTTTTTCAAACTCTTTACGACCCATTTTTTCCTTCTTTTCCTGTCGAATATCATGGTAAAGATCCGGTTGTTCTGCAGTTTTTACTTTTACTTTTTTTGAGTCTTTAGAATGTGCCATGACCAGAGAATTATGAATTAAAAAGAAATTTAATAAAAATTATTGGGAATCTGATCTGTATGAAATCAAGAATTTTATGAAATGGCGAACAACAAGACTGTATTGTTAAAAAGTGATTCAATATGAAACATAGTAAAATGAGATTCTTTCCTATTAGTAGGTTTAGATATTAATTATAAGTTATGGAAATGCCACGCTGCATAAAGCCCTGATACTGGATAATAATCAGCCTTATAGAGCAAAAAAGATGTGATATTAGATCTTAACCTGATTATCAGGAGAATAATATAAACGGCATATTATTGTATAAATGGAATAAGCAAGGGGTATCTGAAAAGTTCTCCTTTGCCAGCTTTTACACTGGCAATGATCATGCAGATAACCTTTAATACCACAAGAGTTATTATGATTGGAATTCCAATAATAATAAAGCATAATGGAATTGCCAGCATAATATAGAGCAGCATAGATAGCTGGAAGTTAAGCGAATTTCTTCCGTTCACATTCACCCATAATGAATCGTCTCTTTTTGACAGCCAGCAGATCAATGGACCAATTATACCTCCAAACGGGAAAAAGAAACCTGCAAAAGCAGACAGATGACATAACATTGCCCAGTTTCTTTCTGTTTCTGATAAAATTCTATTCTCTTCCATGGCGTACTATTTATTAAAAAGACGGAACTCTTTCACTAATGCTGCATATAAATTACTTTGCCAGTCGTTTTAGATCGGCTGGTAATAACCCGTTTGGATTGGATTTGTCAATTTTATGCTGGTTATAGTAATACATATTCGAATCATCAACGCCAATAAGCATTTTGAAACAATATCCTGAATTTCTGTCACCAACAGGACCGACCTTATGCAGTATAAGAGTACCTGGTGTTTTATTCTCAATGGCTTTGATGATATCGTCTTCTGAAACAATCTCTATCTTGCCCGGATAAATAGCCTTTATTTTATCAATTGTTGATATTTCAGGGGCCAGGTCCTCCTCTTTTACAAGGATAGTCTTGGTTTGGACATCGGGAATATATTTATTATAATATTTAAGGTACTTTCTGCCGGTAAGCGACGGATCTTCAGAGATCATCTGTGCATGCTTCTGCATAAATGATAAAATTGCACCTAATTTATAACTGTATTCCAGGTCATCTTCACCTGCAAATGAAAGGGGAATTGCACAAATTTCAGGCATCTCTCCCAGCTTATTCACACTTTTCCCCTGCAAAAGATTTATGAAGTTATAAAGCCCGTTTGCTTTATCCCGCTCAAAATTAGTCTGGGTCAGAACAATGAAGGAATATTCTGGGTTAAGTCTTCTGACATTAAATTCTTTGACCTCAATAAATTCAAAGGGAGTGATTTTCCAGAAAGCATTTACAGCTTTCTTTATAAATACGTTATATGAAGAGAAAGGATCATCTTCAAGTACAACACATGTTTTGGATGCAGTAAATTGTTTTATTTCATCTTTACTGGGGAAAGGAGCCTGTCCATTCAGTAATATTGCCGATAGTGTTAGTGATATGCCCAAAAATAGTCTTTTCATATGCAATGTTTTATTCTACTGGTATATATAAAGGATTCTTCTCATTAAACTTCCTGATATAAACAAACATTAAATCTTTCTTTTTCTTTCTTGAAAGCTGAACATACTCATCATAAAGCTGATTGTCCTTCATTAAAAGCAGTTCAGTGTTCTCAACATTAAATTCAAGAATTTTACCACTTTCAAAATCAATTATATATTGCTTTAACTCAGTCCTTGTCATATTTGATTGTCTGTAAGGCGAATAATAAGAACTATAGGGTGAATAGTAACTATTATAACCATAAGGTGAATAATAAGGATCATAATACCCGTATGGAGAATTATAATTACGTGAATCATATGTTGTTATATCTGCCACAAAATGACAGATACTGCCAACAAATGTAATTCTGTTGAAACTCTCCTGAATCTGAACATATAAAACACCGTTTCTTGCATAACCCCATATCGAATTTTTCGGCACATCCTGCCTGACTCCCAGGTTATCGTAAAAATATATCTTATCGTTCTTAAGGATTTTCTTAAAAAATTCCCTGTCATTATAATCAACCGAGGTTAAAAGCTTTGCCTTTGGTATCGGCTTATTGGTTTTAACCTGATCAAAATTCAGGTAAATCCCATCATTAAATTTAAAATCAGGAGAATATTTTACCATGCCTTCCTCCTGTTGCCCTGCCAGAGGAAGAACCATAACTAATGATAGCATCAAACTAATTACAAATATACCCTTGTTCTCTCTTACCATAATTTAACCTGTTTTGCCAGCTAAGCTCAAATATTGTACTTCAAACACAAATTTAGCGTTTTCCCTTAAAGGTTGTTAATTTCGGTTAATGTATATTTATTACATATTTTGTTTAAATTTACAAATCCTCTAAATATTGATGTATGATCAGTGAAACTGAAAATAGTAAAAACAACAATAGTTCAAATAATTCTCCGGAGGATCTTTTCGATAAAGCCAGGAAGAACATTGAAATTTATTCAATTATAGCACTTTTTTTTCTTATTGGTGCCGTACTTTTAATATCCTTCGGACAAAATCTTTTTGCTGGTGCTCTGGTCATTGCCGGTGCCAGTATCGGATACATTGTTGTAAGAAAAGCATCATTCCTCAATAATAATATAAAAGACTCACTTCATGTTTTTTCTTCTTTAAACGATAAGAAGGATGATGTTATTATTGATTTCTCGCACAAAATCAGGGAGCCACTGAATAATCTGGTAATAATATCTGACATGCTGATGGAATCTGGTCTTCAGAAAAAACAAAAGGAATTGCTTGAGACCTTTATTGCATCAACCAACAACATGGTGACCACTGTTAATGAATTAACAATGCAGTCGGCCGGTAATCTCAGCTATGAAACCCGGAAACTTATCAGATTTAACCTCCTTTCAACCATTCAAAACACAATTGAGCTGTATAACCTCAAAGATAAGGCCAATCTCGACTTCATACTTAATAAAGGAGAATTCAGTGAATTTGAATGTTTTGGTGACCCAATTACCCTTAAGCAGATTTTTCTTGACCTGTTTAACACAATTGAGAACCAGATCTCTGATAAAGCCACGAAAGTGACAATAAATCTAAAAAAGGAAAAACAAACAGGCTCCGATATATTTATTGGTTTGCGAATACAAACTGATAAAAGCATCTTAATTATTAACGACAAATCTGTTCAACCATGTCTGGCAGCCAGGCTGATAACTGTGAACAAGGGTACTTTCACACAGAATGTAGAAGCTAATCACACTGTACTAAATATTATTCTTCCATTTCACTGTCCGGGTCCTGAACCTAAACTAAAAAGTGGCTCCTTAAAAATTGAAGAGCTAACCCAAAAAGGAAAGATTCACAAAGATCTTAAAGACCTCAGGATACTACTGGTTGAAGATAACCTGATTAATCAGAAGATAACACTTCTTACTCTTCAGCCACTTGTCAGAAGCATCGATACAGCTTCAAACGGAAAAGAAGCTCTCGACAAATTTGGTACCAACAACTATGATTTGATACTTATGGATATTCAGATGCCTGTTATGAGCGGACTTGTGGCTTCAGAAAAAATCAGAGCTCTTGAATCCACTACAAGCTCTCATGTACCCATAATTGCAATAACAGCAAATGCTATGATAGGTGATAAGGAGAAGTGTTTATCGTCTGGTATTGATGATTATATAAGTAAACCATTCCAGCCTGCTGCTCTTATTGATAAAATAAAAAGCATAATTTAATGCCTGTTTAAAGAAGGCCTGAACCCAATAACCAGGATATCATCTACCTGAACATTACGTCCCATCCATGTTCTGATATTTTCTTCAAGAATCGACTTCTGGTCATCTACAGGGAAACGATGTATAGTCAGTAACAGATACCTGAACCTTCGATACATGAATTTCCGGTTCTGAGATCCTCCAAACTGGTCAACATAACCATCAGAAAAGATATAAAATATATCATCCTCAAGGAGTTCTATCTCATGATCAGTATATTCCAGACCTTCATCGTTCATTCCTATTATTATCTTATTTCCCTTAAATTCAATCAGGCTGTTGTTGCGTATAAGATAAAGCGGAAAATAAGCTCCTGCATAAGTTATTGTTTTTAATTTTTTATCAATAACACATAACCCGATATCCATACCATCATGGATAATTGTGCCAATATTTTTCTCACTTTTAAAAGTTTTTTCAAGCCCTTTATTTAACACTGCAAGAATCTTTGAAGGAACTTCAATGTTTTCCTCATTTATGGTTTTCTCAATTATCTCCATGCCTATCATCGACATTAATGCGCCAGGAACACCATGACCGGTGCAATCAGCAGCTACAATAAAAACTTTATCTCCCTTTTCTCCTATCCAGTAAAAGTCTCCACTTACAATATCTTTTGGCTTGAAAAAAATGAATGAATCTTCGAAATGCTTTCTGAAATATACTTCTGATGGTAAAAGAGCTTCCTGTATTCTTTGGGCATAAATGAGACTATCCGTTATATTCTTTTCCCTGAATTCAAGCTCCATTTTCTGTTCTTCCATGAGATCCAAAGCAGCTGCCTTTTCTTTAAGAAGTTTCTTAATTCTTATCATATTTCTGGTCTGAATCATAATAATCAGATAGACAAAAGCTATAATAAGTATGGAATAAAATATTAACTGGTAAAGAGAAGGATTAAAGTCAACTATACTTCCGTATAATCCATCAGTGCCTGATACAGCGAAAATTATATGTTTATAATTATATGTAAGAAGTAATAGTCCCATCAGGTGGTACAAAAATAACTTAAATATGCATACTTTTTATTAAGCAGTTGTTTAAAAATAGATTAAGTTACGAAATAATGGTTATTTCATCCCTGCCCTTACGGCACAAACTGATGTTTGCTGATGATGGGGAATTAACTCTGGGGCCAAGGCCCAGTGATTCCCATTTCTGATCAATTATTGCAATAGTTTCAGTATCGGAACACACTACATTTGGCCATTTTCTTGGGAACCCGCCCTTTCTGTATGCTTTAATTGTACCATCAATCAATAGCGAATTAGGAGTAATAAAATCATGATCACGCTGTGGATCAGAATTACCCAGGAGCTGCCATGCTACTTTATATAAATCATAAGGATCAACTGTATGATCAACTGCTATTATGAATCTGAACATTCCCGAGGGATCTTTCTCCCTGAATCTTTTCTTTACTTTTTCAAAGATATCCGGATCTTCTGATCTGTTAAGAGTAATAATAAGAATCGGAATGTCCTCCTTATATAAATTTAAATTATAACTTTTTATAAGCTTCTGTATCGAATATTCTGGTAAGTCTCTCCAGAACAGCAGTATTGTCTGCTCGTTGGTCGTCTTCTTTAGCCACCACCTCTTCGGGTAATTTTATAGTAGCATCGACCCCCATTTTCCCTCCTAATGAGAAGGTGTCGGATGAATGATCAAGAACATCGAGAGGCCCTCTGCTGAAATGCAAGTCGGTTGAAAAATCCACATTATTAAAAACATGGATCAGTAGTTGCTTATAGTCTCTGATGTCGACATCCCCGCTGACAACGATCAGATATTTTGTAAACATCATCTGACCTGCTCCCAGGAGAGAGCTTATAACTTTCATACCCTGACCAGGATAAGTTTTACTGATCTTAACAATAACAAGGTTGTGAGCAATTCCTGCTTCAGGCATATGAAAATCTTCTATCTCCGGCTGTATGGTCATCCTGACAGGTGAAATGAAGATTCTCTCGGTAGCTTTTGCCAACCATGCATCCTCCTGTGGAGGAATTCCAACTATGGTTGCCGGATAAACTGCTTTTTTTGAGTGTGTTATACAGGTTACATGAAACCGGGGATACCAGTCAGCAAGTGAATAAAAACCGGTATGGTCTCCAAAAGGGCCCTCCCACACCAGCTCTTCTGCAGGGTCAACATATCCTTCAATGACTATATCCGCATCATATGGCACATACAGATCATTTGTAAGACACTTGACCAGACGTACTTTCTGCTTTCTCAGGAAACCAGCAAGTATATATTCATTAATATTTTCAGGCAGTGGAGCTGTAGCGGCATAAGTATATACAGGATCGCCACCAAGCACGACAGAGACTGGCATCTTTTTATTCAATCTCTTCCACGCTTCAAAGTGGTTTGCACCGGTTTTATGACGCTGCCAGTGCATAGCTGTGGTATTCTTATCCAGCACCTGCATCCTGTACATTCCGACATTTGTCTTTCCGGTTTCCGGGTGAATGGTATGAACCAAAGGAAGGGTAATAAACCTTCCGCCGTCATACGGCCAGCACTTGAGAACAGGAAGGATGTCAAGGTCAGGAGTCTTGTGTACTGTTTGCTGACATATACCTCTGCCAAAGCTTCTGGAGGGCAGATATCCTGCAAGTTTCATAAGTGAGGGAAGAGCAGAGATCTTTTTTAATAATGATCCCTTATTAACAAGCAGATTATTAAAAATGTTCTCAATCTGAGCAGCTGCTTCATCAAGGTTTCCTCTTCCGATAGCCATTGACATTCTCTTATCAGAGCCAAAAGCGTTAATAAGAACCGGAAAGTCTGTTCCGTTGTTTTCAAAGAGAAGTGCCTTGCCCAATGACTTGGTTATCCGGTCGGTTATTTCAGTAATTTCCAGCACGGGGTCAATAAACACTGATACTCTCCGGAGTTCATCATTCCGATCCAATGTATCAATAAAATCCGATAATCCTGAATAAGCCATAGTCTAGAATAACATTGAAAAACAAAGATATTCATAATGCAAACACGAGCAGCAGAAAAGATATAAAAATGGGATTTACAGACAGGGTATAAAACAATAATGGGAACTATTCACGAAGAGTAGTTCCCATTCACCGTCCACAACCGAGGTTGCTTCCGATGTCAGATTACTGTTATTCTGACCGGCTGTGTCATTTAATACTAGACTATTGTTTCACAGCCCATGGCTTTCCGGTTAAGCCTGTTACGGCAAAACCTTCCGGCTGTCCTTTTGTTCTGCCGAAGCAGAATTTCGGGGACGAAGCGTCATTCAGGCGCTGTTGCATATTTCCCGGAGGATAGTGCATCAGTTTCAGATTATTCATGACCGAAGTCTTTCCTGTTCTGAAGCCCTGTGACTCATTCATTGAAAGAACGTTTCCGGTTTTCGCTGATTTTCTGAACATCGGGGACACAAGGTCCTTTTAGTTCAGGCTTCGGCTCTCCTGGTGCGCAGACCCGGAGGTCTGACCGAAACAGATAGTGTTTCATTTAAGTAACCTTTTCTGTCTCCACATCTTTCGAGCAGTCTTTTATCGCTCACCTGATGAAACAAATTTACATCAGGAATATAAATAAACAATGAAATTTGAGCCGTTGTTATAAACCCGATATAAACAGACGTTATCAACAATTGTTAATAACGTCGGAAGTTTAGAAAAGACCTGCATTCCCTATCATTTTTAAGATGTAATTTACCCTTCGTGCGTAATTTACTTCGTGTAATTCAAGACGTACTACCTAAATTACTACCTAATTACTACCTAATTACTACCTAATTACCATTAAATAGAAAAAGCTGCCCTTTCAGACAGCTTTTTCATTATCAAGTAATTACGATCTATTTTTTATATCCGTAAACAGCCAAAGCTCCAAGTTCCTCTTCTATTCTGAGAAGCTGATTATATTTACAGATTCTGTCTGTCCTGCTTGCAGATCCGGTTTTAATCTGACCTGAGTTGGTTGCAACAGCAATATCAGCAATTGTAGTATCTTCAGTCTCACCTGAGCGGTGTGAAGTAACTGTTGTATACCCGGCTCTGTGAGCCATTTCTATTGCATTGAGAGTTTCAGTAAGAGTTCCAATCTGGTTTACTTTGATAAGGATAGAGTTTGCACATCCCATATCGATACCTTTTTTCAGATAGTCAACATTGGTAACAAAAACATCATCACCAACGATCTGGATCTTCTTGCCAATTCTGTCAGTAAGCATTTTCCATCCGTCCCAGTCACCTTCTGCCATACCATCTTCAACAGAATCGATAGGGTATTTATTTACAAGCTGTTCAATAAAGTCAACCTGTTCCTTAGATGTTTTTCTTGCACCTTTAGGACCTTCAAACTTTGAGTAATTGTAGAGTCCGTCTGTATAGAATTCAGAAGCAGCACAATCAAGTCCTATAGTCAGGTCAGACCCTGGCTTATATCCTGCAGCGCTGATTGCCTTAATGATTGTTTCAAGAGCATCTTCAGTACCCTCCAGTTTAGGTGCAAATCCACCTTCATCACCTACAGCAGTACTCAGACCACGTTCTTTAAGAACTTTCTTCAATGAATGAAATACTTCGGTTCCCATTCGCAGACCTTCTGAGAAAGAGGTTGCTCCAACAGGTCTGATCATGAATTCCTGAAATGCAATCGGAGCATCAGAATGTGAGCCACCATTGATGATATTCATCATAGGTACAGGAAGAGTAACAGCATTAGAACCACCAATGTAACGAAACAAAGGAAGCCCGTGAAATGATGCAGCAGCTTTGGCAACTGCAAGAGAAACACCTAAAACAGCATTTGCACCGAGGTTACTTTTTGTTTTAGTTCCGTCAAGGTCGATCATTTTTTTATCAATACCAGCCTGATCAGTAACATCCATACCAATAACTTCTTCCGCTATTACATTATTTACATTATGAACTGCTTTAAGAACACCTTTTCCCAGATAACGGCTTTTGTCACCGTCCCTGAGTTCAAGGGCTTCATTTTCGCCTGTGGATGCTCCTGAGGGCACTGCTGCTCTTCCAAAGTAGCCACTGGCTGTCATTACATCAACTTCAATTGTCGGATTGCCGCGAGAATCAAGAATTTCACGAGCATGAACACTAACTATCTGACTCATAGATTTTTATTTTAAAATTAAACAATACTGCAATATACAAAAAAAGGGACTAAGTTTTTATGACTTATCCCTTTACTATAAATTATTTCTTCAACATTATCTTACTCTTCCGGAATTGGCTCATCCTTAGATTCCTCAGCCTTTTCTTCCGGTTTTTCTTCAGGTTTTTCTGCTTCCTCGACTTTTGTTTTTACTGCTTTAGGAGCTTTTGCCTCAATAGTAGTATCCTCTTTTTTCTTGGTTGCTCTTCTTCTCCTGGTTGCTTTTGGTTTGCCCGACTCTATACCAAGCATTGCATCATTGTAATCAACAAGCTCGATCACACACATGTCAGCATTGTCTCCGATTCTGTGTCCGGTTTTTAATATTCTTGTGTAGCCACCCGGCCTTTCGGCAATCTTAGGTGATACTTCCCTGAACAGTTCAACTACTGCACTTTTATCTTTCAGATAACTGAATACCACTCTCCTGGAGTGAGTTGAATCTTCCTTCGATTTAGTAATAATAGGTTCAACAAAGGTACGCAGTGCTTTTGCTTTGGCTATTGTTGTGGCAATCCTTTTATGAAGGATAAGTGATGTAGCCATATTTGCAAGCATCGCTTTCCTGTGTGAACTTGTTCTTCCTAAATGGTTAATAACTTTTGAATGTCGCATTTCTGTATTTCCTTAACCAGTTTTCAAATTAATCTTTCTCTAATTTATACTTGCTCACTTCCATTCCAAATGAAAGACTCATATTCTCGAGCAACTCATCCAATTCCGTAAGTGATTTTTTTCCAAAGTTTCTGAACTTCAGAAGGTCATTCTTATTAAACCTGACAAGATCTCCAAGAGTATCTACTTCAGCTGCTTTCAGGCAGTTAAGAGCTCTGACTGAAAGGTCAAGATCAACAAGCTTAGTCTTAAGCAGTTGACGCATATGCAATACTTCCTCGTCAAATTCTTCATTTGCCATCTTATCATCCGAATCGAGAGTAATTTTCTCATCGGAGAAGAGCATAAAGTGATATATGAGAATTTTTGCAGCTTCTTTAAGAGCATCCTTAGGATGAATAGATCCATCAGTTTCAATCTCAAAGAGGAGTTTCTCGTAGTCAGTCTTCTGCTCAACACGATAATTTTCAACCGAATATTTTACGTTTCGTATTGGAGTAAATATAGCATCGATAGCTATAAGTCCGAATTCAGCATCTACTGGTTCGTTTTCCTCAGCGGGAACATAACCTCTGCCTTTATTTATTGTCAGTTCGATCTGCATCTTCACATCAGATTCCATTCTGAAGATAACAAGTTCAGGGTTCAGAACCTCGAAACTGCTTAAAGCATCATTCAGATTACCTGCTTTGAATACATCATGGCCGCTGACTTTGATAGTCACCTTTTCATGATCAACATCGTCAACTGTCCGTTTAAATCTTACCTGCTTCAGGTTCAGTATTATTTCTGTTACGTCCTCCATTACTCCGGTTATGGTAGAGAACTCATGGTCTATGCCCTCAATCTTAACAGTTGTTATGGAAAAACCTTCAAGTGAAGAGAGAAGAATTCTTCTCAATGCATTGCCGACAGTAATACCATAGCCAGGTTCAAGCGGACGGAATTCAAATTTTCCGTGTTTTTCGTCCGCTTCCAGCATTATTACTTTATCAGGCTTCTGGAATGATAAAATGGCCATAGAATTTATCTTAGATTATTATTTGGAATACAATTCAACTATTAACTGTTCCTTTATGTTTTCAGGAATATCAGTACGTTCTGGCACGTTCATAAATTTACCTGCCATTTGAGTGTCATCCCACTCAAGCCATGATAGCTTTGAGTATTTCTTTGTTGTCAGTGAATCAACGATAGTCTCAAGAGATTTTGATTTCTCCCGAACGCCGATAATATCACCTGGTTTAAGCTGGAAGGAAGGAATATTTACAACATCTCCGTTAACTGTAATATGCCTGTGTGAAACCAGCTGACGGGCAGCTGCTCTTGTAGGAGCCACACCAAGGCGATAAACTACATTATCGAGACGTGCTTCGAGTAACTGCAAAAGCACTTCACCGGTAACACCTTTACTCCTTGAAGCTTTTTCAAAAGTATTACGGAACTGACGCTCAAGCATACCATAAGTATATTTTGCTTTCTGCTTTTCTTTAAGCTGAACACCATATTCAGAAGTCTTCTTTCTCTTTTTATTCATTCCATGCTGTCCGGGAGGAAAATTCTTCCTTTCCAGATGCTTGTCGGGACCAAATATTGGTTCGCCGAATTTTCTTGCTATTCTTGTTTTTGGGCCAGTATATCTTGCCATCGTGCTATAAATTTATAACTTACAAATATTCAATTACATAACTTCTTATACTCTTCTTCTTCCGGGAGCACGGCAACCATTATGTGGCATTGGAGTCACATCAACAATTTCAGTAACTTCTATACCGGTATTGCTAAGTGATCTGATAGCAGATTCGCGTCCTGCTCCAGGTCCTTTAACGTATACCTTTACTTTTCTCAGTCCAAGATCATAAGCCACTTTGCCACATTCTTCAGATGCCGTCTGTGCAGCATAAGGGGTATTTTTCTTGGAACCTTTGAATCCCATCTTACCTGCTGATGCCCATGAAATTACCTGACCTGAATTATTAGTCAGTGTAATAATAATATTATTGAATGATGAATGCACATGTGCCTGGCCTGAAGGTTCAACCTTAACGACCCTCTTTTTTAATGCTCCAGTCTTCTTTGCCATAATCTATTTATTTAGTAGCTTTTTTCTTGTTTGCAACTGTTTTCTTTCTTCCTTTTCGTGTTCTGGCGTTATTCTTGGTACTCTGTCCTCTTACAGGAAGACCAATTCTGTGACGGACACCACGATAGCAGCCAATATCCATAAGCCTTTTAATATTCATCTGAGTCTCAGAACGAAGCTCACCTTCGAGCTTATAATTATCGTTGAGAACTCTCCTGATGGTATTGATCTGGTCATCAGTCCACTCTTCGACTTTTGCATTTCTGTCAACGCCAGCCTCATCGAGTACTTTCTGAGCAATGCTTCTGCCTACTCCGTAGATGTAAGTCAGTCCAACCTCGCCTCTTTTATTTCTTGGTAAATCTACACCAACAATACGTGCCATATAAAACTTTTTCTTAAATGATGTGCAAAATTAGTTAAAATTATCCCTGTCTCTGTTTGAACTTAGGATTTTTCTTATTAATAACGTAAATGCGACCTTTTCGCTTGACTATCTTACAGTCTGAACTACGCTTTTTTACAGATGCTCTTACTTTCATTATCTTAATTCTTAATATTTCTTATTTATACCTGAATGTTATTCTTCCTTTTGTTAAATCATATGGCGACATCTCCACCTTTACTCTATCTCCCGGCAAGATCTTGATATAATGCATCCTCATCTTTCCTGAGATATGTGCAGTAATGACATGCCCATTTTCGAGTTCCACCCTGAACATTGCATTTGAAAGGGCTTCGATAATAGTACCGTCCTGCTCAATTGATGATTGTTTAGCCATACACTTATAATTTATTTAAAACTTCTTCTATAAATTCAAAAGTTGTTAATACATCCGCTTTACCTTTATCCACAGCAACTGCATATTCAAAATGTGCCGAAGGTCTCCCGTCTGCTGTTTTAATGGTCCAACCATCTCTCATCTGCAATGTCTCTTTTTTCCCGGCGTTAATCATTGGTTCTATGCAAATAACGAGTCCTTTTTCCATTTTTGGTCCGCTCCCCTTTTTTCCATAGTTAGGAACCTCAGGTTGTTCATGCAGTTTTCTTCCCAATCCATGACCAACAAGTTCCCTTACCACTGAATATCCACCACTTTCAGCTTTCGCCTGAACTGCATATGATATATCTCCTATCCTGTTTCCTGTGACTGCTTCCCTTACGCCTTCTTCAAGAGATGCCCTGGTGAAATCGAGCAGACGTCTTACATCTTCATCTATTTCCCCAACAGGAAAGGTGTAGGCACTGTCACCATACCATCCATTTAATATCACCCCGCAATCAACAGAGATAATATCCCCTTCTTTAAGAATATATCCTGATGGAATACCATGAACGATCTCATCATTGACAGATGTACAGAGAGTATTTGGAAAACCTCCGTATCCCTTAAAAGCCGGTATTGCACCATTATCGCGAATAAATGATTCGGCTATTTTATCGAGATAAAGAGTAGTAATCCCGGGTCTGATAAGAGCAGCCATTTCCGCAAGTGTTCTTGACACCAGCATATTGCTCTCTTTTAACAACCCTACCTCTTCATCAGTCTTTAAATACAACATCAAAGAACGCTAAACTAATTATATCGATGAACTTCCGCCAGTCCTTCCTTTAACACGACCTGTTTTCATCAGGCCATCGTAATGTCGCATAAGCAAATGACTTTCAATCTGCTGGAGTGTATCAAGTACAACTCCCACAAGGATCAGAAGTGATGTGCCTCCATAAAACTGAGCAAACTGAGGTGTTACAGATGCTTTCACGGCAAAAGCCGGAAGTATAGCAACCAGAGCAAGAAAAATGGAACCTGGAAAAGTAATTCTCGACATAATTGTATCGAAGAATTCTACGGTTTTTCTTCCGGGTTTTATACCTGGAATAAAACCTCCGTTTTTCTTCATATCCTCAGCCATCTGCACCGGATTAATCGTTATTGCAGTATAGAAATAAGTAAAGACAATAATTAAAATTGCTGTTACAAAGTTATACCAGAACCCGTACATATTCGAGAAAGCCACAACAAATGCAGATCCCGAATCAGAATAACCAGCTATGATCATTGGAAGCATCATTATTGCCTGAGCAAAAATTATAGGCATAACACCGGCAGCATTGATTTTAAGGGGTATATACTGCCTTACACCACCATATTGTTTATTACCGACTATTCTTCTTGCATACTGAACAGGCACACGGCGTGTTCCCTGTACAAGAAGGATGGTTCCAAGAACAATAACAAATAGAAATAATACTTCAACAATAAGAGCTATTGCACCTCCTGCTCCATTCATTCTGATACCTGTTTCAAAAATGAAACTTGAAGGCAGACGTGCAACAATACCTATCATAATTATAAGTGAAATTCCGTTTCCAATACCTTTATCAGTTATCTTTTCTCCAAGCCACATGACGAACATAGTTCCTGCAGTAAGGATAACTACTGAAGAGAACTTAAAGAAGAAACCGGAAAGAATGAATGCCGTTGCCGGTAGCTGCGCATTAAGGTTGATAAGGTATGTAGGTGCCTGCAGAATCAGGATACCTACTGTAAGATAACGTGTATACTGATTCATTTTACGTCTGCCGCTCTCCCCTTCTTTCTGCAGTTTCTGGAAATAAGGAAATACTATCCCAAGCAACTGTACCACGATAGATGCAGAGATGTAAGGCATGATACCGAGGGCAAATATTGAAGCCTGTGAAAATGCACCTCCTGAGAACATATCGAGCAGACCCATAATACCTGAAGAAGTCTGGCTTTTTAAATTACGCCAGCTGCGAGGGATCAATACCAGGCAGGGTAATATATTTCCCAAGCCTGTATAATAATATTACTCCCAAAGTATAGAGAAGTCTTGCACGAAGATCTTCAATCTTAAATATGTTTTTTATTGTCTGAATCAGTTTCATGAAATTACAGTATTACAGCGGTTCCCTTTTTGGCTTCAATTGCTTCTATTGCTGACTTGCTGAATGCATGGGCATGAACTTCAAGCTTTCTTTCAAGAGTTCCTTTGCCCAGAATTTTAACAGAAGCATTTTTAGAGACAAGACCGGCAAGTACAAGTACCTGGAAGTCTATCTTTTCCAAATTATTCTGTTCAGCAAGGCTTTGAAGGGTACTTATATTTATCCCTTTGTATTCTTTGCGGTTAATATTTTTGAAACCATACTTAGGAACACGTCTCTGAAGAGGCATCTGACCACCTTCGAAACCAACTTTCTTGCTATAACCTGATCTGGATTTAGCGCCTTTATGCCCTCTTGTAGAGGTGCCTCCTTTACCGGAACCTTGTCCCCGACCGAGACGCTTACTTTTCTTAATCGATCCTTTAGCAGGTCTTAAGTTACTCAAATCCATAACTTTGTATTATAAATATGTTTTTATATCTTAAATATTTTCTACTTTAACCAGGTGTCTTACCTTTACTACCATTCCCAGAATCTGAGGAGTAGCTTCATGTATCAACACTATGGTTTAACTTACGGATGCCGAGAGCTTCAATTGTTCTCTTTTGTCTTTCCGGTTTTCCGTTTTTGCTTTTTACCTGGGTGATACGAATTTTTGCCATCGTAATGTTATTTTCTAACCGTTAAAAACTTTATCCATTGTTACACCTCTTTGTTCAGCTACTGCAAACGCATCCCTCATTTCGAGAAGAGCTGCGAAAGTTGCTTTCACAAGGTTATGAGGATTTGATGATCCTTTTGATTTTGCAAGCACGTTATGTACACCAACACTCTCAAGTACAGCACGCATAGCACCACCAGCTTTTACACCGGTACCAGGAGATGCAGGTTTGATGAATACTTTTGCACCACCAAATTTAGCAACCTGTTCGTGAGGTATAGTACCATGAATAACAGGAACTTTTATCAGATTCTTCTTTGCATCTTCGATTCCTTTTGCAATAGCAGTGGTTACTTCACTGGCTTTACCAAGACCATGACCAACTATGCCATCTTCATTTCCAACCACTACAATAGCTGAAAAACTGAATGTACGTCCACCTTTGGTAACTTTTGTTACTCTCTGGATGCTTACAAGCCTGTCCTTAAGTTCGAGGTCGCTGGTTTTAACTTTTCTTATACCGTTTCCCATAATTCATTAGAATTTTAAACCGCCTTCGCGGGCTGCATCAGCCAATGATTTTACTCTGCCATGATATTTATAACCGCTTCTGTCGAAAACAACTTTTTCGATACCTTTATCTTTACATTTGGTAGCAAGCAGTTTTCCTACAAGTTTAGCCTGTTCAATTTTGTTAATACCTGTCCGGGCTGCAATATCTTTTTCTTTAGAGCAGGCCGACAGAAGAGTTACACTATTCAGGTCATCTACAACCTGAACATAAATCTGTTTATTGCTACGGTAAACTGCCAGCCTTGGAGCATCAGCAGTGCCGTTTATTTTTTTTCGGATCCTCATTTTGATCCTTGATCTTCTTTCCAACTTAGTTAAGGCCATGATTTTTTACTTTTACCAGATTAAGGGTGTGTAATAGTTTTATCTATTTATAACCCCTAATATTTTATTTATTTTTTCAATTATCTATCTATAATTATTACACACCCTAAACACTAGCAGATTTTCCAGCCTTCCTTCTCAGCTGTTCTCCAACAAACTTAATTCCTTTCCCTTTGTAAGGTTCCGGTGGACGCAGAGATCTTATTTTTGCAGCAACATGTCCGATGAGCTGCTTGTCAATAGAAGTAAGGGTAATAATCGGGTTAGCCCTTCTTTCTGTTTTAGTTTCCACTTTGACCTCTGAAGGAAGAAGGATAATTTACTTCATGCGAAAATCCAAGACTCATCTCAAGATTCTGTCCTTTTGCTTCAGCACGGTATCCAACACCTACAAGTTCCAGTTCTTTTTTGTATCCTTCTGATACCCCAACCACCATATTATGAATCAGTGCCCGGTAAAGACCATGTAACGACTTATGATTTTTTGATTCTGATGGTCTCGATAATATAATCTCGTTCTCCACCACTTCCACCTTCAGGTCTTTATTGACTTCCTGAGTCAATTCACCAAGGGGGCCTTTCACACTAACCACATTAGTGTCACTGATTTCCACAGTGACGCCTTTGGGCAGGTTTACAGGTAATTTTCCTATTCGTGACATTAAGCTATCCTCCTAATTAATAAACATAACATAATACTTCACCGCCGATTTTTTCATTTTTCGCCTCTTTATCTGTCATAAGACCTTTTGAGGTTGAAATGATAGCTATACCAAGTCCGTTAAGTACTCTTGGCATTTCCTCGAATCCGGTATATTGACGGAGACCCGGACGGCTTACTCTCTGTATTTCTTTAATTGCAGGTTTTTTACTCTTTGAGTTATACTTAAGAGCGATTTTTAATACTCCCTGCGGTCCATCACCTTCAACAACCTTATAGCTGAGGATATAACCTTTTTCGAAAAGAATCCTGGCAACCTCTTTCTTAAGATTGGATGCTGGTGCCTCCACTACCTTATGACCGGCCATAATGGCGTTCCTTATTCTGGTCAGTAAATCTGCAATTGGATCAGTCATCTTCTATTTCAATTATTTAATATTGTTTATATTTATTCAAATTATTACCAGCTGGCTTTTTTTACACCAGGTATCAAACCAAAGGATGCCATTTCTCTGAATGTGATCCTGCTAATTCCGAATTGCCTCATATAACCTCTTGAACGACCGGTAATTTTGCAACGGTTATGCATTCTGTTCGGGTTTGAGTTTTTAGGCAAACGGCTTAATCCTACATAATCTCCCTCTGCTTTCAGCTGAGCTCTTTTGGCAGCATATTTCTGTGTGAGTCTGGCGCGTTTTACTTCGCGGGCTATCATTGATTCTTTAGCCATATTACTAGTTTTTATTGTTTTTAAATGGTAAACCAAAGTACTTAAGCAGAGCCAATGCTTCTTCATCAGAATCAGCTGAGGTTACAAATGTAACCTGAAGTCCCATGATTTTAGCAATTTTATCAAGGTCTATCTCCGGGAAAATGATCTGTTCGGTGATTCCCAGTGTATAATTACCGCGTCCGTCGAGTTTGGAGTTTATACCTTTAAAGTCGCGGATACGTGGCAGAGCAACAGAAATCAATCTCTCCAGAAACTCATACATCCTCTCTTTGCGTAATGTTACCATTATACCGATAGGCATGTTTTTTCTCAGCTTAAAGTTGGAGATATCTTTTGTCGACATAGTCTGAACAGCTTTCTGACCAGCAATATCCGACAACTCCTTTACTCCGTATTCAAGCAGTTTCTTATCGGCAATTGCCTGACCAACTCCCTGGTTGATAACAATCTTCTCCAGTTTCGGAACCTGCATAAGGGTTTTGTATCCGAATTCCTTCATCAATGCAGGGACGATCTCCTCTTTATACTTGGTTTTTAGCGCAGGTGTATACATTACTTGATCTCCTCTCCTGATTTTTTTGAATAACGCACTAATTTATTTTTTTCATTAAGTTTCTTGCCAACACGGGTAGGTTTACCAGAAGTAGGATCAAGGAGCATAAGATTTGACATATGCACCGGTGCTTCTTTTTTAAGTATGCCTCCCTGGGGAGCTTTTGTATTAGGCTTTGGTATGTTTTGATACCATATTAACACCTTCAACTATAGCTCTGCTCTTTTCTTTTTCAACTTCAAGAACACGACCTTTCTGACCTTTTGATTCACCGGTTATCACCATAACCGTGTCACCTTTTTTAATATTTAATTTCTTCTGCATCGTTGTGTATTTATATATATTACAACACTTCAGGTGCTAATGAGACAATCTTCATGTATTTGTCGCGCAATTCTCTTGCCACCGGCCCGAAAATACGTGTTCCTCGTACCTCATTCACATTATTAAGAAGAACTACAGCATTATCGTCGAATCTGATATAAGAACCATCAGCACGACGAATCTCTTTTCTTGTTCTTACAACAACTGCTTTGCTTACCGTACCTTTTTTGGCTTCACCTGAAGGAAGTGCTGATTTCACACTTACAACTATTTTATCACCTACGGTAGCATATCTTTTCTTACTACCTCCGAGAACCCTGATACATAATACTTCTTTTGCTCCTGAGTTATCGGCTACTGTTAATCTGCTTTCCTGTTGTATCATGATTACTTAGCTCTTTCGATTATTTCAATTAATCTCCAGGTTTTATTCTTGCTCAGAGGCCTGGTCTCTGATATACGTACAGTGTCGCCAATATTGCATGAGTTCGCTTCATCGTGCGCCATCAGCTTTTTTGATTTGTTTATAAACTTGCCATATATAGGATGTTTAACTTTCCTTTTTATGGCAACCACGTATGGATTTGTCCATTTTAGTGCTGACAACCACACCTATACGTTCTTTTCTAAGATTCCTTTCCATTGCTGATCTAGCTATTAGATTTCTGATTCAACTCTCTTTTACGCAATTCGGTTAGCAGACGTGCAATCGTGAGCTTCACTTCTTTTACCTTCTGCGGGTTATCAAGAGGGGTGATTGCATGGTTAAGCTTCATACGAACGAGCATTGTCTTCTCGGTATCTATTCTTTCGAGAAGATCGGGCGTGTTTAATTCTTTTATTTCTGAAGTTTTCATCTCTGTCAAAATATTATTCCTTTACGTAATCGCGTCTTACAATAAATTTTGTTGTTATCGGAAGTTTCTGAGCTCCCAAACGGAGTGCCTCTTTTGCAACTTCATAAGGAACTCCTTCTGCTTCAAGCAGAATTCTGTCCCGGAGTAACTGGTACAACAAAACCTTCAGGTGCACCTTTTCCTTTACCCATACGTACTTCAGCAGGTTTCTTTGTTATAGGTTTATCAGGAAATATCCTTATCCACAACTGACCTTCACGTTTCATATGACGAGTAACGGCCTGACGGGCTGCTTCGATCTGCCTTCCGGTAATCCAGTGCTCTTCAAGTGCTTTGATACCAAATGACCCGAATGCCAGCTGGTTGCCTCTTTGCGCATTGCCTTTCATCCTTCCCTTCTGGGCTCTCCTGAATTTGGTCCTTTTCGGTTGTAACATTGCTCAAATATTGTTATAAAATTATTTACTACTTAGTCTCTTATTTCTTTGCTTTTCTCTTAAGGCTCTTGCTCTTGGCATTCCTGGCACCGATATTCGGACTAAGATCTCTCTTTCCATAAACTTCACCATTGCATATCCATACCTTTACTCCAAGAAGTCCAACTTTTGTATGTGCTTCAGCCAGTGCATAATCAATATCAGCACGGAATGTATGAAGAGGAATACGTCCTTCTTTATATGATTCACTTCTGGCCATTTCAGCTCCTCCCAGACGACCTGATATCATCACTTTTATACCTTCTGCTCCCATACGCATTGTAGAGGCTATAGACATCTTGATTGCACGGCGGTAGGAAATCTTACCTTCAAGCTGACGGGCAATATTATTACCGACAATATTTGCATCCAGTTCAGGACGTTTAACCTCAAAGATGTTGATCTGAACCTCTTTCTTGGTGATCTTCTTGAGTTCCTCTTTCAGCTTATCAACTTCCTGTCCACCTTTACCAATAATGATACCCGGGCGTGCAGTATTTACTGTAACAGTAATAAGCTTAAGTGTTCTTTCAATGATAATCTTGGAAATGCTGGCCTTTGCAAGCCTTGCATTAAGGTATTCCCTTATTTTAGTATCTTCAACCAGTTTTCCGGAAAAATCTTTTCCACCGAACCAGTTCGAATCCCATCCTTTGATTATACCTAATCTGTTACCTATCGGATTTACTTTTTGTCCCATCTGTTCTAATTTGATGTTTTTTCAACTTCATTATTCATACTGTCAAGCACAAGAGTTACATGGTTTGATCTTTTTCTTAACCTGTAAGCTCTTCCCTGTGGAGCTGTCTGCAGTCTTTTCAGTGACCGGCCTCCGTCAACATGAATCAGTCTTCACATAAAGATTGCTTTCCTCAACTCTTACTCCTTCATTCTTTGCCTGCCAGTTGGCAATTGCTGAAAGAAGAAGTTTCTCCAGTCTGCGTGAAGCATCCTGTGAACTGAACTTGAGAATATCAAGTGCTTTGTTAACTTCCATTCCACTTATAAGATCTGTTACCAGTCTCATCTTCCGCGGTGATGTCGGACAGTTTCTGAGGATTGCCTGGTATCTTGTTCTTGGCGGCCTCTTTTCTCTGTTCAGCTGTATTTCTTTTTCTTGCACCCATTTCTAAATGTTTTTCAATGTTTACATTACTGTTATTTATTACCAGAGTGACCCCTGAAAGTACGGGTAGGTGAAAATTCGCCTAACTTATGTCCTACCATGTTCTCGGTAATGTAAACGGGGATAAATTTGTTCCCGTTATGAACTGCTATAGTATGTCCGACAAAATCAGGTGATATCACTGATCTTCTCGACCATGTCTTGATCACTGATTTCTTTTGTCCTTCATTCATTTCCAGAACTCTCTTCTCCAGTTTGAAGTCAATGAAAGGGCCTTTTTTAATTGATCTGCTCATAATATATCAGTTATTTTTTCCTTCTTTCAATAATAAGTTTTGCAGAATATTTCTTCTTGTCACGGGTTTTGAATCCTTTTGCAGGAATACCTTTACGTGATCTTGGATGTCCACCTGAAGCTCTTCCTTCACCACCACCCATCGGGTGATCAACAGGGTTCATAACAACACCCCTTACCCTTGGACGACGTCCCTGCCAGCGTGAACGGCCTGCTTTACCTGATCTCTCAAGGTTATGGTCAGGATTGGAAACTGTACCAATAGTTGCACGGCAGGTTGTAAGTATCAGCCTTGTTTCACCTGAAGGCAATTTGATAGTTGCATATTTTCCGTCACGGGCTGAAAGCTGTGCATAAGTTCCGGCACTGCGGGCAATTGCACCGCCTTTACCAGGTTTAAGTTCAATATTGTGAATGATTGTACCCAGTGGAATATCACTGAGGAACAATGTATTTCCAATTTCAGGAGCAGCATCTTTTCCTGACATGACTGTCTGTCCGACCTGAAGTCCTGTAGGTGCTACAATATATCTCTTCTCACCATCCTTATAAACAACAAGTGCAATTCTTGAAGAACGATTAGGATCGTATTCAATTGTCTTAACTGTTGCAGGCATTCCATCTTTATTCCCTGAGGAAATCGATAACTCTGTACATCTTTTTGTGACCGCCACCGATGTATCTCATTGTCATTTTGCCGTTAACATTCCTTCCTCCTGATTTTCTAAGCGGTCGAAGTAAGGATTTCTCCGGCGTGGCACTTGTGATTGTATCAAAAGTACTTGCGATCTTGTGTCGCTGACCTGGTGTAACAGGTTTAATCTTTCTGACTGCCATATTGGTTTTTAAATATTGCTATAGAAATCAATTTTGTTTCCTTCTGCAAGGGTAACAATAGCCTTCTTTGTAGCTGCTGTTTTTCCTGTAAGAAGACCTGATTTGGTATTACGGGATTTTATTTTCCCGCCATAACGCATAGTGTTAACCGAATCAACTGTAACAGTGTACAACTCTTCAACGGCTTTCTTTATCTGTAACTTGTTTGCGTTTTTAGCAACGAGAAAACCATAGCGATTAAATTTATCGCCCTGGCTTGTCATCTTTTCCGTTACAATAGGTTTAAGCAAAATATTCATTACTCAAAGTTTTCTAGTTTTCAAATGTTGCCTGCAAAACGTCAACTGCGCTCTCGACAAGTATTAATGTTGAAGCCCTCATTATCTTGTAAGTGCTTAATTCACTGGCAATTACAACTTCAACCCCTTGTACATTTCGGGATGACAAATATATATTATTATTTTGTTCTGGTAAAACAAATACTGATTTTTTATTTGTCAATATTCAGGTTATTTCCCATTTTGATGATTTCCTTGGTTTTAGGAGTCTCAAGTGAGAAGTCTTCCAGAACAATAATATTATTTGTAGAAGCCTTATATGAAAGTGCTGATTTTCTGGCCAATTGCTTAACTTTCTTATTCAGCTTGAAGCCATAGTATCTTGGTTTTGGGCCGAATACACGGCCTCCTCCACGAAAAAGTGGGTTCTTAATGCTGCCGGCACGTGCAGTTCCTGTCCCTTTCTGTCTTTTGATCTTCCTGGTACTACCTGCTATCTCACCACGTTCTTTGGATTTATGAGTTCCCTGCCTCTGATTGGCAAGATACTGTTTTGTATCAAGATAAATGGCATGATCGTTTGGTTCAATACCGAAAATAGAATCGTTAAGATTAACTTTTCTTCCGGTTTCCTTACCACTGATATTAAGAATTACTAATTCCATTATTTTGTAATTATTACGTAACCACCTTTTGGACCCGGGACTGATCCTTTAACTATTAATATATTATTCTCAGGCATAACGTTTAATGACTCTCATGTCCATTGACATCACTTTATCTCCTCCTGTACGGCCAGCCATTCTCATTCCTGGCAATACCCTTGAAGGGAATGATGAAGCGCCAAGTGAACCTGGTGCCCTGCCCCTGTTATGCTGTCCGTGAGTTTGTCCGCCAACACCAGCTGAATCCATGACGTTTTACAACACCCTGAAATCCTTTTCCTTTTGACCATCCTCTTACATCAATCATGATGTCAGGGTCAAAGAATGTTGCTGGTAAGCACTTCTCCTTCCTTAACCTGACCTTCCTTGAAACCATTGAACTCCATAACTTTTCTTTTCGGAGTAGTATTGGCTTTTTTGAAATGGCCCATTTCAGCTTTTGTAGTATGCTTTTCCTTCTTATCTTCAAATCCAAGCTGTACAGCAAAGTAGCCGTCTTTTTCCACTGTCTTAATCTGTGTAACAACACATGGACCGGCCTGCAGAACCGTACATGGAATATTCTTTCCATTCTCATCGAAAATGGATGTCATTCCTACCTTTTTTCCAATTAATCCCTGCATTTCTTTTTTACTTTACTGGTTTCACACTTTAATTTCTACTTCAACTCCGCTGGGAAGCTCAAGCTTCATCAGAGCATCGATTGTTTTTGGTGTCGAGCTGTAAATATCAAGCAATCTTTTATAAGATGAAAGCTGAAATTGCTCTCTTGCTTTTTTATTTACAAACGGTGATCGAAGCACTGTATAAATCTTTTTGTGTGTTGGCAAGCGGAATAGGACCGCTGACCACTGCACCAGTAGATTTTACTGTTTTTACGATCTTCTCGGCAGACTTATCCACCAGATTATGATCGTAAGATTTCAGTTTAATACGAATTTTCTGACTCATCTGTTTAAAGAATTTTTCCTTTAGTAATTTCTACAATCCTGTTTGATATTTCCGCAGGTACCTTTTCATAATGCGAGAACTCCATTGTTGAAGTTGCCCTACCTGAGGTAAGGGTACGAAGTACAGTAACATAACCAAATTTTTCTGCCAGAGGTACTTTTGCCTTAACTACCCTTGAGCCTGCTTTCGATTCCATACCTTCCACTCTTCCGCGTCGTCTGTTGAAATCGCCAATAACATCACCAACATATTCTTCGGGAGTTACAACTTCTGTAGACATAATAGGCTCCAGAATCACAGGATTGCATTTTCCTGCAAATTTTCTGAAAGCCTGCTTGGCTGCAATTTCAAATGACAAAGCATCGGAGTCGACCGGATGGTACGAACCGTCTTTGAGTACTACTTTAAGGCTATCCAATGGGAAACCTGCAAGTGGTCCGTTGACCATTGCCTCACGGAATCCTTTTTCAATAGATGGAATATATTCTTTTGGAATATGACCACCTTTAACTTCATTTATAAACTGAAGTCCTCTTACATTTTCATCTGACGGTGACAGATCAAATGTCATATCGGCAAATTTTCCACGTCCACCGGACTGTTTTTTAAACACTTCCCGGAATTCAGCTGTGGTTGTAATAGCTTCTTTATAAGCAACCTGAGGTGCTCCCTGGTTACATTCTACTTTAAATTCTCTTTTAAGACGGTCGACAAGAATTTCGAGATGCAGTTCACCCATACCATGTATGATAGTCTGACCGCTGTCCGGATCTGTTCTTACCTGGAAAGTAGGATCTTCTTCAGCCAGTTTATTTAGTGCAATCGATAATTTATCAACGTCGGCCTGAGTCTTAGGCTCAATTGCCACACCAATAACCGGTTCCGGAAAATCCATTGTTTCCAGAAGGATAGGCTTGTTAATCGCACATAATGTGTCACCTGTCTTCAGATCCTTAAATCCAACACCGGCACAAATATCACCGGCTGAAATACTCTCTTTTGGATTCTGTTTATTGGCATGCATCTGGAAAAGACGGTTTATTCTTTCCCTTTTACCTGTCCTTACATTCAGAACAGTGTCGCCTGCCTTGAGAATACCTGAATAAACACGCAAGAAGGCCAGACGGCCAACAAACGGATCAGTTGCAATTTTAAAAGCAAGGGCAGCCATTGGTGCCTCATCATCAGGCTCCCTGATTATCTCTTCATCATTTCTTGGATCTATTCCGGTAACAGAACCTTTATCAACAGGTGAAGGCAGAAATGCTATAACACTGTCGAGAAGTCTCTGTACTCCTTTATTTTTAAAGGCTGATCCGCAAATTACAGGTATTGCTACTCCATTAATGGTAGTTTTCCTGAGAGCGACCATAATTTCTTCACCTGTAATTGAGTCATGATCTTCAAGATATCTTTCCAGAAGAGTATCATCCTCCCCGGCAACTGCTTCAATAAGTTTGCCTCTCCACTCTTCAGCTTCGGCTAACATATCAGCAGGAATCTCTTCAAGTTCATATCTGGTACCTGTAACCTCGTCGGGGTAATAAATAACGGCCTTCATTTCTATGAGGTCAATGACACCTTTGAAATTCTCCTCAGCCCCTATAGGTATCTGAACCGGCACGGGATTAGCGCCAAGTTTTTCTTTAATCTGCTGTACCACACTGAAGAAATCAGCACCTGCACGGTCCATTTTATTAATGAAAGCAATTCTTGGAACAACATATTTATTAGCCTGTCTCCATACTGTTTCAGACTGAGGTTCAACACCTCCAACTGCACAAAAAACTGCAACAGCTCCATCAAGAACTCTTAAAGAGCGCTCTACTTCAACTGTAAAATCAACGTGTCCGGGAGTATCAATAATATTGATTTTATAATCATCTCCCCTGTATTTCCAGTATGTAGTAGTTGCGGCAGATGTAATAGTAATACCCCGCTCCTGCTCCTGAACCATCCAGTCCATCTGTGCATTTCCATCATGTACCTCTCCCATTCGATGGGTACGACCTGTATAGAACAGAATACGCTCTGTAGTAGTGGTCTTACCGGCATCAATGTGGGCCATGATTCCGATGTTTCTGGTATATTTTAGGTTCTTATCCATCTAATTTTTATCCTTCTGCCTCTTATTGTCTATCAATTAAAAACGAAAATGAGCAAAAGCTTTGTTTGCTTCAGCCATCCTGTGTGTATCTTCTTTCTTCTTATAAGCACCACCTTCAAGTTTATAAGCTGCCATAAGCTCAGCTGCAAGTCTCTCTGCCATTGAATGGCCTGTTCTCTTTCTTGCAAATGAGATCATATTTTTCATGCTTATACTTACTTTTCTGTCAGTTCTGATCTCCATAGGAACCTGAAATGTTGCACCTCCAACCCTGCGTGCCTTTACTTCAACCTGAGGGGTTACATTATCAAGAGCCTGTTTGAAGATCTCCAGCGGAGTCTTACCTTCTGCTTTAAATTTATCACCGACTATCTCAAGAGAGTCGTAGAAAATTTTAAATGCCAGGTTCTTTTTTCCACCGTACATAAGATTATTCACAAACCGTGTTACATACGGATCTTTATATTTTGGATCCGGTAACAGAATCCTCCTCTTTGGTTTTGACTTTCTCATTATCTTATTCCTTTAAACAGTTACTTCTTAGGTCTTTTAGCACCATATTTTGATCTTCTCTGAGTACGGCCATCAACACCTGAGGTATCGAGTGCACCACGAACAAGGTGGTAACGTACACCAGGAAGTCTTTTACCCTGCCACCTCTGATAAGAACTATAGAGTGTTCCTGCAGGTTATGACCCTCTCCCGGAATATAAGCGTTTACTTCTTTCTGGTTGGTAAGCCTAACCCTGGCTACCTTCCTCATAGCGGAATTAGGTTTCTTTGGTGTAGTAGTGTAAACACGAACACAAACACCTCTTCTCTGAGGACATGAATCCAGAGCAGGTGCTTTACTTTTATCGACCAGTTTCTTCCTGCCTTTTCGTACTAATTGCTGAATTGTCGGCATATTTCCAATTATTTTAGCATTAAATTTTACTTAAAAAAATGGTTTGCAAAGGTATTGATTTTATTTCTTAATTCACAAACAAGAATCTCATTTTTTTTAAAACAACATAACAGACATATTTTATACGCCGGATAATTACCATTATTCGGGCGCTAAAGCATGTTTTTAAAAATAAATTTCTTACTTAAAAATGTAAGTTATCAACAGGTTCCTTCCCGACCTTTCCCTACGAAAAACGTTTTGTAAACTTACTTTGAAAGAAAAACCGGTACTCCTGTATTTCAAAAAACTGTCGCAAAGGAAATAAAAAATTTGTAATTCTCATTACTTTCCTATACTGTTTTTAAAAAATTATTATTTTTGTGCCTCTTCAAATGACTATATAATAAATTATGTATTACATATAATATCCAAAAAATATGAAAACATTCCAGGCTGACCAGATTAAAAACATTGCCCTTCTGGGTAATTCGGGATCGGGAAAGACTACCCTTGCAGAAGCAATGCTTTTTAATGGGGGCATCATTGAACGAAGAGGTACAATAGAGAGCAATAATACAGTCTCTGACTATCGGCCAATAGAGCATGAGAACGGAAACTCCATATTCTCTACAGTGATGTACACCGAATATCAGAATAAAAAAATAAACATTCTTGATACACCGGGGCTGGATGATTTCAGCGGTGGAGTTATTTCTTCTCTCTTTGCCAGTCGATACTGCTGTAATGACAGTAAACGGACAGAATGGTGTTGAGGTCGGAACTGAGATCCACTTCAGGCATGCGGAGAAAGAAAATAAGCCTGTTAATCTTTGTAATCAATGGACTTGACCATGAGAAAATAAACTTTGAGAAATCGATTGAGATGCTCAGGGAAAGACTAAGCACTAATATTGTACTTATTCAGTATCCTTATAATGAGGGTGTCGGGTTCAATTCAATAATAGATGTTCTGAAAATGAAAATGCTCCGGTATGATAAAGATGGTGGCAAAGCTGAAATTATCGATATACCGGCTGACCAGATGGATAAAGCTACTGAGTTGCATGCCGCACTTGTTGAGAAAGCAGCGGAGAGCGATGAAGCTCTTATGGAACTTTTCTTTTCTAACGACACTCTCTCAGAAGAAGAGATCACAAGAGGTATTGCAAAAGGAATTATCACAAGGGGTTTGTTTCCTGTTTTATGCGTATCATCGAAAAATAACATTGGGGTTGACAGACTTATGGAGTTTATTGTAAATGAGGCTCCTTCTCTTTCAGATATGCCATTAATAGTTAATAATAAAGGCAATCAGGTTAAACCTGATCCGGCAGGACCTGTTTCAGTATATGTTTTTAAATCTTCAATTGAAGAGCATATCGGTGAAATACATTATTTCAGGGTATATTCGGGAAAGGTTACAGAAAACCTCGATGTTGTAAACAGCAACAATGGTACAAAAGAAAGACTGGCTCAGCTTTATGTTAGTGCAGGAAAAAACAGAACAAGAGTTCCTGAACTTTATGTCGGAGATATTGGTGCATTTGTTAAACTTAAAAACACAAAAACAGGTCACACTCTTAATGTTGGCGGTAACGACTGGAAATATGTCGGAATAGTCTATCCTGAACCAAAATACCGTACAGCCATTAAGGCACAGAGTGAAAGTGAAGATGAAAAGCTTGGAGAAGCTCTCAATAAAATTCATCTGGAAGACCCGACAATAATTATTGAGTATTCAAAGGAACTGAAACAAATTATTGTTCATGGCCAGGGAGAATATCACCTTAATATTATGAAGTGGCATCTTGATAATATATATAAGATTCATACAAATTTCTTCCCTCCCAAAATACCTTATCGTGAGACAATTACAAGATCGGCTCAGGCTGACTATCGTCACAGAAAACAATCAGGTGGTGCAGGGCAGTTTGGTGAAGTTCATATGATAATTGAACCTTATGAGGAGGGTTCAACTGAAGTTTCCATGCAAAAGATCAATGGCAAGGAAATTAAAATATCTGTTCGTGATAAAGAAGAAATCGTTCTTCCATGGGGAGGTAAGCTGGTTTATGTAAACAGTATTGTTGGAGGGGCAATAGATGCACGTTTCCTGCCTGCAATCCTTAAAGGTATTATGGAGAAAATGGAAGTTGGACCACTCACCGGATCATATGCCCGCGATATAAGAGTTTATATGTATGATGGTAAAATGCACCCGGTAGACTCAAATGAGATCTCATTCCGTCTTGCAGGAAGGAATGCTTTCAGCCAGGCATTTAAAAACGCAGGTCCTAAAATTCTTGAACCGGTATACGATGTTGAGATATTTGTTCCTTCCGATCGTATGGGCGATGTTATAAGTGATCTTCAGGGACGAAGAGGACTTGTTCTCGGGATGTCGAGTGAAAAACGATTTGAAGTTATTAAAGCTAAAGTTCCGCTTGCAGAAATGAATAAATATTCCACCGCATTAAGTTCAATAACAGGCGGTCGTGCAATGTATTCCATGAAGTTTGCAGAATATGCACCGGTTCCGGGTGATGTCCAGGAAGCAGTTATAAAAGCTTACTCTGAAGAGGAAGAAGAAGAATAGAAATAATATCTTAATAATAAAAGAACCGCATATAATATATGCGGTTTTTTTTTGACCTTCAGCAATAATCTTAAATAAAATAAGGTAAATAATAATAAAGAGCCTCCGGTTTCCCGGAGACTCTTTACATCTGGTTCAGGTTTAGGATAAACGCTGATATCTAACTTACTACATGTTATACGCAGATTCTCCGTGTTCATAAACATCAAGACCTTCCTCTTCGATCCGTTTTTCAACCCTCAGTCCATTAAGTTTCTTCAAGGTTATGAACAGAATTGCTGATGCCAGAAGAGCCCAGCCAGCGATTGCCCCTACTCCAATTAACTGACTCTTAAACAGCGCTATACCCTGTCCGTAAAATAAACCCTGACTGGTTGAGAATAATCCAACCGCCAATGTTCCGAATGCTCCACAAATTCCATGAACAGATACAGCACCCACAGGGTCGTCAATCTTTAAAATACTATCGAAGAAATCAACAGAAAGCACTACAAGTATACCAGCCAGCATACCTATAATAAGTGCACCACCCGGTGAAACCGCATCACAACCGGCTGTAATGGCAACAAGTCCTGCCAGAGCACCATTGAGAGTCATGCTCAGGGTTGGTTTTTTATATTTTAGCCAGATAAATATCATTGTTGCAAGAGCCCCGCCTGCTGCAGCAATGTTTGTTGTAACAAATATCAGAGCTATCGCTTTTGCATTATCCATTCCTGCAGCAGCCAGCTGAGAACCAGGGTTAAACCCAAACCAGCCAACCCACAAAATGAATACTCCCAGGGTAGCCAGGGTCATGCTATGACCCGGAATAGCTTTTGGTTTCCCGTTTTTATCATATTTCCCGAGCCTGTGGACCAAGAACTGTAGCTCCTATGAGAGCTGCCATTCCTCCTACCATATGAACAACTGATGAACCTGCAAAATCATGGAAAGGAATTTCCATCTGGCTTAACCAGCCTCCTCCCCATGCCCAGTGACCTGAAACGGGATAGATAAAAATGGATATTACAGCACTGTACATCAGATATGCATTGAATTTGGTACGCTCAGCCATAGCACCTGAGACAATGGTAGCAGCCGTTGCAGCAAAAACAGTCTGGAAAATAAGAAAGGCAAAATCAGGCATATCTGTCCTGTAAAGATGATGATCGAAAAGGTCAATTCCTCCCCAGAAACCATTTTTAGTTCCAAACATAATTCCGAAACCGACTGCCCAGAATACTATTGTTCCGATAACAAAATCCATGAGATTTTTGAAAAGAATATTCGTGGTGTTCTTTGATCGGGTAAAGCCTGCTTCCACAAGTGCAAATCCGGCCTGCATAAAGAATACAAGAACAGCAGTTACCAGTACCCAAACTGTATTTATTGAATAAGCGTACTCTGAAAGAGTTGTTTCTATCGCGCTTAAATCATCCGGCATAATTAATATGTATGTCATGATAAATAATTTTTAAATGTTATTACTCCTCCCCTTCCAGGTACATTGCTTTGTCACCTCTTTCTCCGGTTCTGATACGGTAGGCATCAGTTATCTCAGAAATAAAAATCTTACCATCACCTACTTCACCGGTTTTGGCAGATGTAAGTATTGCTTTGATTGCCGGATCCATATATTTTTCACGACAATAGAAAGTTATCAGTACTCTTTCAATAGTGCTCGTATCATAGGCAATACCCCTGTAAACCCTTCCCTGGGTTGCCTGACCTGTGCCCCGTACATCCCAAAAGGTTATGAACTCGATACCAACCTCATATAAGGCTTCTTTAACCTCATCAAACTTGGATTTTCTTATTACTACTTCAATTTTTTTCATTTTGCTTATACTTAAATGGGTTATTTTTTAAAATAATAGTTAGAAAGAGAACCCGACTACCAGAAAGAGTTGTTTCCTTTCAGGATTGAGGATAACCTGTCCATTAACAGGGACTGAGAAACTTTCTGTTATTTTAATCTCTTTGGATGTTCCGATACCCACATTGCATAAATTAAATTTCCCGTCGGAAGTATGCCATCCGTCACCTGCTCCTGCAAAAAGGCTGAATGATTCAAATGCATAGGCTGCCTGAAAGTATTTGTCTCCCCCTGCCGATGCAGCACCCCCTGCTTCATTAAAAATATAATTTGCACTGAGCGACAATCCGCCTGTTGAATATCCACCATTCAATTCAAAAGCATGGCTCCCTGTTGTTTTCGAAACATCAAAAACGTCCAGTCCCGGATAATAGTAATCAGTAAGCCCAAGACTTAAGCCAAAAGGAAATGAATATGATATGTACGGATCTGTCTCTGAATATCCGCTCGCATCAAATGCACCCCAGACACCCAGCGTAAGCCCTCCATTGATGTATTTCAGACTTGGTTGTACTGATGGTCCCTGGCCAAACCTTGTTCCCCTGAATACATAGGAAGAATAGAAATCAACACCTGTAGTAAAACCTGATTGTTTCTCTTCATCCTGTGCCCGCATTTCGACTGTTGATAATAC
Organism: uncultured Bacteroidales bacterium; assembly: GCA_963741935.1. GTDB lineage: Bacteria > Bacteroidota > Bacteroidia > Bacteroidales > VadinHA17 > LD21. Next base: position 63,025 of record CAVUJY010000021.1, on the reverse strand, counting down.
CATCACAACAATTAAGCCTGTAAAAAACATCTTCTTTTCCATTTCATGAAAATTTTAATTAATAATGAAATAACAATACAAATATACTTCTTTTTTATATTAACCCTATTTAAATAGGGGTCTTTTTATTATTTTATATTCTTTTTATACTTTATACCCCATTTTTTATAGGGGTATAATTCGTTTTTATATACTTTTTATACTTTATACCCCCATTTATTAGAGGTATGGTATAATATATTTATTCAATATACTATACAAGTCTAATAATCAATATTTTACTGATTTCATTAAAACTAAAATGGATAAATAGATTGATGATTCCTACTCCGGAGGTATCATGGAACAGCACACAGAGTTCACTATAACAATAAGGAGATTATAAATAAGACCCGGATGATAATCAGATACTTAAACTTGTTTTAAAATCAAAATCGCCTCATTCCTGAAGCGATTTTGATTTTAATCCTTCAGCATAAGATCTTTATATTCCTCAGAAGAAATTATTTCAGGATTATCTGTAATGGACACGACTTTATACCTCAGATTTACTCTATAATAAGCATCTTCTATATTATAGGTAAGGTATTCCGTTTCAATAATATTAATAAGGTTTTCTCTCCCCGGTTCTTTTCCTTTGGGGAAGAAGATATTCACTACAACCGGACAGCCAAACTGGCTCTGATAACCACATGCATAATGATTTCTGCTCCAGGAGATACTGAAGATATGAAGCATCAAGCGGATCAAAAAACCGGTCAATCTTAACAGAATATTTTAAAACTGAATCTTCTCTTTCAGTGAAATCTGAGATTATTCTCTTTTCAGGAACGAATAATAACTTTTGTATTGTTGTATCATTATATTGTGTGTTGTCATATAGAATTTTAACTGTATGACTGCTAACATATGTTGACACACCGTAAATCCCGTCAAACTTCCGCAACTGATTAGCAAATGAGGTGGAGCTTCCAAAACACTTAATATTCTTAAGCCCCTCCCTGGTAAATACGGTTGCAGAAGCTATCTGCTCTTCTGCGCCCCACTTAACATCAATAGTTGGAAATTCAAATAATGATCCTAAAGTAAGACCTACTACTATCAGTATTGCCAGGGCTGTAGCGGGCAGCCATTTCATATTTCTTTTATTGATCTGCAAAGTATTCTTCCGGGGACAGGCATAAAGACAATCGCCACAAAGATTACAATCAATATGAGTCACCTTATCAGTACCAGCAACATCAATCCCCTGCGGACAGCTTCCCGAACACTTATTACAGTTAGTGCAATCCACAATATTGCGAGTAATATGCACCAGAGATGGTTTGACACGATTCATTCTGACAATTTCGAGAATATAACCTGAACAAATAATTGCCAGAAGCGGATAGATAAAAGATATCCTGATGCCAATCAGTGAAAGAATCATGAACAGACCTGCAATCGCAAATAACCACCAGGCATATTTAAATATATTGGAGAGTGCTCCGAAAGGACAAAGGTATCTGCACCAGAAGAATCTGAAAAACAACGAACCAATTATCAGTACGCCAATAGCAAAAATGGCATACAAAGGAACAACATCAGTATTAAAACCTGAAGCTACAGCATAATAAGGATCGAATTTCTTACAGAACAGTTCACTGGAAGTGAGGGTAAAATAGAAGGTAATAAAAAGAAGTATGTATTTTAACGACCTTAATGAACTGTCGGCTAATTCTGAAATGGCAATTCTTAACCTGAACTTATCTCCCAGTTTTCCTATCCACTCACTCAATGTACCAAGCGGACATATATATCCGCAAAAAAGTTTACTTAACAAAATTACTCCTGCAAACAAAACAATTCCCAGCATTATCTGCATACTGGTCATTGAACAGGAAAGAGATCCGCGTGTAATATAACTACCAGCAGCCTGAAGTCCGCCAAAGGGACAATATGCTTCAAAATCAGGAATATATGCTTTGTCGGTGAAAATTCTCAAAGTCATATAACCCAGTACCGCAAAAACAGCTGCCTGGTAGATTGATTTTGGAAAGTTAAACCCTGCAGGTCTCATTTATAGTAACATATTATAAAATACATGGCTGTTAAAGTATATAAAAAAAGAGCTGCAATGATTGCAGCTCTGTTATATCTATGTTAAATTTTAACGGCTTATACTTGTTTCAGAATATCCCATACAAACGCCCTGATTCCCACCTCTTCATTAATAGCATCTATCTTCTTAATTTTGTCAAGTATCTTGTCAACAAGCTCATCTTCAACAATAGTAAGAACGCTCTTGTTTATCTCCGGCCATGTGTGGGTTCCAAGGTGAGGTTCTCCTGTATTTGTGCCTCTTCCCTGTACATTTTCCCATAATGAATAGCCTTTGACTCCCAGCTTATCGAGCATGTATTCAACTTTTTCAGTATGAGCCTGGTTATATATTATCATTATTGCCTTCATAATCACACTTTTATTATGTTAATATAGTTATTTGCCATTACTGTCGTCATTCATAAAACTGAATTCAGAGTAGAGTGCCAGGTTTTTATTTCTGTCGCCTCGTTTTGAGAAGATTGCATATACTACCGGTACTATAATCAGAGTAACTACAGTAGAGAATATGAGACCTCCGATAACTGCAATGCCCATCGGACTCCATAGCTCTGATCCTGATCCTCTGCTGATAGCCAGAGGTAACATACCAAGAATTGTTGTTGCGGATGTCATTATTACAGGTCTGTAGCCTCGATCTTCCTGAGATTGCGATGGCTTCATACAGTTCATTGCCGCGTTCGCGCATAAGGTTTATGAAGTCAACAAGCACGATAGCATTCTTAACAACAATGCCTATCAGCATAACAGCACCGATTCCCGAAATTACACTTAAAGTTGTGTTGGTAAGGAACAAAGCTATGGCTACTCCTGAGAATGCAAATGGTATTGAGAACATAATAATGAAAGGCATTTTCAGAGATTCAAACTGCGAAGCCATTACGAGGTATACAAGCACAAGACTTATCAATATCAGGAATGCGATGTCCATAAAGGCATCCATTTGTTCCTTAATAGCCCCGGAGATCTGAACCATAAGACCAGATGGCAGAGAAGTTTCATCAATAGCTTTCTGGACATCCATCTGGATATCGGTCAGTGATCTTTTATATGGAGTAAAGGATACTCTGACAATTCTCTCCTTACGCTTACGCTCAATACTGGGTGGCGACCAGAATTCCTTAATCTGAGCAACCTCACCAAGTCTGATGATTTGTCCCATAGGATTCGTAATACCAAGGTTTTCGATATCTGTAAGAGTGCTTCTGGCGCTTTTTTTGAAGCGTACCACTACATCGTACTCATCGCCGAACTGACGTAGTCTTGTTGCTGTCAATCCATCAATCCTGTTCTTAACAGCTGTTGAAACCATCGCTGTATTAAGTCCGTTAGCGCTCATCTTATTCTGATCAAAAACTATCTGAAGTTCTGGCTTAGACTTATCGCGGCTAATATTAACATCCTTTGTACCAGGAATTTTCTTAATCTTCTCTGCCAGTTCAGCTGCAACAATATTAGTCTGTGCAATATCATACCCATATACTTCAACATCCACTGCATTTCCTCCAAAACTTCCCATATTGTCAGATGTACTCAGGGTAAAATCAATTATCTCCGGCATTTTGGAAAAATCTGTTCTCATCTCTTCAACGATATCCCATACAGTTTTTGCACGATCTTCGATGGGAACGAGACGTAAACTATAGCTAATCTTGTGAGTACCTCCCGACTGGAACAGTGATGCAAAGCCACCCTGATCATCAGATCCTGTTGATGTTGCCACCAGATTGATTTCAGGATACTTCACTTTTAACAGGCTGTCAATCTTGTTTGCAGTCAGAATAGTCTGATCCACTCTTGTTCCTGTTTGCAGCTCAATAGTTGCTGTAATTCGCGACTCATCAGCCTGAGGGAAGAATTCTGTCTTAACGAAAGCGAACAGACTCATAGAACCTAAGAATATTACAATTGCAGATATAGTTATCAAAGTCTTGTGCCGGAGTGACCATCTCAACACTCTTTCATAGAAACGATCCAATCTGTCAAGTCCTTTCCTGATACTGCCGTCATAGGTCCAGAAGGGAGCATCCTTTTTGATTGGATACCATCTTAGTAGTAGTGAACTTAATGTAGGAGTAAGAGTGATAGCTGCAAAGGTGGATGTTACAATAGTTATTGAGACTATCATTCCAAGCTGCTTGAATAAGACACCTGTAAGTCCCTTAACAAAGGTAAGCGGGAAGAATACTGCAACTACTGTTAATGTTGTAACAATAACAGCCAGCCATACCTCATTTGTTGCATATATAGCAGCCTCACGGGGCCTGCTTCCCCGCTCAATATGTTTAGTTATATTCTCCAGGACGACTATGGCATCGTCCACCACCATCCCTATGGCTATCGAGAGCGATGTCAGTGAAATTATATTTATTGACTCTCCTGTAATAAACAGGTAGATAAATGCTACAATAAGGGATATAGGAATTGTAAGTATAATAATTAATGTAGCCCTCCAGCGTCCAAGGAAAAACAGAACAACAAGGATAACAAAGATCCCGGCATACATTAATGTCTCGGTGAGGTTGCTCACTGAATCCTTAATAAAGGTAGCACTGTCGAACAGTTTTTCGATTTTAACATCTGAGGGAAGATCTTTTTCCAGTGTAGCCAGTGCTTTTTCAACCTCTTTGGTAACCTTTACAGTGTTACCTCCTGATTGCTTCTGCACATACATGCTCATACCCTTTGAACCATTGATCTTGGTGTCAAGTTTTGATTCCCGTATTGTATCCCGGACTTCTGCCACATCCTTCAGATATACAGAATTACCGTTATAATTACTGACAACCAGATTCTTAAGGACATCACTCTCAGGAAACTCCCCTTGTATCCGTAACGGGTAATCAGTCTGTCCCATCTCAATATATCCCGCAGGCATATTCATATTCTCTGCTCGCAGAACATTTCCAATCTGCTCAACAGTAAGATTATATGCCTCCATTTTTCGCGGATCTACGTCAATATAGACCTTACGGCCAGGCACTCCGGAAAGAGCTACCGACCCGACGCCTTCAATACGGTTCAGTGGATTGACAATTTTTTCATCAAGTATTTTCTCAAGACCCGTATAACTCTCTTTTGCTGTTATAGCATAGAAAATTATAGGCATCATTGTGGTGTTGAACTTAATGATAGTCGGCTTCTCACAGTCTTCAGGCAGCACTCTTTCAACAAAACTCAGGGCACTCCTGATATCATTCGATGCCTCATCGAGGTTTGTTCCATATTCGAAGTTCAGAAAGACAACAGATATTGCATCGCTTGAGGTTGATGTTATCTCTTTAAGATTACTTATTGAGTTAAGCGAATTTTCGAGTGGGCGGGTCACATTCGTTTCAATATCTGATGCACTGGCTCCAGGATAAGTCGAATAAACCACAACGAAAGGAAGTTCCATCTCCGGGTAAAGATCCACAGGCAACTGCACCAGTGAATAAAGACCCATGACCATCAAGGCAACAAAAACAAGGATGGTTGTTACAGGTCGTTTTACGGAAGCACTATATATACTCATTTTAGAATTATTGAGATTCTGATTATTTTATAACTTCAATTTTTTCGCCATTAATAAGCTTCGACTGACCTTCAGCTATGATTCTGGTACCCTCTCCGATTGTGGAGGAAAGGATTTCCAGCTGGTCGTCAAATCTTTTACCAATTTCCACACCAACTCTTCTGGCCGAATTATTATCGTCAACAAAAACGTATCTCAGGTTTGTTCCTTCCTGTACAAGCACAGTATTGGCAGGTACAACGAAGGTTTCAACTTCTCCAAGGTCCATTGAAACCCTTACGAACATGCCGGGCTTAAGAAGATTGTTCGTGTTGGGGACCTCCAGTTCCACTGTAAATGATCTTGTAACTGCACTTACTGTAGGAGCAATCTGATATACTGTTCCAGTGAATGTCTTGTTCTCGTATACATCGGCAGTAATATATGCTTTCATTCCGTTTTTTATCAATGGATAATATTGTTCCGAAATATTCACATCCACTTTAAGGGGATTGATCTGCATAACTGTTACGACAGCTGATCTTCCTGACAGGGTTGTGGGACTGCCTGAATACATCTCACCATTCTCAAAATACTTGCCGGTTACCACTCCTGTAAAAGGAGCTTTCAGCAATGTATTTTCTTCCATGAAATCTACATTGGTTTTAGTAACATCATATTGTGTTTTAGCCTGATCATATTGCTGCTGCTTTACACTTCCGGTCAGCAGAAGTGTATCAAGCCTGCCCAGGTCCTTTTCCTGGTTGTTTAATTGCAGTTTTAACTGATACAGCTGTGTCCGGTCCATCAGAAAGAGTTTATCTCCTTTATTTATCTTATCACCTACCTCAACATAGATTTTATCAATCCTGCCGGGAGTGGATGGCGCCATATTTACCTCCTCAAATGGCAGAACAGTTGCTGTATAATCAATTGTTCTGGAGATTTTTGTTTTTGTTAAAGTTATAACTTTCACAGGTATGGCAACATTTTCTGTAACTGCTGTGGAATCAGCAGTTGCAGCTGTTGATTTCTTGTCTTTTGATGAGCAGGCTGAAAGGATCAACACGCTGATCAGTAAAGCCGAAATTGAATTGAAAGATTTCATTATCTAGTGATTTTAGGTTTCTTTGTATATAATTACATGTTATTTAATAATTTATCCAGGGCAAGCTTTGTCTGCAGCAAATTCATCAATGCTGATACATAATTATTTTCTGCCTGCAGATAAAGTGAGTTTGCCTGTGTAAGATCAAGACTTGAAGCCATTCCCTGTTTGTATTTATTTTCAGTGCTCAGATAAACTCTTTTAGCAACATCAATATTGTTTTTCTGGCTTATATACTGAAGATTTGCATTTACAAGATTATATCTTAACTGCTTCTCCTGAAGCAGAAGCTGATCAGTTATCATCTCTCTGGTATTGATCGCGTTTTTCAGATTTATCTGTGCTTTCTTAATCTGGCTATACTTTTGTCCGCTGCCGAAAATGGGCACAGAAAGCTGAAGACCTGTCATTGAGTTCTGAAACCATTCCTGAGTTGATACTTTATCTCCCATTCCATTGACACCGTAGCTATAAAACCCTGATAATGTAGGCAGTACAGAAGCTTTTTGCGATTTAAGAGCCAGAGCTGACATCTTTTCCTGACCCTCTATCAACATATAATCAACATTTTGTTTATGATCAAATTGCTGCGATAACAGAGCTTCTATATTTATCTGGGATGTTAATCCGTCGAGAGTTTCAGTAAGAACGATTTTGGTATCCGGAGCAACTCCAAGCTGAAATCTCATCAGGTTATAATTCAGCTCAATTGTACGCTGCATTGAGCTTCTTGTGTTTTCAACCATTGTTACATTCGAGACCATCTGATCAACATCGGTCGATTCAGCCATACCGGCAGAATACATTGATTTTGTAGATGCCAGTGATTCATTCAGATTTGCCAGATTCCCGTCGAGAATTTCGAGAGATTTTTCAGAAACAAGAATAAGAAAATAGGCAGAACTAACTGATTCCCTGGTATCAAGTTCTGTTTTCACAAGGTTCTTCTCACTCAGTTTATTTGCAAGCTTTGTTGTCTCCATTCCAATGAATAAGGGAGCATTAAACAGCAGCAAACTTGCCTGCACTGTAGCCCCGGAATTATATTGCGAACCGAATGTGACGGGAATTTTAGTCCCCGGTTGTCCGAAAAATTCACCTGGCAGGAGTGTCGTCATGAGTTTAAGGTTATCAGTGAATGATCCGGATGCGGTTACCTGGGGCAAGGCAGTTGAGATTGTCTCCCAAACAGCAATTTTTGATGCCTCAACATCCATCCTTGAGGATATCATCATCTTATTATTCTGGAGCGCATAGTCCTGAGCCTCTTTCAGCGTAAGTTTCAATTCACTGCCACTCTCCTGTGCCTGTGCATTGCCAAATGCATAAACGAATAGCAGCAAAACTGCAGGAAATAGTTTGTTTTTCATCTTCGGAATATTTATTATCAGGTTGTATAAATTTGATTCTGTTACAGTTTCTTAAAATTTTGCCTCAAGTTTGTTAATAAGTGTATGACCCTCATCGGTTGCAATTCCTCTCAGGTAATTGATAAAAACATTTTTAATTACTTCATGTCGTGAAAAACTCTCAAACGGATATAATTCACTATCCATTATTGATCTTCCAAGAGAATAAAGACAGCGGTTTACCAGATCAGGATTGATTGTTTTTCTAAATAGCTTCTCTTTGATTCCTCTTTCAATTACCTGCTGGTGATTACGATAATCAGGCATTTCACATTTATCACTTTTTTTCATCAGTACATCGTTGTGGAATTTTTTCAGGTCTGCCTGAAAGGCAGGAGTTAACTCCTGCAGATAATCCCTGTTAAGTTCCAGCATCCTGAATATAGCAACAATAGAATTATCAGATTCATCCAGTATTTTCGTAACCTGCTCCTTCTGCTTTTCCGCCATCCATGTCAAAACTGCCGTTACCAGTTCATCCTTATCAGAAAAAACTTCATAAATTGTTCTTTTCGACATTCCAAGATTACTGGCAATGGAATCCATGGTAACTGATTTTATACCGTAAGTCCTGAAGAGTCCGGCTGCTCCTTCTATTACTCTGTTCCTGTTTTCCATCAATGTTTTTATAATGCGATACAAAAATGAGAAAACTTTTTCAGTTTACATAGTTTTATTAGTTAAGTTTCGCATAAATTCTGTTAAGAGAGGAATTCTACCGGTGAATGGAGAAATGACTGATTCTTTACTGGCAAATGTTGACCGATGAAAAACCGTAATAGTAAATTATTAATATTATTTTTGTTATTAAGCTCCACGAAACACAGACTTTGAGTCTGTTCAGAGATAAAACTTATTAAAAATGACAACACATAATATTATTTATCAGGTTGATGCTTTTACCAGCGAACCTTTTAAAGGAAATCCTGCCGGTGTTTGTATTCTCAATTCGGAACCCTCCGAGGAATGGATGCAGAATATTGCCATGGAGATGAACCTGTCTGAAACTGCATTTGTCTGGCCCGGACAGGATTGTCGTATTATAAGGTTTTACACACCTGAAGCTGAAATACATCTTTGCGGACATGCTACCTTATCATCATCACATATCTTATTTGAAACAGGTATGGTCAAAAGTAACGAAGAAATCCGTTTTTCATCAAAGGCCGGAATACTGGTCATTAAGAAAGATGGAGACTGGATAACAATGAACTTCCCTGCCTACCCTTTGGAAGAGATGACCATAACTGATGAATTTGAGAATCTGACCGGGGCAAAACCTGTTGAATTATACAAAGCAGGATATGGATTGGACCCTTGCATTGTTAAATAGTGAGATGGATGTAAAAAACCTTTCTCCAAACTTTGCCAAAATGAAGAATTCGGTGTTCGGCGATCTTATTGTAACTGCAAGATCGGAGGATCCTGATTTTGACTTCTGTGTTCGTTGTTTCGCTCCCGCTGTCGGAATAGATGAGGATCCGGTAACAGGGTCTGCTCATTGTGCTCTGGTGCCATTCTGGAATAACAAAACTTCTGAAACATGATTTTGTTTCGCATCAGATTTCAAAAAGAGGAGGCATATTAAAAGTATCCCTGAAAAGATGACAGAGTAGAAATAAGCGGGCAGGCAATGACTATTTTTAAAGGCCGAGCTGTATGTGTATAACGGCAAAAGGCGTAGCCCATCGACAAGCTCAGGGTGAAGGCGTCGAGACATAATGCATAATGATCAAGTTAAAAAAATTAGGGAGTAATGAGAGTTTGATAGCAATTAGAAATAAAGTTAACATTAAATATTTAAAATAATGAAAAATAATCCGGAGTCACGTATCGAAGAACTTGGTCTTATTTTACCACCTGCGCCAAAACCTGCAGGAGTATATAAGCCTGTTCTTGTTGTTGATAAATTCCTTTATGTATCAGGACAGGGTCCCGATTAAATCTGATGGCACACTCATGACTGGCAGACTTGGGGCGGATCTTGATAAAGAAGAAGGGAAAATTGCTGCAAGACAGGTTGGACTTACAATGCTATCAACAATAAAGGCTCATTTTGGAGATCTGAATAAGATCAAACGATTAATAAAAGTATTTGGAATGGTTAACAGCGCACCGGGTTTTGAACAACAGCCTGCAGTTATTAACGGATTCAGTGAACTGATGGCTGAAGTCTTTGGGGAAGAAAACGGAATAGGTGTCAGAAGCGCTGTAGGAATGACACTTCCTTCCAATATCCCTGTTGAAGTAGAAGCTGTATTTGAATTATATTAAAATAAAGATGAAGAAAATGCATTCAAAAGATAGCTGGTATATTGTTAAGAATGTAGAAGAGGTCATTTCTCCTTCGCTGCTGATCTATCCGGATCGTATTGAGGAAAATATTAAGAAAATTATTGCTATTGCCGGCAATCCTGACAGATTAAGACCACATGTTAAAACTCATAAGATGCCGGAGATTGTTAAGCTGCAGATGAAGTATGGAATAAATAAATTCAAATGCGCTACAATTTCTGAAACAGAAATGGTTGCTGCATGTGGAGCCACAGATATCCTGCTTGCAATTCAACCTGTCGGCCCAAATCTGAATAGATTTTTTAAACTCAAGCAAAAGTTTCCTGACACGAACATATCATGTATTGCTGATAATGAGGAAGTTATAATTCAACTATCTGATATGGCAAGAAAAACAGGACTGGAAACACATGTATGGCTTGATATTAATTGCGGTATGAACCGGACAGGTATAACACCCGGAGAAAAAGCAGTAAGGCTTTATGAGACGGATTGTTGACTCACCAATGTTAATAGCAGAAGGACTTCATGTTTATGATGGTCATCTGCATGAACCAGACTATGAAAAACGGGAAATTGTTATGCAACGATTCATTTGCAATGGTTACTGCCCTGGTTGATGACCTTAACAGACTTGGAATCGAACCTGTTAAAATTGTTGCAGGAGGTACTCCTACTTTCCCGATACATGCACACAGGGAAGGAGTTGAACTGAGTCCGGGAACACTTCTTTTATGGGACTATGGTTATAGCAGTTCATTTGCTGATATGGAGTTTTTACATGCCGCTGTCCTGCTTACCCGAATAATCAGCAAACCAGGGAAAGAACTATTATGCCTCGATCTGGGTCATAAAGCTATTGCCTCAGAAATGCCTCAACCAAGAATTAAGTTATTTGGACTTGATAATTATGAAATCGTTGGACATAATGAAGAACATATGGTTATAAGAACCTCAAAGGCTGATAATTACAAGATAGGTGAGCCTCTTTATGGAATTCCATGGCATATTTGTCCGACCGTTGACCGTCACGATTCTGCATTTGTTATTGAAAATAACTTTTTCACAAAACAATGGATTATTGAAGCAAGAAAAAGGATGATCTCAATCTAAACTGAAAAACCTGATGGAAAAGCGACAACTAATCTTTGATGCTCATCTCGATCTTTCGATGAATGCCTTGGAATGGAACCGGGATCTAAGATGGACGGTTGATGAGATAAGAATGAGTGAGGCAAATATGACCGATAAACCTGACAGAGCCAGAGGAACTGTCAGTTTTCCATCAATGCGCGACGGGAATGTTGGCATTTGTGTGGCAACACAGATAGCAAGATATGTAAAGAAAGACAGTAAAATACCCGGCTGGCATTCACCTGAACAAGCCTGGGCACAGACACAAGGTCAGCTTGCATGGTATCGTGCCATGGAAGAAGCCGGTGAAATGAGACAGATAAAAACGGCAGGAGATCTTGAGAAACATATCATATTATGGAATGACCCTCAGAAAAATACACCTATAGGTTATATCTTAAGTCTAGAAGGTGCTGATTCGATTGTCTCAATGAACCATCTGGAAAAAGCTTACAATTATGGGCTGCGGGCAATAGGTCCTGCACATTACGGACCAGGTACCTATGCTATGGGAACTGATTCGAAAGGAGGAATTCCTGTTAAAGGGAAAGAGCTGCTAAGAGAGATGGAAAAGCTGGGGATGATACTTGATGTCACCCATTTAAGTGATGAGAGCTTTTTTGAAGCTTTAGATCTGTATCATGGACCAGTGTGGGCCAGTCATAATAACTGCCGTGTATTCGTACCACATAACAGGCAGTTTTCAGATGAACAGATTATAAGACTTATAGACAGAGAATCAGTTATCGGGATAGCTCTCGATGCATGGATGATGGTACCCGGATGGATAAGAGGAAAATCAGATCCTGAGACTATGGGAGTATCTCTGAAACAGGTGATTAATAATATTGACCATATCTGTCAGCTGGCAGGAAATTCTTTGCATGCCGGAATCGGTTCGGATCTCGATGGAGCTTTTGGAACTGAACAAGGGCCATATGATCTTGACACAATAGCCGATCTGCAAAAAATACCACTATGCTATCAGATATAGGCTACAAAGAGGATGACATTCATAACATCCTGAGCAACAACTGGATTAACTTCCTGAAAAATAACCTCCCTCTCTTGTAAATACCTGGTAATAGAAATCCTGTTTCAGCTTTAACTAATACCCTGTAAAACAGATCAAAGTGCTGGAAATAAACAAATTTCAGAATTATTTGTTTAACAGAAAAACACTGATCTATGAACATGCAAAATGCTTTTCAGAATCTGAACTGGCTTGCAATACTTGTTGCCGCTGTCAGTGCCTTTGTATTAGGAGGCTTATGGTATTCACCCCTTATGTTTGTTAAGCGATGGATGAAAGAGACCGGAATTACACCGGATCCGGCAAAGAGAAACAATATGTTTAAAATTTTCGGAGTATCTTTTTTACTTTCATTTATTGCATCTTTCTTCCTGGCAATGTTTATCGGTCCGGATGCCGGAGCTGGTTTTGGAGCAATGGCAGGTTTTATGGCAGGGTTAGGTTGGGTATTTACATTTATGGGGATAATCTATCTCTTTGAATCAAGAACACTTGCACATTTCCTTATAAATGCTCTTTACAGTGTGGCAAGCCTGACGGTCATGGGATTCATTATAGGAATCTGGCAGTAACTATTGAAAGCTTTAGAGGCTTTAAAGGAGGAACTTACTTAACACATTATCAGCTACATCTGACAATTCGATATCTGCCAGTTGCCTGGCAATCACTTTAGGTTAACGGTACAAATAAACAAATCCTCTTTGTTCTCTGGAATCATAATCGATATCATCCCATCCATAGGCATGGATGACGTAGAAATATACTCCAGGGGTGCTTTTGCTGACGAGTTATTAATATTCCCGTCCCATCCTTTCCAGTTTCTCAGAGCTTCTCCCTCACCATAAAAATTATAAACCTTAAGCCCGCTCCTGCTGTATACTTCCACCCTGATATTCCTGAGTGATTTTGATTCAACAACAAAATAATCATTCAACCCATCACCATCAGGAGTGAATACATTGGGAATCTGAAGGTCGGATGGCTCAACAGTGATCTTATCAAACCTCATCGAATCTATGCAATGCAGATTGCTCTCGATAGTAAGCTTGACAGAGTATTCTCCCGGTTTATAATAAATATGAGGATCGGGATCTCTTAGCTTTGAAGTCGATGTGTCTCCAAATTCCCACAGATATGTAGATCCTCTGTATTGATTTATCAGTAAATGAAACTTCCAGTGGAGCTTCACCATTATCAGGACTTACTGTAAAATCAGCCTTGACATGTATCGATTCATAGAAGAATGAGGATTCACTTACACATCCAAAGCTGTCACTAACCTGAATCTTATATGTAACGTCAACCAGTGGTGGAGTAAAAGTCTGTGGATTCAACTCCAGATCAGGATAAGGTATCGTCGATGCCGGATCGGATGACCACATGAATTTAACCGCGTCAGGCAATTTTATCTTATTCCCTGTACCTATATCATTATAATAAAATGTATCGATTGCGGCTCTTCCTTTTAATGCAACATAATCACATGTCCTGTTCTGAAGCTGTGCTAATGCGTAGGGCATATCTATAAAAATCCATGCAACCAGACTGGTATCATATCCATCAGAACCTGAAATAGTAACTTTGTACCCTCCTTCTGTAAGATTATCTGCCAATGAAGCTGTTCCGCTTTCAGTTTTGAATGCAGATGCACTGAAACCCGAGGCCTGACTATCCCATTTATACCACGAAAAATTAAAAGGAGCTGTTCCTCCCGGACTTGTTGCATTCAGGCTCCCTGAGACAGAACCGGAGGCATTACAATAGATGAATACTGGATCTTTTCTGGAAGCATCTGAAGGATAGGAGGTATAGCGTAAAGCACTCATACCCGGTGATGTAAGCTGGGCCAGCGTTACCACTGGGAATATTAATGATATTATAAGAAAAAAATAACGCACAGGCTAACAGGTCTAAATATCAAAAACGATATCATTTCGTTTTTGGTATATACTTTTGCAAGTATAATAAAATAAGGTCAGATTTAAGGGTTAATCAAGATGAAATACCTCCTCCATATTTGACCACCATTCACCTTCAGAACGGGTAGAGACCGGATTCTGCATTGGCTCCATAATTGCCCACCACTCCCTGGTTTTAGGATCAGCTGCCATCTTCTCCATATCTGCGGCAAAATCATTTCCAGTATATTCAAAATATGCAAACAACATGTTATCCTTATGAAAAATCGAGTAGTTCTGCATATTACATTTTTTGATCATTTCGAGCACTTCAGGCCAAACAGATGCATGATACTTTTTATAACGTTCAAAATGCTCAGGCCGAACACCTATTATCTGACCAAATCTTTTCATCTCATCTCTTTTAATGAATATCAGATACAATATTAACAAAATCCGGGGAATTTCTGAATTGGGCTTAAGATTAGAGGTTTATTCATTATGTTGATAAATAATCCCATTAAATTTTCAACATCCTGTGTCCTGCAATATGTAATTATTAAATTTGCGGTCCCGGTACGCTGTAATTCAAACTATCACATGACAACCAATTATCTGAACGAGCTTAATGAATCTCAGAAACAAGCAGTTATTAATACTGAAGGACCCTCTTTGGTAATTGCAGGTGCAGGTGCCGGTAAAACAAGGGTTTTGACCTACCGCATTGTTCATCTGCTGGAGAAAGGAGTTCCTGCGGGCAAAATACTTGCATTGACATTTACGAACAAGGCAGCCAAGGCAATGAAAGAGAGAATCACTAAAATTGTCAGTCCTGAAATTGCACGGCACATGTGGATGGGAACTTTTCACTCAATCTTTGCCAAAATACTCAGAATGGAAGGTAACAGGCTTGGTTATAAATCGAACTTCACAATTTATGATTCATCTGATTCCAAAAGTCTCATCAGGTCAATAATAAAAGAATTAAATCTCGATGATAACATCTATAAACCCGGAGTAATTTCCTCAAGGATATCCACAGCAAAGAATAACCTTGTCACATCAAGCATGTATGTTGGTGATTCATCACTTCAGGACTATGATAAATCGAGCAGGATGCCATTGCTTTCTGATGTCTACAGATTGTATGCCACCCGTTGTTTCAAGGCAAATGCGATGGATTTTGATGATCTTCTTCTTAATACAAATATTCTTTTTCGTGACTTTCCTGATGTTCTGGCCCACTACCAGGAACGATTTCATTATATTCTTGTTGATGAGTATCAGGATACAAACTATTCCCAATACCTTATTGTAAAGAAACTTGCAGCTTCGCACCATAATATTTGCGTTGTTGGCGATGATGCACAGAGTATTTATTCGTTCAGAGGTGCGAGGATAGAAAATATCCTTGAGTTTAAAAATGATTACACTGACTATCAGCTCTTTAAGCTCGAGCAAAATTACAGATCAACACAGACAATAGTAAATGCAGCCAACACCATCATTGCTAACAATGCCGGACAGATACAGAAGAATGTCTACTCGATGAATGAACCCGGAGAAAAGATCCAGGTGATGCAGGCAATAACGGATTCGGAAGAAGGTTTCAATGTCTCCTCCGATATTTTCGATAAACGATTTTCACAACAACTCAACTGGTCAGATTTTGCAATTCTTTACCGCACAAATGCCCAGTCGAGAATTTTTGAAGAAACACTTCGAAGAAAAAATATTCCTTATAAAATTTATGGTGGCCTGTCATTCTATGAGAGAAAAGAGATAAAGGATATTCTTGCCTATTTCAGAATGGTTATTAACCCTGAAGATGAGGAAGCTCTCAAAAGGTCAATCAATTATCCCAAAAGGGGTATCGGTGATACAACAATTCAGAAAGTATTTGAGCTGGCCTCATCATCAGATTCCACACCCTGGAGTATTCTCCCTGAAGCCGGAAAATATCCTGATCATTTTAATGCCGGAACTGCAAAGAAATTAAAGACTTATGTTGATGTAATAAATAATCTTCGCATAAACTCTGACACTACTGATGCTTTTACAAAAGCCCGGGAGATTGCTCTTGGTTCAGGCATTATGAGAGAATTAAAGGAAGGCAGATTACCTGAAGATATAAGCCGTTACGAAAACTTTGAAGAACTTCTCAATGCTATAAAAGTTTTTACGGAGGCTGCGGAAACTAATGGAGAACCTTCCACTCTTGAAGCTTATATGTCGAATGTTGCACTTCTTACCGATCAGGATACTGAGACTGATGAGGACCGTAACAAGGTAACCCTGATGACCATGCATTCGGCTAAAGGACTTGAATTTAAGCATGTATATATAGTCGGGATGGAGGATACTTTGTTTCCCTCCCCCATGTCGTCAGGAAGTGCCAGGGAACTGGAAGAAGAGAGACGTTTATTTTATGTAGCAGTAACAAGAGCTGAAAAACAGGCCACCCTAAGCTATGCCTTAAACAGGTATAAGTGGGGGAACCTTGAAAGATGCAGTCCCAGCAGATTTCTAAAGGAGATTGATCAGAAGTTTCTTAATTACCCTCAAACCGGAGGAAAACCTTTTCAAAATGTGTCACCCACAGTTGCAAAACAGTCTCCGGTAAAGGAAGAGCCAACGCGTTATTTAAGAAATGACCGGTTTAAGAAACTCTCAAAAACAGTTACGTCTTCTGATACTCCTTTTGTTGCCAGCGACTCATCATCATTTACAGAAGGTGACAGAGTACAGCATGAAAGATTTGGTGATGGTGTAATTGTTTCAATTGAAGGACTACCACCAAATACAACAGCAACTGTCGACTTTAAAAAAGAAGGAAATAAGAAACTGCTTCTTAGATTCGCCAAGCTTAAGAAAATATAGCTATTTTTTTGCTCTCTGTCCTATATTCACTTGTCTGAGAGAGTATCCTGCAACAGATATTGAATGAGGGTAATTTTTATCTATCTCCCGGGTTTCTGATTTCATAGTTAATCTGCCTTTATCATCATATGTCTCAGTTGCCAGGATTATACCATCACTGAAATCGGGGTTTCCATAGTATGATGACATTCCTGAATTTTTCCAGGCTCTGCTATCGATCCTGAGATTTATATCCTTTGTAAACCAGACTTTCCCTGTTGTTTTTTCTTCAGCATCAACATAAGAATACTCATCACATCTGTACCCGGCAATTTCTTTAGTATTACCAGTCTTAGTATAAATAGGAGGCGTAGTTTTCTTTTTGGCTTTTCCGTCGGCAGGTTCAGCATTTTCATCAGGGATAGCTGAAATTATACCCATTTTCATTCCATTTATTTCAGAAAGAACAATAAAGGACTTATTTTCACCATCCATAACCATAACTGCGGTCACTGGTGTTGTTTCTCCCTTTTCATCACTTATAGTTTTGGTCTCTACACCAACAACCGGATTTGATGCACTATAAAACAGGAAAAAGTCCATTTTAATAACATCCTTCTTGTCGTATGTCTCAGTAACCATATATATCCGCGAAGTGAAGTCATAATTTTCTTTGTAATTGAGATCTATTTTATTCTCAAACAATCTCCCAAATCCACCACCGCCCTGACTGTCCTGATCTGCGGACTCCGAGGGTTGTCCTTCTTTTCTTATACTATTTTCTGTTCGTGTAGCTGCTTTGGACTTTGTACTGTCAGCATTTTTCTGAACGGCTGTGTCAATCTTATTATCTATCTCTTTATCAACTGTTCTAGTGCCTGCATTAACGACCTTGCTTAATTTATTTCTAAGCAACCCTCCTACCTGACCATTTGAGGTAAATGGTAACATAACCATAAAAGCGAATAATAAAAATACCGTTCTCATTTTCATACTTCGGAGATTTAGAGTTAAAAGTTAAAAATAATTAAAATCTTAGTATTAACTATTGGTAAACAATAATTAAGTATTCTGGTTCTTACGCAATCTTGTTTTTTTATTTCCGACCTCTAAGGTGTCTCGACACGTCCACAATATTTTTTACACCAAGAATAACCGGAAAAAACAAAAGAGGTGTCTCAAATTTATAAATCAATTAACCGCAAATAACGATAGCTATCGGTACGCAAAGCACTAAATATGAAAGTAATATCTATGTGTTCCCGCCCGAATGAAAGTCGTTCGGGCGGGCTTTGCATCTACTTTGCTCACTTTGCGGTTAAAATAGACTTTTCAGAATCCCTGCTAAAATTATTCCTTAAAACACTAAATCTGTGAAGGTATTTCTTCAGCCGGCTTTTCCTTTTCCAGAAGTACAGACTGATATAAGGATGCAAATGATCCGGAAATCCAGATAATTGCCGGGAATATCCCAATAATAAATAGCATAAGACCGAATATCACTATGAATATTGAAACAAAACCCATAAAGAAAATTGTCCAGCCGTGCCCTTTTGTCAGCCTCCAGCTCATCTCCACTGCTTCAATCGGATCGAGCTTTTTATCCATAATAATATATGAAACAAATACCAGTCTGCATCCGATAATAATTCCCGGGATAAGCAGGGCAAAAAGCCCAAGGATAACGAGAGCAAAAACAAGCAGATTAGCAAGAATTATACTCAGGTAATTCTCCATGAAACCTTTGATAAGGTATTCAAAATCAGGCTTTATTTTCCTAACCGCCTGAACAAAGATCATATCGCCTCCGAATTTAAAAACAGGGGCAACCAAAAATGCATACAACATTGACAGAAATCCAAAAAAAACTGCCAACAAACCCAATGAACCAATTGCGAAGAGACCTCTCATTGAATGTCCCAGATTATGTCCCATGTTCCACGGCAAATTATTCAGGTCTGACATGTCAAATTTAAAATTGAACATTTTAAATGGAGCTGCGATTATTGACAGAATCAGAATTACCAGAAATAACCTTAGAAAATTATCCGTCATGACTCTCCAGCCTGTTCCAAAACTGTTCCCGAAACCCGGGACAAGTCGATATTCATTATTTGCTTCCATAATTATTGATTTTTATTAATATCTCTGTGATCATTATGAAGCAAATTTATCGCTAGTTAATACAACAGTGTGCATACTTAAGTAGTGATTTTAAAATTTACTACTTAAGTATTGGGTACAATACTAAGGTAGTAGGTAAATTTGATCCCAATATTTTACTCTAATTTTATATCTTTATATAGATGTTGCAGTTTTTAGGATACCTTATCTTCATTTTATCCATTGCTCTTTCAGCCGGCGGTGTAGTACTGACAACCAGGCTGAGAAAAAAATACCGGCATGAGATATTCTCCACACTGCTCTATTTCCAGGTATTCATATTTACTTTTGGCTTTTATGGAATATGGGGACAGGAGGTAATAAAAGTATTCCTCTCAAACTATATTTCGGCAGAATTATTAACCAGGTTCTCTGATATTGCAATGCTTCTTGGCCTGCCATTTCTGGTATTTGCATGGATGGCTATGCTGCAGTTTTCAGCTGGACATATCAGGAAGAAAAATCAATAACTGGCAAATCTTCTGGTTCCTGTTTCTCAACTTCTCAATAATTATTATTGTTGGTATAATCATAGCAAAAACAGCATCTGTAAAACCAGCTTCTCTTTTAAAAAGTTACTTCATTACAATGAATACTTTCTATTCTACAGTATCTGCCTTACTCATCCTCTTGCCTAAAAAAGGCAATACAATAATTCATGACTATGACAGGAAAATAATAGCTCCTGGTATTTTAATTATCATGATTGCCCAGGGGACAACACTTTTGTTTTATACAACACAACCTTACCTGGCTATAGTTTTTGTATTACTATTCTTTACAGGGAACACATTTCTGCCTCTATATCTTAGTTATGGAACTATGTTGCCGGCATTTAATGATGAAAAGGCAACCGATCTTACTTTTGAGGAATTCTGCAGGAAATATGAGGTGTCTCCCCGTGAAACCGATATAGTAAGGGAAATATGTAACGGACTGAGTAATAAAGAAATATCTGACAAGCTATTTATAAGTCTTCAGACAGTAAAAGATCACACTCACAGAATCTATATTAAGACTAATGTAAGAAGTCGTGTACAGTTGATCAATCTGGTTAAGGAGATAATATTAACATGATGTTCATATAGTTCCGAAGTGCTTTGCTCCCGGGATTCAGGTGTTCCTACAGCTTGAGATTTCTTTGCCGGGTTGTTTAATTTTCCTGAGATGCAAAATCAGTCGAAGAACTTAAGGTATATAATTAAACGTCCATCCCGGAATTCCAGAAAAAAACTTTCGCCCAGAGCTTCATTTAATGTGGCAGCCCACCAGTTTTTTATTCTTGTCCTGCTTAAAGGATATCGCAGACCTTCTGAGGTGATTTCTGTTTCAGGATTAATTGAAAATATTGATATCTGCTGACCAGGAGAACTTTTTAGTGAAGAACTTTCAGAAATAGGAATAAATATACCAGTGTCGGTAATCATCTTTACATTTATATCCTTTTCATATTCAGCAAGAAGTGAAATATTCCCGATTGTGTGATCTTCTCTTTTCCCTGTTGCGCCAATTATAACAATATCAGTGTATCCCATTGACTTGCACCAAAATACAGCTTTAGTAAGATCATTTGTCTCCTGGTCATTATCAGGAAAGAGCCTGTCGGCAAATCGATTTGCAAGGTCTTCACTTAATGAATCCATATCACCAATTATTGCATCAGGGGTAAAACCTGCAAGAATCAGGTTGCCGGCACTTCCGTCGCAACAGATAATTCTTTCTGCATTTTTAAGATACTCTAATGGAATTTTATGCTGAGGGAATGTACCGTCAGCAACAATTACTGTTACCCGATTCAGGCTATCTGACACGTTGTCATTCATTTCCATTTTAATTTTATCGGCCTTTAATATACACTATTAACTATAATATTCTTTCGTCACTTTCTTCTTTCGAAATCGTCTTCTTCCATTCTGTAAGGCCAATAAACGACATAATCCCATAAATTAAATACAATACTACTGTGGGGTAAAGTCCTTTAACGATAAAAATTACAGCCGATACAAAATTAACAACAATCCATAAGAACCAGTGTTCGAATATTTTCCTAGCCAACATCCATGTGGCAACAACAGACAATGAGGTTATGAATGCATCCCATACCGGTACCGGAGAATCAGTCAGTTTTGAGAGGATGAGCCACATTATCGCATATAATATTAAAAAAACAATTGCCAGAATAAAAGCTGTCTTCTTCTTTACCCTTGTTACCTTTAATACTTCTTGCTCCCCTTCTCCCTCTCTCCCTCTCTCCTTTTCGTACTTAATATCTGAACCTCTCAACTGGGTTCTACCGCCTCTCATCCACCATAACCAGCCCAGACAACTGATAATCAGATAGTAACACTGCAGACTGCCATCAGCATAGAACTTGCTTGTGAAAAATACCCAGATATAAACAGCTGAAGTAATTATGCCCACAGGCCACAACAAAATATTCTGACGAATTTCGAGGAATACATAAAGAATTCCGGTAACAGCACCGAAAACTTCTATATAATTATCTGAAAGCCAATTGAATACCATCATAGCACTATGCTTATTATCAGAATTTTACATCAAGTTTAACCATAATATTTGTTCCTGCCTGGGGAAAATAATATGCCCAGGTTTTTTCACTCCCATTCTCATACCAGTTTCCACCATATGCATTGTTTTCATAAATTTCATTAAGAAAATTATTAACAAATAATTGAATTCCGACACCTTTGGTATTCTTCAGATGAGGAGACATATCGAGTCTGAGATTATTTACGAAATATGGATCTATAGTCCTTTCTGGGTTCATTGTATTATCAAAGTATTGTTTCCCGACATACTTACTAATCACATGTACAGCTCCGAACCTGGAAATATTGAAAGTAAGATCGCTTGTCCCCATTACAGACGGTGAATAGGCAATATCGACCTCTCCAAGATTCTTGCTCAGGTATTGTTCTGACCAGTCGGAGGTATTATAGTCGGTATAATACTCAACAAAATCTGAAATTTTATTTCTGCTGAGAGTCATATTTGCACTCCATGTGATAAGCCCTGAAAGTCTTATAACAGAAGATAGTTCGACTCCAATCCGGTAACTCTTATCCACATTTGTCATTATTGAATATCCAACATTGCTAAGTTCTCCTGTGGGTACCAACTGATCTTTGTAAAACATGCCATATATGTTTATACCAAACGAGCCCTTTCCTGTCCGCAGTTTATAGCCCATCTCTGAATCGTACATCGTTTCAGGCTTTGGAGTAGCAGAAGGATCTCCGGTTGCTTCCTTATAATCCGACCTTGTAGGCTCACGATTTGCAACCGAAAATGAATAGTAAGCATCCTGGTTCTGAGATATTGAATAGAATACTCCTGCCTTTGGATTGAAAAATCCAAACCTGTGTTCCTGATCCAGTGATTTCAGATCGTCATCATTACCCTTCATTCTATAACTTACATACCTGTATTGAAGATCGCCAAAAATACTGATCTTATCTGATAATGAGTAATTTACTTTCCCATAAATACTTACTTCCCCCTTCCTTGAATTATTGAAATACCATTGATAATCCTTCTCAGTATATCCTGCATTCCTCATCCAGATAATCCTTCCATAATGATCACCTATATACAAATTCATTCCTCCGCCAATCACTGCATCTATCCTGTTTTTATTATATTTAAGTGAATAAACCATGCCATAAAAGTCATTTGCAAGCCATTTTCTCCTGATCAGATCAGTAACAGAAATTACTGAGTCTCCAACACTGAAGGAACTCAAACCATAGTCAGCCAGAGGCTGATCCTCACTGTATTCCTCATAATATCCTTCCCCCCTGGTATAATGGAGAGCAGTATTTAAATTAAGTGAATTGCTTATTTTATAGCTATAAATAAGCTGATAATGGTTTTGCTTATAGTTATCACTTTCATTTTTATAGTATCTGATATTCCCGTACTCGTCGGTATATTCACCGGAAGGGTTGTACGTCCTGTTAACGGCAAGAGAGTCTTTTGGTACGCCCCACCATCCAATTCCTGTATGCTCCTCTCCAAGAATTATATTAGCTTTTAATCTTGATTTTCCCGAACGGTATATCCCTGTTAAAAATGCTGAACGGTGATTTGATCCTGTCCTGTCAATGTATCCATCACTTTTTATGTCAGAATAACGCATCTGAAAGGCAAATTTTTCATTAAGCAGACCTGTTCCTGCTGTGACCATTTTTTTCAGTGTATTAAATGAACCTAATGAAGTGGAAACTTCGGCAAATGGTTCACTTTCGGGATTAAGTGTCTGAACACTAATTGTAGCGCCGAATGCACCGGCACCATTTGAAGATGTTCCGGCTCCTCGCTGAACCTGAATATTGTCTACCGATGATGCCAGGTCGGGAAGATCAACCCAGAATACCTGCTGTGACTCAGGATCATTAAGGGGAATGCCATCAATTGTCACATTAATCCTGTTTCCATCGGTTCCACGTATACGAAGGCTTGTATATCCTACTCCGTTTCCTGCTTCAGAAGTTTCGATAAGCGATGGGGTCAGACTTAACAGATAAGGCATATCCTGACCAGAATTTTGCATTTTCAATAAATCCCTGCCTATCGAAGAATATGCCAGAGGTGCGTGGTCTCCTGCACGGGTTGCATTTACAAGGACCTCATCGGTCATAAATGATTTTTCTGCCAGGGTAATATTCAGAGTAATCTCTCCTTTTAAATTTATCACTTTTGTAACTGTCTCATAACCAATAAAAGAAAAATGAAGCGAATAAGTCCCGTCCGTTAGTCCTGAAAAATAAAAGCTTCCATCCTGACTGCTGTGTGCTCCAAGAAATGAATTATCGATTGTAATTACAGCACCAGCCAGAGCCTTTCCATCACTGTCAGTAACCTTACCTTGGATCACAGATCCATCTGGCTCATTTCCAAACATTTGCGAGATTCCGGCAATCCGGATAATTAACATTAAGAGTAAAACTTTTCTCATTTCACGATATATTAAAATACTTTTATCGCAAACGAGGTTGGTCAATTGAGCTGATAATGGTAATACTCTCTGTTTCCTACGCCGGTATTATCCGGATCAGGTTTAAGGGTATGATCTCAGCCCGTAATATTAAGGCACCCCGTCTTTGATTCATCAAAGGTAAACTCTTTTTAGCAGATAAATCAATTTATTACTAAATTAGCATTTAAATAATGGCTATAATAATGAAGAAGCTGATTGAAAAGCTTAATTATAAGGGGCAGGAAAGGATTGCTGTTATAAATGCTGAAGAGAATTTTTATTTACTACTATCCGAAGAACTTAAAAATGTCCAAATTGACAAAAGGATAGATCCCCGTTTCCCTTATAAGTTTATAATTGTTTTTGTCAGGAACATCGCTGAACTTGAATGCTTCACCCCGACTATTATTCACAACCTTATGGCTGATGGTGTTTTATGGTATTGTTATCCGAAGAAAACTTCAAAAAAATACAAATCAGATATTGACCGCGATCATGGGTGGAAAACATTAAATGATTCCGGTCTTTATGGCGTAAGAATGGTAGCAATCGATGATGACTGGTCTGCACTCCGATTCAGAAATGTTAAGTTTATTAAATCTCTGAAAGAGAGATTTTCCAAATAATTGTTCAACCACTCTTCAAAATAAATGATTATTACCTCAAAAATTGAAACAGAGCTTGGTATTATGATTGCAGGAGCAGTTGAAGAGGGAATATGTCTTTTGGAATTTAGCGACAGACGTATGTTGCCTACAGAATATAAAGATCTTCAAAAGCATCTTAATACCACTATCAAAGAGGGTGAAAATCAGCATATTATCAATCTGAAAAAAGAGTTGTCGGAGTATTTCGAAGGAAAACTTAAACAATTCACAGTTCCTCTCATCACCCCCGGGACCGCTTTTCAACAGGCTGTTTGGAGAGAGCTTTTAAATATACCGTTTGGCACCACCCGTTCATACCTTGAACAGGCAGCGGCTTTTGGGAAGCCTGAAGCGATAAGAGCTGTAGCTAATGCTAACGGAATGAACCGTATAGCAATAGTCATTCCATGCCACAGGGTGATAGGAACTGATGGCAGTCTGACTGGTTATGGAGGAGGATTGAAAAGGAAAAGATGGTTACTTGATCATGAAAAAAAATATTCAGGACAGCCGGTTGATCAGTTATTGTTCTGAAACATCAATATTCAACTATTTACTAATTAGACAATTATATGAAAACACTCATTTCCAAAAAGTATCTCTGGGTAACAATGTCACTTATAATAATATTATTTTCAGGATGTGCTCAGAATGAAGTAGTTAATGATTGCCTTAGCGGGCATACATATGGGTTTATCGGAGGTCTGTGGCATGGATTTATTGCTCCATTCGATTTTATTGGAATGCTCTTTAACAATAAAATTACGATGTATGCTCAGAATAACAATGGAGGTCTGTATGCTCTGGGATTCTTATTAGGCAGTGGTGGCTGGGGATTTTTCGGGAGCAAAGGAGCCAACAGGGTTCGAGGTACAAGAGTTCGTGTTGAAACGCAGGGCTTTGACAAAGCAGAAATAATTTAATAAATCAATTGAACATGAACTCCCTGAAGAGACGTCCCTCTTTACCGGGAGAATCTGACAGGAAGTGTAAGGCATACATCAAAACTATGATAAATAATAAGTTCGGAAAATTCTTTGGTCCTTCAGCAAGTTACGCAGGTATCGTTCTGGTAGCTGCAGGGGTGTTCTCACTTACCATCTCAATTTCCATAGTATCAGTGATACTTATACTGGCAGGTTCCTTCACAGCATTTACATATACAGGAACACTTATAGATACTGATAATAAAAGAGTTAAACCATACACTTCTTTTTTCGGCATTGGCAGATCAGGGAAATGGATAAATACCGATCAGTTTACCAGATTCAGTATCAAAAAAGTCACTGGAAAATATACTGCCTATAGCCGTACAAATATGCGACTTGACATGAAGGTTAGTGATGTTGAACTGCGTCTGCTGAATAAAAATGGTTCAAAAAAGGCAGTACTGAATAAATTTGGCAATTTTGAAAATGCAAAGAAGGAAATGGAAAGACTAAACAGCTTATTGTTAATTGATTCACAGTTCAGTAGCTCAGATAAAATGCAGATTGAAAGATAGTCAGGCACTATGCAACAAATTGAGGAAATAGTTATCCGCCATCTAATTCCCGAAACAGATTATTTATATGGGTTTGCTGATCTGACAGGCCTGCTCGAAAAGAAATTTGAAGGATTTAATTACGGTATTTCATTAGGTCGCAAACTCAATAATTCTATTGTAGATAAGATTATTGACGGGCCGACAATAGAATACTACGATCACTACAGAGCAACAAACGATTTACTCGAGAAATTGACCATTGAGATATCCGATGACTTAAACAGTTGTGGATTTGAATCGATTAATATTGAACCAACAGTATCTATAAGTGATATAGATTCAAATTATTCAGGAATGCTGAGGACCGATATTTCTCATAAAATGGTTGCCACCAGGGCGGGTTTAGGATGGATTGGCAAAACGGATCTTTTTATATCAAAGGAATGTGGCCCCAGACTAAGACTTGTATCAATCCTTCTAAAAAGGCCTGTTTTCCCAAATTCAAAACCTATCAATAGAAGCCGTTGTGGAAATTGTACAGTTTGTGTTGATTCATGTCCTGCTGGTGCTGCAAACGGGAAATTATGGGATATAACTGTTAAAAGAGAAGATTTCTTCGATCCGTTCAAATGCCGTAAACAATGCATTGAGTTCGGCAGAACAAGACTTGGAAGAGAGTCAAGAGTCTGCGGAATATGTGTCGCAGTCTGTCCTTTAGGTAAAGGATCTGATAATTAACATCTTATAGTTGTTTCCAGATACGACTAATAATTAGGACAAAACTAATTCATCCAGAGATTTTGAACTAATGCCTCAAAAAACTAGTATCTGAAAAATCTTTCCGGATTCATTCTAACAGAGGGTTTTCACGAAATCAAATTCCATTAAATATTCGAAAGCTGAGTTCTGCATAAAACTAACTGTTGTACTTTTTTGTTTCTATATTGTTTAATACCTCTATCGTGTATATAAAGATCTATAAACCAGAAATTTTTCAGGGTAGCCTTCGAAAGAAAAACTATTTTGAAGGATGGTATTTTAAACATGTCTCACATTCTAGAAGAAAAACTTTAGTCACTCCAGGCACTTTAGTCACTTTAGTCACTTCTCAAATAACAGTCTATTAATTTATCTAATATTATGGAACCACACTATAAAAATATCAGCGCTATTATGCCACCTCCCCCATTTCATATGGTAGGAGATGGCTTCAGAGTACATAACTTTTTTCCTTCGCAGCCACAAATCGGGGTTAGTGGCATGAGTCCGTTCTTTCTACTCGATTATGGTTCGAAGTGGGACGTTCCACCATCTGATACTCCCAGAGGTGTAGGAGTGCATCCACACCGCGGATTCGAGACAGTAACCATTGCCTACCATGGCAGGGTAGCTCACCACGATAGTCACGGTAACAGTGGTGTTATCAGGGAGGGTGATGTACAATGGATGACAGCAGGTGCCGGAGTACTTCACAAAGAATACCATGAAAAAGAATTCAGCAAAAAAGGTGGATTGTTTCAGATGGCACAGATTTGGGTTAATCTGCCTGCAAAATTCAAGATGACCCATCCAAAGTACCAGGCTTTAGAAAATAAGGATCTGACCAGGGTTCAGCTTGAAGATGGTAAAAGCTATGTAGAAATCATTGCAGGTGAGTACAATGGGATGAAAGGTCCTGCCACAACCTTCTCACCTGTCAATATGATGAATGCTAATCTGGAACAAGGACAGTCAGCCATGTTCAGTTTTAATAAGGATTATAATACAGGTATTCTGGTCGTAGATGGTGAAGTTAAGGTAAACAATTCAGTATCAGCTGGCGAGAACAATTTTGTGCTTTTCGGACATGAAGGCGAAGACATTGAAATTGAAGCAGTTAAAAAATGTATAGTGCTGATTCTCAGCGGAGAACCTATTAATGAACCAATTGCCTCAAATGGTCCCTTCCTTATGAACACCGAAGGCGAAATAAAAGAGGCATACAACGACTTTTATAATGGAAAATTTGGATATCTTGAGGACTAAAACCAAGTTAATTAATCAGAGATGGCACAGTACATTAAATCACCCTCAATAATCAAAGCAGCAGGGAACAAAGAAAAAATCATACAGGAATTTTTCGGACGTGTGAACAGTAAGACAACCGAGGTTAGTATAGCACATATGAAGAGCCCTGAGGGTTGGGTCGAACCAGGGCAAAGCCCTGAATTTAACGAGTATACCCTCGTTTTAAAAGGGAAACTCAGGATAACAACCAGGAACGAAGAGTTCGTTGTGGCTGAAGGACAGGCGATCATGACTGAAAAAGATGAGTGGGTCAGATATAGTTCTCCATTTGAAGGAGGTGCTGAATATATAGCCATATGTCTTCCTGCTTTTTCTCCGGATATTGTAAAAAGGGATGACGAGTAAGTGATGAGAATTTGAATTTTTCAGATATGATTCAGCCTTTATATTACACAACATTTTAATGCAGGGGTCATAACAAACTAAAATCTTTTCATACAATGTTCAAAAATGCAATATTACGTCTGCCTTGTCAGAATATTAGGAATGGTCTGACTTCCTCAGATCTTGGAGTACCTGACTTCTTTAAGGCTTACTGGCAGCATTCAGCTTATACTGAAATACTTAGAAAGGCAGGACTTAATATAACAATACTTGATGCAGATGAACAGTATCCCGACAGCGTATTCATCGAAGATGTTGCTGTATGCACTCCCGGCTGTGCTGTAATAACTCGTCCCGGAGCCGAATCGAGAAGCGGCGAAATTAAGAAGATAAGAACGACTCTTGAAAAATATTTTGGATCTATTGAAGAAATAATAAAACCCGGAACACTTGAGGCAGGAGATGTGATGATGGTGGGCAGTCATTTTTTCATAGGTATTTCTGAGAGAACAAATGACTCAGGAGCTGATCAGTTAATTAGCATTCTCAAAAGATATGGAATGACCGGTTCGAAAATATACCTGAAAAACATTCTTCATCTGAAATCGGGTATCTCCTATCTTGAGAATAATAATATGCTGGTATGTAACGAATTCGTGGAACAACCAGAGTTTAAGAAATTTAACCGGATTATAGTGGAAAATGATGAAAGCTACGCAGCCAACTCATTATGGATCAATGGCAAAGTGCTGATAGCCGAAGGATTTCCAAAAACAAAGGAAAAAATAGAAAAACATGGATATGAGACCATTGTCCTTGATGTATCTGAATTCCGTAAAGTTGACGGGGGATTAAGTTGTCTGTCACTACGATTCTAAAAAACTTATAAAACACCTTTTCTCTGCTTTTTACTTTTGGATTAAGAATTACTTACCTTGTTAAGTCGCTGAATAACAAGAATATTGAATAATATGTGAGCAGGATTATTTTTTTCTGCTTCTCCATGCCTGAAATATAAGATACAGTACAAAAAGAACTCCTATTCCGAGTAATATATGACCAATATACGGGATTATCTGTTCTCTTACTTCATATAAATAATATCCTATTACTGCCAGGATAATGTTCCATAAACCAGCTCCGATAATTGTGAATAAGACAAAATCCTTCATCTTCATATTTGCAAGTCCGGCAGGTATGGATATCAGTTGTCGAACCGCCGGAACAAGTCGGCCTATAAGCGTTGATGACTTTCCGTGTTTTACAAAGTATGCCTCAGCGTGTTCAATTTTTTCCTGTGAGAGCAAAAATACTTTTCCCAGCTTTGAATTTGCAAATCTGTAAACAATTGGTCGTCCCAGGTATTTTGCAAGGTAAAAGTTGATCATAGCACCACCCAGAGCCCCAATTGTACCTGCCAAAACAACTCCGAAAACATTAAGATCACCCTGGGCAGCCTTATAAGCTGCAATAGGTATTATAGCTTCAGATGGAAAAGGAATAAAGGAACTTTCGATAACCATAAGTAAAGCGACACTGAAATAATTCAGATGAACCATGTACCAGTCAAAAATCGTTTGAAAAAACTCCATTCTTTAATTCTTATAGTTCAGGATAATTACATTAACCGAAATCGGATCGAGTGCAATATTAATCTTTTTACCTTTTACTACCAACGGTTTTGATACCGGAATAAATAAGCTACAGGTTGAGTGATGATTTATAATCATATAACCCATTGGATTTCAAAGTCTCAATAACACTCTCTTTACGAATGTCAGGCCCTGAAGATTCAAAACAACTGATTTCGCCTTCGGTGATACAGTGACCAGTTTAGGGTATAAGGTATCAGGTATTGCGAATAAAAAAGAATTATGTGCTAACACCTTCGCTACCGCCTTCACATTGTTACGGTGGTCAAAGAAAGTTACGGTGTTCACTGAAAACCCCGATTCTTAATGTCGGTCAATGGGGGACATCTCGAAAGTCTTTATTAACAGCAAAGCGTGCAAAGTCGATGCAAAGCCCGCCCGACTGAACGTCGTTCGGGCGGGAACGGAATGATAATGCTTATACATTTAGTGCTTTGCGGTTAATTGAGAATGATTTTGTGGAATTACAAAGAAACCAACCTGACAATAATATCGATAATCCATCCGGGATAAACACCCAGCAATAAAATACCTGCCCCGATGAGTGACAGAGTTACATTACCTGTGAGAGACAAAGCAGGCAGTTCATTTTCACCGGCAGGAGAAAATAATGCTGTTACTACCCTTAGATAATAATACAACCCAATCACACTGTTTATTATCATGGAAAATACAAGCACCATAAGACCGGCTTTCATGCCCTCAAAAATAATATAGAATTTTGCTATAAATCCGGCAGTAACCGGAATTCCTGCAAGTGATAGTAATGCCAGTGTAAATACCAGAGCTATTCCCGGCCTCCTCCAGAAAAGCCCTTTAAAATCTTCAATATTCTCTGCTTCATGGTTATATGTGGAGAGAAGGGAGATAACTCCGAAAGCACCTATAGTCGTAATAAAATAGGATAAAAGATAAAAGACTGAAGCCTGTATTCCTTTACTGGTACCAGTAAGCAGGATTACTATCACATAACCCATATTGGCAATAGAGGAATATGCCAGAAGTCTTTTAATATTTTTTTGTTGAACAGCAAGAATATTCCCGATAAACATAGAGAGTACCGCAACAGCTGAAACAGCTATAGTAAGATAAGTGATTATCAAATCCTCTGATAATGAAAAAGAACCTTATAAACACTGCCATTACTGCACCTTTCGATACAGTTGCAATAAAAGCCGAAACAGGCGACGATGCTCCCTGGTATACATCCGGGGTCCACATATGAAACGGAACAAGGGCGAGTTTAAAACCAATACCTACCAGCATCATTCCAAATCCGGCTATAATTAAAGGAGATAACTGACCTACATTACCCAGCTTTGCAACTATCTCTGGAAAGTGCATAGTGCCCAGTTCATTGTAAATGAGTGCCATGCCAAACAGGAGGAATGCAGAAGAAACAGAAGCCAGAATAAGATACTTTATTCCTGCTTCAATTGATCTGTCCTTCGCTCTCTGGTAAGCTATCATTACATACAATGAGATACTTAATGTTTCAATGCCAAGAAAAAACAGAATAAAGTGATTTGCAACAACCAGTAAAGAAGCGCCCAGTGTTGCAATAAGCAATATGATATAATATTCTTCTCTTACACCATCAAGTTGTTTGAAGTAATCGTATGAGACGAATGCCACCAGAAGAGATGATATTAATATTATTCCCAGGAAAAACAGGCTGTACTGATCAATAATAAAAAGTGGTTCAATTGAATGAGGTACAACAGGAAGAATTAAAAAAACCGAAGCCAAAGCAACAAGTAAGGATATAACAGAGAAACCATAAACAACATCATAATTTCTTACCACAGATATTGCAATCATAATCACAACAGGAGCTATTGCAATTATAAGAAAAGGAGTCAGGCAAAAAAAGTCATTTGTAGTCATATACTAATCCTTAAAACTTATTTTGTTCAACGGGAAAATGAACAGTTCTTTTTCTGATTTCTGGCTGTTTAATGCTACTGGATAAGGAGGCACAATGACTCCCTGTGTATTAAGAGTTTTTAAAATTGCAGGTTTTGAGATATTAAAGACTGGTTTTGGGAAAAAGTCCAAGCCATACAATTACCATGACCATTAATGCCGATACTATTTTCTCACGAAGATTGAGATCAGAAATATTCCAATCCGTATTCTGCTTACCCAGAAAGACTTTTTGCACAATTCTCAAAGAGTAGATTGTGGCAGCTACCAGTCCAAGACTTGTAAGGCACCCCATAAGAAAATTAACCTTAAATACCCCTACCAGGATCAGAAGTTCAGCAATAAAATTTCCCAGGCCGGGCAATCCCAGTGATGCCATCGAGAAAATAAGTCCTATTGTACCCATAAGTGGCACTTTTTCCCATAGTCCACCCATTTTGTTCATGTCGCGTGTATGTATTCTGTCATACAACTGTCCTACCATAATAAACAATGCACCTGTACTTATACCATGAGCAACCATCTGCATTACAACGCCCTGAAAGGCAATTTCATTTAAAGAAAATACTCCAAGAATAACAAAACCCATATGACTTACACTGGTATAAGCAACGAGGCGTTTAAGGTCAGTTTGTGCAAAAGCAAGCTTAGCTCCGTATAATATTCCAATTACTCCCAGCAACATTCCAATTGGCGCAAAAGTAACAGAAGCCGAAGGAAACAGAGGTATTATAAACCTG
This sequence comes from uncultured Bacteroidales bacterium, assembly GCA_963741935.1. GTDB lineage: Bacteria > Bacteroidota > Bacteroidia > Bacteroidales > VadinHA17 > LD21. The sequence continues at coordinate 29,689 of CAVUJY010000021.1, read as the reverse complement.
AACAATCCGTAAGCTCCTGTTTTTAAAAGAAGTGCAGCCAGGATAAGACTCCCTGCAGTAGGTGCTTCAGTGTGAGCATCCGGCAACCAGTTGTGCAAAGGGACAACCGGCAACTTAACCAGAAATGCGGCAAGAAATCCAAGCATAATCAGCATTTCGGTACCGTGTGGCATCGTAGTACCAAGAAGCTGCATATAATCAAAGGTATATAAACCTGAATTATGACCATGAATAAAATAAAAGGCAAGAATTGATATAAACATTAGCAATCCACTGGCCTGAGTATAAAGGAAGAATTTATTGGATGCCATGCGTCTGTTTTCATGACCCCAGATACCTATAAGGAAATACATAGGAACCAGCATTAACTCCCAGAAGAAATAGAAAAGAAAGAGATCGAGTGAAAGAAATACCCCAGCAATACCGGCAAGTATAAGCAGAAGATTAAAATGAAAGAATCCCACCTTGGTATCGATTTCTTTCCATGAGATTATCACAGATATGATACCAAGGAAAAATGTAAGGATGAGCATCACAAGGCTTAGTCCGTCCAATAGCCAGATTAAGACTAATACCAAAAGCAGGGATCCAGTCAACCTTAATACTCTCCGACCACATACTATCAGGTCTTACAGGATGAAATGCAAGTACCAAAATAATTATCAGATTAATGCTCAATGCAATAAGAGCAATAATCCGTGGCAGTAACTTATTCCATTTACCTGCAAGGAGGGCAAGAAACGCTCCTGTTAATAAAATAACAATAAGATAGACCAGTATCATTTACTAAGAATATAAGTTAATATTACGGCAATGCCTATTGCAAATGTCATCAGATACCATCTCAGTTTTCCATTTTGCAGAGCGCTGAGCATCCGGTTAATTAGAAGTACCAACTTAGCTATGCCTTTATTCATTAAGTCAAAAATGTCATTCTTATCAGTTACTGACAGCCATACTACCGGTTTTACAAACAAGAAATCGTACAATTTGTCAAATCCCCATCCCTTTTCAAAGAATTCATTGAGACTACTATGGCTATATGATTCAGACAAAGAAGGTTTTTTAAAATAAACCAGATACGCAAGGTAAATACCAGTAAGCGCAATTATGGCAGAAAGGAGCTGGAACAAAACCTCCTTGTTTTCGCTGATTCGCAGCAATGGAGCAGGAAGAGTGTTATCAACAAGATTAGAAAACAGATGAATATTGCCAAGAGAAGAAGGCATCTCGATAAATCCACCAAAAACAGACAGAAATGCCAGTACAACCAACGGAATAGTCATTAGTTTGCCCGGCCTGAAAGTTGGCTCTGTTTTAGCCTCTCCGTAAAAAGTTATAAATATCATGCGGAATGAATATAAAGCTGTCAGGAATGCTCCGACAATCCCTGCTATCCATAAGAGACTACTTCCTGTCTGCGATGAAAATGCATACCACAATATTTGATCCTTACTGTAAAAACCTGCAGTAACTAAAGGTAATGCGGCAAGAGATGCTGAAGCGACCAGAAAAGTAATGAAAACAACAGGAAGCTTTTTCCGTAAACCACCCATTTTGAAAATATTATGTTCTTCATGGAGTACCTGAATAACAACTCCTGCGCCAAGGAAAAGTAAGGCTTTGAAGAATGCATGAATCATAAAATGAAATATTGCTGCCGACCAGGCCCCTACTCCCAGTGCCAGGAACATATATCCTATCTGGCTTATTGTAGAATATGCCAGAATCCTTTTCAGATCGTGTTGTGCAAGTGCGCTGAATCCGGCAATGAGTAATGTCAACGCTCCGATTATTGCAATAGCGGACTGAACTACAGGTGCAAGACTGAACAGTACATTTGTTCTGGCTATCAGATATACACCCGCTGTAACCATAGTTGCAGCATGTATGAGTGCGCTAACAGGCGAAGGACCTGCCATAGCGTCAGGGAGCCATGTCTGGAGAGGAAGCTGAGCCGATTTACCAAGAGCGCCACCAAGAAGCAATGCGGCCGTCAGTACTGCAATTGAGGAACCAGCAACCCATTTAGCTGAAGCCAGCTTCATGAGTTCACTAATATTAAAGGTGCCGAAAGTAAGAAAAAGGATTATTATGCCGATAATCATTGCAGTATCACCTATACGTGTGATAATGAAAGCCTTTCTTGCAGCATACCCATTGGAAGGCTCTTTATACCAGAAGCCAATAAGCAGATAACTGCAGAGACCTACTCCTTCCCATCCCAGATACATTAACAGAATATTGTCAGCTAAAACCAGAACAAGCATTGAACCAACAAAAAGATTCATATAGGCAAAAAATCTGGAGAAGCCTTCGTCATTTGCCATGAATTCAATTGAATAAAGATGTATCAGAAAGCCGACAAAGGTGATTACAAAGATAAAAACCAATGAAAGTGAGTCCAGGCTAAAGGAGATATCGGCTTTCAGATTTCCTGCAGAGATCCATTGCCAGACAATTACAGAATATGATTTTGTCTCGGGTAATGATTTAAAGAACTGTAGTGCAAGTATTAACGTAAGAAGAGCAGCTAAACCTACAGAACCTGCACCAATCATACCAACTACCTTTCTGGATAGTTTCTGTCCGAAAAGAGCCAGAATCAAAAATCCAAGAAACGGAATTGCAGGTACAAGTGGTATAAGTGTTGTCATTCCGGTTAACTATTATGAGTTATCTTTTAGTTTATTGATGGCATCAACATCAAGTGTTTTATAATGGTGGTAAACCTGAAGGATAAGCGCTAAACCTATAGCTACTTCAACAGCGGTTACTGATAAAATAAAAATAAACATAACCTGACCATCAGGCTGTTTCCAGTGACTGCCGGCAATTATAAATGCCAGCCCTGCACTGTTGAACATGATTTCAATTGACATTAGCATGAAAATCATGTTCCTGCGAACAAGCAAACCAATGAGTCCCAGAAAAAAGAGTATTCCGGCAAATAATAATTGAGCTTCAACAGATACAGTCAGCATAACTTAATTTTTTTCCAGAAACCTGTGTTTAACTTTCTTTTTCTGACTTCCCAGATGATAGGCACCTATAACTCCTGCCATCAGAAGAATAGCAGCGATCTCAACCCCAAGCAGGTAAGTAGTGAATAGTGAAATACCAACCTGTTTTGGCAATACGGCATCATTTTCTACAGTGTTTAAGTTCATCCCTTTCATGGCAAAGATCAGGTTGGCTAAAAGAATTGCAGCCAGAATTGAAGGAATAACCCACATACCCGGATTTAGCCAACTCTTCTCATCCTTCCTTTCCAGACCAATATTAAGCATCATGGTAACAAAGATGAAAAGTACCATAATAGCTCCTGCATAAATGATAACCTCAAGAGCAGCAACAAAAGGTGCATTTAAAAGATAGAATACAACCGAGATTGCCAGCAATGATAATATCAGATAAAGCAGGGAATGAATAGCATTCCTTCCTGAGATAGCCATTATTGTTGAGAAAATCGCTACGACTGCTGCTATGTAAAAAAATACATTCATTTTTCTATAAATAATTAAGGCATCAGGTCATTTAAATCTACAGGGCTCTCCTCATTATCACCCTCCCCTTTCTTCTTTACTCCCATATCAACTCCGGCATGTTTGTAAAAATTATAGCCATGATATTTCCCCTCACCACTGATAAGGAGATGTTCCTTTTCATATACCATATTCTGCCTGTCGTATTCAGCCAGCTCAAAATCAGGTATCAGCTGAATGGCATAAGTAGGACATGCCTCCTCACAGAATCCACAGAATATACACCTCGAAAAGTTAATTCTGAAAAACTCAGGATACCTTCTTCCATTCTCATCTTCAGTAGCCTGAAGAGAGATACAGTCAACCGGACAGGCGGCAGCACACAGGTAACAGGCAACACATCTTTCGTTATTATCCGAATCGCGGGTAAGAACAATCCTTCCCCTGTACCTTGGTGCCAGATATGGTTTAACCTCAGGATATTCCACAGTTTCACTCTTGTGGAAGATATGAAGAAATGTTAGCCATATTGTTCGGAGAATACTTATCATAGCATGATTATATGTGTTTGTTTATTATCATTTCACAAAAAGCAGTATAGCACCGGTTATTAAAAGATTAAGCAAAGCCAGCGGTAACAAAAATTTCCACCCGAGCTCCATCAGCTGGTCATACCTTGGACGTGGCAAAGAAGCCCGTAAAAGAATGAACACGCCGATAAAGAAAAACGTTTTCAATAAAAACCAGAAAACGGGAGGAAGAAATGAAGGTCCAAGCCATCCACCAAAAAACATGGTAGCTATAAGCGCAGAGATAAGGGTTATACCAAGATACTCCCCTACAAAGAACATCCCGAACTTCATACCTGAATACTCAGAATGATAACCTGCAATCAGTTCACCATCTGCTTCCGGAATATCAAAAGGAAGTCTGTGAGTTTCAGCAATACCTGCAATAAAGAATACTACAAATCCAACAAACTGGGGTATAAAGAACCATCCTCCTTTCTGAGCCTCAACAATTTTGACGAAACTGAAACTGTCTGCCATCATCACCACACCCATAAGTGAAAGCCCCATAAACACTTCATAGGTTAGCATCTGCGCTGAAGCCCTCATAGCACCAATAAGCGAATATTTATTATTTGATGCCCAGCCGCCAAGAACAATACTATATACTCCGAGTGATGAGTTTCCCAGGAAAAAAAGTATCCCGATATTTGAATCGAAAACATAGAAACCGGGACCAAAAGGCACCACGGCAAAAGTGAGAAGAATTGTAATCATCAGTATTCCCGGAGCCATAACAAAAACAGGCCTGTCGGCAAATGGAGGAATCCAGTCTTCTTTAAAAAATAATTTGATTGTATCCGCAACTACCTGTCCCAGTCCGAACGGACCAACCCTGTTAGGCCCAAGTCTGTCCTGCCATACAGACAGGAGCCTTCGCTCAACCCATATTAGCCCGGCAGCAATTGACAGCGCAATTAAAAGTATACCTCCTATGATAAAAACATATCTCATAAATACGTAACTATAGTTTATTTATTCTGCCAGTGCCGGGAAGATCAATAAACGGCATTCCCGGCAGGTAAACTGACAATCCTGCTGTTCCCTGAGGCATTGAATCATCAATTTTTGCCATTATGTTGAGTATAGAACCAGCTATTTCAAGTTTAACATTCTCTGAATCTTTAATACCTGATTGTTCAGCATCTTTACCGTTGAGACTCAGAACAGGTGCAGTGAATCCTTTGCGACAATGCCTTTGCTTCTGAACTAAGTTCTTCACTGCCAAAGATGTTGTACACAGGTATGATTACGAATTCACCTTTCCCTGGCTTAACAGAGGACTGAGTTGCAGGAAAGAATGCTTTACTTTTTCCCGGAAGAGGTTTTAAAAGCATGATTCCCGGATCACCACCCTTCAATGAGCCATTTGGTTCATCAAGGTAACTGTACATTGCCTGAACTGAGTTCCACCCGGGTGTCCAGTAAAAGGGCACAAATGACGATGGTGGATTCTCAGGTTGTCCTTCCATGCTGTATGCAAGAGGAGAATCATTATCCTGTGGAAGTTTTGCTTCACTGACTTCTACGTTGGCATGCATTGCCGTCCTGCCACTGTAACGTATTGTCTGTCGCGGCATTTTGGCATTCAGCATCCTGTAGTCTGCAGCAACAATATAATTCTGCAAATCGGCGAAGAGAGGATACTCTTTTGCCAATGAAGAGATTACATCATCAATATGATTCCACTCAGCCTGCTTTTCCTGATTTTTTATCTTCATTAACTCATCAAACCATTGCCAGGCTGGTTTCACATGACCGGTTTCAGGAATTACCCTGTAATATCTCTGTGCTCTTCCTTCATTATTAACAATTGTACCTTCCTCTTCGGAGAAATGCTGCTGAAGGCAACAGCAGATCAGCATGTGATGTCGTTCTATTATTAAGATAATCGAGTACAATTATACGTTTACTTTTCTCAAAGAGAAGGTTTACAGACTCCTCAGTCCCTCTCCTGTAAAGATCATTTTCAAGGACGATTAATGTGTCAATACCGGATATTGATGCGAGTGAAACAGCATCATCCAGCGATTTACCGCCCATGAGTCCCAGTCCCATGCTGTTACTTTCCGGTAATATCATACTTAACATAACCTCTGAGCCTGATGACTGAAGAGCTGTAGTTATGTTTAATGCTGCATTTATAATATTTTCATCACCGCAATTGATACCTGCAACTATTAAAGGTCTTTTTGCATTTTTCAGTGAAAGGGCAATTTTTTGTGCATGCTGAAGAAGCTTCTTATCCGGGGTCTTTGATCCCGGGGAATTTTTATCGATTATTGCAGCAATTTCAAACCCAAGCATACTGATATCCTCATTTGACACTCTTAATGAATCCTCAGCTATGTCATCAAGTTTATCCTGCACCGCAGTGGCTAAAAAGACCGGACTTTTTTTATCCTGTGCAAGTAACCGCACAGGTGCATCATTCCATAAAGGTATTCCCTTTGATGATGCTTCTTCATCAGGTACATTCCTGATTGCCTGCCGTATAGCCAGTGCAATCATTGGAGCAGTATTGGTAATATCTGCTCCCAGTACCAGAACACAATCAGCCTTTTCGATCTGCTTAAGGGATGGTATTATTACTCCTGTATTACGGTAATATTCAATAATCTTTCCTGTAAGTCTTTGTTCTTTTCCAGGTATGCCATTGTAAAAATTGTCTTTTCCTACCAGTTTCGACAATGCAAAATTTGACTCAAGAGAAGCTCTCGGAGAACCTATCCCAATTATTTTATTCTCCTTTGAAAATGACTTATTAATAAAACCGGAAAATACTGCATCATCAGGATCTTCTATCTTATTTTTCCCGTCAACCACCTGTACTTTTCTTATTCTGTCATCGCTGTTGAGAAACTCGTAACCGAACCTGCCCCTGTCGCAAATGAAATAACCATTTACCGAGCCGTTATACCTGCTCATGATACGTCTTACCGAACCATAACGCTCACTAACTATTGTATTGCATCCGACACTGCAGTGAACACAGACAGACGGGGAATTGGTCATATCCCATTTGCGGGTAAAGTGATTCTTTAGTGTTTTATCGGTAAAAACCCCTGTAGGACATACCTCAACAAGGTTTCCACTGAATTCGTTTTCAAGTGTCCCATCCTTGTATCTTCCGAAATAGACATGATTACGTGAACCAAAGACATTAAGGTCTTTTCCTCCTGCATAATCGCGATAAAATCTGACACACCTGTAACACTGAATACAACGGTTCATCTCATGACTGATAAATGGTCCCAGGTCCTGATTATAGATTGGTTCTTTTCGGGAAGTCAAATTTGCGGTAATTATGTCCGGTCATAACCGTCATATCCTGCAGGTGGCATTCACCTCCCTCATCGCAAACCGGACAATCATGCGGATGGTTTGTCATCAGACCCTCAATCACCGCAGCACGGAAAGATATTGCATCAGGATCGTCAATCGAAACAATCAGTCCCTCAGCTACCGGTTCCATACATGACATAACTATCTTGCCCTTTTTGTCGTCCTTATCCTTGAATTTTTTTACTGCACACAGTCTGCATGCCCCTACGGAACCGAGAGCCGGATGAAAACAGAAATGAGGTATATCAAGGCCAATAGCCAGGCAGGTCTCAAGAAGATTCTTTCCTGCTTTTACCTCGTAACTTTTTCCGTCTACCTGTATCTTTGTCATTTTCACCTCCAGGGACATTTTTTATCATTTATATGTTTAACAAAGTCATCATGAAAATACTTCAGCCCGCTTTGCAAAGGCTCCATTGCTCCGGGGGCATGAGCACAGAAGGTATTGCCCGGAGCCATATATTTGGTCTGAAACTGCAGTGTATCAAGATATTCCATTTTGCCTGTTCCAGCTTCAATTGAGGCAAGTAACTTTTCAACCCATGGCAGTCCTTCCCTGCAAGGGGTACACCAGCCACAGCTTTCCAGAGCAAAAAACTTTTCCACATTATGAATAAAAGCTACAGGGCATGTTTTATCGTCGAGTACAATCATTGTTCCTGTTCCCAGTCTGCTGCCAGCAGCGGCCACAGTTGAGAAATCCATCTTCACATCCAGATGCTCCTCAATAAGAAAGTCGGTTGAGGCTCCACCGGGAAGCGTTCCTCTGAATTTGTAACCATCGGCCATTCCTCCGGCATGTTCTTCAAGAAGCTCACGTACTGTTATTCCAAGCGGCAACTCCCATAAACCCGGCTTTTTAACCCTGCCACTCACTCCAAACAACTTAGTTCCACCTGTATCGGTAAGACTCAACCCTTTAAACCAGTCAGCACCTTTTTCAACCAGATGAGGTAACCATGACAGAGTTTCAACATTATTTACCACAGTTGGCTGACCGAATAATCCACTAACAGCAGGAAAAGGTGGCTTTGAACGGGGAAGCGCCCTTTTACCCTCAAGTGAATTAAGCAAAGCTGTCTCCTCTCCACACATGTACCTGCCGGCACTGGAGTGAACATATAAATCAAGATCAAAACCCGATCCCAGAATATTTTTACCCAAGAAATCCTTCTTTATAAGCTTCTTCAATTGCAGTACGAAGTATTGCTTCAGCTTTTTTATAAGCCCAGCGAAGAAAAATATATGCTTTACCCGCCTGGATAGCATAGGCAGAAAGGATCATGCCTTCTATAAGCTGATGAGGATTACCCTCGAGCAGATATCTGTCCTTGAAGGTACCTGGTTCCATCTCGTCAGCATTACATACAAGATATTTCATTTTTGCTGCATCCTTTTCCATTGGTACCAGACTCCATTTGACCCCTGTTGGGAAACCGGCACCTCCACGACCCAAAAGGTTTGAGGACTTAACCAAACTGGTAATATCCTCCGGGGACATGCCTTTGAGAGCTTTTTTAACACTCTCATAACCACCAACCTTCCTGTAATCTTTAAGACTAAGAAAATCGGAACCAGGTTTAATATTTTCGGTTAATGGCCTTTCCATTATATCTATTTGTATTTAGCCAGTAAATCATCTATTTTATCTGTAGTTAGACTGTTATAATGATCTCCGTTTATCATCATTGCAGGTGCGTTGTCACAATCGCCCAGACAAGAGATCGGCAACAATGTGAACCTGTTGTCAGATGTTGTTCCACCAAATTCAACACCCAGCTTTTGAGAAATATAGTCATATAATGATCCGTATTCCATTATCATACAACTTATTCCATCACAGATAAGTATAACATTCCTGCCGACAGGTTTCCTGTAAATACGGCTGTAAAATGTAGCTACACCATCTACCTCCTCTTCTGATATACCAAGCAACTTTGCGATTTCGGAAACAGAATCGTCAGATACCCATCCACGGTGATTCTGTACTATTTTAAGAGCATCTATACAAGCTACTCCGGGATAAGGATATTGCTTTATCTCTTCTTCTATTTCTTTTATTTCAATCTCAGTTAACATTTTATTATTCAACTGGTTAATTTAATAATTTCTATCTGTCAAGGTCTGCCAGAACAAAATCCATAGCTCCCAGAATTGCAAGCAAATCAGGTATTGTATAACCCCTGCTGATAAACGGCAGCATCTGCATATGAGGAAAAGACGGAGTTCTTATCCTTGAACGGTACGATGATGTACTTCCGTCGCTGATAAGATAATAACCATTACTCCCCTTGGCTGCCTCAACCGGCACCATTGCTTCACCCGGTGGAATTACGGGACCCCATGATACTCCTACAAAATGTGTTATAAGAGTCTCAATGTCAGTCATGGTTTTATCTTTCCTGGGAGGTATGGCAAGCGGATGATCAGATTTGTACTCCCCTGCAGGCATATTATTTATGCATTGCTGTATTATCCTCAGACTCTGACGCATCTCTTCCATGCGAACCAGGGCCCTGTCATAACAATCACCATTCTTTCCCAATGGAATCTCAAATTCAAACTTATCAATACCGGAATAAGGTCTTTTTTTACGGTAGTCCCAGTCATAACCTGTTGCTCTAAGTCCTGACCCGGTTATACCCCATTCAATAGCCTCTTCGGTTGTATAAACTCCTATACCTACAGTACGGCCTTTGAAAATCCTGTTCCTCAGGATCATTTTTTCAAATTCAAGTAATCTTTTTGGCAGGTAATTAACAAAGGTCTGCATCATTTTATCCCAGCCATCAGGAAGATCGTGAGCAACACCTCCTATTCTGAACCATGAAGGATGCATCCTGCCTCCGGTTATTGCTGAAACGATATCAAAGAGTCTTTCTCTGTCGTTGAATGTATAGAATACCGGGGACATCTGTCCCATATCCTGGGCAAATGTACCAAGCCATACAAGGTGACTTGCAATACGGAAGAGCTCACTCATCATAATTCTGATCATCATTGCTCTGTCAGGAACAACTATCCCTGCAAGCTTTTCAACCGATAAGAGATAAGCAAGATTATTCATTACACCACCCAGATAATCAATCCTGTCAGTATATGGTATAAATGTATGCCATGACTGTCTTTCACCCATTTTTTCTGCTCCCCTGTGATGAAATCCGATATCGGGCACAATATTTACAATGTCTTCACCATTAAGCTGAACAATAAGCCTCAATATTCCATGAGTACCAGGATGTTGCGGACCTAAATTGAGAAACATGAAATCAGTGTCTTCACTTTGCATGGCAAGCCCATATTCAGCAGGATCAAACTTCAGATTAGCTTCCTCTTCATCCCTGAATTTGTCTGTAAGCACAAATGGATCAACCTCTGTTGCCCTTGCATGATGATCCTTCCTTAAAGGATATCCCTGCCAGCTTTTTGGCATAAGAATCCGGGTCAGATGAGGGTGACCACTAAACCTTATACCGAACATATCATATACTTCCCGCTCATACCAATTGGCTGATTCCCAAACAGTAACAATACTGGGTATTTTAAGATCCTGAGAATGAAGAGATACCTTTATTCTGATATCTGCATTTCTGTTCAAATGATGTAAGGTGATATACTACTGTGAAGTCGGAAGAAGGCTGATCGCCCCGGTGTTTGCGGGTACGGTCATCAATTGCAGTAAGATCATAAAGCATCCTGAAAGGAAGGAGCTACTTCTTTTTTAAGCCAGGCCAACACCTTGAGAAGGTTGAATCCTATCAACCCAAACTGAAGGAATATCATCTTTTGAAATCTCATGAAAGATGATGACCTGATCATCAAACTGTGACCTGATTTCTGCTATTATGTCGTGATCATTTCCGCTCATAAAAAACCTGATTATTCAGAATATTGTGTTAAATCTCATTCATCGGACGGATATTTCCCATTGCTTTTCTCTCTTCCTGCTTTGAATCCCGCATGCTTTTCTTTTCAATCTTGCTAACACCTTGTGGTCCAATCACCCAGCTAAAAGGACGTCTGCTCCTTCCCTATTGATTCCCTGAGTAAAAGCAAGCCTTCAAGAAAAGCATCAGGCCGGGGAGGGCAACCAGAAACATAAACATCAACAGGCAGAAATTTATCAACACCCTGAACAACGCTGTAGATATCATACATGCCACCTGAATTTGCACAGGAACCCATTGAAATAACCCATTTAGGTTCCATCATCTGATCATGCAGCCTTTGTATTATTGGGACCATCTTCAGAAATACTGTTCCTGCAATAACCATAACATCAGCCTCGCGTGGTGTACCACGTATAACTTCACCTCCAAAACGTGCTATATCATAACGACTTGTAAGCGCAGTAGCCATCTCCACAAAACAACATGATAGTCCAAATCCAAATGGCCAGAGTGAATTTTTTCTCCCCCAGTTTACCATATCATCAAGTTTGCCCAACATAACTGATCGCGTAATTGCTTCATCAGTCAGATCTTTGCCAGGGCCCGGTAATGAATCACCGGCTTTTATTCGGGAAGATATCATCTTAACTTATTTTTATATCTGAGAATTTTCTTTCCGTTTGGTCCGAAATCAAGAGCCCCTATGCTTAATTCGTATATCAGAAGCACTATCAACAAGCCAATAAATACCAATATCCCTAAATAACCCGCTATCCCAAGTTCACGAAAAGATACTGCCCATAACATAATAAAAGCTGCATCAAGATCGAAAATAACGAAGAATATGGCTATAATGTAAAATCCGGAGGAAAAACGCAGTCTGGCATCGCCGGTCGGAGGAATCCCCGACTCAAAAGGCTCATCTGTTGACTTCTCTTTATGTCGCTCACCTAAAATATATGACAAACCGATCATTGCACCAACAATGATTATTACAGCTAAGGCGAAAACTATCAGAGGCCAGAAAACAATGTTTTGTTCCAGAAGCATATTTTTTAAAGATTATGAATTATCCTAATCGATGATAATCTCAATTCATGCGAAAGCAATTTAACAGAAGTCTTAACTTTACGATCGTTACTCATACAAATATATAAAATTTCAGGCTGATTTATCATTTTGTTAAACATTATATGATCAGAAAAAATTGAATCTCAGCGTATCTCCGTTATTTATTACTTTCTCTTAATGTTAAGCCGACATATACCTTCACATATCACACACTTACTGTTAACATATTCACAAGTACATATAACGAACAATGGAAAGTATAAAATTGTTTAATGGTACAATACTTTTTTTAATCAGGTTGAAATTTTTTATTTGCTATAAGAATAAAGATCAGACCTGAGTATTAAAAAAACAAATATGGATTATCGAAAAGAAACTGATACTCTTGGTGACGTAGATGTGCCTGCTGATAAATACTGGGGTGCTCAGACTCAGAGATCATATATGAATTTTCCTATTGGACCACCGGCATCAATGCCTTCTGAAATTATTCATGCCTATGGCTGTCTAAAGAAAGCCGCGGCAATTACTAATAACAGGTTTGGACTATTATCTGATGAAAAACTGAAGATTATTTCGATTGTCTGCGATGAGATTACCGAAGGAAAGCTTGATGACCAGTTTCCTTTAGTTGTTTGGCAGACAGGCTCCGGGACTCATACAAACATGAATTGCAATGAGGTAATATCTAACCGTTCTCATGTACTTCTTGGAAATAAGCTAGGCATTGGTAAAAGGCTGCTTAGTCCCAACGATGATGTTAATATGTCGCAGTCGTCAAATGATACATTCCCTACTGCTATGAATATTGCAGCATACACGAAGGTTGTTAACAGTCTTATTCCGGCAGTTGAACATCTCAGAGACACATTAGTACTTAAATCCAAAGAGATGAAGGATATTATTAAGACCGGTCGTACTCATATGATGGATGCGACACCTGTTTCACTCGGTCAGGAATTCTCAGGATATACCGCTCAATTAGAATATGGGATTGCTTCTGTCAAAAATACTCTTAACCATTTATCAGAACTTGCAATGGGAGGAACAGCTGTTGGTACGGGTCTGAATTCTCCTGAAGGCTTTTCTGATATGGTTGTCCGGTCTATTGCCGGACTATCAGGGTTCCCTTTTGTTCCTGCCAAAAACAAGTTTGAAGCACTAGCTGCCAGTGATGCTGTTATTGAGACACATGGAGCTATTAAACAACTGGCTGTAAGCCTTATGAAAATTGCAAATGATATCAGAATGTCCGTCTCAGGGCCACATTCGGGAATAGGTGAGCTTATTATTCCGGCTAATGAACCAGGGTCATCGATCATGCCCGGCAAAGTGAACCCCACACAGTCAGAAGCGCTGACAATGGTTTGTGCGCAGATAATGGGTAATGACACAACTATTTCGATTGCAGGATCAAATGGTCAGTTCGAACTTAATGTATTCCGGCCAGTGATGATAAATTCTTTCCTGCAATCTGTTTCACTTTTGGCTGATGCATGCAATTCTTTCAATGAAAGATGTGTAGCTGGTATTAAACCTAATATTAGTACGTATCACAGAGAACCTGAACAGATCCACGATGCTTATTACGGCACTTAATGTGCATATTGGCTATAACAATGCTGCAATAATTGCAAAAATGGCTGACAGTGAGAATATAACATTGAAGCAGGCTGCTATAAATTCCGGTTTCCTTACAGAAGAGCAGTTCGATGAGTGGGTTATCCCTGAAGAGATGATCGCTCCATATAAAACTCTCAGGAAGCAGAAAAAGAGCAGGACTAATATAAAAAAGACTTTATAAATAATTTATCCGGACTAAAAATGAAAAATAATGATAACCGTGTCGGAATTGCATCAGATCATGGTGGATTCGAGCTAAAGAGAATGCTGATTTCCAAGCTTATAGAATATGGATATAATGTTGTCGACTTTGGTGCAACCGAGCTTAATCCTGAGGATGACTATCCCGATTATGTTGTACCAATGGCTGTTTCTGTTGCAAAAGGTAATTTACAGAAAGGCATAGCGGTTTGCGGAAGTGGTGTGGGAGCCTGTGTTGCAGCAAACAAAGTACCTGGAATTAGGGCGGCGCTGATTACAGATCCGTTCTCTGCCCACCAGGGAGTGGAAGATGATAATATGAATATCCTTTGTCTTGGTGGCCGCGTCACAGGAAATTCACTAGCACTCGAACTGATAAAGATATTCCTGAACGCGGAATTCAAAGGTCTTGAACGCTTTCAACGACGTTTAAACAAAATATCTGCACTCGAGAGCAAAAACAATCAAAATGGCTTGCCTGTTGTTTAATTCAATCTTAATGAATTCCTAATTACAGCTTAATCTGCCTTAAAATCAGTCGTCGTAACTTTGTCGCAGAGATAATTTGTTTCAAATCGAATGGTCAAAAAACGGGAAAAGAAATATAATAACTGAGAATTACTCATTATATATGACTGATATGTAATAACATAGATAATATTTCCTGGAAATAATCAAAATTTTATGAAAACAATAATTAAGATAACAAAGTCAGAAATAATAAAAAGCTTACTATTTGTTTCCTTCTTACTCTTTTCTTTAAGTGCAGCTGCCCCTGATACAAAAGTAATGTTTATCTTTGCTTCAGATCCGGTTGATCCATACGAACGGCTTGTAAATGCAATAATTACAGTAGAAAGCAAGGGAGACACACTAGCATTTAACCCGGTTGAACAGGCAAGAGGAGCGTTTCAGATCAGGCCAATACGACTTAAGGATTATAACAGAAGGACTGGCAAAAACTATAAAGCAAAAGATTGCTATAACCTCCAGACCTCAAAAGAAATATTTCTTTATTACGCAAAAAGGATCGGCTATCCTGATTACGAAAAAATAGCCCGTAGCTGGAACGGATCAGGAAAATCCACTCTGGATTACTGGAAGAGGGTCCGTTCAAACATATAACTGGTCATTTAATTTAAAATACCTATGAAAACAATTATTGTGCCGCTCGATTTCTCACAAGAATCAATAAACGGGCTTGACATGGCAATTATGCTGGCAAACAAAACACGATCGGACATTCAGATGGTTCATGTTATGGACAAGCATTATAATGAGGATGCTTCATTGCTTGCAAAAGAACTTCAGATAGCAAAACTTAAGTTTGAAGATATAATAAAAAACTGTAAGGAGAAAAGCAATGCTAAATGCAGAATCAGTTATATTATAAATCACGGCAAGATTTTCAGGGAGGTAACCGATCTGGCAGAAAAGAAGGAAGACTCTGTAATTGTTCTCTCAACCCATGGGAATTCAGGTTTTGAAGAATTGTTTATTGGAGGGAATGCCTATAAAATTACTTCCCATTCCAAAAATCCTGTAATAACAGTAAGGAACAGTAAGATCTCTACAAATATCGATAAAATAGTATTACCCTTGGATATGACCCTTCAGACCCGAGAAAAGGTTCCTTTCACAGTCAAACTGGCAAAGCTTTTTAATTCTGAAATTCACATAATTACCGTCAGGGCTACACATCTTAAAAGCATAGAAAAGAAACTTCACAAATATGCTGAACAGGTAACATCCTATATTGACGATCATGAAATCCGTTCCAAGACTGTGCATCTTGAGGGGAACAACCTTACTGACATTACTATAGAATACTCAAAATCAATTAAAGCCGATCTTATTTCAATTATGACCGAACAGGAAAAAAGCGTCACAAACCTTCTTCTTGGAACATATGCTCATCAAATGATCAATAAATCGGATATTCCTGTATTGTCTATTCCAACATATCCCTTAAGTCAGGTATCAGATGATATCTGGACCCTGGGTGCATTTATGCCAAGGGGTTAGTTTGAAAACTATTAAATAATGGATATTCTGATTCCTGATCCGTCTTATTACCGCAGGAAGTAATTTCTAGATGCTTATCGTTTTATGATGACTGACATATATGGATGTATGGGAACATGCCTGCTATCTGAAGTATCAAAACAAAAGAGCAGACTATATCGAGTCATTTTTCAATCTTGTTAACTGGGAAGAAGTTAACAGGAGATATGAAGATGCATTGAAAACTGTTCGTAATTAATGAAACAAAAGCTGGTAATTATTTGTTTACATCTTTGAACAGCCCGGTTTATTCAGGCGATAAAGTATTAACATATAATTCAGATTAAACAGATGAAAAATCTTAAAACAACCTACATGGGTGTCGAAATAGACAACCCTGTGATTATTGGAGCCTCAAACATGGTCAATAATCTGGAAAAGCTGAAGAAAGCTGAAGAACTGGGCGCTGCTGCAATTGTGTTCAAATCACTCTTCGAAGAACAAATTCAGCTGGAAAGACTTCAGATTGATGAAAGGCTTACTGAATATGATGAGATTAATGCTGAAATGATATCTACTCATCCTCATATTGAACATGCAGGTCCTGAAGAACATCTTTTAAACCTCAGGAAAACAAGTGAAGCTTTATCCATACCTGTTTTTGCAAGTCTGAATGCTGTTAACAGAGATACATGGATCAAATATGCAAAGCTCCTTAGTGAGACTGGTGTGGCAGGGCTTGAACTCAATTTCTATCAGATTCCCATGGATTTTGATATAGAGGCAAAAGATATTGAAGCTGAGCAAATAAGCATAATAAAAGAAGTTAAACAAAGCGTCTCTCTGCCAATAAGTGTTAAGCTTAGCCCCGACTATACAAATGTTCTGAACTTTATAAAGAAACTGGACAAAACAGGAGTAAATGCCTTTGTATCTGTTTAATTCCTTTTTCCAGCCTGACATCGACGTTAACGAGGAAAAACATATCAAATCATTCAACCTGAGCAATGAGGGCGATTACAGAAAATCACTGAGATACGCCGGCTTATTGTCAGGCAATATTAATGCTGAAATATGCAGCACACACGGATTATTCAACGGGGCTGATGTAATTAAGCTGTTACTGTCAGGAGCTTCAAGCGTGCAGATTGTAAGCACATTATACAAAAACGGGCTTACACAAATCGCTGAAATAAAAAAAGAACTGACAGATTGGATGGAAGCCAAAAACTATAACAGTATTGATGATTTCAGAGGCAAACTCTCCAGAAACAGTCTCAGCAGCAATCCGTTTGTTTATAAAAGAGCGCAGTATGCTGAGCTATTGATAAATTCAGATAATATCTTCGGTTCGCCAAAATAAGCTATTTTAAGTTTTTATCATTTATTCTGAAGGCACTGATCCATTGTGGTACTGCATTGTACGGTTGAATTAAAAGAATATTTTAAGAACCTAGAGGCTGTTGAAAATGTCTAAATCCATTTACCGCAAAGATCGCTAAGTGATTACGCAAAGATCGCAAAGAACAGATAATCACTATTTTAACTCTGTGCACTTTGCGCCTGCTTCGCGTACTCTGCGGTTAAATAGAACTCATTCATCACTCCCTAACCAAATCTGAAAGAATTCGACACACAAATTAAGGTAAATCAGGATTTCAGATCATCCGTTTAATTCTCTTGTCGAGAGGCTGATCAATCGTAATAGGTACCTGCTCTTCAATTGTATTACATGAATCAAGTTGTAAGGCTTTCACATCCGATATACAAAGCAGACGCGAAACACCATGAAGAGCCAGGGTTATGTTATCCATTCCCGAAAGTTTATAGTCACGTGGCATTACCCTGTCAATTAGTACATATTTAAAATCGGCGGGAAGGGAGTGCTTTCTTAATGAGGTAAATGTACTTTCAAGTTTGATCTCGCCTGCTGCCATAAGATCTTCAAGTACCTCCTTGAAATAAAGATTGATCTTTGGCTCAACTTTGAATCCAATATGAAAATCAACCCTGATCAGTATTCCAGGGATGATCTGTGTAACCTTATAATCAAATCTGTCAGGTTCGTCCATCTTATCAATATGCAGCAACCAGTAAGTATCAGCTCTCTTTGGTTGCTTCTGAAATATTGAAAATATCACTTTCGACTCAACCTGGTCAGGTCTGTTGGCTTTAATAACATAAACAAGATTTGTAGCAGTCTTTGAAACGGATTCATCTTTTGACAAATCCTTAAAGAGGTCAATATACTTATCGAGACTGGTAAATGTTACATACCTGTTTTTCAGCTTCCTCCCAAAATACCATCCAAACATAATAAGAAAAAATATTGTTGCCAGCATTATGGTGAACCAGCCTCCATTTTTGAATTTATGAAGGTTTGCAATCAGAAAACTTCCTTCGATAGTCAGGAATACAATCAGCAGAAGTACAACAAGTTTATGATAAACACCCTTCTGGAACAGGTAGTTTGACAGCAGAAGTGTTGTCATGATCATTGTCAGGGTTATTGACAAACCATATGCAGCTTCAAGGTTTGATGATTCCCTGAAGAACAGAACAACAAAACTGCAGGCTATCCATAGAAACCAGTTCATAAAAGGCACATATACCTGTCCTTTCTGGTAAGTGGGATGCGATATTTTCATCTTAGGCCAGAAATTAAGGGAAATAGCCTCACTCATAAGAGTATATGATGCACTTATCAATGCCTGGCTTGCAATAATAGCTGCTGCTGTGGCAATAAATATACCCGGCATCAGAAACCATTTTGGCATTATGCCGTAAAATGGATTAACTCCCAGATCCAGGCCACCTCTGCTAAGTATCCAGGCACACTGTCCGAAATAATTAAGAAGCAAAGCTGTCTTTACAAATATCCAGGATATTCTGATATTCTGAAATCCGCAATGCCCAAGATCAGAATAGAGTGCCTCAGCTCCCGTTGTGGCAAGAAACACCGAACCAAGCAGTATAAAACCTCCCGGGTACGCAGAAAGAAACTTATAAGCATATTCAGGATTCAAAGCCTTAAGTATTCCGGGATTGTGTGCCAATTGCGAGAACCCAAGTATCCCCAGCATAGAAAACCAGATCACCATTATCGGACCAAAAGAGGACCCTACAATGTTTGTCCCGAATTGCTGCATAAAAAACAGTATCGCAAAAATAATAAGTACAATTGCAATAACGGGTATTCCGGGACTAAACAAACGCAAGCCTTCAATTGATGACGTGACAGTTATGGCAGGAGTTATAACTCCATCAGCCAGCAAAGCACTGGCACCTATCATTGTCAGTATTGCAGCCCATGAAGATTTTCTTTTAAGTAAGGCAAACAGAGCATATATACCTCCTTCACCTTTATTGTTAACCCTCAGGGTAATAATTACATATTTAATAGTTGTCTGTAATGTCAGTGTCCAGAAGATACACGACATTGAACCATATATCAGAAGCTCATTAAACTCTTTGCCTCCTGTAACAATTGCCTTCATAACATACAAAGGGCTTGTTCCAAGATCGCCGAAAACAATTCCTAAGGTGACAATAACTCCTGCAAATGAGAGTTTCTTAATATCCAGATGTCTTTCCGTCCCTTCGAGTGACCTCATAATTTTGTTTCTGTCTATAAAAAATTTAAACAAAAAAAACCGGGCAAAGTTAATAATTAATAAGTTTCTAAGGATCAGTGATACTGAAATAAATTAAATGCGAAAAAATCCGCAGTTAATTAAATTTTTCAATATTAACAGATTATTCGACTGCATTTTGCAAATTCACCATAGCAACCGATCATGGACAAATTAAACATGTAACGGAAACGATTTAACCATTAAATGGTTTTTAATCCCTTATTGAGGTTGCAAACGCAGTCGGTACCACATATTACTTTTTAAGGCCTGTTTAACAGCCGGATAAAAAACATTTGTATCTTTGATTTAGAGGATTAACTTTTATTATATGGATATTCCAACGATAATGCAATCAACATTATGATACACAGGATTATACCTTATATAGTCCTGTTATTTTCAACGATCTCTCTTCAGGCTCAGTCATCCCAGGATACATTAAAAAAGGTATCTCTGCTTTTTATTGGTGACATTATGGGACATGACAGCCAGATATGGTCTGCAGAAGACAGGGAATCCCACACCTATAATTATGAAGATGTTTTCAGATTTATAAAACCGGTGATTTCAGCTGAAGACATTGCAATTGCTAATTTTGAGGTCACACTGGCTGGTCCTCCCTACTCCGGTTATCCTCAATTCAGTTCGCCAGCAGCACTGGCTACTGCCTGTAAAAATGCAGGTATTGATTACCTTGTTACAGCAAATAACCATTCAGCTGATCGTGGAAATAAAGGTATTATAAATACTATTTTCAGGCTCGACAGCATCGGATTACCGCATACCGGCACATTTCTTACAACTGAAGCCAGAGACAGCCTCTATCCGCTAATGATAAGAAGAGATGATGTTACTATTGCATTACTCAATTATACATATGGTCTTAACGGAAACAAGGTAACAGACCCTGTAATTGCCAACATTCTTGATAAAGAACTTATTACCAGAGATATTTACAAGGCAAAAAAAGAGAATGCTGATATCATAGTATTATTCCTTCACTGGGGAACTGAATATGACACAATTCCACAAATGAGCCAGACCGAACTGGCAGATTATTTTTTCTCTGTCGGGGTTGATCTGGTTATTGGTTCACATCCTCACGTTCTGCAAAAAATGGAGTGGAGGAAAGACACTGCAGGACAAAAAGATAATATTGTGATCTACTCGCTGGGTAATTTTGTTTCAAACCAGCGAAAGCCAAAAACTGATGGTGGCGCAATGGTCAGGATTGAGTTCACCCGGACTAATGATAAATATAAAATTTCTAATGCCGGCTATCATCTCACATGGGTATATACCCCAATTGAAGAATACAGGAAAAAATTCTTTATTATACCCTGCTCAGAATTTGAAGATAATCAGGCATTTTTCCGGGACACTGCACAGTATTTACAGATGAAAAGATTTATATATGATTCAAGATCTCTTCTTAACAGTCAGAATATAAATATTAACGAGATTAAGGATTGAACTAAATATCGATTACCAGATAATTGCCAGCCGCAGGTCACGCAATTATCCTGAATTAGACATAAGTTGCCGCATTATCTGCACTTGCAGGCTTCCTGGCAACATTATTATTTAAAGTTATAGGCGGATAGTGATTTAACAGGATATATAATATGGCAGAGTTCAACTAACCTTTCTGTTATTAGCCATAAATTATTAGCTTTGCATAAAATAAACAGCAAATAATGAATTACGATTACAATACACAAAGAAAAAGGATGGCATTGCCGGAATACGGGAGGAATGTCCAGAAGATGGTTGATCATATTAAGACAATTGAAGACAGGGATGAGAGAAACCGTGCCGCAAAAACTATAATACAGATCATGGGTAATCTTAATCCTCATCTTCGCGATATTGGCGATTTCAAACATAAACTATGGGATCATCTCTCACTTATTGCAAATTTTGAATTGGATATTGATTCACCATACCCTGTTCCCGAACCATCAAAATTCGTTGAAAAACCAAAACAGGTGCCATATAAGAAAGGAGATATCAGATTTCTGCATTATGGACGTATCGTTGAGCTTATGATTGAATCTGCTTGTGAACTCGAGGAGGGTGAGAAAAAAGAATATTTCACCACTCTTATCGTGAACCAGATGAAAAAATCATATATCACCTGGAACAGAGCTCAGGTTGCTGATGAGGTGATAATCAAGGATATGAAATTATTATCCAGGGGCAGGCTTCAGATGACCGACGGAGTTAAGATTCTTGAAGTTAAAGACCTTCTCCCTCCTGTTAAAAGAAAACCTCAGGGCAAACCACAAAGCAAATCTCACGGCAAACAACAAGGCAAACCTTTTGCTAAGAAAAAAGGATACGGCAGACATTAATGGGGACATTTATTGTTCATGGAGGAAAAGCGCTTAAGGGAGAAATAACTCCTCAGGGAGCAAAAAATGAAGCCCTTCAGGTTATTTGTGCTACACTGCTGACACCTGAAAAGGTCACAATCAAAAATATTCCGGATATAAGCGATGTAAATAAACTCATTGAACTTATTGGTAGTTTAGGGGTTAAGGTGAATCGTGAATCCGCTTCATCAGCTACATTCGAAGCTGTAAATATTGATCTGGATTATCTTCAGACAACAGAGTTCAGGAAACAGAGTTCCAGTCTGAGAGGCTCAATTATGATAGTAGGTCCTCTCCTTGCACGCTTCGGAAAAGCATTTATTCCTAAACCAGGCGGAGACAAAATAGGACGACGGAGGGTTGACACTCATTTTATCGGCTTCCAGAAACTTGGTGCTATATTTGAATTCGACACATCCGATCCGTTCTTTAAAGTTGAAGCTAAGTCACTCAAAGGCACCTATATGCACCTCGATGAAGCTTCGGTAACCGGCACTGCAAACATCATAATGGCTGCTGTTATGGCTGAAGGCAGAACTACAATCTATAATGCTGCCTGTGAACCCTATATTCAGCAACTCTGCAGGATGCTGGTATCGATGGGTGCAAGAATTAACGGGATAGGTTCCAACCTGCTATATATCGATGGAGTCGAATCACTTTCAGGCTGCATACATACAATACTTCCTGACATGATCGAAATAGGATCATTTATAGGAATGGCTGCAATGACGGCTTCTGAGATAACCATTAAAAATACTTCATACGACAGCCTTGGAATCATACCTGATTCATTCCGCCGGCTTGGAATACAACTTGAACGAAGAGGTGATGATATCTATATTCCTCATCAGGATCATTATGAAATTGAAACATTTATCGATGGATCAATAATGACAATAGCTGATGCTATCTGGCCCGGCCTTACCCCTGACCTGTTAAGTGTATTTCTGGTTACTGCCACACAGGCTAAGGGAGCTGTTCTGATTCACCAGAAGATGTTTGAAAGCCGTCTGTTTTTTGTTGACAAACTTATTGATATGGGGGCCCAGATAATTCTCTGCGATCCTCACCGTGCAACAGTAATTGGTCAGGATAAAAACCTTCGTCTTAAAGGAACTGTTATGACTTCTCCCGATATAAGAGCCGGTGTTGCACTCCTCATTGCAGCACTATCAGCCGATGGCAAAAGCGTTATCCATAACATAGAACAGATTGACAGAGGCTATGAGAATATTGATAAAAGACTTAATGCACTTGGGGCTGATATTCAAAGAGTTTCATAAGACCACCTAAAAAGGCTCAAGTGTTCAACGGCTTATGAAACATCCAGAAATAAATTATTTTAGGACGATATACTTCAAAACGGTTGAGCCGTTGCGTCATTGAGCCATTATGCCGTTGTGCAGTTGTACCATTTTGTCTGCCAATTTGTCAATTAAAAATGGTTGGCAGGTAATTTGTTAAGATGTGATATTATAATTGAAACTCAGAGTATGATTATGAAGAAAAAAAATAAGGATCAGGAGGAAGAAATACAAAACAATCAAAACAAATCAACTGAAGATAAAGAAAATACTGATAACCTGGAAATGATGAGCGGGAACTCTTCAGACTATAATGAATCATACTTCTCATCTCAGGACGAAGATGAAAATGGCTCAGGCACGGACAAGGGAGCCAAAGAAGTAAAAATATTAACAGAAAAGCTGGCAGAAATGCAGGATAAGTATATCAGGCTGTCTGCTGAATTTGACAATTACAGGAAGAGAACACTTCGTGAAAAAATGGATATGTCAAAATATGCCAATGAGGATCTCTTTCTTAAGATTATTCCGCTTATGGATGATTTTGACAGGGCTCTTAAACATATGGACTCAGGAACTGACAGTGTGGCCATGAAAAATGGAATTGACCTGATATATGTTAAATTCAGTGAGTTCCTGAAACAGAATGGGATAAAAGAAATCGAATCATTGAACGATAATTTTAATGTCGATCTGCATGAGGCTGTTGCCAAAGTACCTGTTGAAGAGAAAGATATGAAAGGCAAAGTAATAGATGTTGTTCAGAAGGGTTATTACCTTCAGGACAAGGTATTAAGATTTTCAAAAGTAGTTGTTGGGGAATAAATAGTTCAGCTTTTATTTGAGCTGGAAATTGTGGCTAAGCAAAAAAAATAAACAGGATGGGAAAAAGAGATTATTATGAAGTTCTTGGAGTTTCTAAGGGAGCCACTAAGGAGGAGATAAAAAAGGCTTACAGGAAACAGGCTTTGAAGTTTCATCCGGACAAAAATCCCGGTGATAAGAAATCTGAAGAAAACTTCAAGGAAGCAGCAGAAGCCTATGAGATTCTGAGCAATGAAGAGAAAAAAGCAAGATACGATCGTTTTGGTCACGCAGGATTAGGAAATAATGGTGGCGGCTTTAGTGGTCAGGGAATGACTATGGATGATATTTTCTCATCATTCGGCGATATTTTTGGTGATGCCTTTGGAGGTTTTGGAGCCTTTGGAGGAAGCAGGAGAGGCGGAAGACGGGTTAATAAAGGAAGTAATCTGAGAGTAAAAGTAAAACTTACTCTTCAGGAAATTGCTGCCGGTGCAGAGAAAAAAATCAAGGTAAACAAGTATGATACCTGCGATACATGCGGAGGAACCGGCGCTGCTGACGCACAAAGTGTAACAACCTGCTCAACATGCCATGGTTCAGGCCATGTTACAAGGCTTACAAATACAATGCTGGGACAGATGCAAACTACCTCTGTATGCCCTTCATGTGGAGGTGAAGGTAAGACAATAACAAAAAAATGTACAGCCTGTTATGGTGAAGGCATTGTGCAAAAAGAAGAGGTCATTAAGATCAATATACCTGCCGGTGTAGGCAAAGGGATGCAGATGAATGTATCGGGAAAAGGGAATGCAGCAAGAAGAGGGGGAATTAACGGAGATCTTCTGGTTGTAATAGATGAAGAAGAGCATCCTGATCTAATAAGAGAGGGTAATGACCTCATTTATAACTTATTCATAAGTATTCCTGATGCCATTCTCGGAACACATGTTGAGGTCCCTACGGTTGACAATAATGTTAAAATTAAGATAGAAGCCGGAACTCAGCCGGGAAAAATTCTACGCCTCAGAGGAAAAGGATTACCCGAGGTTAATGGTTATGGCCGTGGAGATCTGCTGGTTAATGTAAATGTGTGGATTCCTAAAAGTATGAACAAGGATGAACTTAAATTATTTGAAAAACTAAAAGATTCTGACTCATTTATTCCTGCCCCTGATAAAAATGATAAGGGGTTTTTCGAGAGAATGAAAGGCTATTTTGAATAAACCATATCAGGTAAAACATTGTTAACTCTCTGGAATTATGTGCATTCTAAGTGGCTTTCTGTAAAATATAAAACTAACATTTTACAGAGTTGCAACAGGAAGCAGATAGTTTCACAGAGTTTTTTTTATATTTACACTTCATTATATTACATCAATAAAACTATTTCCCTATGGCACTTTTTGAAGCGAAGAATGTCAGTAAACAATATGGCAATCATCTGGCACTCGACAATGTAAGCATAGCTGTACCTGAACAATGCATTTATGGACTTCTGGGACCTAATGGTGCCGGAAAAACAACATTGATCAGGATAATTAATCAGATAACAGGTCCCGATTCAGGCGAGCTGTTCCTTAATGGAAGAAAGCTACAACCTGAAGATGTTCAGTTTATTGGCTATCTTCCCGAAGAAAGAGGCCTCTATAAAAAAATGAAGGTCGGTGAACAAGCCCTCTATTTCGCTCAGCTTAAAGGATTATCAAAAGCCGAAGCGATGAAAAGACTCAAATACTGGTTTACAAAACTTGAAATTATTGACTGGTGGGGTAAAAAAGTTGAAGAACTGTCAAAGGGTATGCAGCAGAAAGTACAGTTTGTTACAACTGTTCTGCATGAACCCAAGCTTCTTATCTTTGATGAACCCTTTACCGGATTTGACCCTGTAAATACAAACCTTATAAAAAAAGAGATCTTATTCCTGAGAGAAAGAGGTGCTACAATTATCTTTTCTACACATAACATGGAATCAGTTGAGGAACTATGTGATAATATTACTCTGATCGATAAAGCAAAAACTCTTCTCGAAGGCAGTGTAAATGAGATACGTAGTAAATGGGCTGCTAATGAATATGACCTTGTGCTTGACGGAGAAGTTAATATTGCCGGAAACGGTCATTACGACATTCTGGATCAAAAAGCTGAACATAATAAGAGTATTGTAAGACTAAAGACAACCAGTTCGATAAATACTAACGAAATACTTCAGAATGTCATGAAGTCAGGTAATATTATCTCTTTCAATCCTGCACTTCCATCAATGAATGAGATTTTTATCAGGGTAGTTGAAACCCGTAATTAATCTGATAATTAACCTGGAAAATATTACATTATGAATAAGATATCGATTATAATCAAAAGAGAATACTTAACAAGGGTCAGAAAAAAGTCATTTCTTATTATGACTATTCTTGCACCGCTTCTCATGGCCAGTTTGTTTGTCCTGCTCCCTACTTTGATGATGAACCAGAAAGGTGAATTTAAGAAAATAGCCGTTGTTGAAGATAACTCGGATCTTTTCAAGGGAGTGATTAAAAATACCAAAGATGCAGAATTTGTTTACCTTGATAATACAAAGGTTGACGATCTTAAAAAAACTTTTGAAGCTAAAGGGTACTATGGTATACTTTATATCTCTCCTGAATTGGTAAATACACCTAATGCAGTTTACCTCATATCACAAAAACAACCTCCAATCGGCCTGCTTCAGCATATTGAAAACTCTCTCAAAAATGAAATTGAGAGACAAAAGTTATTATCATACAAGATTGAAAATCTTGATGAAATAATGAAAAATGTTGAGACCAATGTTACTGTTCAGACCAAAAAAATTGATGAGTCAGGAACAGAAACAGGTACCAGCACAGGTATTGCAATGGCACTTGCATATTTAAACGCATTCATCATGTACATGCTTGTATTCATCTTTGGAGCCCAGGTGATGAGAGGCGTTATAGAAGAAAAAACCAGCAGGGTGGTCGAAGTAATAATATCTTCAGTAAAACCGATACAACTTATGATGGGTAAAATCATCGGTATAGCTCTTGTTGGTCTTACTCAGTTCCTGATATGGGTAATCCTGACTGTAGCAGCTGTAAGTGTTCTTAAGACTACAGTATTTGAAAAGAACAATCCGACAGAAATAGCTCAGTCAATGCCACAGAATCTTATGGCCGGAGATAGTCAGGCCAGTGCTTCTGTTCAGCAAAATACCATGTCTCCCGAGATGGCAGAATTCTCAAAAATGATGAGCCTCGGCCTGCGCGGCCGCGAGCACCACCTTGACGGGCCACTGGAGGCGCTCGGCCGCGGCCGCGACGTCGTCGTACTCCGGCATCGCGTTACCGCCCGCTCCCCCAGCCGCGCCACCTTGACCCGGACCGGCTCCCCGTTCACGTCCACGGTGACCACATGCCGGTCGAGCGCGCGCTTCGACGACGGTGCTCTCGCGCAGCCCGATCGCAGTCGTCTCGGCGAAGACGACCTCCCGCAGCACCCGCGCGAGCGACGCCGGCGCACAGCACGTGCAGGGTGTGCGCCGGTCGGCCCTTCTTCATGAGGATCGGCGTCAGCCACGCGTCGGACGCTCCCGCCTCCAGCAACCGGGCCAGCACGCCCGGCCACAGCCGCGGGTCGAGGTCGTCGACGTTCGACTCCAGCACTACGCCGGTGTCGGGGGCGTCGACGAAGGTGCCCGACGACCAGCCGTACGACGTTCGGCCCCTCGTCGAGGTCGCGGCTGCCGGCGCCGACCCCCACCGGTCGACGCGCATCTCGGGCAGGGCCCCCGCGCTGCACCCACTCCGCCAGCAGGCGGCACCGGTCGGCGTGCACACCTCGCCGTCGACCGGACCCCGCGACACCAGCTGCCTGCCTCGCGGAGCAGTTCCAGGATGGCCGGTGCGGGCACCGGCAGCCAGCCGTGCGCGGCCGACGTCCGACCCCCGCCGACCGTGACCGGGCAGGCGCCGAGCCGTCCAGCTCCGAGCGCGCGCAGTGCCGCGCAGGTGCCGACCACGTCCACGACCGCGTCGATGGCGCCCACCTCGTGGAAGTGCACGTCGCGACGCGATGCCGTGGACCCGGCCTCCGCAGCGCCAGCCGGTCGAAGACCGCTGGGCCCGGCGCCGTACGTGCGTCGGCAAGCTCGGCGGAGTCCAGCACGCCTCGACGTCCTGCCACCGTCGCGGAGGTGGCTCGGCTTCGGCACCGACGTCTCGAGCGCAGGGCGGTGGGCCCGCCCGGTGGTCCCCGCGTGGTCACGGTGACCGACGGGAGCCCCAGCCGTCGCGGCAGCGCCACGACGGCGAACGGCGCCCCGGCGCCGAGCGCGCGCGAGCAGCATGTCGCCGCCGCGCCGGCGGAGAGTCCAGCCAGCCGACCTTCACGGCCCGCCCCCGGCGGCCCGGGCCACGCGGGCGGCGAAGACGCCGGCGCCGAACCCGTTGTCGATGTTGACCACGGCGACCCCCGGTGCGCAGGAGTTGAGCATGGCGAGCAGCGCCGCGAGCCCGCCGAACGCCGCGCCGTAGCCCACGCTCGTCGGCACGGCGACCAGCGGGTTGCCGACCAGCCCGCCCACCACGCTCGGCAGCGCGCCCTCCATCCCGGCGACCACGACGAGGCGTCGGCGCCATCGATCACCGGCCGCACCCCGAGGAGCCGGTGCAGCCCCGAGACCCCGACGTCGTCCACGCGGTCGACTGCTGCGCCGAAGGCCCGGGCGACGAACGCCGCCTCCGCGGCCACCGGGCCGTCGCTCGTGCCGGCTGCGACCACCGCGACGGTGCCTCGCGGCGGTGGCAGCTTCCCCAGGGCGGCGCAGCCGGATTCGCGGTCGAGGTGGGCGTCGGGGAAGGCGGCAGAGATGGCGTCGAGCGTCGTCGCGTCGGCGCGGGTGGCCAGCGCCGGCCGCTCACGGCCGCCGCGGAGCGCGCGGAGCAGCTCACGGTCTGGTCGCTGGTCTTGCCCGCGGCGTAGACGACCTCGGGGTCTCCGGTGCGCAGCGCCCGGTGGGTGTCGAGGCGGGCGAAGCCCAGGTCGGCGAAGCCCTGACCGTCGGCGAGCGGCCCGGCGGCGAGCGTGGCGACGGCGCTGTCGACGTCGGTCTGACCGGTCGCGACCCGGCGGAGCAGGTCGCGTACCTCCGAGCGGTCCATGAGCCGGACCTTATGCGGCTACGCTGCCTTTCGTGCTCCCCCTCGACCGTCACACCCTCGACCTGCTGGCGCTCGGCGCGGCGGGGGCGGGAGGCCTGGGTCTCTGCTCGGACTCGTCTCCCAGCTGCGGCTGCGCCTGCTGCGTCGCCGGTTCGCCGTGCTCGACGGTCCCGACGGCCGGGAGAGCGTGCTCGACGCCGTCAACCGGCAGGCGGAGG
>CAVUJY010000020.1:0-23354 GCA_963741935.1 uncultured Bacteroidales bacterium | reverse complement strand
TGAGCAGCCCCATACTGAAATAGAAAAAGACCGGGAATAAGAAATATGCTCCCGGTCTCAAAATATCTGATACCTCAGAAGAAGATTACCTTCTTATATCTGTACGGCGATTATAGTTTATAATACTGCTCCCATCCCCTCCTTGGTGCTTTACCTACAAGCATAATATTGGCAAGGGGATTATTGGTTATAACCTTCTTGTCCCTGTCGAACAATATCTTAGTATTTAACCTGGCAGCAATCACTCCAAGATTGAATACCTGGCTTAGCGGTCCGGCAATATGGAATGGTGACCTTGTTTCTTCAAGACCCTTGCAGGCCAGCAGGAAGTTTTTATAATGGTTAGAGGGACTTTTTGGAACCTCCGGAAGTTTTGATGCCATCGCTTTGGCTTTATCTGCAGGAATGATCGATAAAGTTGCACC
Organism: uncultured Bacteroidales bacterium; assembly: GCA_963741935.1. GTDB lineage: Bacteria > Bacteroidota > Bacteroidia > Bacteroidales > VadinHA17 > LD21. The sequence continues at coordinate 22,929 of CAVUJY010000020.1, read as the reverse complement.
ATGTGTTCCACCTTTAAACATCAGATCTTTGCTGTACATGATCTTTCCCGGTCCTAATTTTCCTGGTTGAAGCTGCCCGTTACTTGGTGCAGGTATATTTGGATCATTTGATGCCTCGCCACCATATCCTTTCGGAATCGGAGGTAAATTATCCTGTCCGTCATACCAGGTAATATCAAGAGGCGGCATGTCACCCCGGGCAGGAAATTTAAATTCAAGGGTTTCCGATTGCGGAAAGAAAAATGGATTCCATCCGGTTACTTTTGCAGGATTTACTTCGTAAGGCAACCCCAGATCAAGGAACTGGTGCACGCTATCCATAATGTGCGCTCCCCAGTCACCGAGTGCACCCATTCCGAAATCGAACCAGCACCTCCACTGACCATGAACATAATCATGATTATAATCATGCACATCTGCAGTACCAAGCCATGTATCCCAGTCGAGTGACTCAGGCATTTGTTCCCTGACAGGATATTTACTGATACTTGTGTCCCAGCCATGCCAGCGACGACTGGAGTTCATATGACCAACAAAGGATGTCACATCTTTAATGATACCTGCATCAACCCAGGCTTTAAACTGGAAATAATTTGCTTCCGAGTGTCCCTGGTTTCCCATCTGGGTAACAACTTTATATCTCTTTGCTGCATTCATCATCAACTGCACCTCGTTAAAGGTACGTGCCATAGGCTTTTCAACATATACATGCTTACCAAGGCTCATGGCAAGCATGGCAGCAGGGAAATGTGCAAAATCAGGAATAGCAATCAGAACGGCATCGATCTCATTTCCCATCTTGTCGAACATTACCCTGTAATCCTGGAATCTGGGTACATTGGGATGCGCCTTAATAGAGGCTAAGGTTGCCTCAGCACCCATGTCGGTGTCGCAGAGAGCCACAATGTTGCATTCTCCTGTATTGACAAATTGAACAATATCGTTTTCTCCCTGTGCTCCGATACCTATACATGCCAGGTTAACTTTTTCATTCGGGCTGATGGCCCTGGCTGGTATAACAACAGAACCCAGGGCTGGTTTTGAAATTATGGTCGGAAAAATAGCCGCCGCTGCGGAGACAGTGATAGCATTCTTGAGGAATTTACGTCGTGAAGGATTAGTTGTATTCATTTTATCTGATATTAATGTCCATTTGTGAATTTATATTTACCTGGATGTCATAATAATAACCTAATTACCTGATGTATTCTTACACTGATGTTGTCCATATTACAAAATAGCAATAAAAATTATATTCCTGATTGAATTTCATAATTTATGCTTGCGACAGGATAAAATTATATTAAGAAAACCTATGTTCCTCTGCCATACATATAGGCAAAATCAATCAGAACAAACTTTATTATCTCTCAGTGTTATCCCTTTCCGCATATTGGATCAAAATCATCATCGGCATTTTCGAAATTTTAAAAATTTCTTCTGATTTGATCCTCAACATAGATATACAGATATATTTGCTTCTGAAGCACAAACATTTTTTCGATTGAATAATCCTAAAACATTACTTTACATTCCATCCCTTATATCTTAATACCGGCTTTTCTCCATTTAAGGCAGAAAGAGAGAACCTGCCTTTGACAACCTTTGTTTCTCCAGGCGTTAGTGAAATATAATTATCATCCCACAAAATGGGTGCAACCGATTTTCCTGATTCATCACCAACCACATTCAGTTCAATGAGGAATGCAATTTTGTTACCCGGATTGTGAAGATTGACAGTAATTTCATACTCATTACTTTTAGTTACAATTGAATTTTCAATATCAATCTTAACAGCAGGCAATTTGCCAAGATCAGTAAAATCGGCATATCCGGAAAGAGGGGTATAGAACCAGTCAGTATTTTTGAAATCCGGCACATCATCTTTCTTGAAAGCCAGTAGAAATTATCTGCAATTAGACTGTCCTTTTGATCATATAATTTAAGGTCAAGAAAATAGACATTAGAGTAGGGCTTGCTTGCTGGCAGTGAAAAGATTTTTTCAGATCCATCTTGTCTTGCCTGTGCGTCCATCTTTTTCTGTTCAACGAGAGTTCCATCGAGGTTATAAACTTTTACCTCAGCAGTTAAATTACTTAAAGCTGTAGTTTTCATATTTGTAACCCAAATTGAATTATCTCCATAATTGTAAACAATGTTGACCGGCCTGGCTCCGATTCTTGCTCCATAAAATGCTCCGTTAGGCATAAGGTTATAATCCCATAACTGCCAGATAAGTTTGGGCCATGCGGAATTATACATCCACTGGATTATACCGGTTGTTTTGCTCCTGTTAACAGCAAATGCCTCAAACATTGCCCGCATCGCTTCGAGATTGGACGCCTGACTTTTGAAAGTAAAATCCGCAGGGTCCGATTGTTTCCCATATCTCATATTGAAGGCTTTAAGATACCTTTCAATAGTCTGAAACTCATTCCTGCCGCAATGGAAATTCCATACGTCATTTACTGGCCAGAGCTTGTCATCAGGTATCATACTTTTTAGCACTTCTAAAGATGGAACCTGTGGCCCTGGTCCTGTTTCTGAATTGAATCCGAATGCTCCTCCGTTCAGAGTATCAATATACCAGTAGTTTGGTGTAGTGTATTCATATGGTCCTCTCATTTTAATTGCTGTTTTTCCTGAGATTGTACTGGTATGTTCCTGGCATGACTTAAGTAAAGGTCGTGACGGATCCATTACTCTGAAGAGAGAATCATATTTCATTTCGAGCTCCGGACGAGGTAATTTATCACTTCCCAAAACCCATACAAAAATACTTGGATGGTTACGCAACCAGTTTACATGATCGCGGGTATAGTTAACCAGAAGCTTTATATCTTCAGGAGTTCTGATTGACATAAACTTATCTTCAGGTTTTGCCAGGTAGTCTTTCCACTCCCACTGGCAGCTCCACCCTGCCATCAGCAGAAGCCCCAGCTCATCGGCCATGTCATAGAATTTCTCACTGTTACCCCAGAATCCTTCCAGCCTGATAGTGTTCATATTCGCATGTATAGCGTATTCCATCTGTGCTTTTACCTTTTCTTCACTGTCATTCAGAAACATACCATCTACCCAGCCACCTCCTTTTATTAGCAATTTCACTCCGTTAAGCTTGTAACCACGGTATCCCTGTTCACTTATATAATCTTCAACCTCCCTTATTCCAAACCTTGTTTTCATTGAATAAGAAACTTCACCTCCTGATTCTATATCAAGGTTCATGTTGTACATTTCAGGCTTACCCATGTCATGGGTCCACCAGATCCTGGGATTAATAATCTTAAGTTGAGGGTACTCTTTTGAATTAAACACAACAAGCTGCCTTTCATTTGGCTTGAGGGTTACTTTCTTTTCAAAACTGATATTTTCAATAGTCCCTTTCACTACTGCTTTTAACTTTTCTGAAGTATTATTAAATGCCTCAACGCTGACCTGCAGATCTGCTTCCCTGAATTCCTTCTTGTCAATCCTTGACATTACAAATGCATTATCGAGACGTGCTTTGCCTGATGTAACAATCTTTACAGGCCGCCATAAGCCCAGTTCGCGATCGGGAGCCATTGGGGCCCAGTCGACAAAACCAATCGAGGGCTCATCCTTTTTCTGATTAAACACTTCCACAGCGATTGCGTTATTGCCTTGTTTCACATCTTTGGAAATATCAATTTTAAATATTCTGAATCCGCCGAATAAGGTATCTGCAGAAGCTATTTTGACTCCATCGATCCAGACATTTGCCCTGTAATTGATTCCCTCAAAAACAAGCTCGGTGTTCTTTGATGCATCATTGACAGTAAATTCATTCCTGTACCACCATGGCGTTCTGAACCTGGAGGTATCCACTTTATTTATATTCTCACCCATAAATATATCAGGATACTCCTTATTCGCAATTAAAGCAGCCATCACTGTTGAGGGGACAGTGGTTTTATACCAGTTTGAGACATCAAATCCCGATTGAGAGATAGCCTCACCCGGTATTTTAACATCTTCAGAAGAAGCAATACTCCAGCCTTCACTTAGTTGCTTTATATACTCGACAGGAACATTTTCAACCCGGCTTTTGCAACCGCTTAATATACCTGTAAGAATGGCAAGTGTCATAATCCATCTGAATGTGCTTTTCATAATATGATATTTTTCTGATTCGACATAGAACCTAAAATTAAAGTTTATTCCTTTCATACAAACAAAAGTCAAAAAAAAGATCAGGTATAAAATTTTAAAACAATATAAGCGGGTTACCACATTTTTTGCAAAATATGCTGCTGTCTGTTTGAAAATTTCACACTTTGGGGAACAGATGAAGAGAATAAGCTTGAATTAAAACTCCTGTCTCTTTTTCGTACGTGTTCTATAAATTTGTTACCATGGGATGGCCCAGGAAATGTCACTCATGGAAAGAAAAAATGCTCCTCAGGAAGCTATTCATTCCTGAGTGTATCAGCCGGATTCATGCTTGCAGCTTTAATTGTATGGAAAATCAGTGTAAGTGCTGAAATCATTACAATAATAATTACTGCTGCAAGAAAATAATATGGTGTCAGACTTATATGACTTGAATAGGAATTCAACCATTGTTTTATTATGTAGTATCCGGCAGGTAATGCTATTATTGAAGATATAAGTATCAGCTTTCCAAATTCCTTTTGCAGCATAATCAGTACAGCAGGGATAGTTGCACCATAAGCTTTCCTGATTCCGATTTCCTTACGCTTTTTGCGAATTGTAAAGGCAGTAAGGCTGAACAAGCCTATACAGGAAATTACAATTGAAAGAATCGTTGCTGAATTTATCAGAGTACTTAATTTTCTTTCATTATCGTAATACTTGTCTGTTTCCTGATCGAGAAACATATAATTTACCGGAAATCCCGGGGAATACTTCTCTACGATTTCAACAATTTTTCCGACTACTTTAAAATGATTTCCCGGATCAATCTTAACAAAGATCCTTTTAGCCCACCAGTCCTTATTTTTATAAATAAATACCGGTTTAATCTCTTCTTTCAGCTTATGAAAATGGAAATCTTTTACAATCCCAACAATGGTATATCTTTCATCACCGCGCCAGATTACTTTTCCGAGAGGCTCTTCCATTTCCATTTTTTTCACAGCTGTTTCATTAATAATCACCTCTGCTGCATTTGTACCTTTCAAAAATTGTCTTCCCTCAGAGATCTTTATATCAAGCAGATCGAGGTATTTGTCGTCTACCTGCATCATATAAAACATTAAAGGTTTACCTGTTATATTACCATCCCATTTATTAAATGTGCTAAAGTTGCCCATATTCACCGGAACATTTCCGCCAAGCGCAACCTGATTTACACCAGAGATCTTTTCTATCTGTTCAGCAATTACATCCACAGTTTCAGGTTTGACATGCGGATACATGGTCATAACTCTGTCTTTGTCAAAGCCAAGATCACTTTGCTGCATAAACCGTATTTGCCTGTTAATGACAAGTATGCAGAAAATAAAAATAATCGCCAATCCAAATTGTATTACCACCAGTATTTTTCTTAAACCTGATCCCTGTACCCCATCCTCAGGCATCGGTTTGATTACTTTAACCGGGTTAAATGAGGATAAGTATAAGTGCCGGGTACAACCCTGATAGAAATCCTGTAAACAACGTCAATATTACATAGATTAGTAGATTTCCTAACGAAAACAATTCTGATATATTAAATTCTACTCCGCTTACCTTTGCAAAAACAGGCAATAAGAGGATAACCAGAAGTAGTGCAGCAGCAGTAGCGATAGAAGTCTGTAACAGTGATTCCCCAAACAAATGAATTACAAGATTTGACCTGCTTGCTCCATTAACCTTTCTGACCCCTATTTCCTTTGCCCGCTGGGAGGCAAATGCGGTCGAAAGGTTTACAAAATTGATACAGGCTATCAGAAGAAGCACAAAACCTATAATTGAAAACAATATTACTCTTGTTATTGGTCCTTTATCGGTGTAAGGGTATTTAATTGACTTAAAACCAGGATCCCTGTACAAATAGAGCCTGGTAAGGGGATTAATAAAAAGGGTGGCAGAAAAGCCCGTGATTTTTGACTGCCAGTAACCTGATAGTTTAGTATTAAATTCAACAGGGTTAATTTGCTTTTTCAGCAAAATGTATGTAATAAAATCAATTCTGCCCCAGCTCTTTACATCATTACCTTCTTTTTCAAGTAATGAGAACGATACCAGGTAATCAACTTTAAGATGTGTATTGGTTGGTGAATTCTCTATTACACCTGTAACATTAAGTAAATAGGTATTGTCAAACAAAACTGATTTGCCAATCGGATCTTTATCTCCAAAAAGTACCGTGGCAATTTTTCTTGATATAACAATTTCATCAGGACCATTAAGTAATCGGGAACGGTCACCTGAAATAACATTTGTTGAGAAAATATTAAAGTAGGAATGATTCGTATAATAAAGATTATCAGCGGTAAATAACTTGTCATCTGCTTTTATTGCTCTTTGGTAGCCCGCCTGAAGCACAACAGCATCCTCAACTTCCGGAAAATCATTTTTCACAGCTTCAGCTACAGGTGCCGGTGTAATAGTCCATACAGATGGATCACCTGAGAAATTTATTAGCGATTCGACCCTGTAGATCCTGTCTGCATTCGTAAAAAACCTGTCATAACTAAGTTCATGACTTACCCATATAGAAATAAATATTACACTTGCTAATCCAAGGGCAAGTCCTGAAATATTAAGCAACACTAATCCGTTAAATCTACGGAATAACCTGTTGGATTTAAATGCGATTTTCACAACTTTAAGATTCTAATATTTTTTCACTAAAGACAGATATTAGAATTAGTTGCTGCATTTATCAACAAACACAAATTAAAATCAATCAGGGTTATAATGTTACAGGCTCAGGGCATAAACAGCAAAACTTGCAAGCCAGTGCTCGCCGCCGTAATTGCCACTTAAGACATTTGGAAGAGCCTGCTCAAGAAATGTACGTGAAGACTTTTCAAACAGCAATCTTGTTTTATTGTTTTCAGGCAAGGCTTTCGCCAGATCCTTCATACACCATGCCCTGCTTATTGTAAGACCGTCAAGATGTACTATCTGGTAATCGGAACGGTCACTTACCACCGGAATCCTGATAATGTTTTCAATACTTTTCTTTTCGTAGAATCGCTTGAACCATTTATAAAAATCTTTTGGTGAAAGGATCCTGCTCATCAGATCAGCAATCTCCAGACTCGGGCTCAGAAAATCTGTACCATCAGGTTCAAGATAGGCAGGTGTTGCAACATTATCCAGGTAGAACTCCAATGCCTTATCAATGATTGCAGACTCGAATGATGTATCTTTAACAGTCCTTGCCCAGTCGAGGGCAAATACAAGGCCAAATGCTGTATTCGGATGCACCCCGGTCCGATTAGGATAGGTCATTTTTTTAAGGTAATCCTTCCAAAGCTCCACTATCTTTTCCCTTAGTGGTGTAAGTGTCTCTGCCCATTGACTGGCAAGAGGATCATCGAAGTTATGAAGCTCCTGATCGAGCTTGAGCAGCCATGCCCACCCATAGGTTCTTTCGTAGGTATTACTGTTTTTGAATTTCACCCAATAATCCGCCTCAGCTCTGATCTTTTCATCCATAAAGCTGTTTTGCAGGACTGATACTATACTGTCTCTCAGAGATATGGAAGGAAATTCCTTAAGAATCCTGACAAGCATCCAGTGACCATGAACGCTGCTGTGCCAGTCGAGACAACCGTAAAATGAAGGATGAAGCTGACCCGGCAACAGTGTTGCCTCAGCCTGATCATTTATCAGATGGCTAGTCTTGTTCGGAAATTCAGTGTTGATACAATGCAAAGGCAGCCTTGCAAGTTTTATTGCCTGACCGGAGTAAGTTGCTGCGAAACAGCCGCCACAGGCAATACACCCATGATAAAAACAAGTAAATATTTGTTCATTCCTCTCAGGTTTTATTTCCTATTTGTACTAATGCATATTGTTACAATACCTGAAGTAAAATTAGCAAATTGATTTTTATAAGTTCTGATAATTAACAGAAGCATGAAAAATTTATTGCGGTACCATGAAATGCATCTGGCAGTGCTGTTAAGTATTCAAAATGAAATTCAAAAAACCTGATGAACATGGCATACAGATTACAATTCTTAAGAATAAATAAGTTAAATTTGATTGAACCAAATTACGGGTCAGCTGAAAACAGATCTGCAATTCAAATATGTTCTGGTCACTAACCTTAGATAATAACGATGAAAAATCTTATAAAAACCACATTTGCACTCATTATGATTTTAACTTCAGCTGCACTGAAAGGACAAGCTCTGCCACAAAAACCTGTCAGAATTGCTGTTGCCGGGATGACACATGATCATATCGGGTTCATACTTAATAAGAAAAATAAGACCTATATGAAGATTGTTGGCATATGTGAGCCAAATAGCGAGCTTGCAGAAAAGTATGCCTAAATCATTCAAATTTGATACCGCCTTACTCTATACAAATCTTGATAAAATGCTGGATCAGGTAAAGCCTGAAGCAGTGGTAGCCTTTGGTTCAATTTATGATCATCTGGCTGTTGTTGAGGCTTGTGCTCCAAGAGGGATCGATGTTATGGTTGAGAAACCACTTGCCACCACAATGGAATATGCCGTAAAGATGCAGGATCTGGCCTTAAAGTACAATATTAAGCTGCTCACAGATTACGAAACATCATGGTACCCATCCACAGCTAAATCGTGGCAATTAGTAAATGACAGTAATTATGTAGGGACGATAAGAAGAGTTGTTATACACGATGGACATAACGGACCAAAAGAGATAGGATGCAGTAAAGAGTTCCTTGATTGGCTGACAGATCCGGTACTTAATGGCGGTGGTGCTATAATGGACTTTGGTTGCTACGGGGCAAATCTGATGACCTATCTGACACATGGGTCAGGAACCAGTTTCAGTAACAGCTGTAACAAGGCAGTTTAAACCTGAGATTTATCCCAAAGTTGATGATGATGCAACAATCATTGTAGCTTATCCGAACTCCGTCTGTGTCATACAGGCCTCATGGAACTGGCCGTTCGGAAGAAAGGATATGGAAATTTATGGCGAAAATGGTTACATTATTTCTCTGAACAATGAAGAAATGCGATTAGAAACCAGCAAACAAATGATGAAATACACAAAAGAGTAACTTCAAAAGATATTGCAGTATACGAAGACCCTTTTGCTTATTTCGCAGGAGTCATCCGGGGAAAAATATACAATGACCGAATACGATCCCTATTCACTGAAAAACAATGTCATGGTTGTTAAAATCCTGGATGCTGCCAAAGAATCCGCAAGAACAGGAAAGACTGTTGAGTTTAATTAGATTAGTATTAACAAAATATAATGTTTTATAGTTGGCTTATGAAAAAGATAATGACATTCTGGGTATTCAACATCATGCTGATCGTTAGCTTAATGGCTCAGAATGCTTCATAAAAGTCAAATACCTTCCTGCTCAATGCCATGAAAAAAGACTTTATCCAGGCATTAAATGACCATATCGCTGATTATCAAAAATACTTCAGAAGAGTCAGTCTTGATCTGGGATTGACTGATTCTGTTAAAAACCCGACTGATGTGCGTCTGGAAAATTTTGCCAAAGGCAATGATCCCCAACTGGTAACATTGTATTTCCAGTTTGGACGATACCTGTTAATTTCTTCATCCCGGCCTGGCGGACAACCTGCTAACCTTCAGGGAATATGGAACGATCAGCTTACTCCGGCGTGGGACAGTAAATATACTGTGAACATAAACCCCGGAATTGTTCTCCTCTGCTAAATTATCCTTAATCGCACAGGGAGATGAATCGACAGGCTGGTCAATGGGCTGGAAAGTAAATTTATGGGCACGCTTACTTGATGGTGATCATGCCTATAAATTGATTACAGACCAGTTAACTCCATCTATTCAGCCGGATGGAAAACAAAGAGGGGGAACATACCCTAATCTCTTTGATGCTCATCCCCCGTTCCAGATTGATGGTAATTTCGGATGTACTTCCGGTATAGCAGAAATGTTGTTACAAAGCCATGATGGAGCGATTCATTTGTTGCCGGCACTTCCTGAAGCATGGAAAAGCGGGAGCGTAAACGGACTAAAAGCAAGAGGCGGGTTTGAAATAGACATTCAATGGGAGAATGGAGAAATCGCATCTGCTAAAATCAATTCATCAATAGGAGGAAACTGCAGATTACGTTCTTATGTCCCGCTTAAAGGAAAAGGACTTACTGAAGCCCGTGGTCAAAATCCAAATAAGTTTTTTATAAGCCCTGGCATAAGTAAGCCGTTGATAAATAATGATTTGAAACCATCTTCTTTAAACCTGAGGAAAATTTACGAATATGATATTTCAACCCAGAAGGGAGATATCATTGAGATAACCAAAATTTAAATTCAGCCTCTTGTAGTTGGTTCCTGTTATTTGGAACGGAAGATTACCATATTAACAAGAACTTTTAAGGTAGATTGTCTTCTTATTAACATGATGAGCTATCCCCGGACAGCTTATTATCTGCATGTCATTTATCCCTGAAATCAAGATAATAATCAAAGAAAGGCAGCATCTGGTTGGGTATTCTTCCGTCTTGTGTATAAATGCCATCAGTATGAGTGCCAATATATTCTTCTGCAAAGTGCTTTATACCAACATTCTCCAGCCTTTGACTGAACATCATGTTCATTATAGTAAAACGGTCTCCGGAATTTCTTCCCCAATCCAGCTTTATCGCTTTAAGTTTCTTCAGATTTTCCAGGTTGGTGTCGATCATATGCATTGGCATATTTGCATACCATTTCTCAAGAACATCCTTATTAACAATCAATTCATCATCTTTATATTCAAATGGGATATCACAGTAAAAAGGTGGTTTTTGCGGATTTGGGGACCATGATTTTGCAAAAGCCACTATTACCTTCGGAAAATAACTCTTGTTAAGTTCTTCAACGGTATTAATTTTGGAGAGATCTCTGTAGGTCCGACTGTTAGGTCCATATTCCTGAACTATTGTAAGTGCTCCCGGACTTAAAGCATATACGCAACTGAAGATCTCAGGATGATGCATTGATATTTTTAAAGCGCCATACCCTCCCATACTATGTCCCGTTATCCCCCGGCTGTTTTTATCGGCTATAGTTCGATAGTTCTTGTCTGTATATTCTACAAGATCATAAGCGGTAAAATCCTCCCACTGTCCGAATATGCCTGAATTACTGTAAAAACTCCCGTCATAAGTTGTCTTCTGGTCAGAGACGACCATAATAAACGGTCTGATCCTATGCGTTGCTATAGCATAATCAAGAAGATCTGCCATCTGTAATAATACTCTGTGATCACCCATAAACCCATGCAGAAAATAAATAACCGGATATCTCTGAGTGCTGTTATCGTACTTCGGGGGAAGATAAACTGCCACTGCCCGTTTTGGATTTTCTCCAAAATTATTTTCCAGTTTAGATGAATAAAGGGAATCTATAACCACTCTTCCTTTTTGCAGCTGAGCCATTGCCACTGCAGCAGCACTAATAAAGATCAGAATCAATAATACACGTTTCATTTTATACACTTTTAATTACATTATCATTTACCAAACACCATTTATAATTCAGGCAATAATCTTATATGAGAATCAATTTATAGCCTTCCTGTCTCCCTCCACATTTTAAGCTCCTCTGAATATCTGTCTCTAATTACCTCGCACCTGGTATCTATGCGCATTGTAGGTCTGTCTTCCAGATTATAGGCAGGCCACTCAGGAGCATCTTTGGCAGCTGGTTTACCTGTGCGGGCAAAAGTAGTCCATAGTTCAGCCATATTATGTGAAGCAACAAACCTTTCAGGTCTCTTCCCTCCAAAATAGCTATTGCCATTCGTTCCGTCTTTTGGTGGTATCTCGTTGTTGAACTTGAAAGATATATCCATAGCATGAGGGGTTCCGAGAGGATAATCTGTTCCCGGGATAAGAACTTCCGATTTATATCCGAAATTATACAAATAAGCCGGGGCACCGTTTTGTTTCGCCTTCTTTTCAGCAATATCTATTGAACCAAGACCCATCATGTTAATTGATTCTACAGCTATGTAAATATCTACAGCAGATGCATTGGGACGGGTTTTCCTGTATGTATCAATTATCCTTTGGTGTATCATCACCGAACTGAGGCTGGAGTTTTCCCGGAAGTCCGTTGAAATCGATCTTAAACACACTCTTATCCTTCGACATCATTTCAAAGAAAGTATATTCATCTTCGTTCCATCCTACCATAAGAGGTTTGTCTTTTCGATATTGCAGGTGCAACCGGATCAAATGGATGGCCTGGAAGTGCAACACCATCCACCACCGGAGAAAAACCTCCGGGTGACGATTCCATTATACCCTTTTTCTTATTTGTATTAGTTACCCTTGGTGCTATTGAAGGAAGTTTCATCTGAAGTGCAAGCAGATCAGCAACAGGAACAGTCAGAAGCTTCCTCCAGTCATTAGGTTCTATTCCCAATTCTTTCAAAACCATTGAGGTTGTCTGTGCAGCAGTCTCACGAGGGGTCATACGTACCCCGGGGCCACTCTCTATTGAAGCCTTATTAAAGAATGGTGCTGCAGAAGGCATTGCATACAGACATGATGTTTTTGCACCGCCTCCCGACTCACCGAATATCATAACATTGGAAGGATCACCTCCGAATGATTCTATATTTTTACTCACCCATTCAAGTCCGGCAACAATATCAAGCATACCCATATTACCTGATCCAGCGTAATCAGGACCGGCAATCTCATCAAGGTAAAGGTAGCCCATGATACCAAGCCTGTGATTTGTTTCTACAACTACTACGTCAAAATTCCGTGCCAGATTGGAACCATCCTGACCGACTGATCCTCCTGATCCTGTTGAGAAACCTCCGCCATGATTATAAAACATAACAGGTCTTTTCTTATTGTCGTTTGCCGGCGTCCATACATTCAGAAACAGGCAATCCTCAGCTGGCAGTGGCTCATTTATACCATAAGTCTGGTTTGGAGGCTGAATTGCAGGTGCTCCAAGTCGGAGCGCATCACGAACCCCGGCCCATGGCTTCAGCGGTGCCGGACTTCGGAATCGTCGTTCACCTGAAATGCTTCCTGCATAAGGTATACCCTTGAAAATATTTACCCCTTCCGTCCTGATCCCACGTAACTTCCCATAAGTTGATCTCAGCAGTAATGTATTCTTCCGGTTTAAAATATCCTGAAGAATAAACAAATTTGGGAAGTACTAATGCAGCAGCTGCAGAAAGTGACATTCTTGTCACAAATTTTCTCCGGTTTATCATAATCTCTTTTTTTATATCGTGTCCAAAACTTATAACTCACAGAAAGCATGTAATATGGTGAATGAAGATTATTACTACAACATTTCTTCATTCCATAAAGTTTTAAATTTACATTAGAAATAGGTTTTGAACAAGTTAATATCCTTCAAATACAGTGAATCTTATTTCAGTACACATCTATATGGGTTCAGTATTCATTCAGCAAAGAATTCAGTTCAAGAAAGATTATACTCTACAGGTCTGTCAAAGTAAATTTAAAAAGATAAATTTGTAAAAACACTTGCAGATTGAGTCAGCCATTTGAATTACCATGCAACATTGTTATTAATTTTTTATTACGCTCCGGTGTGTTGATTTGAATCTGGATATTCATTCCTTTATATGACAAAAAATAATGATTATGAAAAGATCCCTTATTTTCCTCATTCTTCTTACTTCATTTTTTATAAAAGGAGAAGCAAAAATAACACCGGTCCAGTTTAAGATGTGAATATCTTGAAAATCCGCAGGTTATAGACGTACTGTATCCCCGTCTGTCATGGGTAAATATTGCATCGGAAGGTGATCGGGGTCAGATTCAGACAGCATGGGAAGTAAGAGCAGCAGGTACAAAAGAAAAACTTCTTAAGGGTCAGGCTGAATTTTGGAATAGCGGGAAAGTCGTTTCCGGCCAAACCGTAAATATCCGTTATGAAGGAAAACCTTTATCGTCGAGGCAGGATTGCTGGTGGCAGGTTCGCACATGGGATAAAAACGGAGTGGTTTCTGAGTGGAGTGAACCAGCCTTCTGGAGTATGGGCCTACTCAGTCCGGAAGAATGGAAAGCTAGCTGGATCGGGGCTCCATGGCAGGGAGAGGATGCATTGCCAAAACCCTCGCGCCCGGGACCTGGACAGGCTCAGGCGAAGCAGGAATTACCTCCTCCTGCTCCTTTGTTAAGAAAGACTTTTAAAGTAACCAAGGAAATTGCATCTGCCCGTGCATATGTCACAGGACTTGGCTATTTCGAGCTATATCTGAACGGAAAGAAAGTAAGTGATGATGTACTGGTACCTAACTTCACTGAATATGGAAAACGTCCGGGATTGGAAAATAATTATATTTCTATCCCTGACAATTTCAGGGAGTACAGGGTAATGTATCTGTCATATGATATAAAAGATCTATTAAAAAAAGGCGAAAATGCAATCGGGGCAATACTTGGAAATGGATTTTATAATGCTCCTATTAACTGGACTCAATCATATGGGTCTCCAAGGTTTCTTGGACAGATATATATTACATATACCGATGGTACAGAGGATATTATATTAAGCGATCAAAGCTGGAAAGCTTCAAAAAGTCCTATTGTAATGGATCTGGTTTATGGAGGTGAACATTATGACGCCCGGTTGGAACAGCCAGGCTGGTGTACTCCGGGTTTCGATGATTCAAAATGGGAACGTGCTGCAATAAGGAAAACCCCGGAGGGTAAAATGAAAGCACATATGTCACCCACCGACAGGGTTATGGAACGATTGAAACCTGTTTCAATAATTAAAAACAGAGATGGCAAATATTACGTGGATTTCGGAGAGGAAATTTCAGGATGGATTCGTATATCCAGCGTTAAGGGTGATTCAGGCAGGGTGATTGATTTTGATTATATATGTGAATCTCCGGTCGGAGAAAATTCATACACTATGAAAGGCGGAGGGCCAGAGACTTACGCGGCTCGTTTCACCTGGTTTGTTTTCAGGGAAGTTGTAGTAAGCAACTGGCCGGGAAACCTGAGCGCCGATCAGATCACTGCTGAAGCTGTTTATACTGATGTAGAGACCACCGGAAAATTCGAAACATCAAATGTTTTATTTAACAAGATCAATCAAATCTGGCGGCGAAGTCAGACTGATAATATGCATGGAGGAATTGCCAGCGATTGTCCTCATCGCGAACGATCACCTTATACCGGCGACGGGCAGGTGTCATGCATAACAGTAATGCACAATTTTGATGCCCGGGCTTTTTATACAAAATGGATACAGGACATGCTGGGTGCCCAAAACCCTGAAACAGGTTATGTTCCAAATGGAGCTCCATGGCAACCAGGTTGCGGAGGCGGAGTAGCCTGGGGCGCTGCCATAAATATTATGCCCTGGGAATTCTATCAGCATTATGGAGATACTGATATGCTCAGAAATAATTATGAAGGGATGAAGGGTTACATCCGCTATATGCTCACCTGGACAAACAAAGACGGGATTATGTTCTCCCAGGCTCCTGACAAGGCAGATCCCAATAAATGGCTTAACCTTGGAGACTGGGCCGTACCCGACAAATTGCCTCCTGATGATTTAGTCCATACTTTTTATCTCTGGAGATGTGCCGATTTTACTTCAAAAACTGCACAGGTTTTAGGCTATACCGATGAAGCAAAGAAGTATGCGCGACTTGCGGAAAAAACAAAAAATGCTTTCCATAAAAAATTCTATGATAAGGAGAAAGGTACTTACGGACCTTATGGAGGAAATATCTTTGCATTGAAAATGGGTGTCCCTGCAGATCAGAAACCCAGGGTAATTGCTGCACTTAAATCAGATATTGCTGCTAACGGAGGCCATCTGGATACCGGAATTTTTGGCACACAGTTCTTTTTTGAAGTTCTTGCAGAAAACGGGATGCAGGATCTTGCTTTTGAAGCAATGAACATGAAAACAAAGCCTTCCTATGGATGGTGGATCGAACAGGGTGCTACAACAACCTGGGAACAATGGGATGGTACCGGTTCACGAAATCATCCTATGTTCGGCGGAGGCATTGTGTGGTTTTACCGTAAACTTGCCGGCATGAATACTGACCTGTCAAAACCTGGTTATAAGAATATCATTTTCAGACCTCAGCCTGCCGGCGATGTTACATTTGTATCATATTCAAATGATACTCCTTATGGCAATGCATCTGTCTACTGGAAAAGGAATGCCGGTAATTTTAATCTGAATGTGACTGTCCCGACGGGTAGTACGGCAACGGTATATGTACCCACTTCAGATCCCGGAAATGTGACAGAGAGCGGAACTAAAATTAAAGATAACAGTGATATAAGATTTCAAAAGATGGAGGACGGGTATGCCATCTTTACGGTTGGTTCAGGAGAGTATTCATTTGACTCGCGACTCTGATCAAAAGTCAGATATTAAAGTCCGTAATCGCATGTTTATCTGATACTTCACATAATGCCAGGTAGCCATAACTTAGCGACTTATTGTTTATCTGTCGTCTGAAATTAATGCATCAGCCATCCGCTCTATCAGATCCATAGTATAATCTCCCATGGTAGGTCCAAACCATCCCATGGATATGGATTCAGAGTTGTCGAGATAGAAGTATTTACTGGGAATAATATAGCCAAGATAACTGCCATTATAACCGGTGAACATAGCCTGATAACCCTTCCCCGCCAGTATCTTCTTAAGAGTAAGAGCAAGTTCTCCGCTGAAATCTCCCGGTGTAAAAACCCATATTAACCTGTTAATTCTTATTGCCTGAAGATATACGTTGGATGGCAATGGCATCAGTCGTTCGCTCAGACCTGTTGTAAGGTTGATATTTTTAGTTAACCTCATATGATATTCCGGCAGGTAGATTTTCAGTGAAATAGCAGAAAGTGATAATTCCCTCATGGGCTTAAGTTCTTTCTGATGAACCAATAAGCTATCAGCGAGTGATTCGCCAATATATTTTGCATTCTCATATTCATCACCCCGGCCGACAGGACTCTGACCACCCATTGATCCTGCACAAAACATAGCTATATCATAACCTGCCGATTCCATTTTTCGTTGCCAGTAACCAGGATAGTCACCGCTGATAAGTGTATTCTTCCTTCCAATTGTTGTTGCATGTGAAGAAAAGGAACCCATTATTGCCCTTCTTAATCCCGTTTGTTCGACAACCATATAATTGAAGTCGTTATAATTGTGCATAGGATCACCCGTAAGCCTGTTTCTGATAAATGCAGATCCATTAAACCCGTCAAATCCTAATTTTGCCGGATGCAGATCCGACACTGCATCCTGTACTGACTTAACCATTTGATCAGTAAGATATTTTTCAATACCATGGTTTTCCCTGCCGGCAATAACTTTTGCCAGTGGCCCGTAACCCCAGCTTCCAATACTCGAATGCGTGTGTGTTGCCGTAAAAAACAGAGATTTGCGCTGGATCCCGGCTCTTGAAAGTACTGCAGCAACCGAGTCGATAATGTTGGGAGGCATTATAAGCATATCAGCACTTATGATAACTAAGATTTGCTGACCCTCCTTCAAAGCAACAGCCTTTACAAAAACACTGTCGTGAATACCTGTTGCATATTTTGTTTTAATCTGTCCGAATCCGGCAATTGCAACCCTGTTTTTTTTATCATTATGTGATTTATTAAGGTTATTACTAAGATCCGGAGTGATGCTTACCTTTGAAAATCCTGCATAAAGAGAATCGGATGAATCTGGTATTTCTGGTTTAATATCATCTAACCGGGAAATGGTATTTTGGTAGTAACGGGTTTTGAAGTAGGGAGTTTTTACAACACCGCATCCATTAAGAACTACTACCAGAAGTGTTCCCGGAATAATACGTTTTACAATCCAATTAATCCATACTTTAAATCTCATTCCATTTAATCTTTGATGCTTCCTTAAGCTAAATATTTTTTGTATCTGGCAATCCAATCCCGGATCTATATTCCAAAAAAAAATAATGAAAATTTTATGAATACAAAGCATTGATGATCCCGGTATAAAGATAATACAATGACTGCATCTTCTTTAATCTCAATTATTCTAATTCTCCCCCTCTCCCATTCTCCCACTCACCTCTTCTGCTTATGTCAACCGTCATTGTAAGGAGTCACGCATCGCGTGACAACGAAGCAATCCTTAAATCCCTGATACAGATACAATAGAATGGACCTTTTTCACCACGGAGCAAACGGTGAACACTGTTGGACTCCTTTGCCTTGAGCCGTGAGCCCTGAGCCGTTCTTCACACCAAGTGGCAGGCTCTCCAGGAGGGGAATTAAGCGGTTCCACTGCTTTACTTGTCTCTTTCTTTCCTCCCTTTCTCCCTTCTCTCCCCCTCTCCTATAAAAAAGTGAGAATAACTATAATGTCCACTCCATAAAACACCATTTTGGTTGCTCCGGAATATTGAATGATCTATTTTTACAAAAAATCTGGAAGGTGAAACATAAAGTACTTAAGAAGCAGCACAGCTCAAAGATGTGTTTTGTTTGCGGCGAAAGAAATGATTTCGGTTTGCATGGAAGATTCTACGAAACAGACGCTAACGAACTGGTTGCACTGATCAATCCAACTGAAGAACACCAGGGATATCCCGGGAGAATGCATGGCGGTATAGCAGCCTCAATTCTTGATGAAACAATTGCAAGAGCTATATGTAATGGAAAAGATGAACAGATCTGGGGCGTTACAATTGAACTGAAGACCAGATTCAGGAAACCAGTACCACTCGGAGAGGAACTGAAAGTAGTGGGACGTGTAACCAGCGAAGGAAGCCGTTCTTTTGAAGGAACAGGAGAAATCATTCTCCCAAATGGTGATATCGCTGTTTCTGCAGAAGGAAAATACCTTAAAGTGAGCTCAGAGAAAATCGCACTCGATCCGAATGTTATTGACGACTGGTTTTATGTTGAAAATCCGGACGATCCTTCAGAAATTGACATCCCCTGAAAAGTATTCAGTGAATAATTCTGCCAGTTAAAAATGTAACTGTAATATAAGCTGAATTACTCAGTAAAAGCTTTAAACTATCTTATTACGTATATTTTACGGATTATAGTTAATACTGACTAACTAAACTGTAATCACAAGTATTTCATATGTAATTTTGATAGCCATTTTCTAAGGACCTATCAATTAACAATGCTGATAGTACAGAACCAATTCATCAGGTATCTCCGGCAGGATTTTGTCTGATCATTTATCCGATGACGAAAAATTAAAAAACATATTTCACATATTAAGCCTCACTGGTTTAATTATTTAATTATCCGTTAAGCGAATGAACTTTCTCTTACAGTTTGATGTTTACATCATTATAAACGTCGGATTTCAGATGTTTGATCCTGTAAAAAAGTATTTGTTTAAATCAATATTCCCATCCTATAATAAGTTAAATAACTTTTGATCTCAATCTTATGGCAACATTTAAACTTAACATTAATGGAAAACAGCAGCAGGTGGATGTTGATCCAACTACTCCCATGCTTTGGGTACTCAGGGATCACCTCAACCTTGTTGGCACCAAGTATGGTTGCGGCATTGCTTTTTGCGGAGCCTGCACAGTACATCTTAATGATGTAGCTGTGCGTTCATGCCAGCTTCCGGTTTCTGAAGTGGGAAGCCAGTCCATTACCACAATTGAGGGTCTGTCTGAAAAAGGTGATCATCCGCTCCAAAAAGCATGGATAGAACATGATGTCCCCCAGTGCGGTTATTGCCAGTCAGGACAAATTATGAATGCAGCTGCACTGCTGAAAGCAAATCCACATCCAAGCGATGAGGAGATTGAGGGAGCAATGGAGGGTAATCTTTGCCGCTGTGGCACCTACACCAGAATTAAAAAAGCTATCAAATTAGCAGCAACACTCTGACAAAGATTCCATTTCCGGATTACAGCAGAAATCTATCCGGTTCATGATGACAAATAAAACTTAATTGACGTAAAATGGCAATTGTAAAAACAATGTATAACAGACGGTCCTTTATAAAAAGTTCCGTCCTCGCAGGAGGAGGCATGCTACTTGGCTTTAGCTGGATGACCTCCCTGACTTCCAAAGCAGAACAATTTCAGAAGATGCCTGATGAGTGGTTTAATATCAATGGGTTTCTGAAGATAAGATTAAATGGTATGGTCACCATAATGTCACCGAATCCGGAGATTGGACAGAATGTAAAGACTTCCATGCCTATGATTGTAGCGGAGGAATTAGATGTAGACTGGGATAATGTTATTGTGGAACAGGCTCCTCTAAACACTGATATCTTTACCAGACAGCTGGCTGGCGGAAGCCAGTCAATCAGGCAGGGATGGCATGGCCTCCGTATGGCAGGGGGAACAGCCCGCAGGATGTTGCAGCTGGCCGCAGCCAAAGCCTGGAATGTGCCGGTTGATGAAATCACAACAGACAAAGGGGTGTTGTATCATATTAAGAGTGGTAAAAAAGCCGGATATGGTGAAATGGCTTCCGCAGCAGCCAAAATTCCTGTTCCGGAGGAAGTGCATCTGAAAGATGTGAAAGATTTTAAAATCATTGGTACTTCAAGAAAAAATGTTGACGGACATAATATCGTTACCGGCAAACCTCTGTTTGGTCTTGATTACAGCAAGAAAGGAATGTATATAGCCATGATAGTACACCCACCGGCCTTCGGTCTGAAACTGAAATCAGTAGACGACAGTTCCGCCAGAAGAATGCCCGGCATAAAGGATATTTTCACCATCAAAACATATAATGATGGCTATAAGGAGCAGTGGACTGATACAAGTGCCTTCACTGATTTGGTTGTTGTAGTTGGAAATTCAACATGGGAGGTAATGAATGCCAAAGAGGCGTTGAAACCGGAATGGCAACCTGTAAACAATAATGCGGGACCAGACTCCAGAATACCTTCCAGACTTGAGACTACAAGCGACTATACTGCCATGATGAATGATCTGGGTTCTAAACCGGGAAAAGTACGTCGCAGAGATGGTGATCCTGAAACTGCTTTTAAAAATGCTTCCAAAGTTATTGAGAGAACATATTCTGCCCCGTTTCTGGCACACAACACCATGGAGCCGATGAACTTTTTTGCAGATGTTACCAAAGACAGGGCAAACCTGGCAGGACCGTTACAGACTCCGGAATTCATGGAAAAAACCGTGTCTGCCCGTCTGGGAATGCCGCTTGACAAAATTGACATTCAGATGACCCGTATGGGGGGAGGCTTCGGAAGAAGGCTATATGGTCACTTTTTGGTAGAAGCAGCAGTTATTTCACAGAAAATACAGGCACCTGTTAAGCTTATTTACAAGCGTGAAGACGATATGACATTTGGCAATTACCGCCCTGCCTACCAAGCCTATTATCGGGCTGCATTAGATGCTGATAATAATCTGGTTGCCTTTCATGTAAGAACAGGCGGTATGACGGAAAGTGCATTACATGCTAACCGTTTTCCTGCAGGTTCTGTTGACAACTATCTTGCAGAAGAATGGTCTATTGATTCCAATATCACGACAGGTGCATTCAGGGCCCCTGGCTCGAACTTTATAGCCTCAGTGGAACAATCGTTCCTCGACGAAGTAGCGGAGGCTGCAGGGAAGGATCCTATTGAGTTCCGGCTTAGACTCCTGGAACGTGCCAGGATAAAACCTGTTGGTGATAATAACGATTACGATGCTGCCAGGTATGCAGGCGTACTGGAACTTGTTAAGGAAAAATCGGGATGGGGCAAAGAGCAGTCCAATACCCACAGAGGAGTAGCAGCTTATTTCTGCCATAATTCCTATGTTGCTAATGTACTTGATATGACCATTGAAGATGGCAAACCTGTTATTCAAAAAGTATATGGTGCTATTGATTGCGGGATAGTTGTAAATCCTGATGCTGCCACCAATTTAGCTGAAGGCGGCATAGTAGACGGCATTGGCAATTCTATGTACAGCGAACTTACTTTCAAGGACGGAGAGCCGGAACAAAAAAATTTCGACGATTATCGTCTTATCCGGCACAGTGAAGCTCCGAAATCAATAGAAGTATACTTTGTTAAAAATGAAATAGATCCAACCGGGATGGGAGAACCACCATTTCCTCCGGTCATGGGAGCGCTGGCAAATGCACTTTACAAGGCAACAGGCAAGCGCCATTATAATCAGCCATTTATTAAAAGTCTGTAATTAAATTATAATTCAGATATCTTACAGTTTTTAATAAGAATATCCGGTTTTATATAGCTATTTAAAGATGCCCTCAAGGCATGAGTTGTTTTTTATTGATATAAACAGACATACTATTGGATATTAATAATTGGCAATTCTTCGGATATTGAAGTCCAGTGTAACGCTTCCTTCTGCATTAGAAATTGTTTGAGAAACCGTATTATTACCATTAATAAGTTGAGAAATGTCGTATGTATCAGTTTGGGTCTTTGTGAAAACAAGTCCAAGTCCTGTTATTTCAACATATGACTTTATGGTAAATTGCCTTCCGGTTAGTGTTTGAACTTCATCGGAAGTGAAATGCATCTGGGCAATGTATTGATTTGCCGGAGTCAGGAGTGTGGGGGATGTTACTGACACCTTTTTGACCCAAACCTGCTGGGGACAGGTTATGTTATTGCAGATTCCGGTAAAATCATTGTTTGTCCAGGTAACAGTGACGTCGTACGAGCTTGGTGCCTGACAATTATCGCGTTGAAGATAATCTACATTGCCCACTAATTTAACAATCTTCTCCCCGTTAAGTGTTTTAGCAACAAAGGAAATCGGGACAGCAGTAGAAGCCGGGGCAGCTTTAAAAAATT
>CAVUJY010000019.1:0-78578 GCA_963741935.1 uncultured Bacteroidales bacterium | reverse complement strand
AACGGAAAACGGCTAACGGAGTAACGGAAAACGGAAAACGGCTAACGATAATGTTTTATATCTGTGATCTTGATTTGATCAGGTTTGTCAATTCCTATAATTCCTTTGCATTCATTTGTAAAGAATTCTTTGTCAGGCTCATGAATGTATCCAATTTTAAAGGCGATAATTATTTGAGTATTGAATTCGGCTGTAGAACCCTTTGTCAATATAGAACTGTCTAATTGGCTTGCTTATTAGTACCCAAGCTCATCCCCTTCCGAAATATTACTGGAAATACTTACAGAAGCCCGTCTCATTTGGTCCTTCAAACCAAAATCTTTCAGAAATTCTTTATTTTATCCTGTCAATTTGTAAATTGAAACAGCAAGCTCAACGGCTCTTTGCCATACATTTAAACTCTCGAAATTACTCATAGCAGCAAGTTTTTAAGATTAAAAAATATTTATTCCATTCTGAAAATAATAAAACAAACAATTTGATTAACCATATGTCGTCCTGACTTCTGACGCTTCATCCTTTTTTGAAAAATTTGATTTTTAAATATCAGATTATAAGCATTTAGTTGTCGTGTTTTTATGATTTTACCGCACTAACGCCTATTTTTGCTGTATGTATAGGGTTAGAAAAGTCAAAACTAAGTCGGGGTCGACAGCCATACAGGTGGTTCAATATGTTGGGCATCGAGCAATAATTGTCAAACATATTGGCAGCGCCAAAGATGAGATGGAGTTAGCCTCTTGATTCAGAATGCTTAAATTGGATTGAAGAACAATTCTTCTCAGTACCTTTATTTCCAGAACAAAAGCAAAAGTTCTGGTTGTTGAACGGGGGGAGTGCGTTGGAGTTACACACAACTTTGCTTATCAGTTTTTTATGAGCTGTCTCGATGAATGCGAGTTTATCCCATCTGCCACGCTTGTTACTTGATTTAGCCATCATGAGATTAATTGAGCCCGCCTCCAAGTTGCGGTCAATTGAACTGTTTCACACTATTTTGGAATAAAATATTCGCAGCGTTTCTACCGCAATATACCTAAACTTATAGCATACAAGGCCGATATAGAACAGTGGGCATACAATGTGGCACAAGAAAAGTTCAAGGAGCAATTTTATTTTGTTCTTTACGATGTAACCACGTTGTACTTCGAGTCTTTCAAGGCTGATGAACTTCAAATTCAAGGCTTTCAGAAGGACAACAAATCCCAACAACCACAGATTGTTATCGGTCTACTGGTCACACAATCAGGACTCCCTTTATCGTACAATGTTTTTGCAGGCAATACCTTTGAAGGTAAGACCATGCTCCCTGTCGTTGAAGACTTTATGCCAAAGCACCCACAGGCAAAGCCTATTGTTGTGGCAGATGCTGCCATGCTCGATGAAGAAAGGCTTAGCCGAACTCAGGGAAAAGAATATATCCTATATAGTGGGAGCCACGATTGGCCAATGCAAACCTGAACTTGGTAAAACAAATCCATGGCACATTAAACGGGAACCATGGTGCAATAGCCCGTTTTCATCAATACATGGCGATTTGGTTGCGACTTCTCCCTAATCGATATAAGAAGGAATTAAACGATCTTAACAAACTAGTCCAAAAAGCAGAAGAACTGGTGGCAAAGCAATCCCTGAAAGTAAAGTTAAGTTTATCAAGAAAGGTTACCAAAGAAAAAATAGAACTAAATACTGCTCTGATAGAAAAAAGAAAGCTATTGTTAGGGATAAAAGGTTATTGCACCGACTTATCAGAACAACAGTTCTCAAACGAACTGGTCATTGAACCCGATATCATCAACTTTGGCATGTTGAGCAATCATTCAGGATGAGCAAGTTCGATCTGCAAGCCCGACCTATTTATCATCAAAAGCAAGATGCAATCAAAGCTCATGTTTTGATTTGCTTTGTCGCATTAATAGTAGAAAAATATTTGGAATTAACCACTAAACTATCCTTAAGAGAATATACGCTTCTTGGTATGGAACATAACCGAAACACACATTCATGACACACTTAACTAAAGAAACATTTAATTTTCTTTCTCCGACAAGATGATATTTGAAAAGCCCTCTGGCAACATTAATCACAAAATGGAATCTGCTACCGCACTAAACGTCAGAAGTCAGGAAAATAAGTTTCCCCTCCTTTTGAATGAGAGCCTGCCCCGCTTTTGGCTGTAGAAATGTATCTGGCTAATATACAATACATTACATTCTGTTTTGTACGCTATATTCAGCTCCTCAGAGATTAACGGCTATACCTTTCATGGCTGTAAAACAGAGTGTTATCTTATCAGGGTTTCATAATATTATAGAAATCAAATTAAATTAATCATGCTGTAATTGGTTATAAATTCCTATCCTGGCAATATTTGTTTGCAATAGTTTTTATATTTGTGAGTTATTACAATTGAATCTCTAAAACTTTTAAATATTATGGCAAAGTACAACGAGACTGATAGCACCACAATAAACCTGATAAGCAATGGAACAGATATTACCGGAGATGTAAAATCAAATGGTGATATCCGTATTGATGGGTCACTTACAGGCAATCTGAATACAAAAGGCAAGGTAGTTATAGGTCCTACAGGCAAAGTAAGCGGGGAAGTTATTTGTAAAAATTCTGAGGTCTCAGGAATAGTTGAGGGTAAAATTATTGTTAGTCAGTTGCTTAGCTTAAAAGCATCCTCAAGAATATTTGGAGACATCGATACAGTGAAGCTTTCTATTGAGCCGGGAGCCAGTTTTACAGGAAATTGCAAAATGAGTGATGCAAACATAAATGGAGCAGCAACAGTTACAAAAGAAAAAGAACCAGAAAAGTAAGGACTCAAAAGGACTTAGCGATTTTGGCAAGTATTCGGGTATTGCATTTCAGATGATTGCCATAATTCTTATCACAACCTGGGGTGGTACCAAACTTGATAAACTGACCGGAAACGATACGCCTGTATTTACAATTATTCTGTCGCTGCTGGGGGTGTTTGCTGCCATTTATACAGCTGTGAAAGATTTTATTAAGTAACCCTCTTCTTGAAACCTCTTCGTAAATATATTTTCTATCTTATCATTTTTAGATGTTCTTCTTATTCTGGCGGGATATCTGTTAAAGGCATCAACAAATCTAAGCTTGGTTACAGACGACATTATAATATTAAGTTTCCTGTTTTCTTTAATAGCCGTTGTTACTCTGATAATATTTTTGAGGGGCCAGACAAAAGATCCTGAGAGTCAAACCATGCATAGCCTCGTTTCAATCGGGCTCAAGTTTCTGCTTGAGTTGCTTTTAGCACTTGTTTGGTTTATTGTTGCTAAAAAAACTTCTTTGACCTCTGTTTTTATATTTTTTGTTATATATTTAACACTCACTTTGTTTTCGGTGTTGATTATACTTAAAACACTGAAAAACAGATCGTTATAAAACTTGAATTGATTTGAAAACAAGAAATTTAATTGGCTTAGTATTCTTTATTCTGCTCGCAGGGAATACCTTTAATGCCTTTAGTCAGGAAGCCGAACGAAAAAGGAGAGGGTCCTGCAAAGTTTAAAGCAAACACATTTATACTTGAACACATTGCTGATTCCCATGAGTGGCACATACTTACCAAAGAAAACGGAGAGAGTGTCGCAATTTATCTTCCGGTAATTGTTTACAGCAAGGATAAGGGCATAAGTCTTTTTTCTTCAAAAAAACTTGCACATGGACACGAATATAAGGGCTACAAGCTTGAAGAGGAGGGGGATCTCAAGGGTAAGATTGTAAATGTCGATGAAAACGGAACTGTTGATGAAGAAAATATGCCTCTTGATTTGTCGATGACAAAAACTGTAATAGGGATGTTGTCTGCCGCATTAATATGTTTATTCATATTTCTTTCTCTTGCACGTTCTTATAAGAAAACAGGTATAAGTCATCCAAAAGGTATTCAGAGTTTTCTGGAACCTGTAATATTATTTGTAAGAGATGATATTGCCATACCTAATCTGGGCCACAAATATGAGAAATTCATGCCCTACCTTCTGTCAGTTTTCTTTTTCATTCTGATAAATAATTTAATGGGGCTTGTCCCTTTCCCTCCGCCATTCGGAGCCAATGTTACAGGTAATATTGCTATTACTTTTACCCTTGCCACATGTACATTTCTTATTATTCAGTTCAATGGCAATAAATCATACTGGAAACATATTTTTGCCACCCCGGGTGTTCCATTCTGGCTATTGCCTATTATGATACCGGTAGAGATTATTGGTATGTTCTCAAAGCCATTTGCTCTGATGATCCGATTATTTGCAAATATGCTGGCAGGCCATATTGTAGTTTTAAGTCTTATCTCCCTGATATTTATTTTTGGTACTCTGGCACTTGCGCCGGTATCAATATTTTTTGTAATATTCATGGATTTTATGGAACTTCTTGTTGCATTCCTCCAGGCATATATTTTTACTCTTCTTTCAGCACTGTTCATTGGTATGGCAGTGCAGGAGCATCACTAGAATTTTTGTTTAACTTAATATATAGAATTATGACAGGTACATTAGCAGCAGTAGGAGCAGGTCTCGCAGCAATAGGCGCAGGACTTGGTATCGGTAGAATCGGCGGATCGGCAATGGATGCAATTGCAAGACAACCGGAAGCTTATTCGAAGATACAGCTTGCTATGATCATTTCAGCTGCCCTTATTGAAGGAGTTGCTTTGTTCGCAGTTGTGGTTGCTCTTCTGTAGTAACTAAAAATTTTGAAGCCTGCAACGGTTGGTTGCAGTGCTTCTTTTTAACGAAATTTATAAACGCATAGGATATGTTATTATTAGCAAACAGTCTGACCACGCCGGCAATAGGAACCCTTGTCTGGTCAGTACTTATTTTCGGACTATTTTTTCTGATACTTGCAAAATTTGCATGGAAGCCTATTCTCAGTGCAGTGAAGGCAAGAGATGAGATGATAAAAGGTTCACTTGAATCAGCTGAAAGAGCCAAAGAAGAGATGTTAAGGTTGCAGAGCGACAATGAAGAGATTCTTCGTAAAGCCAGAGACGAACGTGAACTGATACTTAAAGAGGCCAGGGAAGTACGGGATAAATTAATTTCCGAAGCCAAAGGAAAAGCAAGCGAAGAGGCAGAAAAACTCATTGAAAAAGCCCGGCAGGGTATTGAAGGTGAGAAGAGTAAAGCTCTTTCAGAAATTCACGATCAGGTAGCAAGTCTGTCTGTCGATATTGCTTCAAAATTATTGGGTGAAAAACTGCAACATTCAGGGGAACAGGATAAGTTGATTCAGAATTACCTGAAAGAGTTGGATTTCAATAAGAATTAAGAAGGGAATCTTTAATGAACGAAAGTAAAATATCAGTACGTTACTCAAGGGCGTTATTTCAGTCATCGCTTGAAAAGAAGATCCTTGATAAGGTTAATCAGGATATGATCTTCATTTCGGATATATGCACTACTAAGGATATGAAAGATTTTCTTAATAGTCCGATAATTGCACCTTCAAAAAAGACCATCATATTTCACAATATTCTTGGAAATAATGTGGAACCTATAACACTTTCCCTTATTGATCTTGTGGTAAAAAACGGCAGAGAGAGCTTTCTGCCTGCTATTGCCCGTGTATTCATAAGTGAAACAATGAAATACAAGGGAGTTACAGAATCGTTTATTACTACAGCTGTTAAGATTGACAGTAAAGTGAAAAATCAGATTTCAGATCTTCTTTCAAAAATATTTGAAACAAAAATTGATCTTGAAGAAAAAATTGACCCGGAAATTATCGGAGGGTTTATACTGAGAGTTGATGACAATTATATTGACGCCAGCATAAGGAATAAGCTACGTAAAATACGGAAAGAACTTAAGGGAAGTAGTATAGTATCAGAGAATTAGAATAATATTAACAAGGAATTTTAAGTAAATACAACATGGCAAATATTAAACCAGCAGAAGTTTCAAAAATTCTCAAACAACAACTGGAAGGGATCCAGACAGATGTTGATTTGGAAGAAGTCGGAACTGTACTTGAGGTTGGTGACGGGATCGCCCGAATCTATGGACTTTCAAATGCTCAGTCGAATGAGCTGATTGAATTTGAAAACGGTATGGAGGCAATTGTTCTTAACCTTGAAGAAGATAATGTCGGAGCTGTTTTGTTAGGTCCAACAGAAGAGATAAATGAAGGTGATATCGTTAAAAGGACTGGAAGAATCGCTTCTATTCCTGTAGGAGAAGGCTTATTGGGCAGGGTAATAACACCAACAGGCGAACCTATTGATGGTAAAGGCCCTATAAAAGGTGAGTTATACATTCTTCCTTTTGAAAGAAAAGCACCAGGGGTTATTTTCCGTCAACCGGTTAAGCAGCCTCTTCAGACAGGAATAAAGGCTATTGATGCCATGATACCTATTGGCCGCGGACAGAGAGAACTTATAATTGGTGACAGACAGACTGGTAAAACAGCTATTGCTATTGATACTATCATTAATCAGCGCAGTAACTTTGAAAAAGGGAAACCGGTATATTGTATTTATGTGGCTATTGGTCAGAAAGGTTCAACGATTGCAAATATTGCAGCTACTCTTGAAGAACATGGTGCACTTGAGTATACAACTATTGTTCTGGCAACAGCCGCAGACCCTGCTGCTTCTCAGTTTTATGCACCATTCGCAGGAGCAGCTATCGGTGAATTCTTCCGCGATACTGGTCGTGATGCCCTGATTATTTATGATGATCTTTCAAAACAGGCTGTTTCATACAGGGAAGTTTCTCTGTTGCTTCGTCGTCCACCAGGACGTGAAGCTTATCCTGGTGATGTATTTTATCTTCACTCAAGACTGCTTGAAAGAGCTGCTAAAATAATTGATTCAGATGATGTTGCAAGGCAGATGAATGACCTGCCTGAATCTATCCGACATTTGGTTAAAGGAGGAGGATCTCTTACAGCTCTGCCAATAATTGAAACTCAGGCCGGGGACGTATCAGCTTATATTCCGACAAACGTTATTTCCATTACCGATGGTCAGATATTTCTCGAATCAAGTCTGTTTAACTCCGGAGTACGACCAGCTATAAATGTTGGTATTTCAGTATCAAGAGTTGGAGGAAATGCCCAGATCAAGTCAATGAAAAAAATTGCAGGTACTTTAAAAACTGACCAGGCACAATATCGTGAACTGGAGGCATTCTCCAAATTTGGTTCTGACCTTGATGTCACAACACTTGCTATCCTTAACAAAGGTGCGAAGAACGTTGAAATACTTAAACAGGGACAATATGCACCAGTACCTGTTGAAAAACAGATTGCTATTATTTATTGCGGAACAATGGGTCTTTTGAAGGATGTTCCAATAGACAAGGTTAAGGAATTTGAAAGTGAGTTCCTTGAATTCATGGAATTAAAACACAGAGATGTACTTGATAGTCTTCGTGAAGGTGTACTTAATAATGATATCACGGGAGTCCTTGAAAAAGTTGCTGCAGAGTTAGTTATGAAATATCAGAAACAGTAATCAGGAAAACCTGAATAAACGGATCCCAGATGGCGAATTTAAAGGCAATAAGAATAAGAATTACTTCTGTAAAATCTACAAGGCAGATCACTTCAGCTATGAAGATGGTTTCAGCTGCCAAATTGCGGAAAGCTCAGGATAAAATTGTGCGGTTGAGGCCATATGCAAATAAGTTATATGAAATTCTGATCGGACTCTCACAAAGTCTGGCAGATTCGGAAATTGAAAATGTTTATGGCAGGGTTACACCGGTAAATAAAGTTCTCCTTGTTGTAATAACTTCAAATAAAGGTCTTTGTGGTGCATTTAATGCAAATGTTATAAAAGAAGCCAGAAGGGTTATTGAGGAAAAGTACCCGGAACAATATAAAAGTGGAAACCTGAAAATTCTTCCTATCGGCAAAAAAGGATTTGATTTTTTTAAGAAAATATCCGTGCCTATGCTTCCGGAAAAGAATCATCTTCTTAATGATCTTACTTTTGATAATGTTGTAACTGTTGCTGAGGAAGTAATGAGTAGTTTTGTATCGGGAGAATACGACAGGGTAGAGCTGATTTATAACCAGTTCAAAAATGCTGCGATACAAAATCTTACAAATGAGACATTTCTTCCGGTAGAAACTGTAACTGATGGTAAGGTTAAGAGTGTTCCTGTTGATTATATTTATGAACCGGACAAGGAAAATATAATTATAGATCTTATTCCCAAATCGCTGAAAATTCAGTTTTATAAAGCAGTTCTCAACTCCTTTGTTGCTGAACATGGTGCCAGAATGACGGCTATGCATAAAGCAACAGATAACGCTACTTCTATGATAAAGGATCTGACCCTTCTGTATAATAAAGCACGACAGGCAACTATTACCAACCAGATACTCGAGGTTGTAAGTGGTGCTGAAGCGCTAAGGGGTTAAAATATTTGATTTTAAAGATTCTTAAATAAGCATTATGTACAATCACACTGAACTAAAAGATTTAGTTGATAAGGCTATTAAAAATCTTTCGTATAATTCTGAGGCTCAAAAACTTATCGATCCTGTAAAATATATTCTTTCAATAGGGGGAAAGAGAATAAGGCCTGTTATGGCTCTTATGGCCTGCAATCTCTTCAGTGATAAAATCAATGATGTAATTCTTCCGGCAACCGGGATAGAAATATTTCATAACTTCACACTTGTCCATGATGATATAATGGATCAGGCACCCGTAAGAAGGAACTTTCCGACTGTTCACAAAAAGTGGAATATTAATCAGGCAGTCCTTTCGGGAGATGTGATGGCTTTTATAGCGAATGACTGTTTCCTGCAGGCACCCCCGAAAGTCAGTTTACAGGTCTTCAAAGTCTTCAATAAAGCTGCCATTGAGGTATGTGTTGGTCAGCAGCTTGATATTGACTATGAAAAGGCTGTTATAGTATCAGAGTGCGAATATCTCAGGATGATAGAACTGAAGACCGCTGTTCTGCTTGCTGCATCAGCAAAAATTGGTGCAATAATCGGGGGTGCTGATGATAAGGCTGCTGATATTCTTTACGAGTTTGGCAGAAATCTTGGACTTGCTTTTCAGATTCAGGATGATCTTCTCGATATTTATGGTGATGTAAAAATATTTGGAAAAGTTCCGGGAGGAGATATTCTGTCAAATAAAAAAACCTTCCTCCTGGTAAAGGCTCTTGAAATTGCATCCCATGAACAACATAACCAGCTTCATGAACTGTTCTCAATGAAGGAGTTTGATCCGGAAACCAAGGTGAAAAAAGTAACTGAGATATATAATCAGCTTAAGATCAAGGCATGTAACAGAGAAGCTTGCCAATGATTATATAAATATCGCCTTCGGATTACTTGAAAAGATAAATGTTGATAAAGAGAGAAAAAAAGAGTTATCAGAGGTTGCCAGTTCTCTTATAGGACGAGATAAATAGTGCATCCTGAAAATATTATTTCTTTTTCGATCGTTCAATCTTTATGATAACACCGGTTCCTCCAGCCAGCCCAACAGCTATTTTGGCAAATTGACCAGGTGAAACAATAAATATGATATTGACAGAATAATGTTCAGGCAAAAAGAGCTTCCGGAAGAATTTTGAGTTATCAGATCCGGATTCAGGTTAAAAATTTTAAGGATTTTTAAAAATCACACGTTTGAATACCTTTTCCAAATCTGGTCCGCCCGCAACTGTGAATAAAATAACAAACAGATGATCAGTCTCTTAACAGGATGATTTGGAGAAAGTTCTATGCAATTGACATATAAAATTATCCTTTTAATTAAAACTGAATTTATAAGCGTTTTAGTCAGGTTGAAACACAAAATTTATTAAATTTGTATCTTCTGTAAAATTTTAAAAATAACTGAAATATATGTCACAGAATATTGGGAAAATCAGCCAGATCATTGGTCCGGTGGTTGATGTTACTTTTGAGAATCAGGGCATGGATATGCCTGATATTTACGATGCTCTTGAAATAAAAAGAGATGATGGTTCTATCCTTGTTGTTGAATGTCAGCAACATACCGGAGAAAGAACAGTTCGTACCATTGCAATGGATTCAACAGATGGTCTGCGCAGGGGAATGGAAGTAGTATCAACTGGTTTGCCAATTACAATGCCTATCGGAGAGCAGGTAAAAGGTCGCCTGATGAATGTGACAGGAGAAGCAATTGATGGTATAGGAACCCTTGATAAAACAGGAGGATATCCAATACATCGTAAACCTCCGAAGTATGTTGATCTTTCAACCGAAAAAGAAGTTTTATATACCGGAATTAAAGTTATTGATCTTATTGAGCCTTACTCAAAAGGTGGAAAAATAGGTCTGTTTGGTGGTGCCGGTGTTGGAAAAACAGTAGTTATTCTGGAGCTTATAAATAATATTGCAAAAGCCTACTCAGGACTTTCAGTATTTGCCGGTGTTGGAGAAAGAACAAGGGAAGGTAATGACCTTTTACGTGAGATGCTTGAAGCCGGAGTAATAACCTATGGCAAAAAATTTCTTGAAAACATGGAAGCCGGAGGATGGGACTTATCAACAGTTGATATGGATGCACTTAAAGAATCAAAACTGGCTCTGGTATTCGGTCAGATGAATGAACCTCCTGGAGCAAGAGCAAGAGTAGCTCTTTCAGGTCTTTCTGTTGCTGAACATTTCAGGGATGGCGACGGGAAAAGCGGTGGAAGAGATATTCTGTTCTTTATGGATAATGTATTCCGTTTCACCCAGGCCGGATCGGAAGTATCTGCCCTTCTGGGAAGGATGCCTTCTGCTGTAGGTTATCAACCTACACTGGCAACTGAGATGGGGGTCATGCAGGAGCGTATCACCTCAACCAAACATGGTTCAATTACATCAGTACAGGCTGTATATGTACCGGCTGATGACCTTACTGACCCGGCACCTGCTACTACTTTTGCTCACCTTGATGCAACTACCGTTTTAAGCAGAAAAATTTCTGAGCTTGGAATATACCCCGCTGTGGATCCTCTTGATTCAACATCGAGGATTCTTTCGGCAGATATTGTTGGTGAAGAACATTATAACTGTGCTCAGCGTGTTAAAGAGTTACTTCAGAGATATAATGAATTACAGGATATCATTGCAATTCTGGGTATGGACGAATTATCTGAAGAAGACAAACTTGTTGTTCACAGGGCCAGAAGAGCACAGAGGTTTCTTTCTCAGCCATTCCATGTTGCCGAGCAATTCACAGGTATTAAAGGAGCCCTGGTTTCAATTGAAGATACTATAAAAGGCTTTAATATGATAATGGATGGGGAGGTTGATAAATATCCTGAATCAGCATTCATGCTTGTTGGTACTATTGAAGATGCAATTGAAAAGGGTGAAAAAATTCTTGCTCAGTCAAAATAACTGCTTGGAATGAAGATAGAGATAATCACGCCTGATAGTAAAGTATTTGAAGGTGATGTAAAGTCAGTAAGAGTGCCGGGGAAAAAAGGATCATTCCAGGTATTAAAAGACCATGCTCCGATAATTTCCACTCTTGAGACAGGTCCTGTATTTATTGTTAGTCAGGATGGAGCTGAAACAGTATACAATATCAGCGGCGGAGTAATTGAGGTAAAGGCAAACAAAATTATTCTTCTGGCTGATTCCATAAACTGAGATATTAAATGACACCGGACGAATTTCGTAAACATGCCCATGAACTTGTTGACTGGATGGCAGGTTATATGGAAAATGTCGAGGATTATCCTGTAAAATCATCTGTATCACCCGGCGAGATATTTAGTAAGATACCTGAGAAACCTCCCGTTCATTCGGAATCATTTGATTCCTTTATGAAGGATTTTCAGAATATTATAATGCCGGGAATAACACATTGGCAGAGCCCTAATTTTTTTGCTTATTTTCCTGCAAATACAAGTCCTCCTTCCGTTCTTGCAGAGATGCTCACCTCAACTCTTGCATCCCAATGCATGATCTGGGAAACATCTCCGGCTGCAGCTGAACTGGAAGAGAAAATGATGATCTGGCTGAGAGAGATGATCGGGTTGCCTTCCGGATTTGAAGGTGTTATCCAGGATTCCGCATCAACTGCAACTCTGGCAGCAATAATTACTGCCAGAGAGAAAAAAACAGATTTTATAACAAATAATGAAGGGGTCGGAAAAAGTGGTACTTTAAAAGTATATTGCTCTGAACAAACCCATTCTTCTGTTGAAAAGGCTGTTAAAATTTGTGGAATCGGAAAGAAAAATCTTGTTAAGATTCCGGTAAAAGAAGACTTTTCAATGGATGCGGATAAGCTGAAGAAGGCAATTGTATCCGATCTGGAAAAAGGAAATATCCCATGCTGTGTTGTGGCAACAATAGGCACAACAGGAACCACTGCCATTGACCCTCTGAGGGCCATAGGAGAGATTTGCCACGAAAACGGAGTATGGCTTCATGTTGATGCTGCAATGGGCGGAACGGCTCTTATTCTGCCGGAATTTCAATGGATGCTCGATGGCAGGGAATATATTGACAGTTTTGTATTCAATCCCCACAAATGGATGTTTACAAATTTCGATTGTACTGCATATTTTGTAAAAGATGCAGGGTCGCTTATCAGAACTTTTGAAGTGCTTCCTGAATATCTTAAAACAAGGACCCGGGGTAAAGTCAACGACTACCGCGACTGGGGAGTTCCTCTTGGACGAAGATTCAGAGCTTTGAAACTCTGGAGCGTTATTCGCTCATATGGTGTTGAAGGTTTGCAGGAAAAAGTAAGATATCATATTTCACTTGCAAAGAATCTGTCAGAAGAGATCAATAGAGAGCGTGACTTTGAATTGCTTGCACCGGTAGTCATCAGTGTTGTTTGTTTCAGATTTCATCCTGCCGGATATACTGAAGATGCAGTTAAACAGTCTTAATGAAAAACTGAATCATCAGCTTAATGATTCAGGTAAAATTTATTTATCACATACAGTCTTAAACGGGAAATATACTCTCAGGATGGTAACAGCACAGACAAATGTTACATCTGATCATGTAAACAGAGCCTGGGATCTGATAAGAGAATATGCCCGAAATCTTTTGTAAAAAATTATCCTGTTTTCATCCTTACAACACCCGAATTTTATTCCTAAATGGGTATCATTTGTCATTTTCAAAAAATGGCTGATAATTGATTAGCATTCAATCGTTTAATAAAATATTCCGGTGCGCTGCACCTTTGTCTTCTATGACAATCATTAGCTACAAATATTACGGTGCTCCGCACCTTCCCAGACTATTCAATGCAACTATTTAATTACAAATATTATGGAGCTTCTCAAAAAATCTGTATATCAATTCTCTGTGTAGCCTGAGTCCCGCCTTGCGGGATCGAAGGCCTCTGTGCCTTCTCTGTGAGCTCCGTGTAAGTTCTTCCCTTTGGATTCACTTTTTTCAATATCTGTCAAGCCACCTGTCCCTTCCCGAATATAGATAAACGGCATATTCACGGTTAATTTTAAGCATCAGAGCCGCAAAATATTTGTAGAGATAAACCGCACATTTCAGGTTTAGTTTTAAGCGGCAGAGCCGCGCAATATTTGTAGAAACGAATTTGAAATATATTACCACAGGTGCAGAGCACCGTAATATTTAATACCAACCATTAATATCAGAAAAGAATTCAATGTGGTCTTCTTCCTATTGACATACCGTAAAGGTCGATATTGAACAAAAATTCAATTGTAGGAGCCTCATGTATTGATTTCCAGGCAGATTGTATGCCGGCAGATATCTCATATGGTATTCTGAAAACATGAAAATCTGCAAGCAGATCTCCTCCAAATGATTTTAATGACTTAAGGGTATTGTCATTATACATCGCTGATAAACCGTTCGGAGTGTAATAATAGATGCCATTTCCAGGTCCTGAAGCATAATCGTAGAAGAGACCACCACGGATCCTTTTCAGGTACAAAAGACTGGAAATATTAAAATCAGGATATAATAACGGGAATACATAATCGATTGATGCAAAATTAATTTCCTTAACGGATATATTATTATATCCTCTTGGAAGGCTTACTCTGTTCCCATAGAAAAATTTTGACGGAATCTGCTTCTCCCTTTCAAGCCTGATCTTAATGCCATTGGAAGGAAAGAACCCAGGGAAATAAAATGCCGTTTTAAAGGTCCATGCTTTACCATAAATATTCTTGTCGAATGGAGCATAGGAGTAGTTAAGATCTACTACCTGAGCCCATTTTGGATAGATATCACGATAGGCATTTCTCATGGAATTCGAAAAGATATAACCTGCCTGATATTATTGTCTGACCATAGTCATATGAACCCTCTTCCTTAAGGTATATATAATCATTCCTGTACTCCGAAGTAATTGTTGGCCGCAGGTACTCAGAAAATCTGCCGGAAGCAAAACTGAGCGGGACATACACACTATTCGTGAACCTTATCCCTGGCTTGATTACCGAAGGTTTTTCCACTGATTCATGCAGGGTTGATATCCCGGGATTATTCCCATAATCAAGCTGAGATTCAATAACAGGGATCCAGCCTCTCCATGATACCCTTGAATGAAAAACATTTTTTTTCTCACTGGAATATTCATAACCAACTGATGATATCAATGTGCCTAATTCATTCTGGCTCAGGATTGATACTCCTGGCCTGATGGCAGTAGGATCTGATTTTATTTGCTCAATATCAGCATAGAATGGCATCCAGCTGTGCAACTTGAAAAGGTGGAGCCATTTTCTGTAGGGTTCAGGATTATAGGTATTTGTTAAAGTGCCGGATTCAGATTTTGGTTCTATCTCGACTCTGCTTATGGGTAAAGTTTCCGGAGTGGTTAGTTCACTATTCGATCCAGGGACAGCTTTAATTTTATCATAACATATACTGTTACCTGATGAAGAGTAATCGCTGAATATAAGGTTTCCTCCATGAAGCGTAAGATCAGTTGTTCCAAAGCGCGAACTCGTAAGTAAGGATGTACTGCCTCCTGGTGTCCGCAGCAAAATATTATCGGTACCTGACAGAGAGCTTATATAAAATAATGAGTCGTTTCTTAAATATGATGACTGCAGGTCATTTCTGGCAGCAGGAATAAGTGTATCCCACCTGCTATCTTCAATGGAGTACGACATAATCCCCTCTCCAGCTTCTGTTAAATAAATAACAGTAATCTTTTCGCCGTCCGGTGACCATTGGGGACGCTGAAGATAGACATTGTCCGGGGCTGAAACCTTCTGAATAATACTACCATTGTTAATGTCAATGAGGACAAGAAAATTGTTATTGCCAATGGTATTTTCAGAAGCTGCCACCTTCTTCCCATCAGGTGAAACAGAAGCTGACATATACCTTGATTTGTGCGACAACCTCGTGGTAACTTTGTCTCTGATGTCCATAACTTTGATTACTGAATAATCTCTGTTTTCCCATCTGGGATCATATTCAGTCTCAACCCAGACAATTTTGTTTCGGGCATATGATATTAACCAGGGATACATTGAACCAGGAGAATGTAACTTTTTTTCTGTTTTGTCTTCAGGGCTTATAAGTACAAACTGAGGAAGCACATTTAATGAAGTTTTAATTGCAATTATGCTGTCATGGCCGGCATATACCGGAGAATAATAATTAATGAACTTGCCTTTTTTGGAAGGGCTTAGCTCATCGTACTTAACTGATTTAGCATTAATAACATCTTTTGCCCAGATAGTTTCAAGCGAGTCGAATGTTTCATTGAAAAGCCTTTTCTTCGTTAATCCTGAATATCGCCTGAGACTTATATTCACCGGGTTTATAGTAAAAGGTTCATCTGCAGTAAATTTGAGTACCTTATTCCATAGCTGATGGTCATATTTGATCATTGACCATGTTATCATCTGGTAACCTGACTGATAATAGTCCGGAATAAAGTTCCTGAATGAGCCATTCAGTATTTTATCATAATTGTACATTTTCCCGTTTTCCACCGCAATTGCTTTCAGTTGTTTCTGAAATGCGGGTGTTCTTCCTCTTCCTGACTCTGTCAGGATAGACTCGGCAAATACTGCATCTCCTTCCATGAACCACATTGGTAACAGAGAGGCTGCAATACCAATGAATTGCTCACCAAAAACAAATGACATCGCTTTTGTAAATCCATTGTACAATGATTCCATCTGGTAGACATGAGTCAGCTCATGGATTGCAAGTTGCGTTTCATTTGCACAGAGGGATGCCATTTTGTTCAGGGTGTAGGAAATAGTTCCATTCGACGTGGAGCCCAGGCTACATAGCCGTTCGATTCGGTTGTAAGATTATGAATTATCACAGGAATCCTGAACTTTTTCTCAGGGTAGAGGGTAGTTATTTTTGAATAAGCTTTTTCGAGAGATTGAGCATAGACGATACTTCCCGCAGAATAACTTTCAGGATAGATTATGGTAAAATGATTGGTTTTTATCTGCATCCATTTGATGGAAGCAGGATCCTGTCCTGTCACATAATACTGTGCTGAAGTATTACGTGATAGTACAATCAGAATTACCATTATAAAGATTACGGGATATTTCATGAGTCGAAATGTTGGTCAAAAATAATAAAATATGTGATGAATTTCTGAGAAGAATAACGGTTGTCTTATAACTTACATTGTGATAAACAAATTAAAGTGATAATTCGTTCCGGTGTACGGATTTCAGTGAACATATTTTTTTATGTGCCTGCACATGGTTAAATTCAATTATTTTATCATAAAAAAAAGCATTATTTTCGTCAGCTAATGATATTCAGTAATTTCGGGTCTAAAAATTTAACATAAGGATGAAAAAATACAGGTTGATTAATAATATTTCAGGGTGGGTAGCTTTTATCATAGCGGCAATTACTTACCTGATGACAATCGAACCTACAGCAAGCCTCTGGGATTGCGGAGAGTTCATCGCTTCCGGATTTAAACTGGAAGTAGGACATCCTCCGGGAAACCCTGTTTTTATGATTATGGCACGTTTTTTTACTCTTTTTGCCGGAGGTAATACATCAAAAGTTGCTGAAATGGTTAATTCCATGTCAGCTCTGGCAAGTGCCTTTACAATTCTTTTTCTTTTCTGGACAATAACACACCTTGCCAGGAAAATCTTATTAAGGAATGAATCTGAATACTCAACGGCCAGGATTATTGCCGTAATGGCAGCAGGTATGGTAGGGGCCATAGCATATACATTCTCTGACTCATTCTGGTTTTCTGCTGTTGAAGGTGAGGTATATGCTTCTTCTTCTCTTTTCACAGCTCTTGTATTTTGGGCAATATTAAAATGGGAGGATGTTGCCGACGAACCGTCATCTGACAAGTGGATTATTCTTATTGCATTTCTGATGGGTCTCTCAATTGGAGTGCATCTGTTGAACCTGCTTGCAATACCGGCTATTGTCCTGGTATATTACTTTAAGAAATTCGAATATTCATTCAAGGGTTTGGCAATTTCCTTAGTTGCCTCAGTAATCATTCTTTCCCTGCTGATGTATGGCATAATGCCGGGGATTGTAACAATCTCCTTTAAGATCGATATGTTTTTTGTTAATACACTGGGCCTTCCCGTTAACAGCGGAATGATATTCCATATGCTTCTTCTTATAGTATTATTCATATTTGCGATAAGATCTTCTCTTAAATCAACAGATAATAAGAAAAATTCAATCTTTGCCATTGCAGTTCTTTTTTTTACGGGTATCTGGGTTATTTCAGGTTCAGGCGTTTCTGAATATAATTGCTTTGATATTGATATCCGGTTTCACATGGTATATTGGAAATAAAAACCGTACAATACTGAATACTTCCCTCACTGCCATAATGGTAATTCTCATAGGGTATTCTGCTAATGCGATTATTGTCATCAGATCATCTGCAAATACTCCTCTTAATGAGAATAATCCTTCCAATCCAAATAATCTGCTGTATTTTCTTAACAGGGAGCAATATGGTCAGCGTCCGTTATTTAAGGGCCCCGTATATAATGCACCGATACTTGAATATAAGGATGGTAAACCAAAGTATGCCCTTGTTGGAGGTAAGTACAAAGTAGTAAGTTATGATGTTGAGAGGGTCTATGATCCACGTTTTGTGGTTCTCTTTCCGCGTATGTGGAGCGATCAGGAAGGTCATGAGGCTGTTTATGAAGAGTGGGGAAAGGTAAAAGGCACTCCTATCCAGGTTACCGAGCAGGATGGAACAAAGAAGGTTATAAAAAAGCCCACGTTTATCGAGAACATGAGGTTCATGCTTTCATATCAGTTCGGTTATATGTATTTCAGATACTTTATGTGGAATTTTTCCGGAAAACAGAATGACACACAGGGAACCGGAGGTGCTGTGAACGGAAACTGGATAACCGGCATTAATTTTCTCGATGCGCCGAGAGTAGGTACATCTGACTTACCGGCAGATATGAAAAATGACCCGTCAAGGAACAGGTATTATCTGCTGCCTTTTCTTCTTGGTTTGATTGGGATGTTTTACCATCTCAATCGGGATAATAAGAACTGGGGAATCATTTTACTTCTCTTTTTCATGACAGGAATGGCTATTGTACTTTACCTGAATCAAGTCTCCTGACCAGCCAAGGGAGAGGGATTATGCATATGCCGGATCATTCTACTTCTTCTCAGTATGGATCGGAATTGGAGTACTGGCATTGTTTGAAGGAATATCAAAGATTACCGGAGAAAAATTAGCAGCTCCTCTTGCCGGCATTCTCTGTTTTGTGGCTGTGCCTGTTCTTATGGGATCAGAAAACTGGAATGATCATGACAGATCAGGTCGGTATCTGACACGTGATGTAGCCTTCGATTATCTTAGTTCATGTGCTCCGGGAGCAATTCTTTTTTCAAATGGAGATAACGATACATTTCCTCTGTGGTATGCCCAGGAAGTTGAGGGTAAGGGAACAAGCCTCCGGGTGTGTAATCTTATGCTACTGAATACTGACTGGTATATTGATCAGATGAAAGATAAAGCCTATGAGTCGGATCCCCTGCCAATAACACTCCCTTCAAAAAAATATTACGACGGGGTAAATAACCAGGTATATATTGTTGAAAAGACAAAAGATCCGGTAGATATTAAAACAGTGATCGACTGGGTCAACAGCGATAACAAAGCAACTAAAATTCAGATCTCCAACACAGAACTGCTTGATATTATTCCTGCCAGAACCATCAGAATTCCTGTAGATGCAGCAGCAGTTCTGGCCTCAGGGACTGTAAAACCTGAGGATGCAGATAAAATTGTACCTTATATTGATATCAAACTTAAGGGCAGTGTAATTTTAAAAAGCCAGCTGATAGTTCTGGATATACTTGCACATAATGACTGGAAACGCCCAATATATTTTGTTACAGGTTATCATAACGATGCTATGGGGCTGGAAGAATATTTTCAGCTTGAAGGCTTAGCTTACAGACTTGTTCCGATAAAATCGCAGAATAAAAGCTGGCTGGATTACGGAAGGATCGACACAGACATCCTGTATAATAATATGATGAAGAAATTTGTGTGGGGTGGAGCAAATGTTAAAGGAGTTGATATTGATTATAACCACAGACGCACACTTATCGTAATTAAATCGAGGCTTAATTACGCGAGACTGGCTAAGGCTCTTTCAACAGAAGGCAAGGACGAAAAGGCAATAGAGGTATTAAATTACTGTATGGATACATTCCCTCTTGACAGGATTCCTTACGACCCTTATGTAGCTGATATTATTGAATCTTATTTTCTTGCAGGAGACAGTCAGAAAGCCGTTGAAATGACCAAAGATTTCTGTGACTATTACTATGAACGACTTGATTATTATCTTAAACAGAAAAGCTACATAATAAACTCGGCAGAATTTGAGATTCAGACTGCAATACAGTATACCTCAAGAGTGGCAAACTCATGTGCTTCACATGGGAAACCAGAATTGGCAGATGAAATAACAAAGAAGCTTGAGAGTTACTATGCAGATTATGTAAAGGTTCTTCAGCCCGGCGCGAATTAGAATACAGGATCAGAAAGAAAGAGTTACTGCGATCTCTGTGAACAGATATTTTTCAAGAAGGAAGAATATCTTTTCAGGGTAGATTGGCTTTAACACATATTCACTGCATCCTGCAAGGTAGGCTTCAGTCTTTGCCTGCTCCGACGAATAGGCCGTAATCATTATAGCCGGGGTGTTTTTTCTCTCTTTTCTGAAAATCCTTATGCATTCAATGCCGTTGATAAGCGGAATAAGAAAATCAATGAAGAGAAGGTCAATTTTTATATTATCCTGATTCAGGTAATCTATAAATTCTTTACCTGTTTTAAATATTTTAACATCAGCACCAGAGTTTTTCAGCAGGGTTTCATAATACTTTATCGAAGGCAGATCATCCTCAACAATAACAAGATTTTTCCCTGAGAGATCTAAATTACTGATATTCAATGTCATGATATACTATATATTAAACTTGTATAAAATTACGATAAGATAGAAACGGGGAACCTGCATATCTTTACAGTTATTAACATTTTATCAACATTGTCGGATTTCATAGTGTGGATGATATTTGTTTTACTGAATAAAATTGTGCAAATTCGTATAAATAAACCCGGCAATCATGCTTACACATTTTCGTTCCAGAAGAGTTTTAGTCCTTTTTTCAGGATTGATTTTATTATTTATTAGTGCTAATGGTCAGACAGGATTTGATAATTCTACAAGAGCACTATATATTTTCGACCTTGCAAAATATATTGATTATGGTCCTGGCTTCCAGGATTCCTCAACATTCAGGATTGGGGTTCTTGTTGGAGACTATGATCTTGTGGAAGAAATGGCTAATCTTGCCAGGACAAGAACCAGAATTCAGGATAAACCGGTAACTGTTGCAGGTTTCAAAAATCTGGAGAGTCTTCCTCATCTCCAGGTTCTTTATGTAAATAAGAATTCCGGGTTCAACCTTGACAAGATCAAGCAAAAAATTGAAGGACAGCAAACCATGCTGATAACAGAAGGATACGAATTCAGGGAATCAATGATTAACTTCATAGTAGTGGATGGGAAACCACAGATTCGACATTAATGAGGATTATATAAAGAAAGAAGGAATGTCTGTTCCTCAAAGCCTGTTATTTACTGGCTATAAAAACAAAGGAAGACTGGCAGAATCTGTTTGATATAGCCAGCCAGGAAATTGAAGCTCAGAAGGTCACTATTCAGACAGCAACTGGAAACAATAGATATTCAAAAAAAGGAAATACTTCAGCAGAAAGCACTTCTTGACAGCCTTGACAAAGAGATTGATGTGAAGGAAGAAACACTTAATGAGAAACAGAAGGTTCTTGATAAGCAGTTTGTTCAGATAAACAGGCAGCAGGGTGAGATTAAAGATCAGAAACAGACAATTGTTGTACAACAGCAAGAGGTACAGGTTCAAAAAGATACTTTGTCAAATCAGAAGGAAAAAATTGCGCTTCAGATTAGCAGAATAGATGACCAGCTAAATAAGATCAGTGAACAGGAGAGCA
The DNA here is from genome assembly GCA_963741935.1 of uncultured Bacteroidales bacterium. Lineage (GTDB taxonomy): Bacteria > Bacteroidota > Bacteroidia > Bacteroidales > VadinHA17 > LD21. The sequence goes on along the minus strand of CAVUJY010000019.1, from coordinate 57,070 downwards.
AAATAAAAGTTCAGCTTGCAACTCTTGAAAAGCAAAAGCTGATTCTGTATTTTGTCCTGCTGGCTTTATTGCTGGTCAGCTTTCTGGGGTATTATATTTACAGGGGATACAAGATCAAGAAAGAGGCCAATATAAAGCTTGAGGAGAAGAACAGGACTATTTCACTTCAGAAAGATGAAATTGAAAAGCAGAGGGATCTTGCGGCAGCACAGCGCGATCAGATAGCTTACCAGAAAAAGCATATAACTGATAGTATTATGTACGCCAAGAGAATTCAGACAGCACTAATTCCTTCTCTTGAGCTTTTCAGTGATAAACTTGAACACTTTGTTCTTTATAAACCACTCGCAATTGTAAGCGGAGATTTTTACTGGGTCAGTTCACAGGGTAATATTCAGATAATAATATCTGCTGACTGTACCGGACATGGCGTACCCGGAGCTTTTATGAGCATGCTGGGAGTTACGATGCTTAATGAAATTGTAAACGGTAAGCATATCATTATGCCGGATGAGATATTGGAAAACCTCCGGCAGGGAATCATTAAATCATTAAACCAGGTGGCTGAAGAGGATAGTATCAAAGACGGAATGGATATTGCGGTATGCATTGTTGATTTTGATAAGAACATTTTATGGTATGCCGGTGCAAACAATCCTCTTTACCTTGTCAGGGGAGGAGAATTAATTCATTACAGGGCTGATAAAATGCCGGTTGCCATTCATTATAAAATGGGGCCATTCACTCAGCATAAGATTGAACTTCAGAAAGGGGATGCATTCTATATATTCTCAGATGGTTATGCAGATCAGTTCGGAGGACCCAAACAGAAGAAATTCATGTCGATGCAGCTTAAGGAGACCCTGGTCGCAATGTCAGGTATCCCAATGCTTGAACAGGGCAAAAAGCTTGATGAGATATTTGAGGAATGGCGTGGAGATACCCCTCAGGTAGATGATGTCACTATGATCGGAGTAAGATACTAGCGACACTCAACCTTCGTGGTATGTGAACCTACCGTTACCGGAGGTGTAGCCTCTTTCGTTACTAAATCCGTACCACAATATTCAGTTTCAGTACCGGTAAGTAATGACAACTCCATTCTGATCATATGTAACATTTTTGCAGAATTTACAATCGGAGAGTGCTGTACAGGAATCAGCTGCCCATGCAATAAGAATAAAAGCTACTCCAAAAATTAATTTTCTTTTCATCTTGGTTATTTTTTAAGGCTATATTTTCAAAAATATAAACAGATTCAGGTTACTTATTTGTTATTATAAAGCGATACAAATATCTATTTTCAAGTCAAATATACAAAAACTCTTTTCTTATCAGGAAGAAATAGTAACAAAAAGGAATACCTGTGTAAATACTGTTCAATAGTGATGCATCAATTTATAAAATTGACAGTCATTAAGGCAGGAATGAAAAAATTTATAAATTGCATTAAAAATAATTGTCATGGAAGATTCAAAAATGAAAAAGCATGTAACGGTCGTAGGCGCTATACAGATTGGCTTTGCCATTCTGGGTCTGATTGGAGCTGTCGCCGTATTTTTTGCTCTGAGCTTTGCCCGGGGAATGACATATGGTGACGAGACAGGGCAAATGGTTCTGGGATTTTTATCTATCAGCGTACCATTACTGATCGGATTCTTATCAACTCTGGGTCTGGTTGGAGGAATAGGACTACTGGCCTTTAAGCCATGGGCACGGTACCTTGTGATAGTTGTTTCCGCATTAGGATGTCTCAATATCCCTATCGGAACACTTAAAGGGGTGTATGCATTATGGGTATTGCTACAGGATGATACAATAAAGCTGTTTGAACAGAAATAGAATATTATTTTATAATTATTCTTCTGATGGAGACGTTCAATCTGGACGTCTCTTCTTATTTTTGCATATATATTAACATAAATAAATATGGCTGACGACAATAAGATTATTTTTTCGATGTACCGTGTTGGGAAGACTTTTCCTCCTCACAGGCAGGTGTTGAAAGATATTTCCCTTTCATTTTTCCTGGGGGCAAAAATTGGAATTATAGGTTTGAACGGATCAGGAAAATCAACCCTTCTGAAGATTATCGCCGGCATTGAAAAAGAGTTTCAGGGCGATGTAACTTTTCTGCCGGGATATTCGGTCGGGCATCTCTCACAGGATCCGTTGCTGGAGGATAACCGCAGTGTCAGGGAGATAGTCGAAGAGGGTGTTAAGGATATAATGGAAATAATAAAGGAATTTGAAAGTATCAATAATAGTTTTGGTGATCCTGAAGTTTATGAAAATCCTGACAAGATGCAGCTGCTCATGGATCGTCAGGCTGTTTTACAGGAAAAAATCGATTATCACGACGGCTGGAATATCGAGCATAAACTTGAACGTGCAATGGATGCACTCAGGTGCCCCGAGGGTGATGCACGGGTTAATGTTCTCTCCGGAGGTGAGAGGAGAAGAGTTGCATTATGCCGCTTGCTTCTGCAACAACCCGATATTCTCCTTCTCGACGAACCCACTAACCACCTTGATGCAGAGTCTGTTCAGTGGCTTGAAACAACACTTAAACAATATCATGGAACTGTGATTTGCATTACTCACGACCGTTATTTTCTGGATAATGTGGCAGGATGGATCCTTGAGCTTGACCGCGGGGAAGGTATTCCATGGAAAGGTAATTATTCTTCCTGGCTCGAGCAGAAAACAAAAAGACTTGAAGTAGAGGAGAAAGGAAATGTAAAGAGAAGAAAAATTCTTGAGAGAGAGCTGGAATGGGTCAGGATGTCTCCAAAAGCAAGACATGCAAAATCAAAAGCCCGACTCGGTGCATATGAGAATTTACTTAACCAGGATATTAAACAGAAGGAAGAAAAACTTGAAATATTCATACCAAACGGACCACGACTGGGGGATAAAGTGATAGAAGCCAGTCAGGTAACAAAAGCATATGGAGAGAAACTGCTTTTTGAAAATCTGGATTTCAGTCTGCCTCCGAATGGTATTGTAGGTGTAATTGGTCCGAATGGCGCCGGAAAAACAACTCTTTTCCGAATGATTATGGGGCTGGAGACAGCCTCGAAAGGTGACTTTAAAATTGGTGAAACTGTCAGTCTGGGTTATGTTGATCAGGCTCATGCTGCAATTGACCCTGCAAAAACTGTTTATGAGGTAATATCAGGAGGACAGAATGATGTTATGGTAGGAAACCGTCTGGTTAATGCCAGGGCTTATGTGGCACGGTTTAACTTCACAGGAGCGGATCAGGAAAAGAAATGCGGGATACTATCAGGAGGCGAAAGAAACAGACTGCATCTTGCTCTGACACTTAAATCCGGAGCAAATGTTCTTTTACTTGATGAACCAACTAACGATATAGATGTTAATACGCTCAGAGCCCTGGAAGAAGGTCTCGAAAACTTTGCCGGCTGTGCAGTGATAATTTCTCATGACAGATGGTTTCTTGACAGAGTTACAACTCATATGCTTGCTTTTGAAGGCAACTCAAAAGTTGTCTGGTTTGAAGGGAATTACTCCGATTATGAGGAAAACTATAAAAAGCGGGTTTCAGATACTACTCCTGCAAGAATAAAATACAAGAAACTGTGTATGAGTTTGGGTTAAAGTACCAACTGACAGCTGAACAAGGGTATTAATTGATTAATTTTTATATGATGAAGAGCTTTGTTTTTCTTATTGTTGGTATTGTATTCGCAGGCACTTCCGGGGCTTTTGCAACTGTTTCCAGAGGATTCGATTGATGTCGCTCCGTTTGGGAAAGTATTCTTATATGACCAGACCAGGACTCCTTCAAATGTGATTATCATGATCTCTGGTGATGCTGGTTGGAAATATGGAGTCCCGGAATTTGCTGAATCATTTTCTGATATGAACACTCTGGTTATCGGGGTAGACATCTTACGATATTTCAATATGCTTCGGCATCGACCTGACAGTTGTTATGATATCGCTGCTGATTTTGTTCAACTCTCGACAGAGGTTGAAAAAAGATATAATTTCCCGGATTTTGTTCCTCCTGTTTTAATGGGCTATTCAAGCGGAGCAACACTTGTCTATGGCATTCTTGCACAGGCACGTCCCGGAACATTCATGGGAGGGATATCTCTGGGGTTCAGTCCGGATGTTGAGCTTCCTAAAATGTTTTGCGAGTTTAATGGTCTCAGAGAAAAGGTCGATGTTCCGGGCAAAATATTTTTTTTGCAGGCAGACGCCAGACTAGGTAATCCCTGGATTGTGTTGCATGGAAAGCTTGACAAGGTATGCGATTATAAAACTGTTTTGGACTTTACAAATAAGACCACTGATGCTGAACTTATTACCTTGCCAAATGTAGGGCATGGCTTTTCAAAATGGAGTGATTTTATGCCTCAGTGGAAAGATGCCTACAAACGTATCCTGGCTAAATATGAGAAAAATATTCCTGAGAATATTTCGATAGATAAGGTTAAAAATCTGCCACTTGTCCTGACAAAGTCAAAGATAGACACTCCTGATTCTCCGGTTGCACTTCTTATATCAGGAGATGGCGGATGGTATGCATTCGAACAGTTAATTGCTGATCATCTTGCAAAACAAGGAATCCCTACTGTAGGCCTGGATTCAAAAAGATATTTCTGGAAGAGAAAGACTCCGGAAGAGACTGAATCAGATGTGTCATCAGCTTTGAATTATTACAGTAATGAGTGGGGAAAGAAACGATTACTACTGATTGGCTATTCTCTTGGCGCTGAAATAGTACCCTTCATAGTTAACAGGATGCCTGAGGAAATGAAATCAAGGATAGAATCAGTTGTACTTTTATCTCCTGAAACCACCACTGATTTTGAAGTTCATTTTTCAAATATGCTGGGCATGGGCAATCGTCAGAACACTTATGATGTATTGGATGAAATTTTGAAGATGCAATCGATTCCAACTCTTATAATATTCGGAGATGGCGAAAAAACAAAAATTCCTGAAATGTTAGCCGGGACGTCAATAAAAGTAAAAATTATACCTGGTGATCACCATTATAAATTCAACCTGCCTCTGATTATTGAAACCATGAAAGCGGCAAAGGCATTTTGATTTTAAGATATAGCCGGCCCTGATCTTAAATATTGTACATCTTATCCCATAAACAGAATCACCCCTGCCTGTTCTTAAAATTAATATTTGCATTTTTGTGCATTAAAATCGACTGATGATTAAAAAGGGCTTTTTAATCCTGGCTTTCATTGTCTCAATTATACAACCGGTATTAATTGCCGGGGATACAGAGAAACAGGCTACAATTAGCGGGTTTGTACGGGATGCTTCTAATGGGGAAACATTGACGGGTGCGGTAATCTATCCGAAAGAAATACCAGGTTCCGGTATTACTACTAACTCGTATGGATATTTTTCGCTCACCCTGCCTGCCGGAAAGTATACCTTAATGATTCAGTATCTTGGCTACAAAACAAAAATAATTCCAATTGAGTTAAACGATAACATAAAGCTTGATATTGAATTAGATGAGGCATCTATAGCTTTAAATGAGATAACTGTAACAGGAGAAAAGAGCAATAATAATGTTGTTTCCGGTGAGATAATATCAAAGATAAACGTAAAGGAAATTCAGAATATTCCTGTAATACTGGGAGAGAAGGATATCCTTAAGACTATTCAGCTTTTACCCGGGGTATCACCAGCCGGAGAGGGAAATGCCGGCTTCTATGTTCGTGGAGGAGGAGTAGATCAGAACCTTATTCTGCTTGATGAAGCACCAGTTTATAATCCTTCTCATCTGCTGGGCTTCTTTTCAACCTTTAATTCCGATGCAATTAAAGATATAACATTATATAAGGGTGGATTTCCTGCTGAATATGGAGGCAGACTCTCTTCAGTTGTCGATATCAAAATGAATGAAGGGAACAATAAGGAATTTCGTGTATCCGGAGGAATTGGAATAATTGCATCCCGGCTGGCAATTGAAGGTCCGATATTCAGGGAAAAAGGTTCTTTTATGATTTCTGCCAGGAGAACTTATGCTGATATCTTTTTAAGACTACTGCCCGGAAAGGGAGTAGACTCGGTTGCTAAAAACTCTACACTCTATTTCTATGATCTTAATATGAAAGCCAACTATCAGTTTTCTGATAAAGACCGGCTATATTTTTCATGTTATCTGGGCAGAGATAATTTTAACCTGGGAGGAACTCTCGGTCTGAATTGGGGAAATCTTACGGCCACAACCAGGTGGAATCATATATTCAGCAATAAAATATTTTCAAACACCTCATTAATCTTCAATAAGTACAGTTACCGGTTTAATGTGGAGGTAGGTAATCTTAATATGAATGTGATATCTGAAATAAAGGACTGGAATCTTAAAGAAGATCTGCATTATTATCTGAACTCCAGGAATACGATTAAAATCGGGTTTAATTCAATTTACCATACTTTCGTTCCAAGCAAAGTTGATAGTACTGCCCTTTTCCATGTGCGATCGATGGATAACAGGTACGCACTGGAAAATGCAGTATACATTTCCAATGAACAAACTATTTTGGGTAACCTTAAAGCAACATATGGCCTGCGTTACTCACTCTTCAGTTCAATTGGCCCGGGTACTATCTATACTTACGATGCTGTATCAGATATTGTAGATTCTGTTTCATACCCCAGGGGCAAGATATTCAATAACTTCGGGGGACTTGAGCCAAGATTACTGATAAATTATATTATTAACGATTCTTCCTCAATAAAAGCATCCTATGCCAGAACCCGACAGTATATTCATCTTATTGTCAAATACGACCTCAACTACTCCGTTTGATATCTGGGTGCCCAGTAACATTAATATTCTGCCTGAACTGGCAGACCAGTATACTCTGGGATATTTTCGGAACTTTTCTGATAACATGTACGAAACCTCAGTTGAGGTATATTATAAGACCATGCAAAATCAGATCGACTACAGAAATGGAGCAAATCTTATACTTAACAATAAAGTTGAATCACAACTTGTTTTTGGCAGAGGATGGGGATATGGTGCTGAATTTCTGTTAAAGAAAAAGTCAGGTAGACTAACAGGATGGATAAGTTATACTCTTTCAAAAACCAAGAGAAGATTCAAAGATATAAACGATGGCAATACATTCCTGGCGAAACAGGACAGACCACATAATATCTCCGTTGTGGCGATGTATGAGACTAAATCCAAAGCTTACTCTTTCCGCAACCTGGATTTATTGCAGCGGGAATGTTGTAACATTCCCAAGTGGCCGTTACTATATTGACGGGAATGTTGTGCCCTATTATACTGAAAGAAATGGTTATCGCATGCCAGATTATCACAGAATGGATCTTGGACTTACCTGGATAAGGAAAAAATCTGAAAAAATGGAAAGCAGCTGGAATTTTTCCATTTATAATCTATACGGCAGAGAAAATGCCTATGCCATTAATTTTCAGCCCGATCCCAATGATCCTTTAAAAATGCAGGCAGTTAAACTATCACTTTTTCGTTTTGTGCCTGCAGTAACATATAACTTCAAATTTTAAAGATAAACTTAATGACAACAAACCGGAAAATGAAAAGGTTAACTCTGCTAATGTTTACTATTTCTGTTATTTCGATCTTTTTATTACAGGGTTGTCAGAAGGTCATTGAAGTTGATCTTAATAATGCAGAACCCAGAATAGTCATTGAGGGACTAATAACAGATTCACCAGGACCGTATGCAGTAATTATAAGCATGTCAGGAAGTTATTTTAATCAACCTGAATTGCCACCTGTATCTGATGCGTTTGTTACTGTTTCCGATGATGAAGGTACTCATAGATACCCTTACATCAGTTTATGCCTGGTTTATATCTTACTTCAAAAATCAGGGGACATTCGGGACGAACATATACTCTCAAAGTAATATCCCAAAATGTTGAATATTCCGGCATTTCCACTTTGCTTTCTCATGTTGGAATAGATTCCCTGAGTATAGCCAGATCAACCTTACAGCATTTTGATTTCGGAGGAGGACCGGAAGATCAGAAACGGATAGATCTGAATTGTTTTTTCAGGGATCCATATGAGAAGAACTATTACAGAATTAAAGTATTTGAAGATGATACCACAAGAAGCGATAATTACAGATTATATGATGATCAGTATACAAACGGACAGGAAATAGGTTTACGTGTGGCACATGTGAATGCCGGCCACAGATACCTGGTTCAGCTATTCTCACTTGATAAACCTACTTTTGGTTATTACCGTACTCTGGAAGAATTAATTCACACTAATCCGGTTTTCGGATCCACCCCGGCTAATCCAAATTCCAATCTTACTAATGGCGCATTAGGTTATTTCGGAGCATGCGCCGTTTCAGCACAAACAATAACTGTGACTGATTCAATGTATGATGCAATAAAATAAATTAAAAGCAAAACCTATTTTATCAAATGAGTTCAGCAAGGAGAAAATTTTCAATTGCATAGTGCTGCTAATATCAGAAATTTTATAAATCTTCCTCCTGAATTAACGTTATAAATAATTATGAAGTAAGAAGCTCATTTTTAATAATATATTTGTAATTGTAATTATCTAAGCAGGATGAAGCACTTTCTTTTTCTGGCATTCTTCTTATTCTCCATAAATTTATTATCCAGTTCACAGGGATTTACCGACAGTAATCTTCCCATTATTATGATAAATACTGACGGCGGGATCGAAATACCTGATTCTCCGCGTGTGCCTGGCAACAATGAAAATAATATACAGGGGAGAAGGATTAAGGAATTGGGTTACTGATATGGATTCCTCACAATACTTAAACTACAACGGACGAATTGATATCGAAATAAGAGGTTCCAGCTCGCAGACACTTCCTAAAAAACAATATGCACTTACAACATTCAATGATGACAATCTTACAAAGAAGAACGTAAGTCTGCTGGGTCTTCCCGGGAAAATGACTGGATACTTAACGGGCTTGCATTCGAGCCATCATTTATACGTGATTATCTTAATTATAATCTTTACAGAATGATGGGGGAATATGCCAGCAGAACAGTCTTCTGTGAGGTTATGCTAAACGGTTCCTATAACGGCCTTTATGTCCTTGAAGAAAAAGATAAAACAGGGTCCTGACCGGGTAGATGTACTAAGCATAGAAAAAACAGATAACACCTTTCCAAAATTAACCGGAGGGTATATAACCAAGACAGATAAGAGAACCGGAGGCGATCCGGTTGCATGGACAATGCCAACCACAACCGGGGTTCCGGCTGAGTTTATACATGAACTTCCAAAACCAGAAAATGTAACGCCTGCTCAGAATCTTTATATTAAGTCGGAATTCGACAAGCTAAGTAACTCTGTCATTTTTCGAGATGCCTCTTTTGAGACAGGATATCCGTCAGTGATAGATATAACTTCCTTTGTAGATTTCATGATAATAAATGAACTTTCCGCGAATGCTGATGCATATCAATTCAGTACATATTATCATAAAGACAGAAATGGGAAATTAAGAGCCGGGCCAATATGGGATCTTAACCTGACTTATGGTTATGATCTTGCTATATGGGGATTTGATCGTAGCAAGACAGATACCTGGCAGTTCGCCAATGGGGATAATGAAGGTCCGCAATTCTGGCATGGCCTGTTTAATAGTCCTGAATTCAGATGTGCCCTGTCAAAAAGGTGGAATCATCTTATCCAACCCGGACAACCTTTGAATTATTCAGTTATCGAATCTTTAATTGACCAGACCGTTGAACATATCAGTGAAGCAACCTTCAGAGAATATTCCCGGTGGGGCACTGTGCCTGATTTTTTAGGTGAAATAGCCAAAATAAAGGACTTCCTTAAGGCAAGAATCCCCTGGATGACAGCTGCCATAGGTAAGCCTTCAGGTTGTGGAGAGGTGGAGATTCCCTCGCTTGTTATTACCAAAATAATGTATAATCCTGACACATCCCCGGGTTTTCCGGATGCCAATGATCAGGAGTTTATTGAAATCACCAATACGGGAAGTGATATTGTGGATTTATCAGGAATATATTTCAGAGGGACTGGTTTTGTTTATCAATTTCCTCCTTATACGATTATGTCACCTGGAACATCAAAGGTTATAGCAAGCAAAATGCCGGTTTTCATTGCAAAATATGGATTTGCTGCTTTCGGACAGTTTACAAGGAATCTGGCCAGCAAAGGGGAAAGTCTTGTACTTGTTGACGGTTATGGAAATGTAATTGACAGTGTTTCCTATTCCAACCAGCCACCCTGGCCTGATGCTGACGGTAATGGCTATTTTCTTGAACTGGCTGATCTGTTCTCCGACAACAGCTTAGCTGCCAGCTGGATTGCAAGTAATAATACGCTGGTTTCGGTTGAGGATGTTGCTGAAAATAATCAGGAACTTAAGCTTTATCCTTCACCGGTTACAGATAACCTTAGAATTGAATCGCAAGGCATTATAAATACCTTACAACTATTTGATTCCCAGGGGAGGCTTCTTAAGACAATAAATGTAAATTCCGCGATCATGTACCATTAACATGGCATCTTATTCTGCAGGGCTGTATTTTTTGAAATCAAACAATTTAAAAGGCAACACAGTTTACAAAATTATTAAATATTAGTATTCCTACAGCTAATCACCATTCTGGTTATTTGGTCAATAAGAGTGCAGACATTTCATATTATCATTACTACCCATTCAGGATTGTAATATTCAGTATTATTAAAATTAAGCTGGCTTATACCAATCATTAAATCTGGTTCCATCATCAGTGATAATCAGGGTAATGATATATTAAAATTTTTGTCAGTAGACAATCACGATTATGCAGGCAGGGTAAAGGTAAAGGTACTTCCCTTTCCTTCTTCGCTTTCAGCCCAAATAAATCCACCGTGTTTTAGAACGAATTCTTTACACAGTAATAGTCCAAGTCCGGTACCATTCTCATTTGCAGTACCTCTGGTTGTGACAATTTGGGTTATGTCAAACAGCTTTTTAAGCGTTTCCTGGCTCATTCCTGTTCCGTTATCCGAAACAGTTATAGTTATATTTTCCCGGGATGTTGTAGCAGCAATTTCAATTACTCCACCAGGCTTAGTAAATTTAATTGCATTTGATAAAAGGTTCCTTAATACAGTCTTTAGCATATCCGGGTCGGCAAAAACACTCAAGCTTCCGGGAGTTAATGAATTTATTGTAATCTTTTTAACCATCGCATTAGAATGAACTGCTTCAATGAACATTTCTGAAAATATCTTTTATACTAATATTTTGTGGTATAAAAGGCAATTTTCCCTGTTGGGTTCCTGCCCACAACAATATTTCTTCCAGCAGGTTATATGAGTTAATTGCAGATGTATTTATCTGCTTTGCAAGAGTCTCAATTTCATTACGCTCAAGTTTCCCGATATCATCCTTTAGCATTTCTGATAATCCAAGTATACTTTGAAACGGACTTTTTAAATCATGTCCAAGAATAGAAATAAAAAGATCCTTATCAGCATTTAGCTGCTGAAGTCTTTTTTCACTTTTTTCTGATTTTAGTTTTTCAAGTGTATAGTTTTTGTGAACAAACCGGATAATTATATAAATAAAGTATGAAGAATAAATAAAGGTGATAATATTGTCAATCCAGCGGTCAGACTCGGAAGGAAAGGCTACAATCAAATCTGGTCTGTAAAATTGAATAAGACAGAATAATGATGTTTACTGCGATATAAAGTGTGATAATATATTTCTTCATTTTAATGGGGACCACTAAAATTCCAAGGATTAGTATTATAAATGAAGGCATAATATTAGATCCGTTAATACCTCCATTAAAAATCCAGATTGTTGATATTCCCAGAATTGCAAGAATTACAACAGGAGTAACGAAAGGGCTTATAATTTTTTTGAACCGGACGAAATAGTAAGTGACAGCTAATGAGGTGGATAAAAAGAAAGGTATGACTACAGCAATCAGAGAAGGAGAAAGAATAAAATTAATTGCGCCACCAATTACGCTAACAAGAATCCCAACTATAATTGCGGATAATAAGATACGATGCTCTAATCCGAAATTTTCTTCCTTCGCAAAAACATAATCACGGATTTCTTTAAATTTCTGAATGATCATCGCATGAAGTGCTTATTAGTTTAATTGTGATGGAACTCTTTTCCGTAGCCAAATTAAATCATTTATTCAGATTCTGTCTCAAATAATTTGGAACAAATCGGTTTTAAGAAATATAAATAGCTCTGAGATGACAGCAAAGCCCTCATATCATGGGCTGAGTTGTTGACCGGTATGTTGTCAGAAAACATGATAGTAACCAAACTCTTCATTCCAAGGAACGATTCTCTTTTTTATCAAAATGTTTTATGATTAATCCATCCAGAAATGATCTGCTATAAGGCTTGAAGAAAAAATCATCAATTTCAATCCCTTTAGTTTCTTCTGTTATTTCTGAGAGGGATTTACCAGTTTGTACAATTATCACAACTTTTTTATTGATCATTTTTATCAATTTTATTGCTTCCAGTCCATCCATTTCCGGCATAGAAATATCCATTAAAATTAAATCGATATCCGGGTTTTCTTCACAGATATTAACTGCTTCAACACCTGTTTCTGCATAGAGAATTTCCAGACTATAATTTTGCATCATTGCGCCAAGTATGGTTCTTAATCCTGCATCATCATCAGTAATTAAAACTTTCAGATTATGGCTGTGATTTTGTTCTGAAGCATTTTTTGAATCATCTCCCACTTTTATTTCAGGAAGTCCGGGGATATCAAAATAAAAAATTGTGCCTTTGCCGGTCTCGCTTTCTACCCAAATTTTACCCCCATGTTTTTCAACAAAATCTTTGCACAGTAATAATCCTAACCCTGTTCCCTTTTCATTTGCTGTTCCTGTTGTTGAATGGGAGTGCGAAATATCAAAAAGTTTAATCAATCTGTCTGACTCCATCCCAACTCCGTTATCTGATACAGAAAATAAGATACCCGACCTTAGTTTTCGAAGCCGAAACCTTAATTTCTCCATACTTATTTGTAAATTTTATTGCATTCGAAACAAGATTTCTGAAAACTGCTTTTAACATTTCCCTGTCAGCCATAACATTTATCTCTTTTTCTACATTGCAGCTTATTTTGATACCTTTTGTTTCAGCAACAGGGGATAGAGAATCAATTATATCAATGCATAAATCATTAAAATTCAATTGTCGTGGTTCAAAGGGAACCCTTCCCATCTGAACTCTCGACCACTTCAACATATCTTCGAGTAAATTATATGAATTTAAGGCTGATCTGTTAATTTCTCTTAATAGGTCATTAATTTCTTTTTCAGATAAATTTTTACGGTCTTTTAATAGTAATTCGGTAGAACCGAGAAGCACACCGAAGGGATTTCTTAGGTCATGTGCGAGTACTGAGATAAAAAGGTCCTTGTCAGCACTTAGTTGTTTTGATTGTTCAAGTTCTTTGTTAGTTTCGGTTAACTTTTCTTCAGCGTACTTACGTTCAGATATATCAACCATACTTATGTCAGAATTCTTCCCTCCTTTGTTAACAATCCCAACCAGATAAACATATATTGGCGATTTACCCTTACCAATTATGGTAACCTCACATGATTGCTCGATCTTTGTGTCAAAGACTTCTTTGAGAAAGGTGTAGTATATTTGTTTTGTATCATCGGTTACAAAAGCACCAAATAAGTTATTAATTAAGTGACTGCGTTCTTTGCCAAGCATCTTTGAAGCGCAGAGATTCAATCCAGTTATCTGACCTTCTCCTGAAAGAGTAAGATAACCTGTCGGAGCAAAATCGTAGAGATCAATATATTTCTCAACTGCAACTTCCAAATCTTCCTTTGCCTGAATAAGCTCATCATTCTGAATTTCCAATTCGATCTGATGAACAGAAAGCTCATGGTTGAGTTTAAGTATATCCGATTCATTGGACATTGCACCAACATTTGAAATCTTTTTTCTATACAGATCTTCTGCCTTTTGACGAAGCAGTTGAGCCTCGGTTAAATTCTGTACCTGTTTCTTCATGGTTTGAACAAATTATGCTGCTGAAGAACTTTTAGTGCCTCTTTAAGTTCTAATTCTATTTTTTTAGCCTTTGTAATATCCGTAAATGTTATTACCAATCCTTCAATTCTTTCATCCAGTGGTTCGATAAGGCATGATACGAACTTTATACCATCGTTCATCCAGTGTCGGAATATCACTTTCTTTAAATATCAGTGTTCGCAATACTTCGTTGGCATCGGTTACTATTTCAGGGTACTGTAAATCTGAAACCATATCCGTAAAGGGTCTGCCAATATCGGAGTGCCGTAGCTTTATTATTTTATTTAACTGATCTGTAAATCTTCGGATGTTCAATTTTTTGTCCAGAAATAAAGTAGCAATTTCTGTACTGTTAAGAAGATTTTTCATATCATTATTTGCTTCCATAAATTCTGTCACCTTGGTCTGCAGCTCCAGATTCACAGTTTGCAATTCTTCATTCAGACTTTGCAATTCTTCTTTCGAGGTAGTGAGTTCTTCGTTAGTTGACTGAAGTTCTTCGTTAGTAGATTGTAACTCCTCATTTGTAGACTTTAGTTCTTCCTGCGAAGTTTGCATTTCTTCACGGGTACTCTGCAATTCTTCACGAGAGCGCTGAAGTTCAATTTCAAGTTCATGATCATGGTCTGTCAGACTTTTTATTCCTGTTTTCGATTTTCCTCCTTTAGTCAAATGATTGGAAGGGACATCGGTAAAAACTATAAGGATAGTATCTTTAAATTCATCAGGTTTTTCAGTTGACTGAATCGTAATGTCAACAAACTGAGTTCCCCCGTTTGTACCAACTTTTATATTCCTTAAATGAATTGGTTCATAATTTTCCTTTGCTTTACGTATTGCACTGAGTAATTCATAGCGCAGGCCTTCTCGTGCCATTGCATAAATGTTCCAGTTAGCTTTCCCCGCAGCAGGTTCTAAGTACTTACCTGTCCTGCCTGTTATATAAAGTATGTCACCTTCCTGATTTATGAGGACACTGGCTGGAGCAAATCGTTGCAATACCAATTGGTCTGCAAATGTCTGAATGTTACGTTGTAATTTCACTGGTAATATTTCTCCCTGTGTCATGTCTATGGAACGTGAATAGGAACTTGGAAAGTTCATCTGTTCTATTTGCAACTGATTTATAGATCGGTTGTAGATTTTTAACTTATTATCAATTGAAGTAAATAATCTTTCCGCATGATTTACTGTTTCAGCAGTACCAAGTAATAAAATACCACCAGCCTTGAGACTATAATAAAATAAATTCATCAGTTTCTTCTGTAAATCAGACTCCATATATATCAACATATTGCGACACAGAAGAAGATCCAGTTTTGTGAAGGGGGGGTCTTTTATAACATCATGTGGTGCAAAAACAACCATTTCACGAATGGAATTATTGATTGAATAGTTGGTATCATTTTTAGTGAAAAATTGATTTAACCTCTCCTGTGATACTTCGGAAACAATATTTGCACTGAAAACACCTTTTCTGGCTCTGTCAATAGCATCAGTATCAATATCGGTAGCAAATATCTGCAAGGATAAATTTTTGCTCCGCTTTATTTTTTCACAGGCTTCTTTAAAAACAATTGCCAGTGAGTATGCTTCTTCTCCTGTTGAACATCCGGTAATCCATGCCCTGAGTACATATCCATCTGGCAATTCTTTAAGCAGATCAGGAAGAATCTGGTCTCTTAGTTTATCCCACAATGCTGAATCACGAAAAAAGTTTGTCACGCCAATCAATATCTCTTTGAACAGAATCTCAAGTTCACCCGGATTGTCCTGAGAAAAGCGAACATAATTTGTAATCTTTTCTATCTGATGAACATTCATTCGCCTTTCAATCCGTCGGTATAAAGTATTTTTTTTATATAAGGAAAAATCATGTCCGGTTTGTGTACGGAGCAGTATGACTATTTTTTGGAGACTGCTTTTGTTTTTTTCATCAGACATAATGTCTAATTTAACAGCAGGACTATTTTGAAGAAAAGCAATCAGTCGTTCCGGTAATTCGTTCGCCGATGCAATAATGTCAACAGAACACGATGCAATTGCACTACCTGGCATTCCATTGAATTTTGCTGACTGTGGGTCCTGCACCAGCACAATACCATTTTTTTCTTTTATGGCCTTTAATCCTGCACTGCCATCAGAACCCATGCCAGACAGGATAATACCAATACTTCTTTCCTGCTGGTCATCTGCCAATGAATGGAAGAATATGTCAATTGGAAGCCTCAGTCCTCGTTGCTCGGTTGGTTCAAACAAATGCAGACGGCCATTTAAAATTGCCATACTCTTGTTTGGCGGGAGAACATAAACATGATTTGGATTTACTTTCAGGTTGTCAGTAACCTGAATTACCTGCATTGGAGTAGCCCGTTGAAGCAGTTCAGGCATAATGCCAACATGTGTTGGGTCGAGATGTTGAAGTACTACGAATGCCATTCCGCTGTGGCCTGTCATATTCTTAAAAAATTGTTCCAGTGCTTCCAGTCCACCTGCTGATGCACCGATGCCAACTATTGGAAATGACCTGGATGAAACTTTCGTATTTTCAGATGGATCTGAAATTGCTTTAATTTCTGGCTCTTTTTTATTTATATATTTTTTTCATGAGTCAATATATTTGGCATCTGATAAACCAGTCTAAATTAGGAAATATATCACAACCCCTGCAGCTTGTTTCGTTCTAATATAAACAGATATTTCATAAAAGAATTTAATATTTAGTCGATCTTCTATCCTTTGACTAAATATTTTTCTTTCGGATTTCTTTCCTCTTATCATTGAAGATCATGAGTTTAAAGTACCAGATTTTTATTCTAATCAGAAAGTAGAATACAAGATAGTTTAATGTTCTGAATATCACAATATTTATTACGATTTTTTATTGTAATTCTCCTCAAAAACCGAACGAAAGATTGATAAAATGAATTACAATGTGGGATTATGTTTTTTTACATAAAAACCCCGCAAAAAATATGATGTGTTGAATTGTGGGATATCCTGTGTTTGCTACCAGTTTCAATAATTGAAACGTTCTTTTAAATCGATCTTCACTTATCAATGTAAAAACCTTGAATCAGCATCATGGAATTAAGATTAGAAGTACAATAAATGTGTTCATGATAATTCCTTATTGCATATAACAAAATTACAGGGAATTTTGTTTATATCACAATCAGGAGTAAAATGCAGGATCACAAAGAATAACATACCCTTATTGCATAATTACATAAGGGGTTATATTGTAGCCCCACCAGGAATCGAACCCCTATCTCGCTACCGTAGTCGCCACACACGTTTGCACGCCCCCCTAACACAAACTGCCAAAAACACAATCTGAAATACTATAAGGACAAAAAGATCCCACCAACATCAAGACTCCTATATCACTCTCTGAAAATCATCCTGGATACTGTAGAGTCCCTTAAATCAATGCTTTAACAAGTTTGAATATATACCACATATATATGATACCTCGAGCCAATAAGTCAAAATCAAGCAAGCATAGTAGTATTCTCTGACAATCAATACTTTGTAATTAATGATCTGAATTTGCTCCATACAAAATTCAAATTATATCTATATTAAAGCAGATAAATCCGGGAGTTCCATCTTCTGATCACGGTATGAAATTGAAAGCCTATAGTTTAAATGATTATAATACAAACATAATACAAATCGAATTCCTGAAATATTGCTTCAAAATTTGCCGGATTGAATTTACAATCCCCAATTCAACTGCCAATGCTCAAAATTGCCGGTATTCTCCACGGTACTGATTAAAATATGAATATGATCTGAGCGTTAGAACCATGAAGAGGACTGTACAAAATAAGTATGAATTTCGCAAAATATCCGGAGATAATATTGTACTTTATCTCAAAATAATCATTGTAGGCAGTGAAATATAATATCGTTTATACTGCAGATCAGCCCTTCCCTGATAACACGAAGCGCCACCTAAGTCAGGAAAGTATTGATTTGGAAAATGCCGCAAATATTGAAGATAAATTATATTAATTCAGAACATTGTCAACTTGTATAAAATATAGAAATACCTCATCAGTATTAATTGAATAAGCAATTTATGACGGATGAATAAGGATTGTTTGTGCAGGTTAATTGTATCTGACATTGATGCAAGTCGTAAAAGCGTGATCAGTACTAAGATATATTTTGAGAAAGAACCGATATCATTTTTAAGATGTAATTTATCCTTTAAAATTGGAGCAGTATTTGCCGGCCAGTCCATATAATCTCTGATCCTCTTTAACGTGTACATAACCATTGAGATAGGTGTATCATTATGTAATTGTTCCATTACAATGTTTATTGCTTTTTATCAAAGGGAGCCAGTAGCATAATACTAACTTTACCAGTCCCCTGAATCACACCTGATTTTATGACATTACCTGTCATCCGAAATAACAAACTTTGTGCATTATGAAAGGTGGAGCCCAGGTTAAAAGTAACAACAGCATTTTGGACAATAACCTTATACGATGATTCAGTCTTATTTCCCTCTGAATCATAAGCAACAACTTTTATCAGATATCACCATCCTTCATCAGCAGAGTATCAGTTGATAAACAAAGGGTAATTGTTCCATTTTAACTATCAGTGAATCATTGGCATATAGTTCTATACTTGAAACGCCATTATTATCTGAAGCCTCAATACTGACAGAATAATAGTCTCTGATCGTATCATTCATGTTAAGGTTAACCGACGATATTACGGGTGGAATGTATCTTCTTTTTTACAAGCTATTGCTGCTAAAATAGAAAGCTGAGAAGGAATAAAGTCTTTCATTTTGTTAATCTTTTAAACATCTTACTGAAGCACCAAATTGTTTCGTTAGGTCTTCTCTTACAAAGTATGGAATTCTGGAAATATTCCACTCATATGCATTACTGTTATCTGTTTCAGTGGAGTCCAGATCAAAGTAACGTCGCCCATACCAAAAAAGTAACCGCCCATGGTATAGCCTCCCGGGAGTGCAATAAATCCGAATTCATATGTTGCATCGGTGTTAGGATTATTCCAGTGTGCAGTGCCAGTCTCTTTTAGTTTCTTGCCGCCACCATCAAAACCACCAATGTATGTAGTTAAGAGCATAAATTCAGTTTCGCTTGGAACAGCACCCTTTCGGACATAATTTGCCTGACGAAACAGTATACCAATTGTATAATGGTCCATATACATCTTTATATGTATATCATTTTTATACCAGCAATAGCCATTGTTGTGAGGTTATTCCAATCCTGGATAAATTACTTGGTATTATATCAGAATAAAGTACCATCATTTAAAGTTGTTGTTATCAGGTTCTCGGCAATCCAGGTCTGAGTACCAATTTTAACAATATTATATACATTCCCTTCAATATCGGTAACATTTACAGAATATCATTTTGCAGCCATATGCCATTAATAGATGACAGAATTGACATTATCTGACAAAATTGGAAATTGGCTCATAAGTGATATTATTTTTTAAGTTTAAGATCAGATTGCCTGATAAAATTAGAAATATTTTATCAATTACCACTACTGCAGAAATATTTTAACTCCCGGGTATAATAACACTGGTATCTCATGACAATGGGCTTTCCCAATGACTTCAATAATTATTAAAATTATCTGTTACCGACAATGACCCTGGTTGTAGTACAAGAACATTTGGATATACTATATATGTAAAATGAGTTCATTGATGAAATGTTAAGTATACAAATTGAGATAACCAAAAACCATGTTACTTTTAAAAACAATGAGGAAATATCCTGTGAAAATTATTGGACAACTTCAACATTATGGATATCCCGGATATAATAGAATGAATGACTTTTGGGTTAAGTATGCTTTACCTTTTCAATCTTAAAGCTCATAGGTATATTTGCAACAGAACGCATATGTTTCCAACATGTTTTCATTTTAAATGAGAAAGACCCGTATATCATTAATATACAGGTCTATGAATATTGTCTTTGTAGCCCCACCAGGAATCCCCGCCCGAACGACTGAAGCCGTTCAGTCGGGCGGGGAACCTGAATCAAGTATTTTCTTGAGAGTTTTTCTACCAGCAGCTGATTTAAAGTATTTTTCACGCTTAATTGCCATTTCAAGAGTAGCACATTCTTCGTTATAAAGGAGTTCCCAGGGACGAAATGCTTTGTTAGATTTAGTTTTACCGGCATTGTGTTCCTTTAGTCTTTTCTCAAGATCAGTGCAGAAACCTTTATAGAGATTTCCAAAGGGAATACTTTTTATCACATAAACGTAGTACACGACAATGAAAGGCAGCGAGATAAAATTTGTAGCCCCACCAGGAATCCCCGCCCGAACGACTGAAGCCGTTCAGTCGGGCGGGGAACCTGAATCAAGTATTTTCTTGAGAGTTTTTCTACCAGCAGCTGATTTAAAGTATTTTTCACGCTTAATTGCCATTTCAAGAGTAGCACATTCTTCGTTATAAAGGAGTTCCCAGGGACGAAATGCTTTGTTAGATTTAGTTTTACCGGCATTGTGTTCCTTTAGTCTTTTCTCAAGATCAGTGCAGAAACCTTTATAGAGATTTCCATAGGGAATACTTTTTATCACATAAACGTAGTACACGACAATGAAAGGCAGCGAGATAAAATTTGTAGCCCCACCAGGAATCCCCGCCCGAACGACTGAAGCCGTTCAGTCGGGCGGGGAACCTGAATCAAGTATTTTCTTGAGAGTTTTTCTACCAGCAGCTGATTTAAAGTATTTTTCACGCTTAATTGCCATTTCAAGAGTAGCACATTCTTCGTTATAAAGGAGTTCCCAGGGACGAAATGCTTTGTTAGATTTAGTTTTACCGGCATTGTGTTCCTTTAGTCTTTTCTCAAGATCAGTGCAGAAACCTTTATAGAGATTTCCATAGGGAATACTTTTTATCACATAAACGTAGTACACGACAATGAAAGGCAGCGAGATAAAATTTGTAGCCCCACCAGGAATCCCCGCCCGAACGACTGAAGCCGTTCAGTCGGGCGGGGAACCTGAATCAAGTATTTTCTTGAGAGTTTTTCTACCAGCAGCTGATTTAAAGTATTTTTCACGCTTAATTGCCATTTCAAGAGTAGCACATTCTTCGTTATAAAGGAGTTCCCAGGGACGAAATGCTTTGTTAGATTTAGTTTTACCGGCATTGTGTTCCTTTAGTCTTTTCTCAAGATCAGTGCAGAAACCTTTATAGAGATTTCCATAGGGAATACTTTTTATCACATAAACGTAGTACACGACAATGAAAGGCAGCGAGATAAAATTTGTAGCCCCACCAGGAATCCCCGCCCGAACGACTGAAGCCGTTCAGTCGGGCGGGAACCTGAATCAAGTATTTTCTTGAGAGTTTTTCTACCAGCAGCTGATTTAAAGTATTTTTCACGCTTAATTGCCATTTCAAGAGTAGCACATTCTTCGTTATAAAGGAGTTCCCAGGGACGAAATGCTTTGTTAGATTTAGTTTTACCGGCATTGTGTTCCTTTAGTCTTTTCTCAAGATCAGTGCAGAAACCTTTATAGAGATTTCCATAGGGAATACTTTTTATCACATAAACGTAGTACACGACAATGAAAGGCAGCGAGATAAAATTTGTAGCCCCACCAGGAATCCCCGCCCGAACGACTCGAAGCCGTTCAGTCGGGCGGGGAACCTGAATCAAGTATTTTCTTGAGAGTTTTTCTACCAGCAGCTGATTTAAAGTATTTTTCACGCTTAATTGCCATTTCAAGAGTAGCACATTCTTCGTTATAAAGGAGTTCCCAGGGACGAAATGCTTTGTTAGATTTAGTTTTACCGGCATTGTGTTCCTTTAGTCTTTTCTCAAGATCAGTGCAGAAACCTTTATAGAGATTTCCATAGGGAATACTTTTTATCACATAAACGTAGTACACGACAATGAAAGGCAGCGAGATAAAATTTGTAGCCCCACCAGGAATCCCCGCCCGAACGACTGAAGCCGTTCAGTCGGGCGGGGAACCTGAATCAAGTATTTTCTTGAGAGTTTTTCTACCAGCAGCTGATTTAAAGTATTTTTCACGCTTAATTGCCATTTCAAGAGTAGCACATTCTTCGTTATAAAGGAGTTCCCAGGGACGAAATGCTTTGTTAGATTTAGTTTTACCGGCATTGTGTTCCTTTAGTCTTTTCTCAAGATCAGTGCAGAAACCTTTATAGAGATTTCCATAGGGAATACTTTTTATCACATAAACGTAGTACACGACAATGAAAGGCAGCGAGATAAAATTTGTAGCCCCACCAGGAATCCCCGCCCGAACGACTGAAGCCGTTCAGTCGGGCGGGGAACCTGAATCAAGTATTTTCTTGAGAGTTTTTCTACCAGCAGCTGATTTAAAGTATTTTTCACGCTTAATTGCCATTTCAAGAGTAGCACATTCTTCGTTATAAAGGAGTTCCCAGGGACGAAATGCTTTGTTAGATTTAGTTTTACCGGCATTGTGTTCCTTTAGTCTTTTCTCAAGATCAGTGCAGAAACCTTTATAGAGATTTCCATAGGGAATACTTTTTATCACATAAACGTAGTACACGACAATGAAAGGCAGCGAGATAAAATTTGTAGCCCCACCAGGAATCCCCGCCCGAACGACTGAAGCCGTTCAGTCGGGCGGGGAACCTGAATCAAGTATTTTCTTGAGAGTTTTTCTACCAGCAGCTGATTTAAAGTATTTTTCACGCTTAATTGCCATTTCAAGAGTAGCACATTCTTCGTTATAAAGGAGTTCCCAGGGACGAAATGCTTTGTTAGATTTAGTTTTACCGGCATTGTGTTCCTTTAGTCTTTTCTCAAGATCAGTGCAGAAACCTTTATAGAGATTTCCATAGGGAATACTTTTTATCACATAAACGTAGTACACGACAATGAAAGGCAGCGAGATAAAATTTGTAGCCCCACCAGGAATCGAACCTGAATCTACGGTTTAGGAAACCGCTATTCTATCCATTGAACTATGAGGCCAATTTGTTCGCAAAAGTATATCTTTTTTTTGTCATTGCAAACCTCACATACATTATGAATGGAAGTAGGGCAATCAGTACTCAGGATCAGATTCGTGCATTCTTAAAATTAAATTATCTTTGGGTCAAATAAACAGATTTGTCATGAACTGGATAGATGCTACAATTGTCATTATACTGATATTGTCACTGGTAATGGGCTTTATTAACGGGCTTGTTAAAGAAGTAGCCTCACTTGCTGCCCTGATTCTTGGTATCTGGGGCGCAATTAAATTCTCAAGCTTTACTGCAGCAAAGTTGTATGATTATTTTGATATGACCGGCCAGTATGTAGGTTTAATTGCTTTCATCATTACATTCGGGCTTATTGTTGTTGTAATTCATTTTGTCGGAATTATTGCTGATAAGATTGTAAATGCTGTTTCTCTGGGCTTTGTAAACAGGTTGCTCGGCATAGTCTTCAGTCTGATAAAATCGGTACTTATAATGAGCGTGATCTTTTCGTGTTCTGAATGCAATTGATGCCAAAAGACATTTCCTTCCCAGAGAAACAATTGAAAAATCAATATTTTATAATCCGATATCCGACATTGCTCCTGCTATTTTCCCGGTTATTGGAGAAGGGACCTTCAATCATAGTTTCGACAGGTTTAAAAAGAAGCCTGACGATGTGACTATCTGAGCCGGTTTGCTATATTTGCATTTCTGAAAAATCACTGTTATGAATTTTGTTGAAGAACTTAAATGGAGAGGCATGATACATGATATTATGCCGGGAACTGAAGAATTACTTAATAAAGAGAACACGAGCGGATATATCGGATTTGATCCTACTGCCGATTCACTGCATATCGGTCACATGGTACAGGTTATGTTATTAATGCATTTCCAGCGTGCGGGTCATACTCCGATTGCCCTTGTTGGTGGTGCCACAGGAATGATTGGTGATCCATCAGGGAAATCAGAAGAGAGAAACCTGCTCGATGAAACTTCACTTAGAAAAAATCAGGAAGCTATAAAAAAACAACTTTCAAAATTTCTTGATTTTCAGTCAGATAACAAGAACAGGGCCATAATGGTAAATAACTATGACTGGATGAAGGAGTATTCTTTCCTGGGCTTTATCAGGGATATTGGAAAGCATATTACAGTTAATTACATGATGTCGAAAGATTCTGTTAAGAAAAGGATTGGCTCAGAATCGAAAGATGGTATGTCGTTCACCGAGTTCTCATATCAGCTTGTTCAGGGTACTGATTTTCTTCACTTGTATACCAATAATAATTGCAGGCTACAGATGGGTGGCTCTGATCAATGGGGGAATATCGTTACAGGAACAGAACTAATAAGACGTAAGGCAGGGGGGGAAGCATTTGCGCTTACATGCCCTTTGATTACGAAATCTGACGGTACTAAATTCGGGAAAACGGAGTCAGGCAATGTATGGCTCGATCCGGAAAAGACCACTCCATATCAGTTTTACCAGTTCTGGCTGAATGTTTCGGATGAGGATGCAGCAAAGTATATAAAAATCTTTACCATACTCTCACAGGAAGAGATCGGAAATATTGTAAATGAACATATAAAAGCTCCTCATGAAAGGATTCTGCAGCGCAGACTGGCAGAAGAGGTAACTGTAATGGTACATTCGCGGAATGATTATGAAGGAGCAGTTGAAGCATCACAGATATTATTTGGCAAGGGAACAACGGAATCTTTGAAGAAGATGAGTGAGAGCACTTTTTTATCTGTTTTTGAGGGAGTTCCTGTATTTGACATCAATAGGGAAGTCATTCAGAATGGTGTCTCTGTTGCTGATCTTTGCACAGACCATTCACAGATATTTTCCTCAAAGGGGGAATTGAGAAGGCTTGTACAGGGAGGAGGATTGAGTATGAATAAGGAAAAAATTGATAATCCGGATATGACAGTTAATCCTGATTCACTGCTTAATGGCAAATATCTGCTGGTACAAAAAGGAAAGAAGAATTATTTCCTGATCAGGGTGAGTTAAATATTATCTTATTATATCAGCTACAATTATTGATACATCATCGAATGTTGATGGATTATTATCCGGCAATCCCAGTTCTTTAATCAGTTCCCTGATATTTTTTTCAACCGGTTTAACATTTGAAATGTGACTTATAATTGGTCCTGTGCCTATTTCTTTTCCGTCCTCACCTTTTAATTCAGAAAGGCCATCGGTATAACAGACAATTTTTGAATAATCACCAATCAGAATTTCTGTTTTTTCAACATGAGGAATCTTATCCAGCATTCCTATTCCAACGCATGAAGCATTAAGGTGCTGCACCTCTCCTGTTACTGTATTGTAAAGAACAGGCGGATTATGTGCAGCATTAATGTATTCAAGTATTCCGGTCTCCTCATCATACCGGGCAACAAAAAGTGTTATAAATTTTTCTCCGGCTGCATTTATTACAACTATTGAATTAAGCTTATTGATAAGTGCTTCAAGTTCAATTTCCTGGGTAAACAGGGCTCTTAAGCTTGCCTGAAAATTTGACATCAGGATAGCAGCAGAAATTCCTTTCCCTGATACATCTGCTATACAAAACCCGGTCTTTATTTTCTGAAAGCCTTATACAATCATAATAATCGCCTCCAACTTCATAATGGGGATAATAAAAACCATTTACAATAAACCTGGGATTCCTGGGCATTCTGGAATTATCAGGGATAAGCATTTTTTGCATTCTTGATGCAAGTTCGAGCTCCTTTTTAAGAGCTTCTCTGCCGAAGACTTTCTTTAAACAGCTTTATATTCTCAATGGCAACAACTATAATACTTGAAATTGTCTGTATGAAATTCAGGTGTTTAAGTACAGGGCTCATCCCTTCACCTTCTTCCTCAATATCACCTATAAAGACGAATGCCAGTGGTATATTGTTATTATAAACAGGAATGATTATATCAACTCCTTCAAATCCCAGGTCCGGTGCTCCAAAGAATATCTCATTTATGCCCGATAACCTTGTTTCAACATCAATTGCTTCAAATGAGGCAGGAAAACCGGCATTGAGAATGCATTCCCATGATTCTGAACGCTTAAATATGAGTATTTTTCCTATCCCAAGGTTGCTTCTGAGGATGAGTTCATATTTTGATAAAAGGTCTTCAGTAGGCAGATTTGCATTGATTGACAAGGTAATATCGAGCAAAGAATCTAATTTGAATTTAGAAATCTTTAATCTGTCTTTTGAAGCCTTTTTCCCTTCCATATCACAAGTTAAGCCTTAACTCTTTCTACATAAGATCTTTCAACGATGTCAATTTTTATTTTATCGCCGGTATTAACAAATAGCGGTACCATTATAGTTTCTCCATTCTGAAGCTTAGCCTGCTTTAAGGTATTTGTAGCAGTATCTCCTTTTAAACCCGGCTCTGAGTAAACAACCTCCATGACAACAAATTGAGGAAGGTCAACACTTAGTATAGTCTCGGTATCGGCATGTACTACTATTTCAACATTCTCGTTTTCGAGTAGAAAAACATGATTATCTATTAATGATTCCTGTACATGCATCTGTTCAAATGTTTCAAGATGCATAAAGTAGTAACCCATATCATCCTTATAAAGATACTGATATGGTCGTCGTTCGACTCTTGCCAGATTGACTTTTGTCCCGGAAGAAAAAGTATTATCAATCACTCTTCCTGTTTTAATATTCTTTAGTTTTGTCCGCACGAAAGCAGGCCCTTTGCCCGGTTTAACATGCTGAAACTGAACGATTGTATATAGGTCATTGTTAAATTCAATGACTAATCCGTTTCTGAAATCTGCAGTGCTTGCCATAAAGTTTAAAGTTATTCTCTGATCTAATTTAGTTTATTTAGTTTTAATTTCAAGCGGGTATACCAATCCCTCGATAACTCACCATTTCAACGGTAAATGCCCCGACAAAGATATCAAATCGTATCTTAACCGGTAAAAAATTTTTATCTGCAGAAAACCAAAATGAAACTCCCTCTTCTGTTTTAAAAAGTCGTCCTGTTTCTGTAACAGGATTAAACTTATAACATTTAATTTTTCCTACTTTAGTTTTAATCATCTTCTGTTCCTATATATCTGAGTCTCACCGGATATAACTCATCAGTAAACCATGTTGTTATGGTAGTTAATTCACCCTCTTTGAGATTACTGTCAACAGGGAGTATATGATTCCTGAAATAATAGAAACATGAAAGTATATCGTGAATTCCCTTTGGTGCTATATGAATTCCGGTAAGGTCGCTGGTAAGTATTGTTGAATCTGTTCTTGTGTCATGATCAAAAAGTACTTCATTATACTTCCTGTACCTGCCTTCCCGTATGTTTCTGATTGATTTTACCGGAAGTTCTGTTTTAGGGTCCATAAAGGTTTCATAAATATCAAGAACTTTAAAAAACGCATCAGCCACGCCTGTTGTTTTTGCCATAATCTTTGAGTGCCATACCTCTTTGCCATTAAGCATTTCGCTGTTCAGCTCAAGAGTGGCAACACCTCCGGTAATAAAACCATACTGTATGACATAATTAATTTTTTCACCGGGGTTATATGATACAATCTGCCCAACACCTGCGTATGTAGCTATTAAATTGATAATTAGTATGAAAACAATCCTTTTCATTTTTCTTACAAGGGGAGGAGTTTGTTTAGAAATTATTTACCCAGCACATTTTTTCTGGGGTTTGAAGTTATGAAATCTTTCAGATAAAAAGGTTCAAAATATGCAACATCTTCAAAATGATGATCTCTCAATGCCTGAAAAACAGGTATTTGCATATAAGCTGCAGATATATTGAACTCAGGTTTAAACGAAACATTGGTACGTTTTATTATATCTCTGCATTTGAGAGCACCATCGCCAAAGAAGATAATATTTTTTGATTCAGGGATCTCTTTGAAAGAATCTTCAGTAATTATCTCTGCTGATATCTCTTTTATGACATCACCTGTGGAGTTGAAAATTGAATAATAGACCTCCATTCTGCGGGCATCAAGCATTGGGCAGAATAATGTATCCTGATCCAATACTGTGTCTTTCTTTATAGTTTCAGATAAACCCCAGAACATTGACCTGGTAGTTTCAATTCCTATCAGGGGAATTGATGCAGCATAAGCTATTCCTTTTGCAACAGAAACCCCTATACGTAGTCCGGTATATGAACCGGGGCCCTTACTTACAGCTACAGCTTCAAGATCGTTTGCATGCAATCCCTGCTCTTTTAGCATTTCTGAAATATACACTGTAAGCATATGAAGCATGAGACTTAGGTTCAGTGCTTTCTCTCAGAGAAATTAATCCTGCATCACTGCACAATGCAACAGAGCAAAGATTTGTTGCTGTCTCAAGACATATTATCATATTTGGTATTGGATACTGGTATCTATTTAACCTTAAAGAGGTCTTCTTTCTTCACTATTTCAATAAGAGTACTGTCAGATAATTTTTTGCTTATTGCACTATATGGAGCTGTTATTACCCTGTCACCAGCTTGAACTCCTGAAATTATCTCAATGTATGAGTTATCCTGGATGCCTGTTTTTACATCTTTTGCGAGAGCATACTTTCCGTCAGTTGTGAATACAATTGTGCGGACATCTTTTTCTGAAGGTGTCCCGGTGACACTGGTTGTATCTGTTCTGGTTGTAACTGATTGTATCGGAACGGCTACTACGTTTGGTTTTGACTCGGTACGTATATCAACAGTGGCTGACATTCCAGGGCGGAAAGGATGCTTATCACCGGCGTCAACAAGCTTTTGATATGAGTTCGGCGAGTACAAGAATCTTGACATCGAAGTTGGTCACCTGATCAGCTGATACCCCTGTTGTTTTTGCAGAGTTTGCTATTTCAGTTACAATGCCTTTAAATTTCTGATCGAGGTATGCATCCACTTCAATTAATAGCTGTATCGCCAAGTTTAACCCTTGGAATATCATTTTCATTTACCTGAACCTGTGCTTCCATCCTTGATAAATCGGCAACTCTCATTAATTCAGTACCTGCCATAAGGTTTGTCCCGGCTACCCTTTCACCTTTTTCTACCAGCAACATTGAAACAGTACCTGTCATAGGTGCGTAAATAGAAGTTTTTATAAGGTTCTCATTAGCCTCTTTAACAGATGCTTCTGCACTTGTTACAGAAAATTTAGCAGCATCTACCTCGGCTTTGGCTACAGCATAATTTGACTGTGCCTGTTCGAAATCAGATTTTGAGATAGTCTGTTCGTCATATAATTGTTTGCTTCTTTTAAATGAAAGATCTGCCTGGGTAAACTGTGCTTCTGACTGTGCCAGACGTGCTCTTGCTGAACTAATTGCAGCAAGTGCTCTGTCTTTCTGAGAAATATAGGTATCAGGTCTGATTCTTAATAATAACTGACCTTTTTCAACATGGTCACCCTCTTTGACAGTTAATTCGGTAATTTCACCTGAAACATCAGGACTTATCTTAACTTCCATTTCAGGTTGTATTTTGCCGTTTGCAGTTATTGTTTCAACTATTTCACGTTTTTCTGCATTTTCTACAGCAACCTTAATAGTTAAAGCTTTGCCAAACCAACCTGCCTTTTTCCCAACAACAGCAAAGATTATCAGAACAACCACAACAGCCAGTAAAATTTTGAGTATCTTATTGTTTTTCATGTTTTTGAATCTTAAAATAAATATGTAATATGATTATTGATTAAGCTTTAAGGGAATGCCTTTATAAAAATCGAGTACTTTGGTTTTAAAAATAAACTCATATTTTGCCTGGGCCATATCTGACTGTGAATTAAGCAGCTGTGTTTTTGCTGCATTATAATCAACAGGGGTTACCATTCCTACATCAAATTTTTGTTCTGTGTATCTGAATGATTCTTCGGTTGAGGCAACAGCTTTAATACTTACCTTATATTTCTTCATGGCAGCCACAGCATCGGTATAAGCCTGCTGGATATTTTTATACAGGGTCTTTTTCGATGCATCCAGTGCATACTGGCTGTTTTCGACATTGAGTTTGGAATTAGCTATGTTTTTGTTAACCTGCCATCCGTTTAAGATTGGAATATTCATTGAAAGCCCTATCCCGGAACTCCTGTTATTTTTCAGCTGGTCGCTGAAGGGAAGGTTATTGGGATAATTGGAAATATTTGTATAGCGGGAATTTGTTGAATAGTTTAATGAGACTTTAGGACTTCTTCCTCCCTTTGAGATCTTAAGATCATATTCACTTGCAGTAAGGTTAAGTTCAGAACTTTTAATCTCAGGTCTGTTGTTAACAGCAATCTCATAAATATCATCAATGGTTCCTGTAATCACATAATCAGAATCAACGGTTATTTGCGGGACGACAACCTCAAAGCCTTCAGGTGTTTTAAGCTCAAGAAGCTGGGTTAGGGTAAGGTATGATGTCTCCAGCTGATTTTGTGTATTAATCAGGGAGAGCTCTTCCTGTGCTGCCTGTGCTTCAATCTGCAGAAGATTACCTTTTGCAACACTTCCTGCATCTACCATTTTTCTGGTTTTCTCTATCTGCTGCAAGGTTATGTTTAGCTGGTTCTCGTTAGCAGCAACAAGTTCTTTATTTAAAAGTACCTGCAGGTAAACCAGTGCAACATTTAATGCAACATTGTCAGTAACATTCTGCAGATCTTCCTTCGAGGCGAGTACCAGATATTTGTTTTTCTGAATAGTATTATAATTCTGCAAACCTGAGAAAACAGTTACGCCACCCCCAATGTAAAAATAATCTGACTGGAGCCTCTGATTGAAAAACTGGTATGTATTCTGGTCAAGTGCACGACCAAATGAATAGTCGTGTGAGAGCCTGCCCATTCAGGGTTGGTAGTAATTTGTATTTTGCAAGGTCAAGAGAGTTTTGCTGAAACTCTGTTTGAATCAATTGTTGCTTAATCTGAATATTGTTTTCAATAGCATAATTAATGCATTCTTCAAGGGACCATACTTTTTGTTGTGAGAAAACAGATGCCTGAGAAAAAGAGACATAAATAAGTACTATAATTAAGATTTTTTTCATTTTTAACTAATTTGTTTTTTATTTGTTGCCTTTTTAAAAGTGATCGAAATTAATTTTAAAAACATGGTTATGCGATAATTACAATCTTGTTCTGACTTGCAAAAAGCATTGAAAATAAGTTTACGAAGATAAAAAATATCTGTGACAGATTAAATATTTTCTTTAGAAAGAGAAAATTAAAGATTTGTATCCAAATATTAAAATGTTTTAATCCGGTTTTAATTTTAATTATATTTGTAGTGTCAACGCACACAAATTATCTATTTAATAATTAATTATATGACTAATAAGGTATTAAATCTTGAACCCGGAGTAATTTTCGGAGATGATGTTAAGGCACTTTTCGATTATGCTAATCAGAATAACTTTGCCATACCTGCCGTAAATGTTGTTGGAACCAATTCGGTAAATGCTGTTTTGGAAACAGCTAAGATTGTGAATTCTCCTGTAATTATCCAGTTTTCCAATGGAGGCGCACATTTTTTTGGCGGACAGGGACTTCCTAAGGAAGGTCAGGTAGGAGCTATTGCAGGAGGTATATCAGGTGCACTTCATGTACATAATGTTGCCGAATATTATGGAATTCCTGTAATTCTTCATACTGATCATGCAGCACGTAAACTACTTCCATGGATCGATGCACTTCTTGATGCCGGGGAAGATTTCTTTGAAGCTAACGGCAAACCTCTCTTCAGCTCACATATGCTTGATTTGTCGGAAGAATCATTGAAAGAAAACATTGATACTTGTAAGACCTATCTTGAAAGAATGAGTAAAATAGGGATGACACTTGAAATTGAGCTTGGTGTGACAGGTGGAGAAGAAGATGGGGTAGACAATTCTGATATTGATAGTTCAAGATTGTACACACAGCCGGAAGATGTTGCTTATGCTTATGAAGAACTCTCCAAAATAAGCAATATGTTTACAATTGCTGCATCATTTGGGAATGTACATGGAGTATACAAACCAGGTAATGTTGAGCTTAAACCGGTTATTCTTAAGAATTCCCAGGATTTTATTACTGATAAGTTTAAGACCGGACCAAACCCTGTTAATTTTGTATTTCATGGTGGATCAGGATCTGAGAAGCATCTGATTAAAGAAGCTATTACTTATGGTGCGGTTAAAATGAATCTTGATACCGACATGCAATGGGCATTTTGGGATGGAATAAACAAATATTCAAAGGAAAAGAATGGCTATCTTCAGTCACAAATCGGCAACCCTGATGGTGAAGATAAACCAAACAAAAAATATTATGATCCAAGAGTCTGGCTCAGAAAAGGAGAAGAGTCTTTTATTGCAAGGCTTAAGGAGGCATTTGCTGACCTGAACGCAATTGGCAGGTGTTAATAACAAGATTTTTATTATTTCCCTAAAGAATTAACCTTTCCACGATAAGGCTATTTATTTTAGGCTGCCTGGCAGGGGTAAAGGAAAGAAATAAAGGAAAATAATTGGTTGATATTTAAAGTTGTTAATAATGTAAATCACAGACAGCCAGTCAGATAATGACAGGCTGTCTTTTTTATGTTAAAAACTATTTTTTTTCAAAGGATCCATGCTATTCTGTTTTTCTAAATTAGCTCTCAGATTTAATTAATAAATCGTGAGACATTCCAGTCATAAAGAAGAGAAATTACGAAGAACCAACCGGCTTTCATTAATGCTTAACAACAGAGAAATGAGAGCTTTAGGGATATACTGCAACCGGTACAGGGTAAAAAACAAATCAGAATTTCTCAGGGAAACTATTATGAAAGCTATCCTGAAAAGATTTGAAGAGGAACATCCCACACTCTGGGAGGAAAATGACCCAACCCTTTTTAATCAGAATGTAACACAATAGTACTTGGATTATTACAGTCTTTTTCTAATTTTACAAATTACGGTTTGCAGATATTAGGGAATTGATGCTACATTTGACTGAATATCTTGTGGGTAATTTAAACCGTAAGGGGATTTATTGAATATTATTATAATGTATCCTGAGAGACTAAAAAAAGAGCCTTCAAAAAAGACGCCCTGGATTATTCTTGAGCCGGGAAGAATTTTTATTATGGGCAGATCCATACCTGAGAATCCCGGAGAATTCTATAGGCCGGTTATTGAATGGGTATACGGATATGTGAACGATACATCAGCCAAGACAATTATAGAATTTGGATTTGAGTATATTAATACGACATCCACGAAATGGATATATACTCTTCTCAAAGAACTTGCAGAGATGAAGGAAATGGCTATTAATGCAAGAATAACATGGTATTATGAACATGGTGATGAAGATATGTGTGAACTTGGTTTCATCCTGCGCTCACTGGTTGATTGTCCCTTTATAGTTGTCGAAGTAGATGAAATGAGTACTGCTAATTATGAAAAAATCCTTGCAGGCACACTAAGGAAGTAGTTTTAATATGCTTATCAAATTCTGCTATTGATGATTGCATTTAAAAAATTTTTCTAATTTTGCAGCTCAAATTATTCCTGACCCATGGTGTAATTGGCAACACGTTAGATTTTGGTTCTAAAGAGTCCAGGTTCGAGCCCTGGTGGGTCAACAAAAAGAGTGAGTGCGCGAGCGAGAGCGAGCGACTCACTCTTCATTTTAGCACATCACTCTCACTCTCTATCCCCATTGGCACATTAAGTGACTAAATCGTCCTGGCAAAGTGAAGATTTCTGTAGAAGGGAAAATCTGGCAATCGAAGATATCCGGATTGAAATGATGTGATTGTAGTCCATTGCGACATTTGATATTGTCGGTATATTATTAATTGTTATATATTTATATAATATAAAGTAAAATTCCGGGAATGGCCTTTTCACTTAAGAGACTTTTCAGGACAATATTTCAGAGTCCGTTTTTTCCACCATTAATATTTACTCTTATACTAATACCATTCATCCCCGTGAATGTCAGCCGGTATAAAATCCAATATGAAAGTATCTTATCAGCAGCGTAATCTTGTACGGTATAACGATCTTGATAATGATGGAGAGTCTGAAAAGCTCACATTCATGGATAAGGATAATGCTTATGGCTTAATGATTACCAATAAAAGTGGATTTGTTGAACAATGGAATGTCAGAGGTAATTTTGGATTTCATCTTAAAGATGTTCTATACATTTCCGGAGATTATAACTCTGACGGGATCAGTGAAGTATACTTTTTTTCATTATCAGGCGATTCGGTCCTTCTTCATTCTATTCCTGACTTCAGAAAACCTGATTTTGGACTGAGAAATCATTTTGTGGCAAAGGTTGGGCCAGGCATTAAAGCTCCTGATCCTATTATGATCAAAGCTGATATGGATGATCTTGACCATGATGGTCGCAAAGAACTGATATTTGGAATTGGCACCGGTTTTTCATTATACCCAAGAGGTGTATTTGCCTATTTTATTGATAAGGATTCCATGATAAAATCTCCTGAGTCGTGCAGTGCAATAACCAAAATACTTCAGGCAGATATAGATAACGATGGCTTCAGGGAAATTATTCCATATGGCGGGGCTCCATCGAATTGCGACAATCTCTCAGTTAAATACCATGATAATTCATGCTGGCTGATGATACTTGATAGTAAATTGAATTTTAAGTATCCCCCGGTTGAATTCAAGGGACGATATTCATCTTTCTGTCCCATGTTCTCACAGCAATGGTGACCAATCAGTCATTTGTTGGTTATCATTATGTAAGAGAACCTGGTAAGATGTCAGTCGTATACCTGTTGAATAAAGATGGAAAAGAGACAAAGTCAGTAGATATCAGGGATGGCTCATCAAATGCATTCATAACTTCTGATGAGAACGGAAGAGCCGATATAGTGATTGGATTAAACAAGACAGGCTTTGAGGTCCTTAACAAAGATTTACATTTAATAAGAGAAGAAGGGGTACAATCTGTTATATCTGCCATAGTACAGCTGGATGTTGATCTTGACGGGGAAAATGAAATATTGGCATTTTCATCAACTGAAGACAAAATGTTTATTTACAGGGCCGGACTTAAGAACATGACTGAGATCCAAATGGATCTTAGTAATACAACCCCTGAAAATGCAGGCCTGGTTTAAATAAGTCCTTGAATCCTTTGATTTTTATAAACACAGAGACCAGCAACTACTACCTTTCATACAAAAAAAATAAATGGTACCTGGCTGGTTATCTTGTATTTCCTGGAATATATATCATTATGTTGATTTTTGCATTAGTTATTCAGCAAACACAAAAAACCAAGATTCAGGAAAAAAGAGCCATTGAAAAACAAATAGAAGAGCTACAGCTTAACCTTATCAGGAATCAGCTCGATCCGCATTTTACCCTGAATGCCATAAATTCCATTATCTATTCTGTGAGCCAGAATTCTACTGAGGTTGCTGCAGAAAACCTCAGACATTTCGCGGGTCTTTTCAGGAACCTTCTTATGTCGGCAACAAAAATTCAGACTTCAATTAATGAGGAAATTGAATTTTGCAGGGATTATCTTTCACTTGAAAAGATGAGAATGTCAGACAAGTTCAATTATTCATTTGAACTTGCTTCTGATGTTGACGGGAAGACCTTAGTCCCAAAAATGGTTTTGCAGGTCTTTACAGAAAATGCCGTTAAACATGGTATTTTTCATCTGAAAAATAATGGCCATATTGTAATAAGAATAAAAAGAAATGCAAACGATCTGATAATGGAGGTTGAAGACAATGGTGTAGGAAGAAGTGCAGCAGCAGAATATAAAAATTCAGGAACAGGGAAGGGTCTTTCTCTGATGGAAAATTTCTTTCAGATATATAAAAAGTACTATAATGAAGATATCTCTTTTGAGACCATTGACCTGGAAGATCTCAATCACAATCCGACTGGTACCCTGGTAAGGATTATTAAGAGAAATTTTGAATTGAAAAGAAAGAGAATAGCAGACATATAAATTCGTCTTAATTTTGGTCCTTATTTTTGACGATTATTACGGTCATTGTAGAAATGCTGCTTTAAGTAAAACTGGGATAGTGGAAATCATGTGAAGCAAAATAAGACATATATTTATGATCCACCAGGTAGGAAGTAACACGTCGCTTTATTTTAATTAAGAGGCGATAAGCCGCGCAGTGGCTACCCCCGGCTTGAAAGTCTGCGCCAGGGTAAGATAACATCCTGTTTTACAGCTTTTAAAGGCATAGCCGTTAACTTAAGGAGCTGAATAAATGTACAAAACAGAATGTAAAGCATTGTATATTAACTATATAGATTTCCCCTCCTTCAAACTACCCTTTATACACATCTTTTCTAACTATACTATTTTCAGAAATTTTGTTGCGACCCTGGAGATCCTCGACTCATCCCGAAACTCATCCACCCGTTGATTCTTCTTTAAAGCAAGGGATATAAGGTGGATGAGTTGAGGGATCTCCCAATCATTATAAC
Source organism: uncultured Bacteroidales bacterium (assembly GCA_963741935.1). Classification (GTDB taxonomy): domain Bacteria; phylum Bacteroidota; class Bacteroidia; order Bacteroidales; family VadinHA17; genus LD21. Next base: position 20,529 of record CAVUJY010000019.1, on the reverse strand, counting down.
GAAGCCTTTATTGATTCATTCTTGTCTTTGACAGATACCTCATCCGGTATAGAGAATAAAAAAATGTGTATAAAGATTAGTCCTTCAAAAGTAGGGGAAACTTTTTTATACAGTTTCTCATTAATCTTCAAAGCTTAAGTTAAGGGTTATGCTAAAAAGGGTCAGTATAATTGGATATCAATGCTGATGTATGACTATTAAAATATTTTCGGGAGAAAAATTATTCCGCCAATCACCAGTGCGATAATAGCAGATATCAATACAGCAGCTGCTGCGAAGTCCTTGGCCTGCATAATTTTTTTATTCCATTCATGGCTTCCCACATCTCCCAGTCTCTCGATTGCTGAATTAAAAAGTTCACTAAGAAATACGATACCAATTACCATTGCAAGCAAAGCCCATTCAAATTTATTTATCTTCAGAATTATTCCCAGAGTAACTGATGCGACAGTTGCAAAAAGATGTATCCTTGAGTTATGCTCATATTTCAGAAGTAATTTTAAACCGTTGAAGGCATGTCTGAAGCTCCTGATTCTGGAGCTAAATGAAAATTTCTTTGAGTCCATTATAACGAATATGATCTTATTTTATTAATCAAGCAGCGAATAGAAAAAATCATGGATCCGATTAATCCTTAATACATCTGACACTAAATCCGTATTTTTTTGATCTGTAATCGGTTTTTAGAGAGGCATTCCCATAATAAAGACCTGTATACCATTGATTGCCAGAATTATTGTTTGTTGATGACCAGAAACAGGTATAGTACAGTATTGATGCGAAGGTGCCGTCATAGTAACGAAAACCAGAAGCCAGCGCAGTAAATCCTGTACTGTTTGTTGCCCCAATATTAGGGGTGATCCAGTGATTAGTTCCTTCTTCTTTCAGTTGTCCTCCGGCGGTAGTAGTATCGCCTAAGAAAGCAATTAATTGCTGCCATTCTTCCAGGGAAGGGATATGCCACCCGGCAGGACATAATCTGGCCGAATCTACTGTAAACCCGTTGTAAATAGCTCCATATGTATCTTTATTGGAGGCTTCGTCATTATTATACCAGCAATAGCCTGCTGTTACAGTGCTATTCCAGTCAGTTGTGTCAGTTATCAATGTTATTGGCAGACCATCATTAAAAAGTGTTGTTTTCAGGTTCTCAGCCATCCAGATCTGGGTCCCTATTTTTAAGGTTTTATATGTATTTCCATCAATGTCAGTAACAGGGTCAGGTGCTTTCTCTTCTTTGCTGCAAGTAACCATAACAATGACCACAGCCATTAATATCAGAAGTATATATTTTGAACTCTCCTTATTCATTCCGGATAATTTAGAAATCAAATCTGAGTTATGCCTTAAATATTTTACAATTTAACGATATCAGTCAGAAAACGCTCAGTTTCAGTTTCAACATCTTTCCACTGCTTTGATCTGATATATGACGCAATAACATGTGCTCCTGCATCAGGAAATGCCATTTTCTGTTTCAGATCGGGCGGAGTGCCAAGCTCATCAAACATTTTCAGCATAGCAGGCACGGAAACTGTCTTATCCTGTTCATTCTCATTTTTATAGTAATAGCCAAGGAAGACCGGACATTTAATCTCAGAGAAAACAGTTTCTGTCATTGTATGCGATATAAGGTTTTGCAGCGCTACCAATGCTTCCAACCTGTAATGAAGTGACCAGTATTGTGAGTGTAATTTACCTTCTGATTCATCCCTTTTTACAAGCCCTCCCGTGACAAGCCTTGCAATTTGTAATCCCCATGGCTTATCAAGAATAGCGGCGGTTTTATCATAAAGTTTCACAGCCGGAGAATAAAGGATAATTGCTTTTATCTCAGGATGCCTTGATGCCAGAAACAAGAGTTAATGTCCCACCAGTTGAAGTACCAATTACTATAACCTCTTCTCCTAGCTTTTCTGCAATCTCAAGTGCTTTTTCAGCTGATGCCTCATATTCAGAGGCATTAAGATTTATCATTGTACTGTCACCTCTCTCAATACCATGTTCGGCAAGCCTGGCAAGATAAAGGTTGGCATTAAATCGTTTTGCTATATCCCTGTGAACCGGATCGCCTTCAGCCTGGCTTGCTGAAAAGCCGTGAAGATAAAGAAAGGCGATTTTCGTCTTTTCTTTTTTTGATGAATCAGCCCAGACTATCCTTGCCTGGTTATCAGGTTTGATACCTTTAACTGCTGCTTCATTGTCATTAATCTGCCTGTCAAGTTCATTGAGCGATGATGGTAACTCAATTGCCGGGATCCTGAAATCAGGCTTTGGAGGCCTGGGGCCAATCAAATAGCCGATAAGCAATACCAGAATGACTCCTGCAAACCATTTTAAGAACTTTTTCATATTGCCGGATTATATTGAGATAAAAATATGAAAGTAAGCAATATAAAACAAATTATATTCTTTATTACGGCTTTCAGATCTATTATTCCGGCAGACTGTTCCTGCGATTCTGATCTTAAATGTTACCTGACGACCTTATTCTGTTTTTCTTTCAGGTAATCCAACCTTTTCTTAATTGATTTACCATAATCTGAATTTAACAATGAGACGTTATTTTTAACCCTTTCGAGATACATCTCATAGTATTTTATTGCATTTGGAACATCATTAAGCTTATCGTCGTAAAGGTTTGCAACAATGAAGTACAGATTGGGATCTCTCGATGTCTTCATTGCACTGTCGTATGATTTTATTGCATCTTTATATAATCCAGCCATCTTCTGAGATTCTGCCAGCATAATTGTTGATATATTATATTGATCAAAAATTGGAGAAAGTATTTTGAGAACCCTTTTATAGTAATAAATGCTATTTACCGGCTCATTCAGGCTAAGATAATTTTGTCCGAGATAACTGGCAGTTTCGTAGTCAGAGGAATCATTTAAATATGCAAGCCGGAGATATATAACCGCTTTACCGGGCTGAAGGTTATTGCTATATCCGATTCCTGCCCTTTTTAAGTAAAGATTAGCAGAATCGCCTGATTGTAAAATAGTAAGATAGTCATTCAAAGCCCTTTTATTGTTGTTTGTAAGATAATAAAGACTGGCTCTCCTGACATAGAGATCCATATCCGCCGTATCAATTTTCATTGCGGTGGTAAGCAGAAATACTGCGGTATCCACCTCATTCGAAGATGAATACAGGTAGGAAAGATTCTTTATTGCATTAACATTTTCCGGCTTAAGTGCAAGAGATCTCTGATAGTAATCGATAGCTGTGGGATAATCGTGCATTCTCAGGTTTGCAAATCCGATTTTATCAAGGAAAATATAATTGGTGGTATCCGATTTATAGAATCTGTTATATATTTTTATTGCCTCTTCATATTTTTTATCAGCCATAAAAATGTTAGTAAGATAGTATGCGTATGCCCAGTTCATTGAATCTGTTGCACTGATTTTCAACAGCAGAGGTCTGGCAAAACCCGTCTTTCCTTTATTGTAAAATCCTTTTGCGAGCATAAAGATGTATCTGCTGTTATCGGGAGACAATTTAACTGCAGTAGAAAAACAATCAAATGATTTATCGTCTAAGAGAAGATTCTGATAAGCCAGGCCCATTTTATAATAAATTTCGGCATTCAGACTATCAGTTACAAGAATCTGCTGACATGTATCAATAACTTTTTTGTTGTCGCCATGTATCAGCATTATATCAATTTTAGAAATGTTAGTTTATCCTGGGCGAAACACGAAGACAGGGTGCTGATAAAGAGCAAAACTCCCAAAAGGGTAATTTTTTTCATAAGGTTATGCTATTCGTTACTAATCAAAAATACATCGGGATTAACCGAATTCAAATTTCATACTGCTAATATAACGAAAAGATTAGTTATGGCCTATAACTATTTGTAAATTTCTTTTAACCATTTAATACAGAGGTCGGGCCATGATGACTGTGTGCCTGAATTTACCGACAGACCGTAACCATGACCCCCTTTCTGAAAAATATGCAGTTCAGCAGGAATATTTTTTTTCTCCAGTCCTTCAAAATAAAGGATACTGTTTTTTACCGGGACTACTTTGTCATCAGCAGAATGCACAAGAAAAGCAGGAGGTGTATTATTGGCTATCCAGAGTTCATTTGAGAAATGTCTGACTTGTTCTTCAGTTGGATTATCACCAATAAGATTTCTTCTGGAACCTGCATGAGTAAAAGCAGAATCGAATGTAATAACAGGATATATCAAAAGAGAAAATCCGGGCCTGGCAGAAGTTGTATCCATTGATTGATATACTTTTTCATTGAAATGAGTTGAAAGTGTTGAGGCAAGATGTCCTCCGGCTGAAAAGCCTATTACCCCTGTTTTACCGGGATCAATATTCCATTTTAGCTGCATTACGACGGATTATACGCATGGCTTCCTGGGCATCCTGCAAAGGACCGATTGACTTATCTTTCATGATAATATCCGAGGGCAGACGGTATTTTAAAATTATGGCAGCAATTCCATTATCATTTAACCATTTTGCAATTGCATAACCTTCATGACTGAAAGCAAGAACCCCGTAACCACCTCCCGGACATATTAGTACTGCAATACCGGTAGCTTTTTCAGCATCGGGCAGAAAAACAAAAAGCGAAGGATCGGTAACTTTTTCATATCGTGATGCTTTCCCGTCTGTCATGGTAGCTTTCTCAAGATAGGTTGTGGATTTTATTGATCCGGGGACACCTCCGGGCCAGACATCAATAACAGCATTCTGTGCACTGATATTTAATATAAGGGTAGGTTAAGAATAAAACTGAAATAACCGGCTTTAATGTTTTCATCTGAATAAGTTTACTTTATGGAAAAAACTAATATTCAAGGACCTGACCATCTGATATCAAGTCTGTTTTTAATTTCTTCATAAGAAAGATCATAAATGCTTTTTTTCTCATCCAGTGCCATACATGCAACTGTCCCGGCGCTTTGTCCGAGAATCATAAAAACGGGTTCCATCCTGATTGAACCAAAGGCTGTGTGAGAGCTTGAAACACATACGGTGACAAGAAGATTAAGGCATTCATCCCTTTTAGGCATTATTGATCCAAGATCAATCCGGTAGGGTTGTTCCGCCTCAACACCAATGTCACCTTCATTCTGTACAAAGCCGTCGGGTTTGACATAACGCTGAATGTTGTGCGAATCGAGTGTGTAGGATCCCATTCCGATGGAATGAGGAACAGGTTTTTTACCCAGCACTTCATTCTCTGTCATAACAAACACACCTTTCATACGCCGTGCTTCTCTTACATAGATATTATAAGGCCAGTTACCGTTATCCGCGAATTCATCTTTAGAATATCCCCATCTGTTCATTTCTTCCCTTATCTCAGCAGGTACACGTTTATCGTTTGCGGTAAAGTACAGCAGTCCTTTCTGATAAGTGGTATGCTGCCTGATTATTTCCCTGCGCCTTTCATAGCTGGCTTCGGGATAATCATAGTTCATCCCGATATAATCAAAACTGAAGGGGCCGTGATTATTAACATCAGTTTTGAGGTTAGGGATAGGATCAAATTTATTGAATGTTTCCCGCCAGCCTGAATTATAAACTCTGATAAGAAGTTCATATTGAGTTGAATCATAACCGTCAGGTTTTGTTAAAGCAACTCTGTTCTCAGGATTTTTAGTCAGGCATGTCCTGAAACAATAAGCCTGGATTTTAGAGTCTCCTTCTCCTTTCCTTCCCGGGTCTTCTGCTGAGATCAAGGGCAGAAGTCCGCTTGTTTTGTCTCCCGGGATGATATATGGATCAATATCCTTTTTAAAATAGTGACCATGCTGAAATACCCCTGTCTCAACGCCGTTCCATTTTTCATTATATACAGAATTGGCTTCCCTTCCGACAACAAAACTTACTCCTGCTGAGGCCATCAGGTCGCCTTCGTAAGTGGCATCGACAAAGATCTTTCCATTAAACGTTTTCCCGCTAAGTGTTTTAAAAGACACGATTTTTCCGTCTTTTTTCACAACACCGTTTTCACGGTTCAGGAGTTCCTCACGGTAGACAGTAATATTATTATTTTTTATCATTGTCTCGAATGCTTCCTCTGCTGCATGAGGTTCAAAGATCCACATAGTACGGTTCTCTCCGTCAATTGCAGGGCTGCCCTGACCTTTATTTCCATACTCCGATTGCTTCTGCCAGTTCCATGCTTCAGGTTTCTGATAATGCTGGTATATAAGCTGGTAAAACTCCCTGGCGATACCACCTATAACAGCTTTGTTTCCGGTATCGGTGAATCCTAATCCTGAGGAAGACAAGCCTCCAAGATGTTTATCAGGGGAAACAATGATTACAGATTTTCCCATGCGGACAACCTGTACCGCTGTTGAAACGGCCGATGATGTTCCTCCATAGACGATTACATCAGCATTATAGACATTTTCCGTCAGTTGTGTTTTTACAGCCCGTCAGAGTCAGAATGGCTGCCAGTGATAATAAAAGAGTAATTTTCATATCGGAGTATCTTAATGCATAACAGTATAAAGATATTTAATCTGCGGGAAGAAATCTGACCGGTCACTGAAAAAATGATTTTCTTAAAACAGATTCTTAACGGAAAGGGAGAAGAGGAACTATGATTTTGGAGAAGATATTATTTTTTAGGAAACCAGGGAAGAAATGCACTTGTTTTTCTTATGTACTCTTTGTATTCCGGTTTCTGCTCTTTTAATGATTTTTCCAAAAGAGCAACGCCCGATACTTTTATTATTAAAGCTGTCATAAGTACCGAACCAAGTATAGCATAATAATTACCTGCAGCTATTGAAATAAGTCCAAATCCCCACCATACAGCAGAGTCTCCAAAGTAATTCGGATGACGGGTATATCGCCAGAATCCGGTGTTGAGCACCTTCCCTTTATTAGTGGGGTCTGCTTTAAAACGCATAAGCTGAAAGTCACCTCCTGCTTCGAAACATAAGCCTATAACCCATATTGAAATACCTATATAGTCGGTTAACCCAAGAGAACTGTTTTGTCCTGAAAATTGTGCTCCCAGCAAGGGTACAGAAATCAGCCACATAAGGATTCCCTGCAGCAGGAATGTCTGGAAAAAGCTTATCCACCAGTATCTCTTTATTCCGTATTTAATACGGAATTGCTTATACCTGAAGTCTTCTCCCTTTCCAATGTTTCTGATAGCAAGATATATGGAAAGTCTTAGTCCCCAGATTGAGACCATGCTTAGAAGGATTATTTTCCGGATTTCAAAGCCATCAGTTTTAACAAAGTAGAATAATGCCGTAATAACAAATCCGAGGCCCCAGAACAGGTCAACAATACTGACATTTTTAATCATTACACTAACAATCCATAGTGTAGTCATTAAAATCAGGATGACAACAAGAGCGAGAAGATATATGTGAAAAAAGGACATTTTGTATATGGTTAGTCCAGCAGAAGTGCCACTGCAGCAGCTCCTATTCCTGCGTTAGCGCCAATAATAGGTGAAATATTCACAATTGAGACAGGTTCTTTTTTTGTTAGTTTTTGCATTTTTTCTGTATACCAGTCAGCAGCTTCTATGTTGTTAGCATGAAGTACTATATAGTTCCAGATAGAATCCTTCTGGTTCATTTTTCCAATTATGCCCATTACTTTCTGCATATTGGCTTTCTGATTGAAAGATTTATCAAATACAATAGCTTTCCCTGTTTCATCGATAGTTACTATAGGATTAATATTAAGTATCCTTGCAATTAACCCTTTTACTGCAGACAGTCTGCCTCCGCGAATCAGGTATTTAATATCCCTTACACTGACAAGTATTTTTATTTTTCCGACCCATTTTTCAGCCATAGTGGTGATCTGATCGTGAGAATAACCAGATTCTATAGCCTCAGCTATTTTAAGAGTAAGTAATCCGAGTCCCCCTGACAGGTTTCTGGAATTAATTACCGAGATGGGTTTGCCGAATTCTTTACTGATAGCCAGTGCAGCTTTCTGACTGCTGTTAAATGTACCACTAAGCTTATCACTAAGGTGAACAGCAATAATTGAATCGTAATGAGAAGCGAGGTGCGAATAGAGGTTGACAAATGATTTTTCGTTCACCTGCGAAGACTTCGGATAATCTTTATTCTCTTCCAGAAGGGTATAAAACTGTTTTGGTTCTATTGTTACTTTATCGAGATAATGGTTCTCCCCGAAATTGATATTAATAGGAAGCATATTTATCTGGTAATTGTCAATGAGATCCTGATCAAGATCACATGTTGAGTCTGTTACCAGAGCAATATTCCATTTCCGGTTATAAACCACATCGCTCTGACGAATCATATCATCGGCCTTCTGGAATGCAAGAATACCTGTTGTTCTTAATTCATTAAACAGATCGGCAGGAGTATTGGTATGAATATGAATGCGGCGCATTTTATCCGAGCCTGCCACAACTATTGAATTCCCGTAATTTTCAAGTTTCGCCCTCAAAGTACTATTGTCAATGGAGCTATTTTTAATAAGTGCTTCGGTACAGAATCTGAATTCCACCTTTTCGGGTATTGTCTCCTCAAGCTTTTCAAAAAGGCCGGTCTCTGCCCTTACCTGGATGAGATCCTTAAGGTTCCTGTTTGCTATAAAATCAGTTATGCCTTCAACAAAGAAAACAAATCCTCTTGCTCCGGCATCAACGACATTGGCTTTTGCAAGGACAGCCAGTTTTGATTTTGTTGCCTTTAGTGATTTGTTAAGCACAATGAGTGAACTTGTAAACAATAAATTAAAGTCGGTAATTTTATGCCTGTTCTCATAGATGTAATTTGCCCAGTCTTTGATAACGGTGAGCATGGTTCCTTCTACAGGGTTGGATACAGCTTCATAAATATATCGGACAGAATTCTTTATACTCTCAGCAAACTGACTGATAGTGATTGTTTTAAAGTTTCCGGTTTCCGTGCTCATTCCATACAGAAACTGGGCAAATATTATTCCTGAGTTTCCCCTGGCATTTAAAAGTGTGGTCTCAGCTATCCTGTCAGCAGTGATTTTATACGACCTGTGCGGACGGATTGAGTCGATGACGGCTCGTATTGTTGATGCCATGTTTGTTCCGGTGTCACCATCATTCACAGGAAAAACATTGATCTTATTCAGCTCAACCTGATGTTCTATCACTTTTCTGGCACCGGCGATGAAGGTATAGTATAACCTGCGACCATCCATTTCATTTAGCGGCTCCTGATTCACTAATGTCATATGATATCAACTTATAAAGTTCGGCAAAGGTAATGATTAAAAGTATCCTGATAAACATTTCTTATATGATCTAACATTAAAAAAACAAAATTGTTCTGCTAAATGTATCTGATTTGAAAGAGCTTATGTTAACCGGACCCTTAATTGTTCTCAGATCAAAAAGGTTTTATATCGTATTGAATCAGGCTAAATACAGGATTAATTTTAAATGAATATTATGCCGGATTTATAGACTGAAAGTGCTCTTTGTCTTGCAAAATCATGATCAATCATAGGTTTCGGGTAGTTGGAAGTTTCAAGTTCCGGAACCCATTTTCGGATATACTTCATATTCCTGTCAAATTTCATTTGCTGGCTGTAAGGATTGAAAATTCTGAAATACGGTGCTGCATCGCAGCCTGTTCCAGCTGCCCATTGCCAGTTTCCATTATTCGAAGCGAGTTCATAATCGAGCAGTTTCTCTGCGAAATAAGCTTCTCCCCATCTCCAGTCTGTCAGAAGATGCTTGCAGAGGAATCCGGCTGTTATCATGCGCACCCTGTTATGCATATATCCGGTGCTGTTGAGCTGCCTCATTCCTGCATCAACAATCGGGTAGCCTGTTTCACCTGAACACCATCTTCTGAACTCCTCTTCATTGTTTCTCCATTCAATGCCATTATATCTTTTTTTAAAATTATCCAGTTACAACATCCGGAAAATTGAAAAGTATCTGCATAAAAAATTCTCTCCAGATCAGTTCACTTAAAAAAACAGAATTTTCGTCTAAGCTTTTCTGACAATTTGCCTTATGCTTACAGTTCCAAAGCGAAGATGAGGTCCCAGATAACTTGTAAGGTCAACTGCAGGAATATCCCTGTATTTATCATATTCCTTTATTACTGACAGGTCGAAGTGTCTGATGTTTTGCTTTCCTTTACTGAACCCCAGACTATTAAGAATCGGGAAATCAGATTCGCTTTTGATAAAGTTGCCGGAGTTTTTAGTGGTCAGGTATTTCAGTGATTTACGGTCTGCAGTGATAGCATTTTCAGCCACTTCGATTTATAGGGAGTATAAGATGGTATATGGCATATTATCTTCTTTGGTAATTTCGTTGCCCTCAAAAATTACCTGATCCTTAATCCTGTGAAAAGGAATGCTATTCTTTCGAAGCAGGAGTTCAATTGATTCATCCCTGCGAATTGAATAAGGTTCATAATCATTGTTAGTATAAACTTCATTTATATCATACTTATTTTAAAAGTTCTTCCCATACTGAATGAGGATCACCTTGCCGGATCAACAATGAACTTCCAGATTTAATTAATTCATTATTAATATTATACAGATTATCATAAATAAAGCTGATCCTGGAATCATCAGGGGACAGTTCGCTGGTAATATTATTGTCGAAAATGAACAGAGGCAGCACGGGAAGTCCTGAACCTAAAGCTTTAATCAGTCCGGTATTATCGTGAAGCCTGAGGTCTCTTCTGAACCAGAATACATTTATCTTCATAATAAATTAAAAGATAAATATATGTGAAGTTTATGATAAAGGGATTACTTATTTCCCCTCCATTACACCGCAGAGCACTGCCATCCTGAATCCACATTCATTTTTGCACGCCGAGAATTATGATAACAGGCTCTGAAAGAGCCATATATGAATAACCCCTGGTGCAACCAGGGGTTAAGAATCCACACCACAATTTTCAGCTCTGAAGGAGCTGGATATGTTTATTACGCCCCTTCAGGGCTTGAGATCAGAGAATTGTCATAATACCTGGTATGCAAAAAAGGTATGGGGACTAGTAAAGACGGGGTTATCTTGTAAATCTTAGAATGGTATTGTATACTCTTTTTTGGATTTCTTCAGGATGTGGGATTTAATTCTTCTGTGGTGAACTTTCCATTATCTAAATCGATCCTTTCAAACACCATCAGATAAAGTTCAAATATTAATTCCAGGCTTAACTGGTACCTTGGTTCAAGCAATGGTTGAATCTCTTTTATTATGTCATATGTCTGCCAGCGATATTTGTCAGCAAGATTATAATAATGCCTCATCAGATTCCGAAAATTGCAGTCAACCTCTCTGCCTTCGGCAAACTCGCGCATATCCTTTCTTGTAAGACCATTTTCTGCAATAAGATCATCGGCAAAATAGCTGAGGTTATTCAGCTGATCTTTCTGAAAATCACGGATGATATGGACAAGGTAGCTAAAGATGGCACAGGGAGTGGCAGCCCATCGAACATCGAAAGGAGGGTTTTCATATTCTCCGTTCAATTTCTGAAGACCATTGAGATGGACAAATATTGAAGCCGGAGCAACAGATGCTCCCTGTGAATATGTAAGAAATGCGTCCAATGTTGGAAATCCGTCATTGTTAATATCATAAATCATTGATTCAGCGAATGCTTCCATGGGCCAGAGTGGGATACGGAATTTTTCTATGGTCTCAATCAGTTCAGCCTGCAAAGGGTTACATTCTTTTGATATGATGATCATTTTCATCCAGTCATCCACATTTGCCACAAAGGCTTTTCGTTCACCCGGATCAATTAATTTATTTTTTGCCTTATGATTATCAATAAGATCATCAATTGCACGCATGAATTTGTAGCATGTTTTGGCAGCACAGAACCTGTCTGCTTCCCAGAAATTTGCTGCAATAAGTATATTAGGATGATCTTTGATCTGCCGGAAGTCAATCGAATTGAAAATTTCCAAAAACTTTTCCCTGTTTGAATTCATGGATGATAATCTGTAATGGTCAAAGATATTAATTCTTTAATATACGCTCCGCTGTCAGCTTTGCAGATATTAAAATATTTGGAATACCATTACCAGGATGAGTACTACCCCCGACAAAATAAATATTTTTATAACGATTATGTTGATTATGAGGTCTGAAATATCCCATTTGCATTATATTATGTCCCACACTTCCAAAAACAGAGCCCCTGGTAATATTGCAGGCGCTTTCCCAGTTCTCGGGGGTATAGCAAATTTCAAATTTAATATGTTCTTCAATATCTTCAAGTCCAAGCTGTTTGAGCCTGTTGATAAGAGCCTGCCTTGTTTTATCTTTCAGATCAGCCCAGTCCTGTTTTTTCATTTTGTCAATATGACCGGCACCTACAACAAAAGAAAGTGTATCATGACCTTGCAGGTGCAGCTGAAGGGTCAGTTCTTGAAGGAGCATGGATATAAAAACTCGGTGTTTCACTTACCGATTTATCAATAAATATTTTATCGAGTCCTTCCCTGAATCCATCTGAAAGAAATACACTGTGATGTCCCAGTTGGGGATATACCTTATCGAGTCCCCAGTGGTAGCAGATTGCAGATGCCGAATAATTCAGTTTGTCAAGTCTGCGTGATTTACTGCGATCGGGTAACATTTTACGGTAAACATAAGGCAGATCAGCATTAGCAACAATTATATCTGCTTTAATTTCTGTTCCATCCTCCAGAATTACACTTTCAGCTTTTTTGCCATTTGTTGCTGATTGTCTTAACCGGTTTATTATAATGAAACTGAACCCCGGAGCTTGTTGCGGCTGTAAGAAGTTTCTGAACAATACTGTACATTCCTCCTTTCGGGAAGAAAGAACCTTCCGTGAGCTCTGCAGCAGGCACCATTGAGAACAGGGCAGGGGAGTTGAACGGACTTTGTCCTACGTAAATATTCTGAAATGTATAAGCCATTCGCAGATGGGTGTTCCTGAAAAATTTCTTTACATACCTGTAATTTGAAATATAGGTCTTGAGCTTTATCAGCATACCTATATTCTTAAAATTTGCAAACTGGAATATATTATCGAAGTTACGTCCAATCAGTTCATTCATACCTATCTGGAAAATCTCATAACCATCCTTTACATATTTTTGAGACTTTTTAAAACTTCCGGGTTCAATTTTTTCCAGTTGTTCTTTCATTCTCTCCTTGTCTGTTGTAAATGCAATGACCTCATTATTATCAAAATAGATCTTATACAGGTTATCAAGGGGAGTTATATCCCCGTTTTCGAAAAGCGGAATATCCAATGAAGTAAATATCTCTTTGTAAATCTCCGGCATCATAAGCATTGTAGCACCCAGATCGAACCTGTGTCCATCGCGGATAAGTTGTCCGCACCTGCCTCCGGGAGAAGAATTTTTTTCGAGAACAGTTACATTGTACCCGTTTTTTGCCAGATATACTGATGTGGCTATTCCTCCTATTCCTGCTCCGATAATTACTGCCGATTTATTAGTATCCATTTTTGTCAAATTTTCATACAAACGAACTAAAGACGAAAGAAATTTTAATTTGTCCCAAACCTTTGCAATAATCTTTCCAGTATGATTATTGTCCTATTGCCTGACTTTTACTGTCACTTTCGATTTGGATCTTAATGGTTGATCTTTTTAACATTCTTGTCCTTTGTTGAATTTGTAGGAATATGCGAACTGTATATAATTTGACAAGTTGACTCCGACAATATTTGTAGAATTAAATACAAAGCTAGCCATCTGACATAGTAGTAAAAGATGTTAATCGGTGAATGGATGAATTTAAAGGGTGAATAACTTGTTTCGGTTATCTAATGTGATGGACTTATGAATATCACGAGACCAAAAACAGATGAATTCTGCACCTTACCCTGGAGTCACAATCGATAAAGAGGAGGGCATCAGATGAAATAATGATTGCTTTAGGTATACCTGGTAAGATTCTGTGATACTTATATTTAGCTAATGCAGGTAAACATAATTAGCAACAACTTTGAGACTAACAGGTAAATTTTTTCTGTTCTCAGTTAGTAGGTGGGTTTAAGCGAAATTTTCTTATCTCCATTAATTTCGAAAAGCCATTTTTCAAAGGAGGGAGGACCGAATTTCCCAATTACATTATTTGAAAATCCATATCCTTCAGTTGGTTTTCCCACAAGATTGGTTTCCATCTTTCCATTGAGATTTTCATCATGGTAGTATCTGACCGCATATTTACCCTGTGGCAGGTTGTTAATTGTGAATGAACATTTATTATCCGTTATTATGTTCATCTCCTGGGTTATAACTTTTTCATTTTTATCAAAAAGCTGTAACATAATTTTCCCGGTATTATTCCTTATTCCGGTAATTTCAATTTCAAGTTTGAACTGTGAAAAAGCGATATTTGATATCAGGAATAATGCTGTGCAGAGTTTAATGACTTTGTTCATAATGGAATAATCAGTTTAATAATTTGCCATTTTTATCAATGAAATATGACTTGCCTTTTTCAGTAGATAGCAAGCTCTGTGACCGTACCGGCATAGCTTAATTTCAGAGGGTTCCCAAGCTTTGATATTATTTTTGCCTGTTTAAGTTTCCCATTCTCCCAGTCAATATCCACTTCAAAACCTCCTCTTGCCATAATACCATGGATATATCCTTTCTTCCAGGCCGATGGAAGTGCAGGAAGTAATTCTACTTCCCCCGTATGGCTCTGCAGAAGCATTTCGGTAATGCCGGCTGTTCCTCCAAAATTGCCATCAATCTGGAAGGGAGGATGATTATCGAACAGATTACTGAGTGTTGATTTTCTTAACAATGCCAGTACATTTTCATAAGCTTTATCACCATCTTTCAGCCGGGCAAAAAAGTTTATTATCCATGCACGGCTCCAGCCGGTATGACCTCCGCCATGTGCAAGTCTGTAATCAATTGTCTTGCGGGCAGCTTCAAGTAATTCAGGATTATGTTGCGATGTGATCTGATTTCCGGGATGAAGTCCGTAAAGGTGAGAAATGTGCCTGTGACCCGGTTCTGCCTCTTCAAATTCTTCGGACCATTCCATTATTCTGCCATCTGAACCTATCCGTGGTTGGTGAAAGATTCTCAAGGGTTTTCTCCATCTTTTTCCGGAAAGGCTTATCAATATCTAAAACAGTACTTGCCTCAATAGTATTCTGCAAAAGATCTCTGATAATCATATGATCCATTGTCGGACCCATAACCATACTTGCCTTTCCACCACCACCAGGAATTATGAAGCTGTTTTCAGGAGATATTGAGGGACCTGATACCAGTTTCCCTGTTTTTGGGTCTGTCACGAGCCAGTCGATACAGAATTCTGCAGCCTCTTTCATGATAGGATATGACTTTGTTCTCAGGTAATCCCTGTCGCCATTAAAAAGATAATGGTCCCAGATATTCTGGCAGCTCCATGCTATCCCCATTGGCCACATTCCATATACCTACTGCTCCTGTTGGCTCGGTGAAATGCCACACGTCGGTGGTATAATGAGCTACGATGCCTTTCATTCCGTAGACCTCTTTTGCAGTACGGCGGGCATCAGGACGAAGGGCATCAATGAAATCTATAAATGGTTCCTGAAGCTCACTTAGGTTAGTTATCTCTGAGGGCCAGTAATTCATCTGAATATTGATGTTGATGTGGTAATCAGCGCTCCATGGAGGATTCAGGCCATCTGCCCATATCCCCTGTAGATTCGCAGGAAGACCACCAGGGCGGGAGCTGCTTATGAGGAGATATCTTCCAAACTGATAATACAGTTCTATAAGGTCTGTGTCAACATAGCCGTTCTGCATAGCGACTATTCTGGCATCAGTAGGGAAATAATTGCCATCGCCTGATCCTAAGTCGAGATCGACTCTTTTAAAAAATGACTGGTAGTCTGCAATATGATTCTTCCTGACATCCTCAACAGGTTTGGCGCTTACGACAGCCAACTGACTTTTGGTAATTTCGAAAGGATCATTTCCAAAATAATCAGTTGCCGCAGTAATATAGATCGTTACACTGTTTGCTTTCTCCACCCGGATGCTGTCTCCGGTCAGAGTGACATTGCCACCATCAGCAACAAGCTTAAGCCTGCACGCCATTTTTACACCATACCCGTTTCCGACATGCTCAGTCATTAGTATCTCATTATCTTTAGCAACCACAGAAGCTTTATTTCCCTGGCGCGAAAGATGAGTTATGAAGCTCTGAGAACCAGGCTTATCTGCTGTAAGCCGTATAATGATTGCCTGATCGGGGAAGCTTGAAAAGACCTCACGGCGATAATTTACATTTTCTGAAGTAAATGAAACTGAGGCAACAGCATTTTCGATATCGAGCTCCCTCCTGTAATTTGAGATACCACTAAGATGATCAAATTTCAGATAAAGGTCTCCCAGTGTCTGATATGATGCAGCAGGATTGCCTGGTTTATATGCAAGTATTCCTTTTTGAGCCAGCTCTTCGGCTTCCTTGTATTTTCCTTCGAAGAGAAGCTTTCTTACTTTTGGAAGGGTTTGAAGTGCATCCGGGTTTGCATCCCATCGCGGACCTCCGGTCCAGACCGATTCCTCATTTAATTCCAGACGTTCATTTTCAATTCCACCAAAAATCATTGCGCCTAATCTTCCATTACCAACAGGCAGGGCATTATTCCAGTTGTCAGCCGGCCTGTTAAACCAGATCTTCATTGACGAAGATTGATCCTGACCCGGAGATGATAAACGGCTTATTGAAAAAAGAAGGATTGAAAGAAAAAATACCTGAATTTTAATTTTCATCATCAGAATAAATTTATGATCAGGTAAAATTATCTGATTTAATTAAAATTGCAGGTAATTTCTTAGAAAATTGAATTGAGTGATAATGAAAAGAAAGGCAGTAATTTAGGCTAAAGACCGGTTATGAACATGTTGTGGACTTTAGTCCAAAACATAAATCTTAATTACTATCTAAAACATAAACTTTTCAAACTTTATTAGATGATTAATCATTTCAGGCAGACAAAAAAAAGAGGTTGTCTCAAAAGTCCAAAATTACAGTAATGCTTTCTCTGTGGCGCTCTGTGGCTTCTCCGTGTCCCGATAGCTATGGGGACTCTGTGTAACAAATAATTAAGAACTTACACGAGATCACAGAGAATACACGGAGTTACACAGAGAACTTGGGAGACATCCTCTTCTCGAGTTTCCACGATCTTATTTTTTAAGCAGATCACGTATTTCGGTTAAAAGAATCTCTTCTTTGGTTGGAGGTGGTGGAGGCGGAGTTGGTGCAGGTTCTTTATCTTCTTTCCTTTGGGCTGCATTCATTGCTTTTACATAGCATGAAAACAGCAAATGCAACAATCAGAAAGTCAAAAGTAAACTGCAGAAAATTTCCATAATTCAAGCTAATAGCCGGTTTAGCTTCTGTAGCAGCTTTAAGTACTATCTTGAGATTTGTAAAGTTAACTCCTCCAATGAGAAGTCCAAGAGGAGGCATTATTATGTCAGCAACAAGTGATGAGACAATTTTACCAAATGCTACTCCGATAATTATACCTACTGCCATATCGGTAACGTTCCCTTTCATGGCAAATGTTTTGAATTCTTTTAGTATTTTCATAATAGTGTTTTAAGAGATTAGAAGTTAAAAATTATATGAGAATCCAACACCCAGGATTTCTTTGAACTGTACTCTTGATCCGACAGCTTCGCCGTCTGCTATAATCCCGTCTTTGTTTTTATCATAAGGAATCTTTATTTTATCGTCATAAAGAAGCTGTGTGTTCAGGTTGGCGGAGATAAATTTATTGACCTTAAGAGACAGTAGTGTTTCCCAGTTTACAACAATGTTCTGCGGTTTATCAGCATAGTTTGAAAAGAGATCTACCTTAGTTGTAAAAGAGACATTCTTCAGAAATTCCGATTTAAAATCATTTTTTGTGTAGATGACTCTCATATAGCCACCGAATTCACTTTTTGACTTTTTTCCCGGATCAACTCCAAAAGCGCCGGCATCAGAAAGAGCTTTATCTTTTACAATAATAAACCTTGCGGTTACAGGAGCTAAGAAGGCACTGAAGTTAGCATTAGGCTTAAAGTCCATCCCAAGTGCAAAAATCACATAGGCTGGCGAAAGGAGATCTGATATTTTTGTCGAATCATCAGGTAAATTATATCCTGGTGCCATTTGGGTTTTAAAATTAAACAGTGCAGCGTAATAGAAATTTTTAAAGGCTTCCTGCCCATATTTTGAAAGAAGGTCAAACTTATCATCTGTCTTACGGAAGCTTGAATTTTTGCCTTCTTTTAGAAGACCATAACCCACATCAAGTGAATTTACCCACTCTGATTTGTTTTTTGAATAATTGGCAAAAACACTAAAAATGCCATTAGTTGCAAGAGAGTTCTGTCCTCCGGCAACCCAGTTTGTCAAAGAGGTCTGAGCAAGATTAATTGCAAGTACTCCTCCTGTTTTCCAGCCGGTTATGCTATCTGCTTTTTGCGTCCGGAGTGTCTTTTCGGCATCTGTTACCTGAGCATATGAGTACTCACTTAATACCATAAGAAACACAACAGTCACTAATAAAGTAATTCGGATCTTCATAAAAATCTGCTTTTAGTTATGTTTGGTTTAGAGTAAATTCAACACAATGTAAATATTTTTTTATAATCAAGTATCTTAATTCCGGAGAATAAGCACAATATATCAAGATAGCTCATACAGTTATAAATCGATTTCTATCTCTTGGTGAATATTTCTTAAACATGTAAATTGCACAGTTGTTCATTTTAAAGAACAAGGGTATTTTTGACAAAACGTGTTACATATTTAATATCCATCAAAATGATTAAAAAGAGAATATTAATTTCAATATTTGCCGGCTTATTGTTAATAATTTCACAGAGCAGTTATTCTCAACAAGGTAAAATACCACCCTTTAAAATCATTAAATATGATGGGACGATCTTCAGGGCTCAGGATCTTCCGATGGGCAAGCCGGTAATCATTATCTATTTTTCACCCGATTGTGAAGAATGCCAGAAATTCACAGAGGAAATAATACAAAGGATTGATGATTTCTGGAAAGCATCTATTGTTATGGTAACTTACCTGCCGGTACAAAATGTTGCTCAATATGTTTCAAAATACAAACTCAATATTTATCCTAACTTTTTTGTAGGAACAGAAGGCAGTTCTTTTATTGTAAGGTATTACTACAATATCGAAAAATTTCCTTTTGTGGCATTATATACAAAAAGTGGAGATCTGGTTAAAATCTGGGATAAGCAAGAGAATATTAAGGATCTGGTTTCACGACTAAAACCCTTATAATCAGTATAATATATTATTATATTTGATGTTTTGGTTTACAGAGCATTACCTGAAGAATATGTCGGTGCTCTGCACCTTGGGAATGTGTTTCATGTGTAAATCTACAAATATTACGCGGCTCTGCTGCTTAAAATTAGTCCGGAATGTACAGTTTTTCTCTATTTGTCGATTAATAGCTGAATGGAATAACCCAGGAAGGTGCATCGCACAGGAATATTTAATTAAATGATTGAAATTTAATCTATTGACGGACATTTTATTAAAAATTACAAATGATATTCAATCATGATTAAAATTCAGGTGTTGCACGCTGAAAACAGGAGGATCTGGTTATAACCGAAGGCAATTGCTATCAAACAGATACTTACAATCGTTTAGTTTACAACTCAAGAATAACCTCAAAGGGAGCGATTTTTTTGAGTGTCTTCATAGTATCTGCAATACTTATCTTATTGTTGTGATCCAGTGACCTGTCCGAAACAACAAGCATCTCTTCAGGCTGGTTATAAAGCAGAATCTTAAGGATATATGAAAAATACTTGTTCTTACTCTCACTGAGCCGTGTTGCAGGTATATGCTTTATCAGTCTTATTTCTTTTATTTCCTCAAAAGGATATTCAAATGCCGCATCTCCAATATTCTTTCTGATACATGATTGAGTGATAATAATTTCCCCGATCGTTTTCAGATTATTAATATTCGATCTCACTTTTTTCAACAGTACAAAATAGATAAGCACCATAAAAGGAAGAGAGATTATCACTTTAGTAAGGTAACCCATCCCGAAGTTTTGGCTCAGGTTGAATGACATCATGATAAGAAATGGAATCACACCGTATATTGTGTAGATACGTCTGTTTTGTCTGCCTACACTTTCCGGGTCAAAATGTTCTACCCTGAGTATTCTGAATCTGCTCATTCATGAACAATTATCTGATCATTTGATAATTCTTATATCTGATGACTTATATGAATAAACAGGATCTTTCCTGTTTTGTGGGTCAGTAATTTTGAGGGCTTTGAAAGTTGCCCCATTAACATCATCCAGTACGATCGGCAGACGGTAATCTTTCTTATCGCATACCAGTGTAACATTTTCAAAAGTGATTCCTTTGGCGTGGCGGATATAAAATCCCCAGGCAGGCAGTTCCTTAAACATTGAAAATTCAGGATAGCTTGCTGCCATCTCTGGTACTTTATCGAGTTCATCAATACCCACTTTTGCAAAATTGGGATTTCCTCCGC
>CAVUJY010000018.1:0-64022 GCA_963741935.1 uncultured Bacteroidales bacterium | reverse complement strand
ATAGAATTTTGCTATTTATAGGCAGATTCGAGTTTCTCGATCGCAGTAATACAATCTTTTAATACTCCTCCGCAAACTCCTTCATTTTCAACTTTTATAAATTCCTCTAATAGCACCTCTTGATCATTCTCAGAAAGAGCATTGTCAGCCATTCGGAATAATACATTGTTTTCTTTAGCAATGTGGCTGCGTAACAGGAGTATATAACCCTGCATATTTTCATATATTTTAGATAGAGCAGATTCATTACCTGTTTTGTAACCTGAAATTCCTTCAGTCATACCCTTAACATAACCCCTACCTTCTGCATGGTCGTGAAGCATTACCCCTATTGGACCCTGCTCACTCGAAAAACCTCTTTTTACCATCAGAGGGAATAGAAAATTTTCTTCCTTGGCATGGTGAAGTCCGTCTGCATAATCCTTAATTAAGCTAACAGTTTTTTCAAAATGTTCTGTATTGGTGCTTTTGACCAGTATCATTTTCTCCATAACATCAATTAACCTAAGAATATTTACATGGTCATTTTCTAAATTTTTTGTTGCTGTATTCATTTTTGGAGATGTTTAATGTTATATTGGATTTATCATTTATCAGAGTGCTAAAGCTTTAGGATACAGAATGTTATTTTCGAGATGAACATGAACATGCAAATCATCCTCAAATTGATGCAGAAGTTTAAACGCTACATTATAAGTATTGCAACCATCTTCTGGTACCAGATAGTTTGAGGTAATTTCATTAATCTTGTCCATTGCTCCGCCAGCAAATTCATGCTCGCCACTCATTCGGTTAATTTCAGATATAATCGTAGCCTTAGCTACAGTTGAATTACTCTTTATAACCTCTTTTATTGAAGGGAAAAGTACTTCTTCCTCTTTTTTGAGATGCTGTAAAAGCTCAGCATTTATTTTTTCAAATAAATCAGCAACTTCAATAAGTTCCTGATGGTGTGAACCATGCACCGAGGCAATTTTTTTTGTGTAAAATATCAGCTCCGGTAACGATTTAAGAACGTACTTATGGTGCGTATTAACAATATAATCTATAAGGAAACTTAATTCCCAATCGTTAAAGTTTTGATTTTGACTGACCGGCACATTTTCAAGGTCTCTTAATTGCTTCACAACCTCAGAGGGGTCAATATATTTCTCATTACAAGCAGATTCAAGACTTTTTTTCCCGCCACAACAAAAATCAATACCTGCATTTTTGAATATTTCAGCTGCTCTGAAATCCGTAGCAACGATTTCACCTATAGTAATTTCGTTGTATTCTTTGTATTCTATGTTTTCTGACATATGCTTTTGGATTAATATTAATGATGCAAATATATAAATATTTACATAAAAGACAAAAAGGTCTTTTTGTTATTTATAAAATATTATTTAACTTTGTCAGAACAAATTGTTGTAAAGAAATATAAGATCTATGTTCAATAAAGAAACAGAATATGCACTTCGGGGACTTGTTTACATTCAAATTCAAAATCTGATTAGTAAAAACCCCGGAGTAGCCGAAATTGCAAAAGAAATAGACGCACCTCCTTCTTTTACTGCAAAGATTTTACAGCGTCTTGCCAGACAAGGGTTTGTTAAATCACAGAAAGGAAAAGGTGGTGGGTTCTATTTTGATAAGGATAACCCCGACCTTCCGGTTAAAGATTTAATTATAGCTACGCAAGGTGGCTCACAATTATCCGGATGTGTGTTTGGGCTCAGGCATTGCGATGTCAATAATCCATGCCCATTACATGAAAAGTATGCCCCGATAAGAGATGCAATTAACTCTCTGGTATCTACTGAAACGATACAATCGTTAGCTAAAAAATACTCTGAGCCAATAGCCCTTTCTTGAATATTTGATCTGGATGTCTGTAATTCCTGAACAATACGAGAAACAAAAGACGGTCCCCTAATTCTAAATTCACCTATAGTTAATCTTTTCTTTTTATATGATAAAATTTTTCATAAAATATCATAAATGGCTTGGAGTTATATTTGCCTTGATAATACTTAGTTATGTTTTTTCAGGAATAATACTTAATCATCGTGAAGGCTTGTCATTTATTGATGTAAACAGGAAACTGCTTCCTAAAGAATACAGATACCGGAATTGGAATAATGCAGCTGTTAAATCGACACTTAAAATCAATTCAGACAGCATACTTGTTTATGGAAATATTGGGATATGGCTGACTGATAGTAGTTTTTCTGATTTTAAAAAATTCAGTGCCGGGATCCCGGAAGGGATAGACAACCGGAAAATATTTCAAATGATCAGAACAACGGGGAATAAGCTGCTTGCAGGAACATTTTCAGGTCTGTATGCATTTAATTACGAAGACGATAAATGGCTCTCTGTTCTTTTGCCGGTTAAAGAAAAAATCATAGTGGATATTATTCAGAAACAAGATACAATCCTTGTTTTGACACGTTCTTTTCTATTAAAGACCACAGATTTATCCAATTTTAGTGTTTCTCAACTTCCCCCACCGGTGAATTACGATAATAAAACAGGGCTCTTCAAAACACTATGGGTTATTCACAGTGGAGAGATTTATGGTATACCAGGCAAAATTATTATCGATTTTGCGGGTCTTGTTTTTGCATTTCTTACAATAACAGGTTTTATAGTATTTGTAAACAGAATCATTTTAAAGAAAAATAAGAAACCTTCTGAAGTAAAAGTAAAATTAAGGAACTCAAACAAGTGGAATATTAAATGGCATAATAAATTTGGATGGATCACTTTAGCTCTTCTTTTATTAAATACTACAACAGGGATGTTTCTGCGTCCTCCTCTTTTGGCTCTTATTGGCAATTCGAGAGTCGGTAAGATCCCTCATACCGAACTTGCTACTCCAAACCCATGGTTTGACCAGTTACGCAGGATTTATTATGATCAGGATATCAAAAGATTTATATTGGTAACAATGGACGGTTTCTATTATTCTGACGATAATTTTAAAACTGATCTCAAACAATTCAGATTTCAGCCACCTGCAAGTATAATGGGGGTCACAGTGCTCGAAAAAATTGAATCAAATACCTTTCTTGTCGGATCTTTTGAAGGACTTTTTACCTGGAACACACAGACCGGGGAAGTTTACGATTACATTAAAAAACAGCAATATACTTCGCCTTCTCATAACAGTCGGCCTATAGGTGAGTTTTTAGTTTCGGGGTTTACCCATGATTATAAAAATCAGGAATATTTTTTTGATTACAATATCGGGGCAGTGAATATAAATGGGACTGAGGAATTTGCCATTTTACCGCAAAAAATAATCAAAGATGCACCTATATCATTGTGGAATTTGGCATTAGAGATTCATACAGGACGAATATACCAGTCAATAATTGGTGATTTTTACGTCCTCATAGTTCCACTTACGGGCCTCATTGTCCTGTTTATTCTGATTTCAGGTTTTATTGTCTGGCTTAAAATCAGAAAAAAAGCAAATTATTAACCCATGAAAAGCAGATGAGATGAAAGCAAAACAAAAACTGTTTCCTCAGTGTTATTTAAATGGTATGGCATTCATTAAAGCGTTAGCAATCTGACTCTTTATTACAAAACACTGTAACTAAATATTAAAATACAATATGAGCGAGCTTATAAACAATTCAATAGAAAGGAAAAAGGTACTCAAAGAGCTAATTTTAAAACTGCACACAGGGGAATCTCAGGAAGTAGTAAGGCGGCAACTATTGGAAAGCCTTAGTCAAATACCTTATGGAGAGGTAGTGGAAGTGGAACAGGAGCTAATTAGCGAGGGATTTCCTGAAGAAGAAGTGTTAAAACTGTGTGATGTCACATTCAGCTGTTCTTAACGGAAAAATTGATTTATCCTCCTCAAAGAAAATCCCGGATGGTCGCCCTGTAGATGTAATGATTCATGAAAACAGTGAACTTAAAAAAGTGGCTCTGGAAATTGAGATCCTGCTTGATGAAATATCTGGTGACAGTGAGATTAATATTGAAGCAGTTATTCTTAAACTAAGGGGGTTATTCAATAACCTCTTTGATGTTGATAAACTTTACCGCCGTAAGGAATATCTGTTATTCCCGTTTTTGGAAAATCAGGGTATCACCGGACCCCCTAAGGTAATGTGGGGAAAACATGATGAAATAAGGGATTTAATAAAAGGGAGTATTGAATTGTTGCAAACTCCTTCGATTACAAGGGAAGAACTGAATGCGTCATCGGAAATAGTACTTTCCCCTGCAATTAAGGGCGTTGTTGATATGACTAAAAAAGAGGAAGAGATTCTATTTCCAATGGCATTGGATAAACTTACCGAATCAGACTGGTATGAGATCAGTAAACAATCATTGCAAATCGGTTTTTGCCTGTATGACCCTCAAAAAGATTGGAAACCAGAGTGGGCAAAAGAAGATTCTGTTAATGAACTTAATAAATCTGGTCAAAATATTCAACTTCCCTCTGGCAGTTTTACTGTTGAAGAACTTCTTGCAATTTTAAATACCCTGCCTGTAGATATGACATTTGTTGACAGAGATGATAAAGTAAAATATTTTTCTCAGGGGAAAGAGAGAATTTTTCAAAGAAATCGTGCAATCTTAAACAGAGATGTAAGGCATTGCCATCCCCCTGCAAGTGCGCATATAGTAGACAAAATCATAGAGGATTTTAAAAGCGGAAGAGAAGATCAGGCTCCTTTTTGGATTAATTCAGGAGAAAAAATGATACATATAAATTATTTCGCTCTGCGAAATGACAAGGGAGAATATCTGGGAACTCTTGAAGTTTCTCACGATGTTTCGGGGTACAGAAAACTTGAGGGAGATCAAAGAATTTTATCTTACAAGAAATAGCTATGAAAAAAGAACAATTGATAATAACACCAAAGACAAAAGTCCTGGAACTAATTGAAGCATATCCGCATCTGGAAGATATTTTAATAAAGTATGTTCCGGCATTCAGCAAATTAAAAACCCCTCTCCTTCGAAGAACTGTTGCAAAAATTGCAACTTTGCAACAGGCAGCCAGTATTGGAAATGTTAAAACAGGTGATTTGATAAATCTTCTGAGGAAAGAAGTTGGTCAGGAGTTGATAAACACAGGTGAAGAAACAGCATATAATACTAAAAAGCCATCATGGTTTGAAGAAACACTTCTTGAGAAAGAATTTGACATAAGAGAGATGCTTGCAGCTGGTGAGCAGCCTGTAAACCAGGTTATTTCTGATCTGACCCATCTTAATAAAGGAAAGATTTACAAGTTAACATCCCCGTTTCTTCCTGCCCCGCTGATTGACAAAGCAATTAGTCTTAAAATAGAACATTGGGTGTTAAAGGACGTAGAAAACTTAGTTTTAGTATATTTTTATAAAAACTAAAATTTTCTATTAAAAATGTCGAGTCACGTCCGCATCGCAATAAAAACAAAAAGCCACGCAAACGCGTGGCTTTTTGTTTTTATTTGCCAAGGTAACCAGTGGAGGAAAAGGTCCGATCAATCCCGCAACTAGCGGGAAAGATCAATCCCTAAAGACTGCTCTGTAGCATTTTTTGTCATGTTAGACCTTCTAACGAATCAATATGTTTATCAGATTTATTAAGTTAATCTTTCAATACTCTTATTGATTCTTTTGAAGTTTAATTCACTGTGTAACTGTAAAGTGCATAACTGTTTTTTTCCGGCAGCTCGAATGTTAATCCACCATTTTCTCCAACTTTGGCTTTGAATGACTTGCCTTTTCCCACAACCGGGGTGCATTTAACAGTTTTACCTTTTGGCAACCATGTTTTCATTTCGAATGTTGATAAATCATTGGCCTCCCGAAAGATAATAAAGTATCCTTTCCCTTCCTGAACCGACTGAAAACCTGTCCAGCTTCTTCCTGATGGTTCATCACCAATGGGGAAAATACTTCCACTATGCAAATCAGCCTGAATTTCACGATACTTTTTAATGACCGGAGCTCCAACTGTGATGGCTTCCTCTGGTAAACCAGTGCCTTCAAACCAGGCCAAAGGCTGCGCTGCCATAGTAATAGCAAACAGGTAATCGAACGAATAATTGGCCGGACCAAATGGGTCGCCAGTGTATTTGTCGGCATTGCGCCATTTGTTCAGAAATTCGATCTGAAGATTTTCTGCAGGAACATATTTCGATAACATCCATAAGTTGCGCAGTGTGGTGTAAGGATAATAATTCGTCCAGTCGGTGTATCGGTTTTCCAGAAAAAGGTTGCCATACTCGTTAAAATAGTTGTACCCGCCTCTTCGTCCGGCAGTAACATCAAGATTAAAAACAACATTGCTATCTGTTTCCATATTTATCTTGTTCAGAAATTTCCTAAAGTTGATTTCAGCAGTTTTGTCGGGGAGTTTAACCCCATCAATTTTAAAGGTACGAATGCCATACTGTCTATATAACTTGATCAGCATATCTGCATCTTTTTCCCAGTTTCGATTGCTTTCGTCAGGGCTGGGATTGAACCAAAGACAAATTTGGATACCAAGTTCCCTGCCTCTGTCCACCAAATTTTTCAAACCCTCCGGAAATTTTTGGGGATCGGGAAGCCAATAGGTTGTGTCCTTCCATATATCCTTAAACGACCCTCCGGCAAAAGATGAGTTCGCTGACCGGCCAGCTTGCCAGCCATCATCGAGCTGAAAATGGCTGATGCCCAGTTTTGCGCCAACCTCTAATTCCGCAAGGGCAAATTTTTCATTGATACGTTTGTCCTGACCACGATCGCCCCATGTATTCATTAGCACCATTTCGTCACGGCCAGGCTTATGTATCCTGATATTTTTCTGATAGCTGCGCAAAGCCATTAAACCATTGCCTTCATTGCCCGAAAAAACACCAGTAACGAAACCATATCCCCGTTTCCATTCGGTTGGGCTTAAGATCGGCAGGACTAATGCCAATCCCAATGGCACGGAAGTTACCAAAGTCGGTAATAAAATCACTTCCCGGATAGTCCAGTTGGATACTTGAGGTCGGGGCTTCTTTCAAAATAAAGATTCCCTTATTACTCAGTTTATCTTGTGCAACGAGCAGGTTTCCCCGATAATAATTGGGCCGGTATGACAACACATTTAAACTTCGAACCAGATTATTGTGTCGATCGGTCACATCAAAGAACTCTACAACATTAAGCTGCCAATGCTTTCCAGGCAGATCAAGCTTTTCAATTACCGGTGTGTTGTTGACAGCATTACCCGGGGTTAGTTTTTCCATGTTTACCATGTCGGCAAGGTTTGTTCCTGGCAAGAGCCAAACATTCGATGACTTTCCCTTGAAATAAAAATCACATGCAATTGCCGGGCAATCAGGATATAAGCGAAACACCCTTTTTATCTCCAGGTCAGCCAGCGAATAAGTAATTTCTGCTTCCAAATGCTCAGGCTCAATTGCAGTTTCAGCAATTATTCTGGAGATGAAAACTCCCTTTTCTGCCTTTTCAGTTTCGCCGGGCAAAATCAAGTCGGGTTCATTCCCGTCCATTTTCCAAACCGTTCCATTCTGACTTTATTGGTGAGCGATGTGGTGCAAATATTCCCATTGTTCCAGCGATAAGTCCTTGAAATCATCGAATTTTCAATAGTCAATACACCATTCTCAAGTCTGGCAGAACAATCTCCAATTCTATTTCCATTTTGCGCGCTCGCCAGGCTCAAACAGATTATCAATACCAAAGCAAGACTTATAATACGTTTCATATTTCAGGTTTTATTGTGAAATTGGCAATAGAATGTGTTTCTGTTATCAGAAAAAGAAAAAGAAAAAACAAAATTCAAATTATTTTTATTATTCCCGGAGTTAATTAATAATTACAACTTCCTGATTTTAATATTCCGGAACGAAACCGAATGCCCATGATCCTGCAACAGGATGTGTCCTTTTTCAACCATCCCAAACACAGGATCGGTTTTGTATTTGCTTTGGGCAACTGCAGCAAGGTATTCGTCACTTCCCCTATCGAATTCAAGGATTTTCACGCCGTTGAGCCAATGCTCCACATGCTTGCCATTAGACACAATGCGTGCATTATTCCACTCACCCGGCTTATTTACTTTTTTAATCGATTCATCCGGAGGAAAAATATCGTACAGCGAGCCGCACAAGTGGTTGTCCTGCTTGTTATCGGAAGCACCAACATCATCTAAAAGTTGGTACTCCATACCCAGACTGCCACCTTTTGGATAGTTTGTAAAAAAGTATTTAATGCCACTATTGCAGGTTGGAGTCATTAAGAAATCAACTGAAAAATCGAAATCGGAATATTCGGCAACAGTGATGATGTCACCACCTTGTTGGCCTTCCAAAACAGTGAGCACTCCATTTTCTATTTCCCATCCTTTTTCCGGAAAAGTTTGCCCATTCGATTTGGTCCATCCATTGGGAGTTTTTCCATCGAACAACAAGACCCAGCCTTGTTTTTTTTCTTGTTTAGTGAGGGTGTTCACTTTCTGTCCAAATACGTTAAAAACAAATAGTATTGCAGAAAGAACCAATATTGTTTTTTTTAAGTTGTTCATGTCAGATTTAAGGTTTATTTGTTATTATAAAAGAAACCACAAAGAACTCAATACGTTTTTATAAAGAATATCAAAGGTTAATTCCATTTTGTACCTGGTGAATGCTCTTAATGTTCTTTGAGGTTCAGTTGATTTCAAGGTTCAACACATGCCAACAGATACCAGAAAGAAAAGCAGGGTTCCAGGAAAATATACATCAACTAATTTTTATCGCAATTTACCTTTTTACTGGTTAATAATTAAGTTACTTACAACGGAGGATAACAAAGAAGCACTTTTGATGGTAAAGAAGACTTCAATATTATGCTGTCGATTGCGGCGGGAAAAAACAGCTCATCGCCTTGCGAATATTTAATTTCCCCATCATCGAAAAGAACAGTTCCTTCGCCCGAGTATATAACCCCAATAAAGAAATCGCCATTACCTTTCAGAGTCATTTCCCCATCCAGGTCAAGTTCTTTCAGCGCAAAGCAATCGGTATGTTTTTCGCTAAAAATTGACTTCAGTGTATACTCATTGGTTTTTTCTATAATCTCCGGATTAATTTTCCACTTTTGTTTGGCTTCTTCAAATGAGCAACCATCGTAGTGAAAGCATTTCAGCATTTTCTCAACCCCAATTCCCTGATGAATCAGCTCTTCGCTAATGGTCAACCCACCAGGGGTTATTTTTTCCACACGCATGGTATAATCTGTAGGTTCCTGTACCTCCATTAAAAAACAACCGCTACCAATGGCATGGGGGACACCACCATAAATGATAAATGCATCTCCCTGATTTACTTCAAAACGATGCAAACTGTTCAACATTCCCTGAATATCTTGTTTCAAAAAAAGTTCCTTCCAAATATCCTCTGTCACACCTTCTTTAAACCCAAGGTAAATGGAGCTTTTTTCGCCATCGATCTCGCGCCCACCAAGAATATACCATGATTCTGTTTTCCCAAATGCAGAACCGAGCATCTCGCGTGCATACTCTTTATCAGGATGTACCTGAATAGTCAGCCGTTCTTTTGAGTCGAGCATTTTAATAAGAACTCCGGTTGTCCCAAACTTTGCAGCAATCCTTTTACCCAGGAATAGTTCAGGACTGGCTTCAATAAGTGTGGTCAGTTCAACTTCCCCTTCAGGAGTTTCAACAACTGACAAGCCCTCATGTGGTGGCCGGTTTTTACCTCGCGCCGAAATGGTTGACATAATCCATTCTTCGGGAAGACTGCCATCATTTTCAGGTTGAACTTTTTTCCATCGGTCAATCAATGCGCCTCCGGTGTAAGTTCGCCACACCCGGTTAGGAAGTTGTTTTAGAGGAGTTTTTGCGTATTTAAGCAGTTCTGTATTTTTCATATTCCAGATATTATTTTTTTGGGCTGAAAACCAATACCGAAATCAAGGATAACGGTATCAGTAAAAGACCCATTCCAAAAAATGGTATCCAATTTCCTCCTCTGGTCAGAATTGGAACCAAATAGGTAGAAATTACTATTCCAAGAACAGCGGATGCTCCTCCCATTCCGGCCAAAGTACCAACTGTCTTTCCCGAATGAAAATCGCTGGGCAATGTTTGAATATTGGTCATTGCAAACTGAAAACCACCCAGAATGAACATTAACATGAGAGAAGCAGAAAAACCGGTCAATGCAAATGCTGCCCCAATCATTCCGGGAACAATAAGTGCACATCCTACAATTACGGTAAGCTTTCTGGCTTTAACGGGACTTTTACCTCTTCTAATCAGCCAGCCAGCCCACCAGCCACCTGCCAAACTACCTATTGCTGCACCCACAAACGGAATCCATGCCACCGATGCCACATCTTTTAAATTCAGTTTATAAACTTCCTGCAAATAAATAGGAAGCCAGGTCATGAACATCCACCATATAGGATCAAGGAAAAAACGCCCGGCAATAACCGAGTAGCTGCGTTTATCGTTCAGAAGTCGACGCATGCTCCATATCTCAACTTCTTTTTGCTCAATTTCATCCTGGCCGCTAATGATGTATTCCCGTTCTTCATCGGTGACCCATGGGTGTTCTTTCGGGGAAGTTTTGTTAATAATGTACCACAGAGGAATCCACACCAGGCATAAACCTCCCAATATCAGAAAAGTCATTCTCCAGCCAACCGACAAAAACAGAAGTGGAATAATCACAGGAACCAAAATATTACCAACCGATGATGCTGCGCCAAAGAATCCCTGACCAATAGCCCTTTCCTTAATCGGGAACCACTCAGCATTTGACTTTGTGGTGCCGGGCCATGGGCCCGCTTCTCCAAGACCCAGCATAACCCTGAAAAATGCCAGCATCCTGATACCACCTACAAGGGATGTAAGTGCTATGGCCCCTCCCCAAATGGCTGCCGAAATGCTAAATCCGTTTCGTGTGCCTACCCTGTCGTACATGGCACCTGACAATAACTGGCTTACACCATAGGCAACCATAAAGAAGATGTTTATCCATGCAAAAATCTCTTTTGATCTTTGTTCCTTTTCTGCCGGGGGCATTTCGTTGTCTACGATATGCAATTCTGAAGCAATTCCCTGCTGCACAACCACCCCGGTAGTCTTATCCACTTCATCTTTCCACATATAATTTAATGTTCCTCTGTCAAGGATATTGATGATCGTCACCAATACAATTAAACTGAGGATTATCCAACGCAAGCCCTTAACCTTCATTCTTCTAATTTTTTATGAGATCCATTTTCACAGGTTCAGTATTCCAGCCTTCAAGGTATATTTCAGATATTTTGTCAGCAAGAACCTTCTCATTAATCTTCATGGTAATCGCTTTTTCTTCATCAGGAAGAAGCGAAACATAATCATTATCGAAGAAAACAGGTACGATACTCTCACCTGTGTTTTTATCTTTCACCTTTATTTTATTCAGCAGAGAGACACTGGATGACTCATTCTTCAGATAAATTTTTGCAATGCAAAAACCATCTTTATGTTCGATATTCAATTTTACACTTACTTTAGTCTTAGGCAAATCGTCCAAATCCAGACAATTGCCAGCTTTGTTTTCCAGCCAGTAAAAGTTTTCATCGATGGTTTTACCTTTTGAGCTTAATTCCAATTTCAGAAAATTCACTTTGTCTGAAGCTGGATTTTCCAATTCGAAGCATGTCTTTGCAGTTGCAGAATTGATGCTGGTTGTAAATGTTTTCACCCATATTTCTTTACCATTCGCGTCAAAAATCACGGCTTTGGCAGTTGCATTTTTAAGATCAGAAGTTGTATTGTTTGCAATGTATATTTGATTATCTGAAGCATTCCACAGGATATGAACAGGGCGGCAGGCTTCCTTAACAGCAAAGAATGAAGCTGTGTATTCAAAGTAGTGATCGTAAAGCTGGCAAATCATTGATGGCCATGCAGACTGACTCATCCATATCAGAAGTCCGCTACCTTGATTACTCTGTAAACATTCGAATATGGCTTTGGCTGATTCATAGTTTTGAAGTTGTGCCCGCCTGCAATAATCTTCCACCCCTGTTGGTTTTCCAAACCGGGCTACAATCGTGTCTGTGAATCTGGCAGAACGGTCCCATTGATAATCATGAATAGCCCACATATTATTGATTGGCCATAAGTATTTGGCAGGCATCATACGACGCATACTTTCAACTTCCGGGAAAGCAATAATTCCCTGTTCGCTGTGAAAAGTTTTTCCTCTGTTTTCAAAATACCATTTTGGGTTTCTTACATCGTAAGGGCCAAGGCCTGTTACCGTTCCGGCTGAGGAATGTGGAATGTAGTGACGGGTGCCATCCATAATTTCTGTTTCATGTTTCATGGCAACATCTAACCCAACAAGCGGAAGTCCTTCGTTCCGGCCACAATACAGAGCAAGCGAAGGATGTTTTCTAACCCACTTAATTTTATCGCGAACGTTACTCATAAACATGGCTGTGTCCGCCGGGTCCGGACCATCAACCGGGTTTGCCAGCCAAAAATCATCAAAAATGAGAAGACCATACCGGTCGCAGGCATCATAAAAGTCTTCATTACCTGTCATGCCAACCCAGTTTCGTATCATATTAAGGTTTGCATCTTTGTGCAATTTTACCCGGGTATCGTAGCCTAAACTGTCACAGCGCATCAATGCCTCAGGCAATCCCCAATTTCCACCTCTGATTAACAATCGCTGACCATTGCAAAAGAAATATAAAACATTGTCGATAACCTTGTAATCGATTTGGCGCACGCCAAAACTAATCGTTTTATGATCAGACACTTTACCTTTTTCAATAAACTGCAAAGAGAGTTTCTCAAGGTTCTGTTGCCCATAACCATTTGGCCACCAGAGCTTAGGATTTGATAATGTCAACTTCGCATATTGTGATTTATCCAGACTGAGGTTTTTTAATTCCCCTGGCTTGAGCGAGATGTTCTTTTCGATCACTGTTTTTCCAAAACTGGCAACGAGCTTACCTTCGACAGCTTGCAATCCTGTATTCTTAAGTCCGACATGCAAGGTTAAATCAGCTTTTGTTGTATCGGGTAAGGGAAGATTTGATGAGACCCAGGGGTCAATTATTGATACATTTCCAGCCACCCTGAAAGTAACATCATTCCAGATTCCAATATTCCGGCCTTTTACAATGGGTAACCAGTTCCATCCGGCTGAGGCCAAACTGGCCGGACTGTCAAGTCCCAACATATCGCCATTGGTCGTCCTTGACCTCAGAGATTTCCGGATTACTTTTTGTGGGCTGCTGACCCAATTGTCGGGATGATGAACCAATACGGCAACAGTATTTGCCCCGGCATTTTTTATCAAGTCACTTACCTCAAATTCAGCACGTTGAAAAGCTCCATCGATCCGGCCTAAATACTTAGAATTAAAATAAATATCAGCCTTCCAGTTTATTCCTGAAAAATCGAGGAATACATGTTCATTGCTTAGGTCTGAAGGAAAACGAACAGAAGTACGGTACCAAAAATCATTACCGGAAAAGAATTCATCTGAGATTTGGTGCATATTGTCGCCATACAAAGGATCAGGCAAGGCGCCAAAATCGTAATAACTGCCCAGCACTGTACCCGGCACACTTGCCGGTATCCAGTTAGTATCATCGTACTGAGGATCAGCGATGGCATCTGGTTTATCCTGAACGAACATGGCGTTCTGGATACGCCATATTTTTTTATTTAGTGAAAGATTGCCATCAGAAAGTGTTGTAACCGTAGAATGGTCAAAACGATCTTTTCCCTCTCCCATTATTTCCACCTCAGTAATTACACAGCCCCGAATGGGAGCTTTAACTTTTGAAACATCTATTTTTACAAACCTTGAAGCAAGTATATGAAAATCAATAGAATCCGTACCACCATTCCCTTGTTTGGTGCTGAATATTTCAGTCTTCACATCATCATCTGATTGAAAAGCAATCACCTGATATTCAGTTCCATAATTGGCACCCCAATGAATAATAACTTTATGGATATTATGAGATGCACCTAAATCAATAGTGATGAAGTTATCATTTCCAGGCCTGCTTTCCCAGTATGTCTTTTCACTTCCGTCCACAACCAGATGTCCACAATGATCCTGTTCAGCCGATGAAGAATGGAAAACCACTCTGTATTTTGCGAGGTTAATATCAGCGGCTGTAAGGCTGGAAGTTTTACCAAGCAGAAAAAATAAAATTAAAGCTTTAATAACTAATTTCATTATTTAATTGTATTTCCAACTTTTATTAATTTTTATTTCTTCAACATCAACACACAGGCATCATTACCTTTTAGTTTTACCGATGATTTTGTAGGAAGTTCACCATAAAGTGCCTTCTCAACTTCCCATGCTTTGTCTATTGTCAATGCTACATTCCTATCCTCCGGACTGTAATTCACCAGTACAATTACTTTTTCATCAGCCGATAAATCATGTTCAGTAATACCTACAAACGGATCGTTCTTTTTAACAACTCTGTTCCTGTCAATGATTTCTTCTGCAAAGGTTTTATAAATCTTCCAGCATTCAGCCGGATTTTCTGTAAAAGCGCCAGGAGTGTTTGTCAGATTCATTTCCATAGGCATATCCAGAAAATATATTTTTCCTTTTCCATACGAATTGACAGTAAATAATGGATTTCCATCACTTTCGTGAGCCAGTACTTTGGCTGTTGTGGCCTTGATATTCAATCTTACGCCGGGCATTCATTGAGAATGGTTTAATGCTGGCGTCATTCGAAATAAAATTCACCCGTTCATTTCGGTTCTGGCTTGTCACCACCTCTATTCCTGCAGGTTCCAGAAAGTGAGAAAGGAAACCCTGATCAAATGAAACATACAAAATTGCTCCTTCTTTTACTTTGTCAAGAATGCCCAGCCAATCCCTGCGATTGATCAGTGTTAGTCCTTTTATGGATGGCAAAATATACAAAGGCGCATCTTTTATGGGTTGATTTCCGTGCTGAAATTCAATATCAAAACCAGCCTGTTTGGCCAGAATAAAAGAAGAATAGGCTACACCCCATTGATCCTGCCCATCAGTTAAGATACAAACAGCCTCCTTCCTTCGTTGAGGAAGCGATTCAAATGGCAGGCTATCCAAAAATTTCCTGAACCTGGTAATCTGTTCAACAACAGGTTTAGGTGACCGATCATTTCTAAAAAGACCTAAATCGCGTTCTACAGCGTACCATTCATACGGAGTAAAATCCAGTTTATTCTGATCGTATGCACACCACCAAAGCAAACCGTGGCAATCCTGTGCCCAGTTATTAAATAAAATTGAACGAAGAAAACCAACTTTTGATGCCTCGTTGGCTTCCATTGGTCCCATAATTCCGGTTTCTTCAACCAAACATGGTTTACCACCAATATCACTATACATGCGCGTTTCCGCAGCTGAGTGCATGATGGTTCGTATTGTATTCGCCCGATCCTGATTGGTATGTGGTGTCCAGAATGGATAGGGATGAGTGGTCAACAGGTCGTTAAGTTCTCCCTGATCCTGTATTTTCCATTTCGCATCACTTCCCGATGATAGACTGTGCATTCCTGAAACCACAGGACGGGTCTGATCTTCTGCACGAATGGCATTGGTAATGGAAGCTGTCCAAACATAGGCGGCATCCGAACTTTCAACATCTTCCATCACATTGCATTCGTTTCCGAGATCCCAGGCCAAAACAGCCGGATGGTCTTTAAACTCGTGCACCATCCTACGAACCATTTTTACCTGCCACATTATCGAAGTCGGATCGGAAAGAATCTTTCGTCCTTCCATAGCCTGAGGAACAAAAAGCTCACCGCTCATCCAGCCGGTAACCAAACCGACCACCAGTTTAATATTATGCTTTTGGGCCATGTCGGCCAGCTGTCTGAAATGATCCAGGGCTTCAACACTAACCCCATCTTTACCAGGGCCGGTTCCCGGAAGCGGGCCATCTTTAAACCTGATTTCTTTCAGCGAACCACCCCCACCGTAAAATTGGTAAATGGGTTGAAAATCAGGCCATATCGGAAAAACACGAATGACCTGCATTCCTGCATCAGCAATTTGTTTCAAATCGGCATCGATAATATCAGGTCTCCAGTCTTTCCACATATTGGTTCCTGCATGCGAAGCCCAGTAATTACAACCTAAAACATACTTTCCCGATTGGGTCAGTGAAATTGGTTTGTTTTCCTGTGCCTCTATCCTCGTTGCAAAAACTATAAATATCAGGCAAATAAGGAAGCTTAAATTAATCGTTTGCTTCATATTTGGTAATGTTTTGTTGATATAGAAAGATTCAAATATACTCAGCTATTGTGAAATACAAAGTCGCTGATTGAAAAGAGTTGAAAAAATTCGTACCAATTAGAATTAAAGTTAGTATAACTAAATCCAATATCCATAAAAGGCAAGTCATATAATAATTTTGAAATCAGGACAGTTATAGTAATAATTGGGAAATCAGTTTCTTGACCATATCAGGAATTTTTCCTTAATATTCAATGACCCGAATGAACGATTTTAATGACTATTTAAATTTTATCCCGATGGACAATATTAGCAGACGAAAATTCATTAAAAAATCAACTTTGTTGGCTGCTGGTGCAATAGTTATACCAACAATAATTCCGGCTTTTGCCCGTGGAAAAAACGGACATTTTGCTCCATCTTTTTAAAAAACAAAAATTGAATTATTGGCAACAATGAGTCTTTTACCTGTTAGAAAGGAAGGAATGTCCGTCCATAAGCGTGGATTATTTCTCTCTTGCCGTGATTACTTTCACAACTTGATGTGGTATCACAGGCTGGAGTAGTTGAAATTATAAATTTCTCAATGTGTGGAATATATGACAAGTCAGGTTCTTAGTTTACGACAGGTCACCCAGTTTGTTGCAAATGATGCCTATGAGCAATATCTTGAATATCAAATGAGACATTAGGATACCCAAAATTCTGAAATTATCATTCATAAGTGAAGATTGACAGTTGTCATGCCATTTCCGACCGGAGTTTTATTAAAGTATCAACTATAGTCGGATCTGCCAGAGTGGTGACATCACCAAGATCTCCTGTCTCATTAGCTGCAACTTTTCTGAGAATACGCCTCATTATTTTGCCTGACCTGGTTTTCGGAAGACCCGGAGCTATAAGAATCTGATCAGGGGTGGCAAAAGCACCAATATGACGTCTTACTTCATTCCTCAGTTCGCCAACCAGTTCTTCATCAGCCTCATAGCCATCCCTGAGTATAACATACGCGAAGATGCCTTCCCCTTTAACAGCATGTGGAAATCCAACAACAGCTGCTTCGGAACAGAAAGGATGTGATACAAGAGCACTCTCAATTTCAGCCGAGCCAAGACGATGTCCCGATACATTCATAACATCATCAACACGTCCTGTTAGCCAGTAGTAACCGTCAGCATCACGCGAAGCACCATCGCCTGTAAGATAATAACCCTTATATTCTTTTAGATAGGTATCAAAAAACCTGACATGATCGCCTTGTATTGTCCGCGCCATTCCAGGCCACGAACCTTTAATTGCTAAAAGTCCTGAGGCCTCCATCGAAGTATTCTCTTTTCCTTCAGGACTTAAAAGGACCGGTTTAATTCCAAAAAAAGGTAATGTTGCCGATCCTGGTTTTGTTGCTATAGCCCCGGGCAAAGGTGAAATAAGAATACCTCCTGTTTCAGTTTGCCACCATGTGTCAACAATAGAACACCGTCCCTCACCTACCACATCATAATACCATTTCCAGGTATCCGGATTTATTGGTTCACCCACTGTACCCAGAATTCGCAAACTTGATTTATCATATTTTTTCACGAATGAATCCCCTTCGCGCTGAATTGCTCTTAAAGCTGTCGGAGCAGTATAAAACTGATTGATTTTCAAGCGTTCAACCATTTCCCAGTACCTGCCTGCATCAGGATAATTAGGGACACTCTCAAAGAGTACTGTTGTTGCCCCGTTTAACAAGGGGCCATAAACAACATATGAGTGTCCGGTTATCCACCCGATATCAGCAACACATGCAAATATTTCCCCGTCTTTATAGTCAAAGATATATTTATGGGTCATCGCAGTATAAAGCAAGTATCCTGCGGTGGTATGCGAGACCCCCTTAGGCTTACCTGTACTTCCTGATGTATATAGCAGGAATAATGTATCTTCAGAATCCATATGTTCAATAGGACAATAGGGTCGTTCATTCGCCATAGCTTCATCAAGCCAAATGTCCCTGGGAGGATAAAATGGAATCTTCACATTTGTCCGTCTGGCAATAAAAACATGCTCAACACTTGGACAAGCCATTACGGCTTCATCGGTCATTCGCTTAAGCGGGATTATTTTTTTACCTCTCACCAGTTCATCGGCAGTAATTACAGCTTTACAATTTGCGTCATTAATTCTGTCACGAAGTGATTCCGCACTGAAACCTGCAAAAACAACGGAATGAACAGCACCAATTCTTGCACACGCCAGCATGGCATATACCGCCTCAGGTATCATAGGCATATATATTGCCACCCTGTCACGTTTCTGTATACCGTTATGTCTCAAGACATTTGCCAGCCTGGAAACCTTCCTTTGGAGTTCCCTGTACGTAATTCGCTGTTCATTTCCAGGCTCGTCCGATTCCCAGATAATTGCAACCTGATCTCCTTTGTCCTTAACATGACGGTCAACACAATTTTCACAGGCATTTAGTTTACCTCCTAAGAACCATGATACAAGCCCTTCAGAGAAATCACAGTCACTCACCAACTGAAAATCATGTTCCCAATGTAAAAACTTCCTGGCATTTTTTTCCCAGAATTCAGTATTTTTCAGAATACTCTCTGAATACATCTCATTATACTGCTCCATTGAGGATATATACGAATCCCCGAAAAGCTCTTTGTCGGGTAAATAGGCACCGGATGCATTTATAGGCATAAGATTGATTTTTTATATTTCGTTAAACATTTCATAAGCAAAATATGCTGCTTTTAAATCTGAGTGATTCATTTTGCTTAATTGATTCGATATAATCTTAAAACAATTCATCTATTTTAAAGTTCAATTGTACCGGAAATTCCTGAATTGATATCTTTATTAATACCAGACAGTTAATAAGATCAATGCCTTACTGATACTAGATGTAACTGATTCAAGTTTAAAATCAAAATTTTGCATATTTTTATAATAACTTTATATGAGTATCGGGAATCAAACATTAAACCCCATTATTTTCGTCCCCACCTTGCTCTGCCGTAGCGGCTACGCGAAGGCGATGTGAAGATTTTCAATCGATTTGTAAATTCTTATTCATGATTGCCGATAGTCATTTAACTTTAATCCAACACTTATTGGTAAAAATGAATCTGGTTTCATTATACCAGTTGATAAATTAAATTTTGAAATATTCACTGCAGTTAATTAAATATTAAGGAAATGGAAAAGAATAAAATCAACCGCAGACTTTTTATTAAGACTACCTCTCTCTCAGCCGTAGGTTTGGCTCTGACATCCAAACTTCCTTTATCAGGCATGACATTAGCTCCTGCGAATAAGCTGCCCCGCTGGAAAGGGTTTAACCTGCTTGACTACTTCACTCCTACAATTCCTCAGAACCCGGGATCGTACATGACCACTGAAGATGATCTGAAATGGATGTCAGACTGGGGCTTCGATTTTGTCAGATTACCAATGGCTTATCCCAGGTATCTATCCTTTGACAGAACAAAAGATATAACAAAGGATGAGATCTACAATATAGATACAAAAGTAAGGGATGAGATAGATAAGCTGGTTTTTATGGCTCAAAAACATGGACTTCATGTCAGTCTGAATCTGCACAGGGCACCAGGGTATTGCATTAATGCAGGATTCAATGAACCATTCAATCTATGGAAAGACAAAGATGCACAGGATGCATTCTATTTCCACTGGGGAATGTGGGCTGAACATTATAAAAGTATTTCATCTCAGAAATTAAGCTTCGATCTTCTAAATGAGCCAGCATATATTGAAGATATGAATAACCAGTTTGCCAAAAAGGGACCGGTCCCCGGTGATATTTACAGGAAAGTAGCTGAAGGAGCTACAAATGCTATAAGAGCTGTAAGTCCTGACCGGTTGATAATTGCGGACGGAAATGGAGGCGGCAACAATGTTGTCCCTGAGCTTTCAGACCTTAACATAGGCCAAAGTTGCAGGGGATACTGGCCGGGACAGATATCTCATTATCAGGCACCATGGGTATGGAAAGACCCTTCTCAGGCACCAAAACCGGTATGGCCCGGAACAATAGATGGCAAATATTACGGACGTGAGCAGCTTGAAGAATATTATAAACCATGGATAAACCTGATGAATAGTGGTGTTGGAGTTCATTGCGGTGAATGTGGCTGCTGGAGAAATACTCCGCATGAAATTTTTCTGGCATGGTTTGGCGATGTTGTGGACATCCTCACAAGCAATGGAATTGGTTATGCACTCTGGAACTTCAGAGGAGATTTTGGAATACTTGATTCAGGACGCTCAGATATACAATATACTGACTGGTATGGACATAAGCTTGACAGCAAACTACTAGAGTTGTTGAAAAAATACTAATGACAGTAACAGGTACAGGGCACAAGGCTCAGGGCGCAGGGCTCAGGGCTCAGGGCTCAGGGCTCAGGTATAAAGGATAAAGTAATTGTAATAAATATTTTTTTATCAGAACTTTGGTTCCCATCCTTTCTCGTAATCCCTTGTCCAGTATTTCATTGCATCTTCATCACCAATAATATGACCATTGGAGGGATCAATATTAAGCTCCCGCCCAACTCTTTGGGAGATATTACCAAGCTGCATCCATAATGTACTTTTATGTCCGCAAAGGGCATCTGCAAATGGTTTTCTGTTATTCCTGACATTTTCAAGGAACACAAGTACATGAACCGCATCTAGTTCCTCGCCAGGACTTGAAGTATTAAGACCCTCTGTAATAATAATATCCGACTTAACGTCTTTCACAAGTTTATTAGCTTTGTCATAGATAATATAACTGTTATCACCGGTATGCATCGTTCCGTTTTCTCCGTAGAAAAGAACTCCTCTTGACCGGTTGTCAACGTAACTCCCATTACAACTCCTACCCTCCCAGACTATAGTAGCTTCGGGTGATTCGTATGTAATAACCTGTGTATCAGGCGTTTCCCAATCATCTTTAAATTGATACCTTCCTCCGAATGAACTTACTTTGGTTGGAAAATCCAGGCCTAGGCCCCATCTTGCAACATCGATTTCATGAGTACCATTATTCAGGGCTTCGCCTGTTCCCCAGTTCCATAACCAGTGCCAGTTATAGTGTATGAGGTTATCTTTATAAGGACGTCTTGGTGCCGGTCCCTGCCATAATTCATAATCCAGATTTGAGGGCACCGGTACAACTTTACCAATTCCAATTGGTCCTCTGGTATTGGCATACCATGTTTTTGCCATATAAACCTTACCGATAACGCCATTCTTTAATTCCTCTATACCCTGAGTCAGAGTAGGCCATGAGCGTCGTTGTGTTCCTATCTGTAGTATTCTGTTATATTTCCTTACAGCATCTACAAGCATCTCACCCTCTTTTGGGTTATGGCTTATTGGTTTCTCAACATAGACATGCTTACCTGCCATCAGACACAGAATCGAAGCCGGAGTATGCCAGTGATCGGGTGTAGCTATATAAACAGCATCTAAATCTTTATCATCAAGTATCTTGCGAAAATCCTTTATCGGCAACCGGATCTTTTCCTGTTACCTTTTTAACAGCATTCATCCCATTTTGAAGGGCTTTGTCTTCCACATCACAGATATATTTTACTTCTGTATTTTTCATACGTGCAAATGTACCTGCCATAGATGCCCCACGACTGTTACAACCGATAACAGCTATATTCAGTTTATCATTGGCTCCGGAGATATTATTATAATTCAGGGAATTCAAACCAAATGCTTTGCCGCCAATAGTTAATCCAACTGTTCCTGCAACGGCCTTTTTTAGAAAGTCTCTGCGTGTGTCTGTCATAATCTATAAATTTTACGTTCTTTTTAATGTTTTCGCAACTTTTGAAAATAAAAGATTCAGTTAAGTGCTTTTGTGTGACTGTCACTTACAAGCCATAACTCCTTTGAGATAACCTATTGATTCAGCTATCCCTGGCAAAGGATCACTCATGTCTTTCTCGAATTCAAGACTGCAACTTCCATTATACCGGATCTTTCTCAGTGTCGCTACAACCTTTGGGATATCAATTATTCCACGCCCCATTTCAACAGTCTTTCCTTCTTTTGTTGGCTTGTCAACATCCTTAACATGAATATCATAAATTCTTGATTTGTATTTTTCAATATCTGTTGAAGGGTCCTGTCCATCGCGTGTTGTATGACCAATGTCTATACAGATTCCCATCCTTGGATCGAGGTCTTTAACATGGTTCCAGATATCCGTTGCGTTTGGATACAATGGATTGTCTGGTCCGTGATTATGAATTGCAATTTTGAAGTCATACGATTTAACCTTTTTTTCCACATAAGGTAAAAGTTCATAATCCGGAGCAGCTACTATCATCTTTACACCGGCCATCCTGGCATACTCAAATGCCTGATCAACAGCTTCCTTCGATTTCATATATACGACACCAACAGTATATACGTTAATTCCTGCCGACTTAAATTTACCAATAATATCATTTATCTGATCCTGAGAACTGTTCATAGGCATATGGAAATCCTTCAGAGAAAGGGAGTTTATACCGATTCTCTTCATCATTTCTATAGTTTTTTCAATAGTGAATTCCCTGAATGTATACCCTGCCATCCCAATGTGAAATAAATCACTTGCGATTTCTGCATAAGCCGGAATAACAGAGTATCCATAAGCTTTAGATACACCTGCAGCAAGAATACCGGTTCCTGCTACCTTAAAAAACTGACGACGTGTTTTCATAGACTGGTTTTAATTTATTACAATTATCTTAAACATCTGAATATGAACTGCCAGTACAACTTATTTAGCGTTTCTGACAACCATATTATTATCAATAAGTCTGCTGTTATAAGTCTGAATAATAGCTTTAAGTTTATCCTCCATCTTCAGCTGGATTTCAGGTTCTTTCCCAATAAGACTCTTTTGAAGAAAAATATCATTTTTATAGTTAAACAAGCCAACTGGTTTATTATCGATCGTTTGAAGAATA
The DNA here is from genome assembly GCA_963741935.1 of uncultured Bacteroidales bacterium. Classification (GTDB taxonomy): domain Bacteria; phylum Bacteroidota; class Bacteroidia; order Bacteroidales; family VadinHA17; genus LD21. The sequence continues at coordinate 40,826 of CAVUJY010000018.1, read as the reverse complement.
TGGTCATCCATGTAAAGATGATAATCACTCCCGTTAGTATTAAAGGCAAATGAATCATATGAATCATCTAACAGGTTATTGCCGAAAGCAATATAATCTTCATCATAATTCAGATAGCTTAAAACTGTCGGCATAATATCTATTTGCTGGGCAATTCTCATTTTATAACCCTGTAAATCACTTCCGGGCTTATAAAATATAATTGGAATACTATATGATCCAAAGTCATTCTGGAATTCCTTATGGACCGACTCATTAGTATGGTCAGCGGTTATAACGAACAGAGTATTTTTGAACCATGGGCTTTTTGATAATTTATCAAATAATTCACGTAACGCAAAATCGGTATATCCAACTACCTGCAAAATCGGGGCAGGTCCCTTTTTAAATTTACCTTCATATTTCTTTGGTACCTTAAATGGGTGATGTGATGATACTGAGAAGATAGCAGCCATGAACGGTTGTCTGAATGAATCAAGCTTTCCTGCAAAAAACTTAAAGAATGGTTCGTCCCATACTCCCCATATACCATCAAAATCAGATTTATCAGGGTATTCATTCAAACCGAAATAGTCATTGAACCCGGCAACTTTCGCAAATGAGTCAAACCCCATGGAGCCATTTGGAGCTCCATGAAAAAATGCACTGTAATATCCTTTGCTGTTTAGTAGCTCAGGAAGTCCGTTTATTTCATTATTAGCATAATGAGAGATAGTATAAGGAGTCTCAAGCGATGGTACCGATGCCAGAATTGAAGGCATAGCATCAATTGATTTCTTTCCGTTGGCGATGGAAACATCAAATGTCAGACTGACCTTAATGAGAGAGTCAATAAATGGAGTATAGCCCTCATACTTACCTCCTTCCAGAGTCGGATTCAAAGAACCAATATATTCCCGTGCAAAACTTTCAAGAATAATAATTACCACATTATCGTTGCTGAAAGGTTTTTGATCAGATGGAGTATAATGAACATTGTATAATTCTTTTAGCTTCTCTTCGCTGAAGAAATTATATTTTACCAGTGCTTTCTTGTCAAAAGTACGGAAGAAACTGAACGGAGTATTAAGTACAATTGCAACATCCCGAGGATTTTCCACATAACGCGCAGCATTACTGATTGTTATCGGCCTTGTAGAATGTTTGTATCCACCACGTGCAGCACCTATTACCAGAGCTATCACAAGTGGAATCATAATTATGTTTATTGAATAATAGGCGATTTTATTGGAAGGAGCGGGTTTCTTCACATTTACCTTATTATAGAGATAAACCATTAATACCCACATTAAAAGAGTAAAAAGAGTCGCAGGCCAATAATCTACCAGGAACCTGAAAAATAACTTCACCATATTATTTTCATGTTCGAAGGTCTTGAAAACATCCGCAGTAGCTCTTTTATCAATAAACCTGTAGTAAACGAAGTCCATACCATTCATAGCTATAGCTATTCCATTGGTAATAAAGAACAAATACTTGAGGACTGACTGATAAATATCCTTGTATCTTATTTCAAATGGAATAATATGCAACAAGATCAGAAGCATATTAACATATACCATTGCAGAAATATCAAAGACAGTCCGCCTTTCAGAATCGTTACGAACTGGCTAATGGATACGCCAGGAAACATTTTATAGTTAAACAGGAAGAAGCCAATCCTGCAGAGTGAGAATATGACCATGATTAGTAAGATCCTATAAACCAGAACAACAAAATGTTTCTGGATAATAACCAATTTTTCATATAATGACTATTCATTCATCGACTTCACAAGATTTGAGGTCAGACTTATTCATTACTTGAGAGCTTAAAACTATAAAAACTACTTTTCAGTTGCAAGTTTGACATTCTTAATCCAGAATGTTAGGATATCAGGATTCTTTTTGTTAGGGTCAGTTACTCTTCTGGCATTGAATTTTCCGGTAACTTCCGACCCGCCTGCCTTTATTTTTTTATTCCTGATGTTTCCTTTGGAATACTCAATACCAATGGTAAAAGGCATTGCTCCCATCCCATTTCTGGCATTTCTTATTGGCAGTTTTTCAACTGGCATAGCTAACCTGTAATATAGAGCACCGTCATTTCCAATTTTGACTGAGCCACTAAAGGTCTCTGCATCTTAGCAGGAAATCGTCGCATATTCTCATGTACAAATCCTATAAGCTCAATTGTGTTCGCTGACTCAAGAGGAGAGAGGATGAAGTCAGAGTTCATACTATTCCTGAATGGGTTTTTCTGCTCAGCAGAAGACTTTATACCCACAGGAAATTTTATACCCAGTTTTTTATAATCCTTATTATCCATATCTACCCATAGAGTAAGCCCTTCAAGCAGGATATTGTTTTGCAAGTTCTGGTCTTCAAACTTAAGGTAGAGGTAAACAAAACGAATTATTAGAATGAAATAACAGAAATTGCCTTTTTTCATACAGGTATAGTCAGATAAGGCTATGGGAACTTCTTCCACATCCATACCCTGCCATATACTAAAATTTTCCTTAACATTCTGGGCATTAATTACAACTGGAAATAATAAGAAATAATATTGATACTAAAGCTCTTAACATAAAATGATTTATTCTGGAAATATTTCGGTCGGTAACATTGATACTTCCTGGTTAAAAGAGATTTAAAATAAAAACCAGGTGAGGAAAATGGTTAAACTCCGGCACCTGGCATATTATGATTTTCAACAACATACTCAGTTCTTCGGCAATTCTTTCATCATTTCACTAAAATTTGAATTATTAAGATATCTGGCAGCGGTTCTTCGTACTCCAGTAAGAACTATATCATGAAGAGCACAAATATAGCAATAAGAACATACATAATTATTTTAGCTGTTTCCTGCTTTGCTTTTAATAATTCAACCAGACCATTATATAAAAGCCATAATGCGAAAATATTAACTGCCAGTTTAATTATTATCCCAAAATAAAAATTTATACCACCTGAAAACCCAAGAAATCCAGATATAGGCATAATGACCATCACAGCAGCCGTAACCCTTAAATTGGCCTCAAAATCAGTACTTCCCTTGCATATGGAAGATATTACAATTAAAATAACCGCACCAATGAATAAGCCGATTATAGCACCAATGATATACCAGACAAAGACCATTATTCCGATAGCTCCTCCGAAAATGCCGCCGCTACAGCACCAATTTTCAGAATACTCCAGAGGAATGCTATTACTCCGGCAATCGCACCATAAATTACTGCCTTGATCAAGGGTTCAGACATACCTCCTGAAGTTTTCATTGCAGAGAAGTAAGATTTAGGATTTACCAGGACATCTTTTGATTCCTTAATAAATTCATTAAAATCAAAGGTTCCGTTGCTCATAATTTAATTGATTAATTGGGTTATAAATGAACAGTAATAGAAATTGTGAACCTAAGTTAAATAATTATTTTAATGAATCGATATAATCGTAACACTTTTCTCCTGAAAACTATTCAAGATATGTATATCCGTAAAGCCCTGACCGGTAATTTGAAAGAAATTCTTTTCCCTCTTCAAGTGTTATTATGCCTGCTTTAACTGATGATGTAACCCATGATTCAACTGTACGCACCATCTTTTTAGAGTTGTACTGCACATAATCAAGTACTTCAGCAACTGTCTCTCCATCAATAACCTGGTCAATTTTATAACCATCTTCATCAACTGATACATGTACGGCATTTGTATCACCGAACAGGTTATGAAGATCTCCCAGTATCTCCTGGTATGCCCCGACAAGAAAAACTCCCAGATAATATGGTTCTTTACCCTTTAATGAATGAACAGGCAAATGATGGAAGAATTTCGTGTCGAAATAAAATTATCGATCTTGCCATCTGAATCACATGTCATATCCTGGATTGTTGCAGTTCGTAAAGGTTCCTCATTAAGCCTGTGAATAGGCATTATTGGAAATATCTGATCAATAGCCCATGCATCGGGAAATGACTGGAAAAGTGAAAAATTACAAAAATATTTATCGGAAAGTATCCTGGAAATCTGACGGATCTCTTCCGGAACATGTTTTGTGACATTTGCCATCTGGTAAACTTTCCTTGCTATCGACCAGAATAGCCTTTCAATCTGTGCCCTGGTTTTCAGATCAACCAGACCAAAACTGAATCTGTCAAGAGCCTCTTCCCTTATCTGTTGTGCATCATGCCATGTTTCCAGCATTCTTGTCTGGTTAAAATTATCCCATAAAAGAATAATTCCTTAACAAGTTCATGGTCATGTTCATTTATCACATCTTCCGGATCCCACGAAGGAAGTGTTGTTGTTTCAAGAACTTCAAAAATAAGTACTGAATGATGTGCCGTAAGTGATCTTCCTGATTCTGTGATTACATTCGGATGCGGAATATTGTTTTTATTGCTGGCATCAACAAAGGTACTGATTGAGTCATTCACATACTCCTGAATTGTATAATTGACACTGCTTTCACTGTTTGATGAACCTGTTCCATCGTAATCAACTCCAAGACCGCCTCCGATATCAACAAACTCAACATTAAATCCCAGTTTTCGAAACTGAACATAGAACTGGGAGGCTTCACGCAATGCAATTTTTATACGGCGGATTTTTGTAACCTGACTGCCTATATGAAAGTGGATCAGCTTAACACAATCCCTCATCTTATTTCTTTCAATAAAATCTATTGCTTCAAGCAATTCACTCGATGTCAGACCGAATTTGCTTATATCACCTCCTGAATCTTCCCATTTGCCGCTTCCAACACTTGCCAGTTTGATCCGGATACCAAGGTTTGGCTGCACTTTCAATCTTTTTGCAATTGTCGTAATAAGTTTAAGTTCATTTAATTTCTCAACTACAAGAAATATTCGTTTGCCCATTTTCTGGGCAAGCAGAGCCAGTTCGATATAATCTTCATCTTTATATCCATTGCAGATGATAAGTGACTCAGGATCAGTATTGATTGCAATAACTGCATGTAGTTCAGGTTTTGATCCGGCTTCAGTCCAATATTGAATTTTTTGCCATGGCTTACAATCTCCTCAACAACAGGTCTCATCTGGTTCACTTTTATAGGATAAATGATAAAATTCTGCGCTTTATAACCATATTCTTCTGATGCAGATTTAAAACATTTGGATACGCTTATTATACGATCATCCAGTATATCGGGAAATCTTACCAGTACCGGTGTTGATACATCCGACAGAATAAGTTCGTCAAGAAGATCTTTCAGATCAACCGAAGACCGTTTTTCTGAGGAGTTACTATAACATTACCCTTTTCATTGATTGAAAAGTAATCAACTCCCCATCCGTTAATGTTATATAGTTCAGCAGAATCTTCAACTCTCCATTTTCTCATGATCAGTAAATTTCTTTAGTTTAACAGCCCGCAAAGGTCAGAAAAAAATGTGTTTTTTACAATGTTATTAAAATATCAATATTACTGTTTGATCAGGACTCTAGTTCTGTACTGCCTAAAATGTAAAAAGTATTCAAAATAAGATATTTACAAGTATAAGAGCATGCACTTTAAAATCTTTTTACAAGAATTTAAAAGAGATGAGTAACAGCATCATCTATAAGAGGAGTATCAGTTTAACATGATAAGCTTGTCGAAATCACATACAGAAATCAGTAAATAAACCAGATATAATCATTGTATCTTTCAAAGTATAAAACAAATCAGAAATAATTTATTACTTTCTCATTTTACATCTTCTGTGCTGAGTTCTGTTTTTTGCATTACTTTGTATACCGGATAAGAATTATATCCTCGACCCCACTGAGGAACCAGATATCGGTCAAAAAAATTCCAGGTTATCATACCATCATTGGATTGAGGCTCAAGCAGATATGCAGCAATATTGGCCAGTGGCTGCGATGTTCTGACTACAATTGTTCCTGCCGGAAATTAAGTGTCTCACTTACACTTTTCCCCTTTACGCTATTAGTATAATGTCCCTGATTCAGTCTTTCAGCTCCTTTTAGATCACTGATCTCAAATTTTTCCACTTTAATTTCGGTATTCTGATGCAAGCTTCTCTATTCTGATTCCATGGGCTTTAAGCAGACCTATAATAGATGGATCATTGTAGTTATTAGATATGCATATGGAAATCTAACATTTCGTGATGGATAATAATCAATCTAGTATGGAATTGTTACATTCTTCTGCCGGTCACTTTTCTTATAACTTGTTCTTCCGTTGCATTTGTAACCAATATCAGCTTCATATGTTCGTATCATTACCTTCTCAGGTGTCGGTCTTACTTTATATTCAATTGCAAAAGAATCAGTTATTGCAGGATTTATGCCTCGTGCAACGTTTTTTTATCTACAGAATATAAAAGATCTTTAATTTCCCTGGTATTAGCAGAGGCATAATCAAGTAAAGAATGAATCAGAGAATAACAACCAAGCACCCGTGATTTAAAATCAGCATATACATAATTCTCATTCAATATTCCCAGTCTGTTCCTTATCCATAATAGTTAGTCATATATCGTGGTTCAGAAGGCTCATAAACCCATCCTTTTTCAGGATTCATCATATCGATAAATTCTCCGTAAAAACAATTCTCAACATTATATTTGTCTGACAATGTTTCATGACATTTCAGGTATCATTTTATCACGCATATAAGTAATTAATGAATTATCGCCATTGGGATTTACCATCCATGTAAAAGTTACAGGCTCAACATGGTATGATCCATTTGTTGTATGGCAGTCCATAAATACTGCAGGATCCCATCGGTTAAAAACATTTGAGATCACCCCTCTCACTTCCGGAGACTCAGCTTTCATAGCATCCCGGTTAAGATCAAGAAACTGTCCATTATACCTTACCCCTACTCCATTAACCGGACCATTCTGATTAGTCCTGTTAGGGGTACTTATCTTTTCATTGCCATCGGCATTAAATATAGGGCATATAAGCAATACTACATTTTTTAAAATCTCTGGATTCTTATCCTTTAACAGGTCTCTGGCAAACATCAATGATGCTTCCTTTCCTTCAACTTCACCTGCATGTATATTTGCCTGGACATATATTACAATTCTTTTATCATTTACCAGATTGTCAGGCGATTCTGGCAAGAGGATTTCCTATTATGAGTAATGGTATATCACGGCCTTCAACTGACGTGGCTATATTTTCAACTCTTATATATGGCGAAGATTTTGTTAACTCACTGATAAATTCCATAACATCCTTATAACGAGAGGTTGACTTATAATCCGATTTTTCAGCAACTGTAACTAAAGTTGTCTGGCTATGAACATTTACTGATGCCAACAATAATGACAAACAGATAATAAATAATTTTTTCATTATATTATTTTAATATTTAAGTTTCCATGGAACTGAATTAAAAAATGCTCAATGAATTAATAATGAGAATAATTCCTTTTACGAATATTTCAGCTTTCAGATAAGGCGATAAATGTAGAAATATTTCTGTTTGTTTATCAGTTTATCATTTTAACTGTTTATCTAATTAATTGATGATAATACCAGGCAAGGCTATAACTATAAAACTATGCTAAAATGACTATCAAAACACATCATAAAATAATCAGCGATAGACCGATCTATTGTTACCGGACAATATTTAGAAATAAATAGATTCTAAATCAGATTATTATAAAAAAATATTTGTTTTTAAAATTAAATACTTATCTTGCGCCATTAATTTAAAAAACAGAATAAAATGAACAAAGGAACAGTAAAATTTTTCAATGTATCAAAAGGATTCGGATTCATTAAAGATGCAGATTCGGATAATGAATATTTTGTACATGTATCAGGTCTGAAAGATCAGATTAAAGAAAATGATGAAGTTACATTCGAACTTCAGGAAGGTAAAAAAGGAATTAATGCAGTAGACGTAAGACTAGCTTAGTTTATCTATACAAAGATTTATTATTCAAATCCCGGTCGCTCGACCGGGATTTTTTTATTGTTTTACTCCAGAGAATACAAAAAGAGCTTTAAAATCCGGAACAAAACCGGATGTCAGGACAAATGGCTAGTAAGGTATTATGCCATAGGCACTATTGTCTCTTTTTTCTTCTTTCTTTGCCTTTTTAGCCAGACGTTTTTCTTTCAGAGATTTTGTCGGCTCTTTCTTGTGATTTGTCTGTTCTTTAGCTTTTTCGTGTGACATAACAAATAATATTAAGTTAATAAAAAAGGTATCTCAAATATAAAAAAAACCAATCAATACCTTAACAGATAGAACACATTAAACAGTTAATATCATAACATACTGCCTGCTTTGGAATCAATCAACCAGTTTAATTCTCCATGCAAAGGAACAATATAAGAAGCAGGAAAGTTGAAAGACACTTCGCTTTTTTCCAATATTTTTTTAACTATATGTGCCTTCTTCTCTCCGGTTACCAGAAATGTCACAGTATCAGCATTATTGATTACTCTTCCTGTTATTGTTATACGTTTCTGAAGTGTTGAAGGATGAATTGCAACCTCACATATTTTATCAGAATTCAGAAGGGCCATCTGATCGGGAAATATTGATGCTGTATGGCCATCTTCACCCAAACCAAGAAGTACAATATCAAACTTTGGCAGTGAATCTCTTCTTTCAGTAAATTTATCGATTTCATCTGAATACCTCGCAGCTTCAGTTTCAGGATCATTCTCACCGGCTATCCTGTGAATATTCGCTGCAGGAATGTCAATTTTACCAAACAGTTTTTCCCTGGTCATTCCAAAATTACTTTCAGGGTCATCTGGTGGTACACACCTTTCGTCGCCCCAGAAAAAATGAACATATTGCCATGGAACCGAGTTGGAGTAGTGATCTCCAAGAAGTGAAAACAGTAATTCAGGTGTTGATCCACCCGATAATGCTACAGTGAATGTTTTGTTTTCCGAAGCTGCTGATTGTATTTTACTTATCAAGCTCCCCGGCAAACTTCTCCGCCAGTTCATAAGGTGTCGAAAATATCTTAACTGGTTTTATCCAGATTCATAGCAGAAATTAATATAAAGTTACACGTTTATTTTTTTTACAAATTTTCAGGTTATGTTAAGGTGAACCTGAATTCTTTCCCTGTTAGAGCTCACAATACAATCCGTCATCAGTAAGATTCTTGCAAGGATACCTCCAGGTAAGTCCATCACCTTCAATAAGATCATTAGCTGTTTCAGGCCCCCATGTACCAGCAGGATATCCAAATACTTTTATCGCCGGGTTGCTTTTCCATGCATTTTGAATAGGCTCCAGAAATTTCCAGGCTGTCTCCACTTCATCATCCCTTGAAAACAAAGTAGAGTCACCTACCATCACATCATGGAGAAGGCGCTCATATGCCGAAGGGACCCTTATATTTGTCAGGTCTTTATAATGGAAATCCATATTAACATTATTGACATTAAAACCTGCTCCCGGCTCCTTCATGTCAAATTTAAAAAGTATTCCTTCATCTGGTTGAATCCGTATAATCAACTGATTTGCATTCAGTTTACCAGATTCCCTGCGAAACAGGTGATGAGGAGTTTGTTTGAAATGGATTACTATTTCCGTAACACGTGTCGGTAACCTTTTACCTGTGCGCATATAAAAAGGGACCCCACCCCATCTCCAGTTGTTAATGAAAAATTTTATCGCAACATAGGTCTCTGTTCTGGAATTAATTGCAACTCCTTTTTCATGTCTGTACCCGGTGGCACATTCACCTCTTATTAATGAACTTGTATACTGACCACGAATGACCTGTTTTGGCACATCCTCTTCCCTTATTGGTTGTAATGACTGAAACACTTTCAGAACCTCATTACGGATAGCATCAGCATCAAGTGATGAAGGAGGTTCCATTGCTGTTAAACCAACCATTTGCAGAAGATGATTCTGAACCATATCCCGGAGAGCTCCTGAGGAATCATAATAACCACCTCTGTCCTCTACTCCTATACTTTCAGCAGAAGTAATTTCAATCCTGTCAATATAATTTCTGTTCCATAAGGGTTCGAAAATACCGTTTGCAAACCGCGTAACAAGCAGGTTTTGAACTGTTTCCTTGCCAAGATAATGGTCAATCCTGTAAATCTGGTCTTCGTTTATCAGTGCATGCAGAGTATCGTTTAACTTTTGAGCCGATACAAGATCGTAACCAAATGGTTTCTCTATTATAATCCTTTTGAAACCATCCTTCTGATCAGTTAGTCCCACGTTTGAGAGGTTAACAGATATTACTTCATATAAACTGGGAGGTGTAGCCATATAAAATATGTAATTACCTCCAATACCATACCGGCTATCTATCTCATTTATATATGATTTAAGCTCTAAATAACTTGTATTGGTATGGTCTTCCATAGAATGATAATAGAGATCCTGAGTAAAACCGGCAAGGAGCGTTTCATCCTCAACCTTTTCCTCCGAAAAAGTATAAATTGCCTCACTCATTTTTTTGCGAAAATCCTCATTTGACATTTTAGTTCTTCCAACACCTATTATAGCATACTTATCAGGCATAAGTTTTTGCAGTTTCACAGAAAAAATTGCAGGTATAAGTTTCCTGGCAGTCAGATCACCTGATGCTCCGAAAATTACAATAATCAGATTCTTTGGATTTTCCATACTCATTTATATGATTGGCAAAATATTTTTTTAATCCGGTTCTGGTTTTTAAACTAATACAAGGTAACAATAAAATTTTCAATTTGTTCCATATTCGTTTTGTATTGTTAGCAGACCGTTTTGGAGGATTGTTAATAAATCTATTCATAATTTTTAAAATATTTTTTAAATTTCATTAATTTTTTTCTTGATATTTGCGTTAATCTGAAAGAATAAGTAGTATATTTGCAAGCAAATGTTAATCAAAATGCATATTTTTAGATCCATCATATCATTGCGCCTGATTAAAAGGTTAATTGGAACTTAACGAGAATGGTGTTTGATATCGGATTAGGGATGACCGTTCTCTGGAAAAGCAGGGGACGGTCTTTTTGTATAAAACAATACAGCCGAACTTATGGTTTGACTTTTAAGGAGGTTCTTATTATTGATTCAACAACTATCAGGTTGTTCAGTGATATTTTAAAGGGAGTTGGCCGTAATCCTAAGGGAGATGGTAAGAAGAAAGGTGGCATGAAAGTCCATATGCTTATTGATGCAGTTCAATCGGTTGGACGGTTTATCAAAATGACAGCAGCAAAAGTTCATGATAAGCAGTTCTTAAAGAGTCTTGATCTGATATCAAACAGCATGATTGTCTTTGATAAAGCCTATAATTATTATCACCAGTTTGCACTCTGGACTACTCAAGCAGGTATATTTTGTTACCCGAATGAAAAAGAATGCTGTTTATACTGTTATAGAGGTTAAGCGGAGTTCATTATCGTAAGAAAGGTCAGGCAAAAGTGTTAAGAGATGAGATCATCGAACTTGAATATCATCCAGAAAGAGAAGACGGCAAGAAAGATATTAAGACCAAACTCAAAATGAGATTGAGAAAGGTCAGTTATATAGAAATTAATAACGATTATGAAAAAAGAACGACCACAACAGCAGGGATTATACAGGCAGGAGTTTGAACATGAAAATTGTGGAATCGGTTTTGTAGCACACCTTAAGGGAAAAAAATCTCATTCGATAATACAACAGGGACTTGATATCCTTGCAAACATGACGCATCGCGGAGCAGAAGGGGCAGACAGTAAAACAGGTGACGGTGCAGGAGTCCTGATTCAGGTCCCCCGCGATTTCTATCTTATTCAGGGATATTCACTCCCTCCTGACGGACAATTTGGGACCGGTCTTATTTTTTTCCCGCAGGATAGTGCTGATTCTGCAGCATGCCGTGAGATATTTATTAATATCATAAAAGAAGAAGGAGTAAACCTTATTGGCTTTCGTGATGTACCACGCAATAATTCAGTCATCGGAGAGATTTCACGCGCAGCCGAACCAGATATTGTCCAGATATTGCTCGGATCAGATATTCCACAGGAAGATCTTGAAAGAAAACTATATATAATAAGGAAACGGACTGAAAATGCTATAAGAAAATCTGATCTGAAACAAAAGAGCTTTTTCTACATACCAAGCCTGTCAACCAAAGTACTTATTTATAAAGGGATGCTTACCTCAATGCAATTGGGCGAGTATTTTCTTGACCTGGTTGACGAAAGACTGCAGAGTGCCATAGCTCTTGTCCATTCACGATTCAGCACAAACACTTTTCCCAGCTGGGATCTTGCACAACCTTTCAGAATGCTTGGACATAACGGGGAAATAAATACTATTAAAGGTAACCGCTTCTGGATGGAAGCCAGGGAATCAATACTCAAATCGGACAAACTGGGTGATCTCTCAAGACTATATCCTATTATTGAACCTGATAAAAGCGATTCTGCGTCACTTGACAATGTTCTGGAATTTCTTATTATGAGCGGGAAGTCGCTTCCTTATGCAATGTCAATTCTGATACCTGAATCAATAAATGACAAGAACCCAATATCTACCGAACTGAAGGCATTTTATAAGTATCACTCGACATTCATGGAACCATGGGACGGACCTGCTTCTCTGATCTTTTCTGACGGCAGATATATTGGAGGAATGCTCGACAGGAACGGACTGCGGCCATCAAGGTATGTTATAACAACAAGCGATCTGATTGTGCTTGGATCTGAGACCGGGGTACAGACATTTGCACCTGAAGAGATAAGGGAAAAAGGAAGACTGACAGCTGGGAAAGATGCTTCTGGTAGACACAAAAGCAGGTAAGATATTTTATGATAAGGAACTGAAAGCCAAGCTGGCCGCTGAATTTCCCTATGGTGACTGGATCCAGCAAAATATGGTCAAACTCGAAAAGATTGAGACCGGTCATGTTGAAACAACCGAGATGGGAGATCAGTACAACATTTATCTGACCTCCTTTAATTACTCTCTTGAAGATACAGACAGGATTATTAAGGAGATGGCTACTACAGGAAAAGAGCCTCTTGGCTCTATGGGCAATGATGTTCCTATTGCTGTCCTGTCAAAGAAACCTTACAGGTTATTCAGTTATTTTAAACAGCTTTTTGCACAGGTAACAAACCCGCCAATTGACCCTATCAGAGAAGAACTTGTCATGACCCTGTCTGGTTATCTCGGATCGTTGCAACAAAACCTGCTCGAGACATCACCTGATCATGTTAAGATGGTGCGGTTTCGTAATCCGGTGATTAACAATACTTATTTTCAGGTAGTTAAAAATCTGAGATACAAAGGATTTTCATCAGCCAATTTACTCCTTCATTTTGATGCAGATAAAGGTTCAGAGGGACTACAGAATGCTGTTGATCAGTTATGCTATGATGCTGAAAAAGCAGTGGATGAAGGAAAAAACTATATAATTCTGTCAGACCGTGGGATTTCTGAGAATAAGGCACCGATTCCTTCTTTACTGGCAGTTTCTGCAGTTCACCACCATCTTATCAAAAAGAGAAAAAGGATGCAGATCGATATAGTTGTGGAATCTGCCGGTCCGAGGGAAGTAATGCATTTTGCCTTGTTGTTCGGTTATGGTGCAAGCATAATAAATCCATATATGTGCTTTGCTGTAATTGACAAGCTGGTAAAAGCCAAAGCCATACAGCTTGATTATCAGAAAGCTGAAGAAAACTATGTTAATTCTATAAACAAAGGCATTATGAAAATAATGTCTAAAATGGGGATAAGCACTCTCAGAAGTTACAGGTCATCACAGATATTTGAAGCAGTGGGAATACATCCTGATGTTATAAACAGATATTTTGGTGGCACAGTATCCAGAATCGGAGGAATTGGCATTGAATGAAATAGCTGAGGAAGTACTTATTCCGCACAGAAAAGCATTCAGGGAAGAACAACAACCCGAAATGCTTACTGAAGGTGTCTATTCTTACAGAAAATATGGAGAACATCATGCCTGGAACCCGGAATCCATTTCCCTTCTCCAGTGGAGTACCAGAACAGGCTGATTATAACAAATTCAAGGAATACAGCAAGCTTGTTGATGAAAACACTACAAAACCAGGCTTCATTCGTGGATTATTGCAGATTAAAAAGAATCCTATTCCTCTGGATGAAGTAGAACCTGTTGAGAATATAATGAAAAGATTCGTAACAGGTGCAATGTCATATGGTTCAATAAGCAGGGAAGCACATGAAACGCTTGCTATTGCCATGAACAGAATAGGTGGACGAAGTAATACCGGCGAAGGTGGTGAAGATCCGCAACGTTTTATTCCTCTTGAAAACGGAGATAGTGTGCGAAGTGCCATAAAACAGGTTGCAAGTGGACGATTTGGTGTAACAACTGAATATCTTGTAAATGCAGATGAGATACAGATAAAAATTGCACAGGGGGCAAAACCGGGTGAAGGAGGTCAGCTTCCGGGACATAAGGTTGATAAGATTATAGCTAAAACAAGATATTCAATCCCGGGGATTACTCTCATATCTCCTCCTCCTCATCATGATATTTATTCAATTGAAGATCTGTCACAATTGATCTTTGACCTTAAAAATGTCAATCCTGAGGCAAAAATCAGTGTTAAGCTTGTTTCAGAAAGCGGTGTTGGTACAATAGCTGCCGGTGTAACAAAAGCCGGTGCCGATTTAATAACTATAAGTGGCTATGAAGGAGGAACTGGTGCCAGCCCGTCATCATCAATAAAACATGCCGGATTGCCTCTGGAACTTGGACTTGCTGAATCGCAGCAGACCCTTGTTATGAATAACCTGCGTGGCAGGGTAAAGCTTCAGGCAGACGGACAGTTAAAAAGCGGCAGAGACATTATAATTGCAGCTCTTATGGGTGCAGAGGAATTTGGCTTTTCAACATCTGCCCTGATTGTTCTCGGATGCGTTATGATGCGAAAATGCCACCTTAACACATGTCCTGTTGGCGTGGCAACTCAGAACGAAGAACTCAGAAAAAGATTCAGGGGGAAAGCAGATAATCTGGTTACTTTCTTCAGATTTCTTGCCGAAGAGACAAGAGAATATCTCGCTGAGCTGGGATACAGAAAAATGGATGATATAATCGGGAGACTCGATCTTCTTGAAAGAAATTATGAAGTCAATCACTGGAAAATAAAGAATCTTGATCTTAGCAGCCTGATCACTTTACCTGCAGAATCGGCAGAGAATGCTATGCACTGCATAGATAAACAGGATCATAAAATTGACCATGTACTTGATCTGGAACTTATTACAGAAGCTGAAAAAGCCTTATCTGATAAACAACCTGTTCTGATCGAAAGACCTATCCATAACACCGACAGGACAACCGGGGCTATGTTATCTGGCAAAATTGCACGACTTTATGGATCAGAAGGACTGCCTGACGGAACAATTCGTTGCCGGTTCAATGGATCAGCAGGACAAAGTTTTGGAGCATTTCTTGCTGCAGGTGTTGAATTATATCTCGAAGGTGATTCAAACGATTACCTTGGGAAAGGCCTTTCAGGTGGAAGAATAATTGTTGTTCCTCCTGTTGGTTCCACATTTGAATCAGATAAAAACATTATTATAGGGAATACTGTGCTTTACGGAGCCACCAGAGGGTGAGATATATATTTCAGGTGTCGCAGGAGAACGATTCGGGGTACGAAACAGTGGAGTAAATGCAGTAGTTGAAGGTGTTGGCAACCATTGTTGTGAATATATGACAGGAGGCAGGGTTGTTGTTCTTGGAAATACAGGAAGCAATTTTGCAGCTGGGATGAGCGGTGGAATTGCTTATGTTTTTAATGAAAACGGTGATTTCGACTACTACTGCAATATGGGTATGGTTGAATTGTCTCTGGTTGAAGATTATGGTGATGTCAATGAACTTACAGAACTTATTTCACGGCATTACCTCTACACTCAGAGCAAAAAGGCAAAAATGATCCTTGATGATCTGAGAAAATATCTTCCAATGTTTATTAAGGTTATTCCTTATGATTATAAGAAGGTTATGCAGGAGATGAAACTTGATGAGATAAGGAAAAAAATTGCAGATGTGGAGATTGACCTTGAAATAAGTGCTAGTTAGGAACAAAGCAGTATAAGGAAGACAGAATCCTGACTAAATGCCGGGATAGATTTCTTACAATGAGAGACTAGGATGTTTGATATTAAAGACTTATTGATAAAAAATAAAAAGAATATTATGGCTGATGCTAGTGGATTTTTGAAAATAAAGAGAAAGGAAGCAGGAAACAGACCCCTGCATGAGAGGAATATTTGATCATAGTGAAGTTGAGCAGGTACTAAACAGTGAAGACAGAATGCTGCAGGCATCACGATGTATGGATTGTGGAATTCCATTCTGTCACTGGAGCTGTCCGGTTGATAACCTGATTCCTGAATGGAATGATTTACTTTATAAAGGCGACTGGAAGGAAGCTTATAACAGACTTGCATCCACAAATAACTTTCCGGAATTCACAGGTAGAATCTGCCCGGCCAGTTGCGAACATGCATGTGTCCTGAATATTAATCAGGAACCTGTTACAATACGCGAAAATGAGGTAGCGATTGTTGAAAAAGCTTTTTCAGAAGGTTATATTAAACCGGAACCACCGAAAACCCGAACCGGGAAAAAAGTTGCAGTGGTTGGCAGTGGTCCTGCCGGAATGGCTGCAGCTGATCTTTTGAATAAGGCAGGACATCTGGTTACTCTTTTTGAAAAAGATGATAAAGCAGGTGGGTTATTAAGATATGGAATCCCCGATTTCAAGCTTAGCAAGACTACAATAGATCGTCGTCTTGACCTTATGATAAAAGAAGGTCTGATAGTTAAAACCGGAGTAACAATAGGAAAGGATATATCTGCAAATGACCTGCTTGATCAATTTGATGCGGTTTGTATTGCTGTAGGGGCATCACACCCCCGCGATTTATTAATAGAAGGACGCGAACTCAATGGAATACATTATGCTATGCATTTCCTTACCTTGCAGAACAGAGTTAATTCTGACTCATTAAATTCCTCTGACAATCCTGTTAAAGCTGATGGCAAGAAAGTATCTGGTAATAGGTGGTGGAGATACAGGTTCCGACTGTGTGGGCACATCGATACGTCAGAAGGCGGTAAGTGTTACTCAGATTGAAATTCTTCCCAAACCACCATTAACAAGGGCTGATAATAATCCATGGCCCTATTATGGAAAAGTATTAAAAACGACTACTTCACACGAAGAAGGATGTGAAAGATTCTGGGGTTTGTCAAGTGTAAGATTTTTAGGCAAGGACAAACAGGTAACAGGAGTGGAAGTTGAAGAGGTTGAATGGAAGAGTAGTGAAGGAAAGTATATAATGGAAGTAATTCCCGGAACCAGAAGGATAATTGAAGCTGATCTGGTTTTGCTGGCAATGGGATTCGTTCATCCTGTTGTGGAAGGATTGATTACTCAATTGGAATTAGAACTTGATCAAAGGAAAAACATTAAAGTTGACGGATACAATTCAACAAGCAGGCAGAAGGTATTTGCTGCCGGAGATTCTGTAAGTGGCGCAAGCCTGGTAGTTAATGCTATTGCATCCGGAAGAAAAGTGGCTAAAGAAATCGATAAGTTTCTTAAGAAATAGCCGACTCCTCTTAAGCACACCTTAAACCAAAATAATATTAAGATTAAGAGTGGTTAATTGGTGGTTGAGTCTGCAGGAAATTCCCTGTTTAATTCAATTGTAAAAAGAGTGCCTTCGTTTTCATTGCTTATAAAATTGACTGATCCTTTAAGATAATTCTCAGTTAATAATTTTATACTATACGTTCCTATCCCACGTCCTATCCCTTTTGTGCTGAATGAACGCTGAAACAATTGCAACTGGACATCATAAGGTATTATCATTTCATTTTTAACCCAGAATCGTACCTTTTCTCCCAGACAACTCAGCTCCGGTTAAAACAATTCCATCAACTGAAGTTGCCTCAAGAGCATTCTTAAGCATATTAATAATTACCCTCTGCATAATAATCCGGTCTGTTTCGAATTCAAAATCCAGAAAATTATCGTCCAAAATAATCTTTTTGTCTTTACCTGCTTCATGAGAACTTATTCTCCCGATAGCACTGTGAATAATTTCGTGCGAATGAACCTTTTCAAGATGAATTTGAAGATCACCCATCTCAGCAGATCTTATCTGCTTGTGCATCAACAGCTCCTCTACAATATCACGGCTTGCTTCTTCGGAAAGATCAATAAGTTCGCGTTCTGAATCAGGAGCAGTCCCATCCTTCAAAAGTGTCAGCAAGCCATTGAGGCCTCCCGCACTATTCAATAGATCGTGAAAGAATATTTTCTCCAGTGCCAAGCGTCTCTTCTGATCACTAATATCCTGAAAGATAAGAGCATAAAATACCTGACCACTCAGTGTTACAGGAGAAGAAGTAATATTAAGATCAAGGCTCTTTTGCTTTCCGTCTACCAATGTTGAAATACGGGTTTCTTTTACTGCTTTCATTCCGGTTTTCTGGCTCTCAAGCATAGCATTCACTGCTCCACAATATACGCATGCCATTGAAGTTCCGCAACCACCTTCTTCTTCGTCAGCATGAACACATGATATTACCTCCCCGGGTCTTTTTCCTAATATCGACTTAAGATTCTTTACTCCCATCATGTTCAGGAAATCATCATTTGCAAATACTATTTGCCTCGATTTATTTATGATGGCTCCAACACCGGTAATGGTCCCAAATATATCCTTAAAGAATTTTTGTGAAGAAACCAGGTCGTACTGATCTTTAATTGTTCTGAAGAGTCCCTCAATGCAGGAGCAAAATGCGTCTTTTTATTCATACTTTTGAGATTATTCCCCATCTACATAAATGATTATACAAAGATATAAATCTGATTAATTATTCAAAGGTCATGAAATTATTGTCATAAATCATGAACTAATGATATAAAGCAGATATCCTGAATTTTTGATGTTAATGAAATGTAAGAATAGTATAATCATACACTTATTTTAAGAATGGATTACTTTCAAAAAAGTAATGCTGACCCCGGATAATGGATCAGCAATACAGATTTGGGTTCTTACATTAAATGTAATTAAGTCGAATGCACTTTAAACAACTGACCTATTTCATTTTACTCAATTCTGAGAGCCCTGGCAGGATTATAATTAGCAGCCTTAATAGTTTGATAACTTATAGATAGCCAACCTATCACAATCGCAATCAGAGTTGCAAGTATATAAATGAATGGACTTATACCCACCTTGCTTGCAAAGCCTTCCAGCCAGTATTTTGAGCCGAAATAAGCTATCGGGTAAGCAATCAATGATGAAATAAGAATTAAATAAAGTACTTCTTTTGAAAGAAGACTCAGTACAATCTGAATTGATGCACCATAAGTTTTGCGGATTCCTATCTCCTTTGTCCTTTTATTGGTTATATATGTTATAAGTCCCAGTAACCCGAGGCATGCTATAAAAACAGCAAGTACTGCAAACAGAATAAATATTTTCCCTGTCTTCATTTCAGAGGTGTAGAGGTTATTCCATGTATCCGTAAAGAAATCATACTGGAATGGCTGCTTTGTAGTAAATGTTTTCCATTTTTCTTCAATAGATCTTAATGTTGCCGGAACATCTTTGCCTGTCAGTCTGATTGATGCATACTGGTCACCGCCTCCGTTACCCATTACAGTAAAACAAACCGGATCGATGGTTTTATGCATAGATGTAATATTAAAATCCTTCATAACACCTATGATCTGAAGTTTTTGGAACTTGATTCTGGCCTCTGGGCTGAAGAATATATTTACCTACCGGATCTTTTAAACCTAAGGATTTGACTGCAGCTTCATTAATAAGAACACATGTTGAGTCTGTACCAAATTCCCTGGAGTAGAAGCGGCCTTCTGCCAGCCTGACACCTAATGTTTGCGGGTAGTCAAAACTTACCTGAGTCTGTTGGAGAAGATATGATTTCTTTTCAGGATCATCATCATTAAAGAAAGCATTGTTGTTATAATTCGTTCCTGGGATTGCCCGTGAGAATCCCACATTTTCAACTCCCGGAATTTTCATAACCTGCTCTCTGAAAGCCTCTGTTTGTCTGAAAAACGCATCCGGCCTGCGAACAATAACAAGATTTTCCTTTTGGAACCCCAGATCCTTATTTGTCAGGTAATTCAATTGTTTATAAACAATAATCGAACCTATGATGATAATTATTGAAACTGTGAACTGAAAGACCACCAGGATACCTCTTAGCCTTTTTGACATTGATCCCGGATTCAGTGTGCCTTTGAGGACTTCCAGCGGGTTGAATGAAGCAAGAACGAAAGCCGGGTACGATCCGGCAGATACTCCAATAAATGCAATCAGAGCAATAATAGCCAATACTCCTTTATAGCTATACAGGAGACCAACAGAAAGATTTTTTCCAATTAAATGATTAAAAGATGGTGTAAGTGCAAAGACAATCACTACAGCAAGTATTGTTGCAACTGCAGCTATTACAAGCGATTCGCCAAGAAATTGTAAAACCAGGCCAGTCTTGTTTGCACCGGATACTTTCTTTACTCCTACTTCCTTAGCTCTGCCTGCTGACTTCGCAGTTGCCAGATTAACATAATTAATAATTGCAATTATCAGAATAAGAATAGCTATAACAGCAAAAATATAGACAGTTGTGAGTGATCCGGGTGGTTCAAGATTATATTGAGTAGCTCCTTTAAGATGAATATCTTTCAGTGGTTCCATAACGTATCTGAAATCGTTACCCATCTTTCTGAAATCATCAATTGAATACCCCAGTATCTGCTGTAGCTGTGGTCCAACATATTTTATAACCATTTCCTGGAACTTATTTTGCAGGTCTTCCTTGCTTGTACCGTCCTTAACAACAATATATGTGTAAAAGTTATGACTCACCCATCCCTGGTTATTGGCTTGTCCAGGGTAAGAACTGAGTGAGGCAAGTATATCAAATTTGATATGTGAATTATCAGGTATATTCTGAATAACCCCGGTAACTGTATATAATATTGTATCGGCCTCAACACTAAGGCGCTGCCCCATAGGATCCTGATTACCAAAATACTTTCTGGCATATTCTTCTGTGAGAACCATGGAACGCGGGCGAACAAGCGCTGTTGCAGGATCGCCTTTTAACAATTTAAAATCAAATACATCGAAGAAGGATGAATCGGCAAAAAGGACCCCATCCTCATTAAATCTGTTTTCACCGAAGCGAATCAGCCATGCGCCCATCTCGGTTACTCTTGTTGCCTTCAAAACCTCAGGATAATCATTAAGCATGGCCTGGGCCATCGGAGCCGCAGTCACAGCCTGATCAAGAACACTTCCTGCTAATCTTCCTACAATCTTAAGCCGGTATATATTCTCATAATTTTTATGAAACCGGTCATAACTAAGTTCATGGATCACGTATAATGATATGAACAGAAAGCTTGTTATCCCGATAGCAAGCCCTCCAACATTTAACATTAAATAACCGCGCTGTTTTTTCATTACACGGATTGCGTTAATAAAAAAGTTTTTTAACATATTTTCTGATTATTCGTATAAAACAAAGGAACTCAGATCAAAGACTACAAAAATATTTATTTGATGCAATACATAATAAAAAATATCGGAGATCCATTCTGGACCCTCCGATATTTATATTAATTCCAATAATTTTAATTGTCTGCCAACATTTTCATATCCTTAACTGTGCTAATAAGTCTTATCAGCTCTGAACGATAGCCATCTTCATCTTCACCTCTGGCTGATTTTGCAAGTAGTAATGCGCCTTTCAGCGTTGAACTTCCTTTAAATTCAGATGATCTGAGTAACATCCCAAATTCTGCTATGGCCGCTGCAAACCTCATATTATCAGAACTATCCTCAATATCATTCACATAACCTTTAACCGGCTTATCCATCAATATGCTTGTCTTGCTGTCAGGTTTTTTGTACCTTATTTTTATTGTAAGATACTCAGATGAAACTTTCCCATTAATATTTGAAGTTTTAACCTCCGGCTGATATTTCAAAGGATCAATCGAAGGGATCTTTTCATCCGAATCGGCAGGTATCAATTCGTAGAGTGCAGTAACGTTATGACCTGACCCCATCTCTCCGGCATCCTTTTTATCATCATTAAAATCTTCATCATTAAGAAGCCTGTTCTCATATCCTATTAATCTGTAGGACTTTACTTTTGCGGGATTAAACTCTAACTGAAATTTCACATCACTTGCTATCGTAAACAGTGTTCCTCCAAATTCTCTGACCAATACTCTGCGAGCTTCCAAAAGGTTATCAATATATGAGTAGTTTCCATTTCCTTTATCAGCAATAATCTCCATTTTGTCATCTTTCACATTACCCATACCGAAGCCAAGTACAGTGATGAATATTCCTTTTTCACGCTTCTCCTCAACAAGTCTTTCCATTCCACCGTTACTTGATTCACCTACATTAAAATCCCCATCGGTTGCAAGTATAATCCTGTTGTTGCCTCCCTTTATAAAATTCTTTTCAGCTTCAGCATATGCAAGTTTCAGGCCTGCTCCACCGGCAGTGGATCCTCCGGCTTCAAGATTATCAATGGCTGACAGGATTGACTCTTTTCTGTTTCCTGGTGTCGATTCAAGAACGAGTCCGGCAGCACCTGCATATACAACTATTGCAACATGGTCCTGAGCTCTTAATTCATTTACAAGAAGGCCAAATGCGGATTTCAGCAAAGGCAGCTTATTCTGGTCACTCATTGATCCTGAAACATCTATTAGAAAAACAAGGTTCGAAGCCGGCAGATCCGACTTATCAATACTTTTTGCCCTGAGTCCTATCTGAAGTATCTGGTGACTGTTATTCCATGGACATCTTGCCATCTCAGTATAGACTGAAAAAGGATGTTCGCCATGAGGTTCAGGATAATCATATTTGAAATAATTAATCATCTCTTCTATCCTCACAGCATCGGCAGGAGGTAGTTCACCATTATTTATAAACCTTCGGATATTGGAGTAAGAAGCATTATCAACATCTATGGAGAAAGTTGATAACGGATTGTTTTTCACAATTTTAAATCCATTTTCATTAACCGGAGCATAACCTTCGGTATTAAAATTATTATTAAACCTCCTGAAAGATCTCTTTGATTCATAACTAACTGCCGATAATACGGCGAATACATTGACTTTGAAGGCACACCATTAGCCCTGTCATAGCCGGTAACTACTATCTCCTGCAAAGAGGACAAATCCTCCTCCATCTTCACATTAATAATAGTCCTGTTATTAATTTTTACAGTAACACTCTTATATCCAATGAAAGAAAAAGTGATCTCTGTCACTTTTTGGTTTATTGTTATAGAGTAAGATCCTGAGCTATTTGTCAATACAGAAACGGAACTTCCTTTTCCACTTACAATTACACCCGGAATAGCTTGTCCTTGCTGATCAGTAACTGTTCCTGTCACTGTTTTTGATTCCGTGAAAGCAATCATGACTGTCGCCAGGATCACTGTTGCTAAAATTGATATTAATTTTTTCATGAGAAATGATTTTGGTTAAACTTTTCATATAGGATGCAGGGCTCATCATAATTCCATAAACAACTTCATGTTTTTTTAATTTAACTTGTCTTTAATCTTCTAAACCATCTTTTGAATTAATTTACAGATAGCTTTGAATGCCAAAACAATGCAAGACTCAGTTCCATAAAAATATTTATTACCTTTATAATTAAAATATTATTCGAGAATTGGGAATGAGTAATTATCAAATAAAATAATATATTTGATTGCATTGGTACTCAATTGTAATATCAACAAAAGCTTGGAGATCCTTCGCTACCGCTCAGGATGACATGGGTTTAGGGGGCACATTGAGGGAAAGAAGTGGCGATTCGATGAAAAACTTTCACCAAGAAATTAATCTGTACGAATCGCCACTTCTTTCCTTCCTGACTACAAACAAATGCTGTCATCCCGAGTGTCAACGAGGGATCTCCCTGATGTAGTCAAATGTTTATTTGTGATTCCCGATACTAATAAAATTAATATAACAGATATTAGATTTCGTTTATGCTTATCAGGATCACCGGGAAAAAGAAGGTCAGAAAAACAGATGAAGAGCTTCTTGCTGAATTTACTTCGGCAGGGAATCTTGATGTTCTTGGAGAGCTATATTCTGATTATATGCACCTTGTTTATGGTGTCTGCCTTAAATATCTGAAAGACAGGGACGACTCAATGGATGCTGTTATGCAAATATTCGAAAAGCTTATAACAGAGATACCAAAACAGAAAATCGGAAACTTTAAAAGCTGGTTGTTTGTTGTTACAAAAAACTTCTGCCTTATGAAGTTAAGATCACACAAAGCACAGGAGGAGAAACTGAATGAGTTGATAAATGATCCTGATTTTTTTATGGAAAATAGTTCCATTCTGCATCCTGTAGATGAAGATCAACCGGGTATGGAGGAACAACTAAAAAACTGTATTGAACGTTTAAAAGATGAACAGAAGGAGTGTATAAAACAGTTTTACTATGACAACCATTGTTATAATGAAATTGCTCATGAACCTTTCCCTTGATGAAAAAAAGGTAAAGAGTCATCTTCAGAATGCAAAAAGAAATTTAAAAATTTGTCTTGAGGAGAAAAATGTCAGACAAGTATAGAAATATGAAACCGTCACAATCTGATTTTATCCGTTATCAACAAGGTAAAATGTCAGGTGAAGAGAGAAATTCCTTTGAAAGAGAATTACAGAAGGATCCTTTTGCCTCAGAAGCAGAAGAAGGTCTTGCATCCATACCCGGAGATGAAGTAGTAAATGATCTGAGTAAGCTCCACGGACGACTTAAAACCAGAATATCCGGGAAACAAAAGCTTATTTATTATAGCATTGCCGCTTCTGTTACAGCTCTTATAGCTATCTCATCAATGTTAATAATTTTCGAAAGGAACAGAACACATGAACAGATTTCAGAAAATTCAGTTCAGCAAAAGCCTTTTGAGATCGCACAAAACCTACCAATTAAATCGGCACAGATTAAAGAACAACAACGATAAAACATCTGAGAAGCAAACAGTTTCTGAAGAGTCCAAAAAATCTGCTGCGAGTATAAACAGAGCAAAATCTGCTCAGAAAAACGTTACAGATGAAGAAGTTAAATCAGAGAGCATTGTAACAACCGATTCAAACATTGAAGCAAAACCTGAACTACAGGAAATTATTCCGGCTGCAGCTAAACTGGCCTCAGTACAAGCCTCCCGGGCGGCCAAAAAATCATCAGGAGAAGAAACAGTTAAAGGCAAAATTCTTTCAGCAGAAGATAACTCTCCTATTGCCGGAGCAAGTGTAATAGTTAAAGGGACTAACAGGAGGACACTGACGGATTCAGGAGGAAATTTCGATATTAAAGTGCCTGACACAGCAAGAAAAACAATTATGGTCAACTACATTGGCATGGAATCCAAAGAGTTTACTGCAAAACCTGACTCATCAATGAGAATCAGTCTTGAGCCTGATGTTTCTTCTCTCAGCGAAGTTGTTGTTGTTGGCTATGGTTCAAATAAACAGGATGAAGAAAATAAGGTTGCAACGGGTGGATATACTCCGCCTCAACCGGTTAACGGGAAGAAGGCATTTAATACCTACATTGAAGAATAATATAAAAAGACCTGATGATAAAACTACCGGTGAAAGAGTTACGGTAGTATTAAAATTTATTGTTCATACCAATGGTACAATTGATAGCATCAGTGTAATAAAAAGTCCCGATCCAAAGTTTTCTGAAGAAGCTATCCGACTGATTAAATCAGGTCCATCATGGAAACCTGCTGAAAATAATGGAGTGCCTGTTGAGGGAAATGTAAGAGTAAGAATTATTTTCAGGTAATTACCGGTTAATCCGGATCCTCCGGTTTTCAGCTTTGCAACGTGCGAATTTTATTCCTAAACGGATATCATTTGTTATTTTAAAAAATCATCTGTTAATGAATTAATATTCAACCATTTAATAGAATATTCCGGTGCGCTGCACCTTTGTCTTCAATGACAATCATTCTACTACAAATATTGCGGTGCTCCGCACCTTCTTGGGCTATTATGCGGCTATTCAAATGCCAATATTATGGAGCTTCTTAAATAGTCTGTATAACAATTCTCTGTGTAGCCGGAGTCCCTCCTTGCGGGATCTAAGGCCTACTCTGGGATCTCTGTGCAACTCTGTGTAAGTTCTTCTCTATGTATTCACCTTTTTCCATATCTGTCTGGCCACCTATATCTTCTGGAATATATATAAACAGCACATTCTTGGCTAATTTTAAGCGGCAGAGCCGCAAAATATTTGTAGAAATGCATTTGAAATATATTACCAAAGGTGCAGAGCACCGCAATATTTAACTCCATCCATTATAATCAGGCAATAGTGATATTCTCCCTCTTGATCAGTCCGATAATCATTGCCAGTACTGTGACTATAATAACCTGAATTACAAGCGATTGATTTACAACACCCATGGTGTTTTCAGGTATAATTGAAATAAAAAGCAAAATGGTTATCAATCCACGGGGTGCAATATACAGGAGTGGTGTAGATGGTAATCCGATAATCTTAAGAGTCAGCCAACGGACAAGGAAAATGGCAGCTACTATTGCCACTGACAAAGGCAAAGTTTTAGTATTAAGTATCTCTTTGGCATCCATAAGAAATCCAAAGATTATAAAGAACCATGCACGTATAAGGAAAGTTGCTTCATAGGTAATGTCTTTGAATTTCAGAACCTCCTGCCCCATTTTTTCGGGTCTGAGTTTTTGTATCCACTTAAATCGTTTTAATTCATCGAGGTTACCCAGAAACAAGCCAAATATCAGGATAAAGATCAGCGCGGGTAAATGAAATTCCTTGGATATTGTATATATCAGAATGATCAGTAATATGATAGGAGCATATGTTATATGATGCTTAATACGGCTCAGCATAAGTGACAGTCCGGCTACCGAGACAAATGAAATTATGGTTACAATCACAATCTGAAGTGCAAAATGTCCCAGTGATTGAACATTTACTACTTCGGTTAGAAGGATATAATTAAAAAACATAACACCAAGAATATCAGATAAGCTACTCTCATAGATCACAAATTCTTTATCACTGCTTGAGAAATTTCTTACGCTTGGTATTGCAATCGCACTACTTATAACACAGAATGGTATTGCATTTATAAGACAGGTTTTAAACGAAACCGGCTCCATAAAATTAAAGACAAGCGCTAACAGAAGTGACAGTACTATCATTGGCACTAAAGCACTTAAGAGTGATTTTTTTATTATTGGCGCCTTTGATTTATTAAGTTCCAGTTCCAATGCACCTTCCAGAACAATAAGTATAAGGCCTATCGTTCCCAGTATTGGCAATAGTGGTCTTAAATCACTTATCTCAACTTCGAATAGGATTGTTAATTGCCTCACTCCCCATCCAAGTAACAGAAGAAGTATTACTGAAGGAATTCTGGTATATCCTGATGAAATATCAAACAGATATGCCAGAAGCAATAGAATACAACCTGTGATAATAATCTCTGTTGTCATAAAAGAACTGTGAATATTAATAATGAATTATCAGGTAAACAAGAAACATCAATTTAAGCGCTATGTTCAGTCATATTGTAATTCTTTATGACTATAATGAGTCGCCACTGCACATTTATTTTAAACCGGGGTCCGTATTTAATATTTTGCTCAGGTTAACTTCTTGAATATAAGCTCAAAACGCGTGCCTTCATTTTCAACACTCTCAACATTAAGTATAGCATCATGGAGTTGAATTATCTTTTTCACAAGGGATAATCCGATACCGAATCCTCCCTTGAATTTCACGTTTGAAGCTCTTTTAAAAGGCATGTAGATACTTTCAATTTCGTTTTCAGGAATCCCTATTCCCTTATCTGTGATCTCTATTTTTATATATTTATCCGTAAACTGAAACTCAACCATGACATCATCATTTGAGAATTTACAGGCATTATCAAGGATATTCACGAAAGCAAGTGTCAGCAATCCATAGTTGCCATTTACAAGTAATTCGTCTTCCTTATCCGGATATTGAATCCTGGGTATTATTTTACGTCCTTCATATCTGTTTTTAACTTCAAAGATAGCACCGTAAATAATCTCATCAATGCGTACTGTATGAAGTTGCAAATTATTGTCTCTGTTCATCTGAGCCAGTTCAAGCAAGCTGTTCAAAAGCATATTAAGCTTTTTCATATCCTCAACCAGACCTGATATATGACTGATATATTCATCGCTTGTTCTCTTGTGACTCAAAAGATAGTCAGCCTCTGCCATCATGACGGTGAGCGGAGTTCTCAGTTCATGTGACGCATTTGACACAAACTCCTCCTGGTTTTTAAAAACAAACTCCAGATTACCCAGCATTTCGTTAAAGGTTATGGCAAGCTGGTCAATTTCATCCTTTCTCTTACCCTCATTTAACCGGCTGCTGAGGCTTGAGGAATTTATTTCTTTAACGCTTTTAATGATATGAGAAATAGGTTGAATAGCTTTCTTTGAGAAGAAATACGACAGCAGCACTGACAACAAGATACTAAACAGGATACTCCATAACAATATCTCTCTGAGCTCTGACAGGAAAACCGGCCTGGAGTCATCCAGAGCCATAACATAAACATGGTAATTCTGAGTGTTTAAAATATGAGTATAACAAACACCATCCTTATTACCGGCAGAGAAGAAATGCACTTTTGTATAGTATGAATTCTCCCTGATGTCCTTATCTGACAGGTATTGAATATTGTAACTATAAATTTTGTTGAGCAGAGAATCGGTAATGACTACCTCCTCATCCTTCAATGATATGGTTGACTGATGTATTTTCTTTAATAGTGATGAATCGATCTCTTCAACATTAATAAGTAAAATAGCTGTGTTTTTCGCCCTTTCAAAAAGTGTTTCCCTGAACTTGGCACGTTGACTCGTATAAGAGAAATAATAAACGAGTGCAGAAAAAAACAGTAAAATTACTACAACTATTATTGTGAACTGAAGAGATAATCTGATTTTAATATTCATTGTCTAAATCTCTTTTTCGCTGCAATAGAATCCAAAGCCAAACTTGGTATGTATAAGCTTTGGTTCAAAATCCTTATCGATTTTCTTTCTGAGGTAATTTACATAAACATCAATAATATTAGTATTGGGATCGAAATCAATACCCCATACATTTTCTATTATGAACTCACGTGTTAACAACTTATCCCTGTTTCGCAGAAAAGTCTCAAGTAACGAGCTCTCCTTTGCAGTAAGATCTATTCTTTTGCCTCCCCTAGTGACGGATTTGGTTTTAAGATCAAATTCCAGATCACTGATCTTCAGTTTCTCAGGAATTGTCACCGGATCTGAACGTCGGAGAAACACATTAATACGTGCCAGCAATTCTCTGAAATCAAATGGCTTAATGACATAGTCATCCGCACCAACGGCAAAACCATGAACTTTATTATCCGGAGTGCCAAGAGCAGTAAGCATTATAATCGGAATGTTGCTGTTTGTTTTTCGAATCTCTTCACACAAATCATATCCGGAAATCAAAGGCAAATTTATATCAAGGATAATAAGGTTATATATATTCTTTTCTGACAGCTGCTTACCTAAATATCCGTCAGAAGCAATATCAGCTTTAAAACCGGTGTCTTCCAACTGTCTTTTAAGGACTTCGGCAAGTCTTTGTTCATCTTCAACAATTAATATATTAATAGAATCCATGACCAATTAAATTTTTCCAAAAAATCTGAATTTGCATACATCTGGCATTTTTCTAAATTCTTCTAATAAGTTTCTAATAAGCTTCTAATAGGTTTCTAATAAGTTTATTAATATTCATTATTAGTTTTACCCCCGCATTGTTACCGGACTTAATTAAATTGATAATTACAATTTTCAACCGTATATAACGTCTTCGTTTATTTTAATACTTCGTTCATGTAGAAGTTGCCTTCGGAATTCCGAAGGCAATTCTCATTTTAAACAGATGCTGACAAACAAAACGGAACCTCTTAGCCCCTTGCCTCTTTGATAAAAAGCTCCAGTTTTTTCCTGTCAAGATTACCATCAGTTCTTACTCCGCTGCATACATCTATAGCAAAAGGATGTACTTCCTCTATTGCCTGCCGTACATTTTCGGGTTTTAAACCACCAGCAAGAAATACCGGACACCCTGCCCCATCACAAATCTTTCTGCTTAGTTTCCAGTTATGAACACGGCCAGTACCCCCCAGTTCCTTTATTTTAAGGTTTGGATTCCCACTATCAAGAAGTAAAGCATCAACCATTTCTGATATTTTTAGCGCTTCATCAACTGAACTATCGTCAATTACATGAATCACCTGAACAATCTTCACCTCAGGCAGAGCTGCTTTAAGCTGGCTGTATGTTCCTTCTGAAAGTGCATCAACAATCTGAATAGTATTTGTATTTGTCCGCTTATGGTGTTTAATAATTTCGTCAACAGAGGTCTCGCTGGTAAGCATGAAAGTAGCAATTGGAGGAGGGACGCTCTTTGCAATAGTTTGTATAAGTTCATCAGAAATCGGACCAGGGCCACTTGGCATTTTTCCGACCAATCCAATTGCGGATGCTCCGGCATCAATTGCCATTTTAGCTTCATCTATACTACTGATACAACATATTTTAATCCTTAAAAACATTATATTAGCTATTAAAATTCATAATGGAATATTGATATTACTAAGAAGCAGGTAATTCGGAATGTTTTGTCCAGTCACATATTGTATGTATAATGATACTGTCACTGGTTACCTCATAATAAATTATAAGTGACCCTGTAAATAATCCCGAAATTGATTTTTCGGAGGTTATAATTCCGGCTTCAGGGTTTTTTATGAGATTTTTTACCTTCTTAAAAACCATTTTCCCTATCTGAACTGCTGAAGACTTGCTTTTTTCCCTGCCAATCTGTGATTCCAGAAAACTATAAAGTTTCTTCTTTGCTGTACGTGACCAGATTACCTTAACTTTAGCCATTGCATAACCTCTTTTTCTAAAATTCTGTTTTCAATCTCCTTACCCTGCTCAATATCTGATTTGGATTTAACTATTTCTTTAAGTTCATCTTTCGATACATAAATGACTCCTGAATCATCTTGAGAATCAATCACACTTTGCAATTCCATCAGAAGTGACCTGTCATCAATTTCAGCTATCTGTCTTATCAGAGCCTGTTGTAAATCAATTGTTTTCATATGTCGCAAATTGAATAACAAGGTAAGAAATATTTAGCATTTTGGAAGTAAAAACCCGATATACACTTGCCTGATAAAATAAGAATCATATTCAGACTCAAATCCATTGTCTGTTGTTTATAATAACTTTCCCGGTAATAAATTCTAAATTTTCCCGGCAACCATTGAAATAAGTTTTGCTGCCGGTATCAGCATTAACTGTGCAATTAATGTTCCCAGTACCCTTGCAAAAACCATATATACAATATACTTCCTGAACAAGCTTTCTCTGGTTTTCCCCAGGACAACGTCATCAGTCATCACCGAAAGAAACGGATCAATAAAGACAAACATTAAAATTGTAGCAAAGCCATTAATTAATGCAGATAAACTACTGGCTGTGGTTCTGAATTCCGGATTAAAGTACCCTGCATATAGAGATGATAAAACTCCAATTGTAATTATCGCAACAGCTACAATATTCATTATAAATACTTTCCAGGGAAAATCAATAACCAGATCAATACTGGAAATGTTCTTTGAACTGGGTATAACAAAGTTTTCCTTTATCGATGTTATTCCTGTTTTGGTGAAACTGTGAAACAGAACTTTTGGTACAGATTTATAGATACTAAACTTTTCAACAGCCACCGAAAGTAGTCGTTGAAATGTCGGGATCAGAAGCCCTCCCAAAAGTGTGGCAACGGTACAGGAAAGTATAATAAGCCTGAAATCCATTAAATTAGGTCCGTAACCACCATTAATATTCTTCTCTATTGTACTGGCAAGCAAGTGGAGCCTGAAAACCGTTTGCTGTTCTGGATATTAAAACAAGGATATTAAACAGAGCAAATGAAACGGCAATTCTTCCTGTCCTGATACCAACAATACGCACAGAATATGAAAGTGTCGTTATCAGATTTATCAGAAACGTAAGTGCAAGAACCATTGCGATTTGACTAGTCATTGTAGTATCCGTTATCAGTTAATTAAATATTGTAACAAAATTGATTGATTTGTGATGTAAAAGGTTCAAAATAAGAAGCCTTAACCCCTGAGAAAATGTTTTCCAAATTTAACCATTGTGCCATTAAGCCCTTGTGCCATTTATTCAACATACTGAGCTATAACATTTTCAATTGACCTGCTGCATACTTTACAGAAGACCATGTGCCTTGTAAACATTATGCAATCAACCTGAGGCCGGTATAAACCATTAGCCATGTACCCTGCTCCTTCAAAAGCGCCGACCTTATCTTTGTATTTCTCTGCTGAAAAAAGACTATCCTCTTCTGCCATCTGACGGGTAAAAAGATCTTCAAGAATCGGTTCAGGTACTCTTGCAGCACGAAGACTATCCCGTTCTTTCTGAACAGCATAACCGGCTTTGTCAAACATCTCCTTATTCCATGGAGTGGGTATTGGTGTATTACTATCAATCAGGTCTTTCCATTTCAGATTGTTTTTGTCGAAAAGTGCAGTAATGTTTGTTTCCCATGGCTCCACCTTAATATCAGGCATTTCATACGATACAGATGATGTGTAATATTCATCAGCCAGCGCCGCCATATGATGTCCCATTTCATGAATCATTATGTATTCCGAAAATTTATTATCGGCAGCAACAGTCGTATAGAGATTATATATACCCCCGCCACCATAAGTTCTCTCATTCACCATGATAACCATAAGATCATAAGGTACTTCTGAAGCAACATCCCTGATAGTTCTGTTGTCATACGAGAGAGCATATCTCTCCGAATCAAAACTGCTGTAATGTACTGCCAGAGGTGTCCGTCTGAAAACTCCCTGGTGTGGTTTGCTGACTCCTGTTGTTTCTGCCGGTGTTTCTATGGCCCTGATATTAAAATCTTTACTATGTTTTTTAAATGGTTCTGCATTCATAAGATAACCGGCAAGTCTTTTTGCATCAAGTCTGAACTTTTCCATCTCGTTTTTAGAATATCCGTCACCAAGTATTACAATATCAACTTTTTTATCGGCAGGACCATTTTCAGAGATTATATCAACCCTGTTAATGTGTATCAGATCAGCTTTGTTAACCTGTCGTGAATCAGGATCAATATCAGTAGTCCAGATTGTTCTGAATACATTTATTGAATCTCTTTTTTGAAGGATAACAGTTACCGGCATGGATGGCCAGGGAAAACGTAATGATTCATGAAAGGTACCCCAGTTCTCCTGAGCATCGGGAATAGTTTGCCATTCGCCAAAAATACTTGCAAATCCTCTCGAATACAATAAGATGCCGGATTCTTTATCAATAACTTCGAAGTAATAGGGACCTAGCTTCAGATCATCTATGAGAATCTTCCTGTTACCGCTCCAGATACCATCCGAGACAATTCTGTCAGTAGCAAAATGTTCCTCGGAGGCTGTTCCTGAATGAAAATAATCAAGACGCATAGTTTTGTCAATGAAGTAGTTTTCGAACGGAACATTGCCTTTATTCACTGAAGTTGCAAAGGATGGATTCTCCTCAACAGATAAATCTGAAGTTTTTTTAGCTGTATCACAGGATATTATCATTAACATTGCCAGTGCAGCCTGAATAAAAAAAAGAATAAGTCTCTTCATTATATTTTTCTTGTCTTGTGAGTATCAATGTCCAAAGGTAAGGTAAATTTAAAGGCACTTCCTCTGCCAGGTTCACTTTCAACCCATATTTAACCTGATAAAAGTTCTAAAATAAGAATAAGACACCTAACAGATATAATAATCACATGAATACTCAGTTGAAATATTACACAAGATCAGTAAAATTGACCATCCAGATTTTTTTTATTCATCCGCAAGCTAAAAGTAATTATTTTTAACATCTGTAAGATTAGGGAAAATATGAGGATAAGAGCTTTAAACACATTATTATTTGGTCTCGCTATATTTATAACTCAGGAATTGAGCTGTCAGATTATCGACAGTACTTCATTTTCAATTAATACCCGTATGAGTTTTTATTCATACGAAAAAACCGGAGAATTCTTAATTCTCGTCCCTGCAAACCTGACAAGCAGCAATTTGTCCGTAGATATTATGATTGACGGAGAAGAATTTATTTCATTTAAAAAAATCCCGGGAAGCACAATATTCAGGATTCCTTTTAATATCAATATGTTGCCCTCGTTTTACAAAATAATTGCAAAAATATCAGTATCATGGAAACCGGGTTTTATATATCAGGCAAAAACTGATCTGAACATCCTCTCTTTATAAACCAAATGAAGTAAAAACAGACAGGTTAACAGGAGGACTGATAGTTAACAGAAGGCAATTTTTTCCCTTTGGTTTTTATTGCTATTCTCCGGTTTACCCGACTATGCCCGAAGAAGAGGTGGTAAGAGGATTTAATCTGATGTCGCCTTACCAGAAAATCGAGCCGGAGACTTTTGAAGAGAGGAAAGCTTATATGGACCGATGTGCTGAACTGGGCATGAAGGTTCACTACAACCTGCTATCCGTTTCCGGAGGAGGCGGGGTAGGCTCAAAGATTGAGGGTCTGAGTGATGAAGAGAAGAGGACACGGCTTATAAATGAAATAAAAACTTTCAGAGATCATCCTGCATTACTTGGATGGTATATCTCCGATGAACCAAACGGATATAAAATACCTCCTGAAAAACTTGAGGAGATTTACAATATTGTCAAAGAATACGATCCATGGCATCCTGTATCAATTGTGTTTATGGCTCCTTTTCTCTCTTCAAAAAAATACATCAATGCTCTTGATATAGTAATGGCTGATCCATATCCTTTACCTGAACTTCCGGTATCAATGGTAGGAAATGTTGCAGGACAGCTTAAATCGGAATTTGAGGGAAAAAGACCTGTATGGATTGTTCCTCAGGCTTTTGGCGGTGGCGAATTATGGGAAAGAGAACCAACACTGCAGGAAATAAGAGCAATGACATGGCAATCAATAATAAAAGGAGCAACAGGCATTCAGTATTTTGTCCGGCAGGGACCTAATTATTTTCCAAAGTCTACAGCAACATGGAGCGAATGCGGAACAATGGCTTTGGAGGTTGCTGAGCTTACTCCATGGTTGCTTTCTGACGAAAAGAGTCTTCCTGTAGAATCTTTTTCCAGAAATGTTATCGTCTCTTCAAGAGTCCATAATGGAAAATTACTGGTAATGGCAGCAAATACAAAAAATGAACCTGTAAGCACTGTCATCAGAATAAATGGTATTAATAATTCACGGGCAAAATTACTCTTTGAAAACCGCTCATTGCCAGTTAATAACGGCATTATCTCAGACCAACTTTCTCCTTTGGGAACTCAATTTTATCTCATCGATCTCGTACCGGAAAAACCAGCCTTTTCTTACGGAAACATCAATCTTATCAAAGATGGAGATTTTGAATCTCTTTTCAGTCCGGGAATACCTTCTGCATGCTATGCACGTCCTGGCGGAGACAGGGGAGCAACTTATTTTCTTGATTCGAGGGAATATATCTCAGGGAACCATTCGGTTAGACTAATTAGTCCAACCGAAGGTAAAAGTGTGGCTCTCAGGTTCTTCCCATTCAAAGTCAAAGCTGGCGCCAGCTATGCTGTTTCCATATGGGCTAAATCAGATCCGGACCAGAGGAATTCGATTGTAACCAAATCTGAAAATGAACGTCTATATGAAAAAACAGAGACACCTCAATATGTGGAAATATTATTGGGTGATTTCGGAAGGGCAAGATTTGTTCCGGATAAGGAGTGGAGACAATTTGTAACATTTGTTACAATTCCAACTGATACTCTGGAGACTTTTAAAACTAATCTGATACTTAAAATGCCAGGACAGGGAGTTGCATGGTTTGATCAGGTAAAGGTTTTTGAAGAGAAATAATATAATCACAATCAGACTGCAAATTAGTGTTAATAAACGGTTAAAGATCAAAAATTCCAATTGTACTCTGAAAATATAATTATAATTTTATTCTATTATATAACTAACATATCCATACATCACATGTTAAAAAACCTTATTAAAACCGCAATCAGGCATATTTATAAGCATTTAGGATATAGTATTCTTAATATCCTTGGACTTACATTAGGTATTGCCAGTGCATTATTCCTGATAATATATGTTTCTGATGAGGTCAGTTATGACCGTTATCACGAGAAAGCAGATCGGATATACCGTGTCTCCAGCAAAATTACTGAACCTGATGATCAGTTTACATGGACAGTTGCCCAGATACCTTTCGGCCCTCAGGTTGTAAAAGACTATCCTGAGGTTCAATCATTTGTAAGATTCATTAACATGCCACGGGCATTGTATAAATATGAAGATAAGGAATTCAATGAAGAAGGATTTTTCTATGCCGATTCTACCATATTTGATATTTTTACCTATAAGGTACTCAAGGGAGAAGTAAAATCAGCACTTACTGAACCCAATAAAATAATCCTTACTGAAAAAATAGCAAACAAATACTTTGGAGATAGTGATCCTATTGGTAAGACACTGATTTCGGGTACCAATACATATGAGGTTACCGGCGTGATTCAGGATGTACCAACAAATTCTCATTTTCGTTTTGATGCATTAGCCTCAAGAAATAATCTGCCAAAACAATTGGGTAGCTGGGGTAATTTTGGTGTATTCACGTACCTTCTGTTCCCTGAAAATTTCGATATCAAGCCGTTTGAAACAAAGATGCAGGGAATGTATGAGACCTATATGAAGCCCATATTCGGTCCGATGAATATTAAGATTGAGTATATCCTTGAGCCAATTACAAAAATTCATCTCTATTCAACCAAAGCCGGAGAACCTGAACCTACAGGAAGCATAACCTATGTTTATATATTCGCTATAGTTGCACTGTTTCTGATCCTGATTGCCGCAATGAATTATATGAACCTTGCAACCGCCCGATCAACCAGAAGAGCCCGTGAGGTCGGTCTGAGAAAAGTTGTCGGATCGCGTCGTGGCCCACTGGTTTTACAATTTCTTTCCGAGTCAATGGTATTTACACTGATATCACTGGTTCTGAGCATCATATTGCTTGTCGTTCTTATTACCAAAATTTAACCTGCTTGCAGGTAAGTCATTTGATCTTCATGTGCTGTATAGTATGCCGGTATTACTTAGTTTGCTTGGGGTTATTATCGTTGTTGGAATTCTCGGCGGCAGTTACCCTGCATTCTTCCTGTCAAGGTTCAGTCCTGTAACTGTGCTTAAAGGTGTTATAACCCAGGGATCGGCTGGCAGTTTGTTCCGTAAAATACTTGTAATAATACAGTTTACAGTTTCAGTAATAATGATCATCTGCACCCTGGTTGTCTTCAGGCAGTTAAATTATCTTAAGACTATGGATCAGGGATTTGATCAGACCAATGTAATTGGCCTTCAATTGAATAATCAGGCAATGATACGTAAATATCCTGTTCTGAAACAGACCCTGCTTGAGAATCCCAATATCAAATATGTTACATCAACAAACACTGCTGTTGGCGAGGGTTCAGGAAAAGTTATTTTTAATGTAGAGACTGATCAGGGTATGGCTCAGAAAGGAATAAATTTTGCTGTAGTGGACCACGATTTTATTGATGCACTGGGAATAAAAATGGCTGAAGGTCGTGAATTTCAGGAAGATATGCCTTCAGATACCCTCACCGGTGTAGTGGTTAATGAAACATTTGTAAACAGAATGGGATGGAAAGAGCCCATCGGGAAAAAAGTTGAATTGGGCGATGCGAATACTATCAGGGCCAGAGTTATCGGTGTAATGAAAGATTACCATCAAACAGGAATGTATAATGGGATAGAGTCACTATTATTGGTATACCGGCCTCTGAATAATGTAGTCTATATCAAACTCAGCGGACAGGAAACAAAGCAGACAATTGCATTCATTGAGTCGAAATGGAAAGAGATCTTCCCTGATCAGCCATTCGTTTATACATATCTGTCTGAAAGATTTAACAGGCAGTTTGATGCTGATGAGAAGAGAGGACTGATTTTTACGTTGTTTACAATTCTTGCGATCCTCATTGCCTGTCTCGGTCTTTTCGGACTGGCTTCATATATGGTTGAACAAAGGACAAAAGAGATAGGTATCAGAAAAGTGTTTGGTGCAAATGAAAACATCATCCTGCGACTTATTGCAAAAGATTTCCTGCTTCTTGTATCAATAGGAATTTTAATTGCCGTTCCTGTAGCTTACTATTTCATGAACGACTGGCTAAAGAACTATGTATATAAGACAAATATTGGGGTACCTCTCCTTATTATTGCAGCAGCTATCACCATTCTGATAACTTTTATAACAGTCAGTTACAAAGCATACCAGGCTGCCATTATGAATCCGGCTACTTCACTAAAAACAGAATAGCACTGCTATACATTTCCGGTTAAATCAGGAAATTTTCAGATATTGTAATAAAAAACCTCAATAGCCTTTACGCAGGGCTATTGATATTGGATATAAGATAGAAAACCGCTAAAGTTTTCTATTTTTATATCCAATTCATACCTGTCAAATTATTTAATCAACAAAAGATGAAGAGACACATATTACTAACACTTTTCCTGGCATTTCTACTTCTCGCAGGTTGCGGAAAAAAAGACGTTAACCTTAATTATAAAAGCAATCCTGAAACAATGCACCAAAATGCATATATAAAACTACCTCTTGGTGCAGTAAAACCATACGGATGGCTTAAGTCACAGCTTGAAGCTCAGGCAGAAGGACTGACCGGGAATATTGATGATTTCTGGCCCGATCTTGTAAATTCAGCATGGAGAGGCGGTACAGGTGAAGCATGGGAAAGAGGACCTTATTATCTCGACGGACTAGTTCCTCTTGCCTATCAGCTAAATGATGAAAATCTTTTAAAAAGGTTAAGGAATGGATTGAACCTATACTTACAAGCAGCAGCGACAGGGCTGGTATGGCCCGGCAAAAAATAAGGACCGATGGCCTCTTGCAGTCGCAAATAAAGTCCTTATGCAATATTATGAAGGCAGTGGAGATAAAAGAGCATTAGATGTACTTACAAACTATTTCAGATATCTGCACGACACTCCTCCCGACTGGCCCGATAAAGAATGGAGGGGTGTAAGGGCCATGGAAAATGCAGTAACAGGATACTGGCTATACAGACAGACAGGAGAACCATGGATTCTTGAGACTATTGAATCGATTCAGAAGAACAGTTCTGACTGGACAAGCTATTATGAAAAGTTTCCATGGGATTCCGCTGCCTCTGCCGACAAAAAGATCCCGCTTAACTGGGGAGCTGATGGACTGACAGCTCATGTAGTAAATAATGCCATGGCAATAAAATATCCGGGTCTATGGTATCAGCAATCTGAAGACGAAAGATTTAAGAATGCTGTTTTTGCCGGAA
Source organism: uncultured Bacteroidales bacterium (assembly GCA_963741935.1). Classification (GTDB taxonomy): domain Bacteria; phylum Bacteroidota; class Bacteroidia; order Bacteroidales; family VadinHA17; genus LD21. The sequence goes on along the minus strand of CAVUJY010000018.1, from coordinate 1,219 downwards.
TTGAAAAATACGATCTGAACCATGGTCAGGCCGGAGGCAGATTTTCAGGTGATGAACATCTGTCAGGCAAAAGCCCCGACAGAGGAACCGAATTATGCTCTGTTGTTGAATATATGTTTTCACTGGAAGAACTTTATGAAATATTCGGACAAAATAGTCTGGCCGACAGACTAGAACTCCTTACATACAACTCATTACCAGGCACAACAACACCCGACATGTGGTCTCATCAGTACGATCAGCAATCTAACCAGGTAATCGTTTCAGGTGCTAAAAGAGACTGGAGCACAAATGGCGACTATTCGAATATTTATGGACTGATGCCAAACTTTGCATGCTGCCTGGCTAACATGCACCAGGGATGGCCAAAATTTGTTGAGAGTATGTGGATGGCAACAAATGATAATGGTCTGGCACTGGTATCCTATGGTCCGTCTGTTGTTAAGGCAAAAGTGGGAAAAGGCAAAGATGTAACAATTACAGAAGAGACAAACTATCCTTTTAACGGACAGGTTATGCTTACTATAAATACCGAAAAGGCTGTCAGGTTTCCAATATACCTCAGAATTCCAGGGTGGGCAGATAATGTGATTATAAAATTTAAGAATAATACAGTATCTGTTAACGGTGTTTCAGAATATAAACTTGATGAAAAATGGAAAAATGGAGACAGGATCGAAATCGAAATTCCAATGAAACTTCGTCTTGAAAAAAGATATAATAATTCCGTTTCTGTCTTACGTGGTCCATTATATTTTTCTTTGAGGATTGATAAAGAGTATAAAAGTGTAAAAATCAACTATGATAATTTTGCTTATAAAGGCAGTGTAGACTGGGAGATCGATCCAAAAAGTGCATGGAATTATGGTATTCTTGTCGACAGGTCTGATGAAGGAAGAGGATTAAGGGTGACTGAGAATCCAATAGGCAAATATCCGTTTGCAGATAAAGGTGACATGGTATGGGAAGCCGATTCAGGCAGATATATACAGGTTACACAGGATCCTCCACTGGTTATTTCAGCCAGGGGTATCAGAATTCCTGAATGGACAATGAAAGATAATTCAGCAGATATACCTCCGTTAAGTCCGGTAAAAGCCGAAGGAGACCCGGAGAGAATTACTCTTGTACCTTATGGTTGTGCAAGGCTCAGGATTACCGAATTCCCGGTTATGGATGTGGTTCTTATGGAAGATATGATGAGATCATCTAAAGAGTA
>CAVUJY010000017.1:0-121948 GCA_963741935.1 uncultured Bacteroidales bacterium | reverse complement strand
AACACATATAAAAACTAGTCTTTATTTAAAGATGTCAAATGTAGAAGCGGCATTCAGAAATCTACACCAGGATCTTTTGGACGGGTGTAAAAATGGCGACCAGAAAGCACAGTTTCAGATCTATAAGTTGTACTATAAAGCAATGTATAACACAAGTCTGCGAATTGTGAATGATACAATGGAAGCCGAAGATATTATGCAGGAATCATTCCTGTCGGCCTTTGAAAAGATTGACACTTATTCAGGAACTGTCAGTTTCGGTGCATGGCTCAAGAAGATTGTAGTTAACAGATCTCTTGATGCATTAAATAAAAGAAAAGCAGTTTTTGAAGATATAGAATCACATGTTGGAATAAGAGATTCAAGTGATGATGATTCAGCACATAACGAGGAAATTGATGTAAGGGTTGAAGAGGTCAAGGAAGCAATTGACAGGCTTCCTGATGGTTACAGGGTTATTCTTTCTCTCTACCTTTTAGAAGGTTATGATCATGATGAAATTGCAGAAATTCTTTCAATTAACAGCAGCACATCAAGATCCCAGCTTTCGAGGGCGAAACAAAAACTCATAAGTGAATTAAAAGGGAAATGAAAATTTATCAGTTATGGCAACAATAGAAGAAATAATCAGAAAAAACAAAGACTTTTTCGAGGACGCTGAGCCTTCGAGTGGTCACTTTGATGCGTTTAACAGAAAGCTGGAAATCAGATTTATGAAAACAGCACCAAAAAGAAGTATTGTTCCTTATCTTTTAAAAGCGGCAGTAGTAACCTTGCTGGTTACCCTATCCTCACTATATACATGGGATCATTTCATTCGTCCCGAAAGCAGTCGAATGACCCTCGGTCAGGTATCTCCACAATATAAAGAAGTAGAAAACTACTACATCCACCAGGTTAATGTGATGGAAGGTGAAATAGTAAATATTGACATGAAAGCCAATCCTAAACAAACAGAGATGCTTATGAATGAAGTAAGAAGCATGGATTCTGTTTATGTTTCACTTCAGAAAGAATTAAAAGCAAACCCTAACGACGAACGTATAATTAATGCCATGATTGAACATTATCAGACGAAACTTGAGGTAATGACATATATCGTAAATCAGCTTAAAGCCATCAGGAATGATAACCAAAATAAGACACAAAATGAAAAAGTCAAATTATAAAAAAGGGGTACTCCTCCTGACATCTCTGTTTATTGTAGCTTTTACCCTGAACGCTCAGGAGGTTAAAAAGGAATATCATAAGGAATTTAATGCCGGAGCAAATACCACGCTTGAAATTAACAACAGGTATGGTGATGTAGTAATACAAAGCTGGGATAAAGATCAGGTGATCATTGATGTTAAAGTCACAATTGATATGCCCAACAGGGAAAAGGCAGAAAGATTACTGAGCTATATCGATGTGGAATTTTCTGAAGATCCTAACACAATATCCGCGAAGACTGTTATCAGTGACAAATTCAATTTTACCGGCTGGGGCGATTCAAGAAAATTCAGTATAGATTATACCGTTAAAATGCCGGTTGGTACAGATCTGACCCTTGTAAACAAATATGGCAATACTGATATTGATGAGCTAAAAGGATTTATGAATCTTGATATTAAATACGGAAACCTGACCGCTGGAAAACTGATGAGAGGTAATGTTAAACCTCTTAGCCATATAAGCATCGCATATGGGAAAGGCGCAATTGGTGAAGCAGGATGGCTCGATTTGAATCTCAGATATGTCGGAAGGATGGAAATCAACAAGAGTCAGGCTCTGCTGCTGGATAGTAAATATTCTAAACTTGCCATTGGTGAAACAAGTTCCATAGTCGGTGATAGTAAATACGATAATATCAGAATTGATAACATAAATAATCTTGTTCTGGATAATGGATATACCGAAACAAATATAGGCGTCTTAAATAAAAAGCTTGAATATTCAGGCAGTTATGGATCTTTCACCGTTGATGATATCCCATCAGGATTTGAATCACTCGATGTGCAAACACGCTACATGGGAGTCAGGCTGGGCATTCAGGAATCAGCAGACTATAAACTTGATGCCAAAGTATCTTATGGTGGAATCAAGTATAATGAAGATAACTTTAAAAATCACAGACGCATAGTTGAGAATAACTCCACTGAGATTGCAGGTGTGGTTGGTAATGAGGAGTCTCCTGCTGCAACAGTAAAGGTAACTGCTTCATATGGTTCCGTAAAACTCTACTAATTACAATCATACGGTTATATTTCTGAAGGGGAATGCTTGGGCATTCCCTTTTTTTGTGCAGCAAATTAAACAAAAAGCAGTCTTTATTATAAAGTTATGTTTCAGATAAAGGTCCAAAAAATGAGAATATATAAGAAAATATCAGGACTATTATTTACACTACTATTAGCATCTTCTGTTTCAGCACAGGACATTGACTGTAATTTTAAGAAATCCTATTTTGCGACAAAAGGAACCTGTATTTCGATAAGTAATAAATATGGAAATATTAATGTAATATCCTCAGATAAAGATTCTGCGTACATCTGTGCAACGATATCAATAAATCAGGGAAATGAAGAACTGCTTAAAAAGAGTGTAAATCTGATAGATGTAAAATTTGACAAGACAGATGATACTATTAAAGTTGTAACTACATTCGATAAACGTTTTTTTTCTTCTCCATTAAGAGATGGAAGAAAGAGTTTCAGGGTTGATTACATAATAACAATGCCTAAAACCACAGGTTTAATTATTGTAAATGAGTTCGGTAATATTACGTTAGATGAATTATCAGGTCCGGTTTTCATACGTTTGTCGCAGGGAGTACTAACTGCAAAGAAGCTTTCAAGGGATAATATTAAACCTATAAGTATGATCACAGCCGATAATGCTAAAATAATGATAGATGATATAAACTGGCTGAATATGAAGGTCTGGAATTGTCCGAGTGTAATTCTGGGACAAGCCAAAGCTCTCCTGGTGACATCAAGTTTTACAAAGATAAGAATAGAGAATATTAGTTCTCTTGTAACGACATCTAAATCTGATAATTACAATATAGGATCTATTAAAAACCTCGTTTCAGTAAGTTCATACTCAAGTTTCAACATCGGCGAATTAACGGGACAATTAAGGTCATCACCAACTTTCGGATCTATAACTGTGGATTTACTTAATCCGGAATTTTCTCTCATTGATCTGGATGCAAAACATACTATTATCGATCTTACAATCAATGATATGATCTCATTCAGAACAGATATAGTGGCTACCGGTTCCACAATTGACTTTCCTTTGGATAGTTTCCCTGATATAACCAAATCGACCAGCAACAACACGACAACCTTTGTTGGAAGAGCAGGTACTGATCGCAGTACAGAATCACTGATCAGAATACGTCAGGATTTTGGAAAATTATTAATCCATTAGAAGCTACTCTTTGTTCACATCTTTTTCTGGATGACTATAACCGTGACTTTGACTTTCTTATTCTAAACCCTTCCTTATTTGTTTAAGAGGGCCGAGCGTAAAGAGGCTTTCTCATAAGTTCTCTGTGTAACTCAGTGTACCCTCTGTGATCTCTGTGTAAGTTCTTAATTATTTGTTACACAGAGAGTCACGGAGAAATAATAGAGAGCCACAGAGAAAGCATTACTGTAATTTTGGACTTTTTAGACAACCTCTAGCGAAGAGCCTGCCCCGCATCAGCGGGGAGCCCGACTGCCGCGAAGGGGCTGGGGGAAGGGTTAAAGAAGCTTTGGGAAGATGTGTACAAAGAGTAGCATTAGAAGGCAGGTCATCTTTTTAATATTATTTTTCATCTTTATAAATATAGATTCCCTCTTTTCCGTCAGCAGTTGCAAATCCCCTGAACATACCTTCTGAATTAAACGGCATGGCAACATTTCCTGAGCTTATCAACACAAATTACTCCACCACTTCCACCTGCTTTCACCAATTTATCGTTGACAACAAGTTCCGATGCCTCATTAGAGATAAACCTTTGTATTCCATCAGGGCTGAGATATCATGAGCCACAGTCCATCTTATAAAGTACTCCCCATGACCAGTTGCTGATACAGCACATGTTGCATTATTGGCATATGTTCCTGCTCCGATAATCGGGGCATCCCCTATCCGGTTATATTTTTTATTCGTCATCCCACCAGTTGAAGTTCCTGCTGCCAGGTTTCCGTTTTTATCAAGAGCACAACAGCCAACTGTACCGAATTTTTCCTTCTTTAATAATTCCTGCAGTTCATTGTATCTCTTCTCAGTATAGAAATATGAAGGAGGAACAATTTCAAGTCCCTGTTCCTTCGCAAATTGTGAAGCACCTGCGCCTGCAAGCATTACATGGGGCGATTTGGTCATAACATATCTTGCAGCAGTAATAGGGTTTTTTATATCCATAACTCCTGCTACAGATCCTGCTGCAAGCGTAGATCCATCCATAATTGCGGCATCCAGTTCATTCCTGCCTTCATTGGTAAAGACTGCTCCTTTACCAGCATTAAAGAGTGGATTATTCTCCATTATATTTATGGTTTTCTCAACAGCTTCCAGGGCAGTACCTCCTGCTGAAAGTATTTCCCTGCCCTTATTCATTGCTTCCATTAGTGCTGTCCTGTACTCTTTATCAAGTTCGGGAGTCATCCTGTCCCTGGTAATAACGCCTGCTCCTCCATGGATCACGATGGCCCACTCCTGCTTCTGTACACCTGTATTATCAGCTTTTAGAAGTATTTACATTTTTTTCATTTTTACAATTCGAAAAAAATAATGCCGAAATCAGGATGAATGCAGTAATTATCTTTTTGGTTTTCATAGGTTTGGTTTTGAAAGTGAATGAATAATATGCTTAACAATTGTTCTGCATACAATATTAACAATTTTCTGCATCAGAATATTACTAATTTTATAAAGCTGAAACAATAAAATAAGTATCTATTACTGTCATATAAATATAAATAAATGAATTAATGTGAGTTCCGGATATTATAATATTCGTTGTTTAACGGTCAGGAAGTGGCCAATCAAAAATCCATTTCAATAACTGTTATTCCTGATCCTCCGAACTCCACATGTTCATCCCGAAACGATTTTACAACATCAACTGTTTCAAGATACTGCCTTATAAGTTGCCTCAAAATACCGTTTCCTTTCCCATGAAGTACCCTTAGATTTCTATGTTGTACAATAAGGGCATTATCAATTAAGTCACGTACCAGGTTTATTGCTTCTTCCCCACGAACGCCCCTGATGTCGATTTCCGGTTTAAAGTTAATATTTCGCTGAACCAGTTCGGGGTCATTCTGTCTTACAGGCTGATTTGCCCTGAGACTTTTCTTCAGATCAGCCCTTGAGATTTTTTCAATCCTGTCAAGCTCAACAAAGAATCTTAAACTACCCGTTTCTATCTGTACTTTTTTCCCTTTTATGGCGATAACCTCTCCTGCTGCCTGTGTATCTATCATTCTTACTGCATCTCCTGGTTTAAGAGGCTGATCGGTTTCAACTTTGAATATTTTCTCCTTTACAGGCTCTTGTTGGAGGTAATTTTTTTTGCTCTGGCGCTTAACGTTGCTATTTTCTCCTCTGTTTTAGTTTCAACAGGTTTTGTTTCTTCAACTATAGCATTTTTAAACTCCTCAAGCTGCTGACGAATATCTTTTGTTTTTTCCTTTTCGGCCTGCGATTCCTTAATCTGCCGGATAGTGCTTTCAATCATCCGGTTAGATTCCTTTAACAGTTGCTCAGCTTCATCTTTTGCCTTGCTGATTATTTCCTTTCTTAAGGTTTTTGCTCCTGATAGTTCTTCTTCATACTCACCCATAAGCTCTTCAAGCCGCTTTTCGTGCTGACGGATATTCTGTCGTTTTGTCTCCCAGTATCTTTTATCCCTGGCAATGTCTTTCAGGTGTCTGTCATAATTAATATTCTTAACACCTGCTTTTTCAGAAGCCGTAGCCAGTATCTCTTCAGGGAGTCCGATCTTTCGTGCAATCTCAAAAGCAAATGAACTTCCCGGTTTACCTATGATCAGCTGAAAGAGTGGTTGCAAAAGATGATTATCAAAAGCCATAGCTCCATTCACGATTCCATCATTTAAGGAGGCATAATGTTTCAGATTTGTATAATGAGTAGTGATGACACCAAAAAACTCCTTCCGGTTAAACTCACCAAGAATAGCTTCAGCTATCGATCCCCCAAGCATAGGTTCTGTTCCTGTTCCGAATTCATCAATAAGTACAAGTGTTCCGGCATCACCATTTTTGAGAAAATACTTCATATTAAGAAGATGAGAGCTGTAAGTGCTCAGATCATTTTCAATACTCTGCTCATCTCCTATATCAATCAGAATACTCCTGAAAATACCTGTCTCTGAACCTTCAGCGACAGGAATTGTCAGCCCGCACTGAAGCATGTACTGAAGCAATCCTACTGTTTTCAGACATACAGACTTTCCTCCGGCATTGGGGCCCGAAATCAGTAAAATTCTGTCTTTATGATCAAGGATTATATCAAGAGGAACCACTTTTCGTCCCGGAATCTTTTCAAATGCAATAGAGAGAAGCGGATGCATAGCTTTTTTCCATGATATAAATGGTTTGTTTACCATGATGGGTTTGATTGACTTGAGATGATTACCCAGCAGGGCCTTAGCTCTGATAAAATCAATTTCACCCAGAAAGACATTTGACTCAAGAAGATCATCTATATATGGTCTGATATTGTCAGCAAAGGCAGTAAGTATTCTTACAATCTCTCTCTTCTCTTCATATTCAAGTTCAACAATATCATTATTTATCTCCACTATCTCTTCAGGTTCAATAAAAACTGTCTTACCTGAAGCCGACTGATCATGGATCAGACCTTTGATCTTCCTTTTATCATAGGCACTCACAGGAATTACTCCTCTGCCGTTACGCACCGAGACAGTGGTATCTGTATCTACGATACCATCAGATTGGGCCTGCCTGAGTATGGCATTTAAACGTTTAGAAACCTGAATACTTTTCCCCACAAGTTCAGCCCTGATCTCTTTTAACCTGGAAGATGCATTGTCTTTTATAACTCCCCTCCGGTCAATAATCCTGTCGATTGACTCCAATACATAAGGGTAAGTTTTTACGGAACTGCATAATTTGTATAGTACAGGATATTTTGCTTCATCCTTATTTCTGAAAAAATTAAGGATCGTCTTTACAGTTTCCAGGGTCCTCTTCAGATCAAATACTTCCTGTATTTCAGGAAAGGTCCCTTCCACTCTGATTTTATTAAGACAGTCCGAAATTTCATAATAGTGTTCTGAAGGAAAAAAATCTTCAAACATCAGGATCTGCTGGAGCTCATTGGTTGCAGACAAGATTACCGACAATGAGTCAAAGTCACCAATAAATCTGATCTGCTCAACCTTTTCCAGCCCCATCGGGCTAAGACATTTTTCCATCAAAAGCGAACGGATTCGGTCAAAACCGATTTTATTTTCAAAATTTTCAGGATAAATCATTTTCAGTTAAAAATTCAAATACAAAAGTAATATTAAGTACCCGCAAAGTTCGTAAAGATTTTATGTAAAGTCGCAAAGACCTGAAAAAATATGGATTGAGTATTGATTTCAACACATTTCGATCTACCACGGCATAACAATATAAATCGCAAGTAAATGCAATTAATTAATACAAAATGCGTGTTAATAAAAGGATCAAAGTTAATTATTGTTAAATCATTGCATCACGCTATGACAATGCGAATCTATTTTTTCTACATTTGAAATGTATAAACCTAATTAAATTCAAAAAAATGAAAATTAAGAAAATCTCAACTACCGTTTTATTTCTGCTTTTTCTGCCTGTATGGCTGATGTCGCAGAGTGAGAATGTTGATCTCAGCATGATCTATAAAATCAAACAGGAAGGATTAAGAAATTCCGGAATTGATGATCTTGCATTCTGGCTGACTGATTTTGCAGGCCCAAGACTAACAGGTTCAACAGGTGGAAATAATGCCAATGAACTTGCAAAGAAAAAAATGGAAGAGCTGGGATTTCAGAATGTAAGAATTGAAGCAGCAAGAGATTTCAATCGTGGTGGATGGGATAATCTCAAAACATATGCTGCGATGACAGCTCCATACTATTGTAATTTTGCATGTAACCCGGTAGCATGGACAGGAAGTACAAAAGGATCAGTAAAAGGAGCAGTTGTTCTTCTGGATGTAAAAGCTGAAGGAGACCTTGACAAATATAAAGGCAAATTAGCCGGTCAAATTGTACTGATGCCATCCACAGCCACCTATGAAGTTAATTATGAACCACTTGCTACCAGATATACTGATGCTGAACTTGAAGATCTGTCAATGGCATCATCATCTACTCCAAGAAACAGGCCAACATTCGACAGAGCAGCAATGATGGCTCAGAGAGCTCTTCGCACCAAAATATCTGAATTTCTTAAAAACGAAGGAGCAGCAGTAATTTTAAACAGTTCAGGTACATTCAATGTACCAAGATCAAATGGCGCCAATTATGTGCCAGGATCAGCTGAACCTATTGCTGAACTTAATCTGCCTATCGAAGATCATGGCAGGATGGAACGTCTTCTACAACATAATATTCCTGTTGAGATGGAAGTTGAAATCAAAAACAAATTTTTTGAAAGTCCTAAAATTTATAATGTTATCGGAGAAATTCCGGGAACCGACAAACTCCTTAAAAATGAAGTAGTTCTGATTGGTGCTCATATTGACTCATGGAATGGAGGAACAGGAGCTGCTGACAATGCATCAGGTTGCATTGTAATGATGGAAGCCCTTCGTATCCTTAAGAGTCTGGAAGTGGCTCCACGCAGAACAATACGTATTGCATTATGGGGTGGTGAAGAACAGGGATTAAACGGATCACGCGGATATGTCGAGAATTATCTTGTTGACCCAAAGACAAAAGCACATAAGCCTGACTATGACAAATTTGCAGGATATTTCAATATGGATAACGGATCAGGCAAATACAGAGGTATTTATCTGCAGGGAAATGAAATGGTAAGACCAATATTTGAAGAATGGCTCAAACCTTTTGCTGATATGGGTTGCTCAACAATAACTATAAGGAATACATCAGGCACCGATCATCTTTCATTTGATGCTGTCGGACTACCGGGCTTTCAGTTTATTCAGGATGAAATTGAATATGACCGTGGTTATCATACTGTGATGGATACTTATGAAAGACTGGTGTTGCCAGATCTGAAACAAAATGCAATAATAACAGCATCCTTCGTATATAATGCAGCAATGCGCAGTTCAAAATTACCGGTAAAACCAGATATTAAATCACTGGAAGCTGCTGGTCAGAACCGAAGAATGTACTAAAATTTATAAACAGAATTTAATAAGAAAGGGGCTGTCTCAAAAGTCCAAAATACAGTAAGTTTCTCTGAGCGCTCTGTGGCTTCTCCGTACTTGTGTAACAAATAATTAAGAACTTACACAGAGATCACAGAGTTTACACTGAGTTACACAGAGAACTTATGAGACACCTCTTTTTTTATTCAGTATTTACTTTTCATACCTGCCAGATCCAGAATAAACGCATATTCAAGAGAGGTAATCCTGTATCTTTCAAACCTTCCTGATGCTCCTCCATGGCCTGCCACCATATTACAATCCATTACCAGCATATTCTTATCAGTCTTCATATCACGTAGTTTAGCAACCCATTTTGCCGGTTCCCAGTATTGAACCTGTGAATCCCAGAAACCTGTTGTGACTAAAATATTCGGATAATTCATAGCTTTTACCTGGTCATATGGAGAATAAGAAAGCATATAATCGTAATAGACCTTTTTCCGTGGATCGCCCCATTCGTCCCATTCGAAAGTAGTAAGCGGAATTGTTTCATCGAGCATTGTAGTAACAACATCGACAAAAGGAACAGCAGCAATAACACCTTTATATAGTTCAGGCTTCATATTCAGAATTGCTCCCATCAAAAGACCGCCGGCACTTCCACCCATAGCAAATAGCCTGTCAGTGCTGGTATATTTCTCATTAATAAGAAACTGAGCGCAATCATTGAAATCAGTAAATGTGTTCTTTTTATTAAGCAATTTACCATCTTCATACCAGTACCGTGCCCATCTCACTTCCTCCCCTTATATGTGCAAGTGCATAGACAAATCCCCTGTCAAGAAGACTTAAAATAGTTGATCTGAATCCAGGATCGGTTGAAATTCCGTAAGAACCATAGGCATATAACAGAAGAGGAGATTTTCCATCAGGAGTAAATCCTTTTTTGTAAACCACTGAAACAGGAACCATTGTTCCATCTTCTGCTTTAGCCCAAAGTCTTTTTGATTCATAATTATTCTTATCAAATCCACCGAGAATTTCATCCTCTTTCATCACCTTTTTCTCTTTTGTAACCATATTGTAATCAATAACCGAATTAGGTGTGGTTAAAGATGAGTAACTATACCTGAGAAGATCTGTATTTGAATTAGGATTATTTCCTATACCAGCAGTATAAGCCTCTTCTCCAAAGTCAAGAAAATGATCGGAGCCATCCTTTGTATTGATTATCATTATATTGCTGAGACCTTTGGTTCTTTCCTCAACAACAATATAATTATCAAACAACTCAAAATTTTCAATGAGAGCATCACTGCTATAAGGGATAACTTCTTTCCAGTCCGACATGCCTGTCTTGCCCTCAGTGGTTTTCATAAGTTTAAAATTGGAGGCTCCATTTGAGTTTGTTCTGATATAAAACTCATTACCAAGGTGATCAACATTATACTCATGGTTGACAGTACGGGGTTCAAAAACCACAAATTTTCCTTCAGGTTTTGACAGGTCAAGATATCGGGTCTCTGTTGTTAGTGTCTGACTGGAGTTAATAAGTACATACTTCCGGCTTTTCGTTTCAGAAAGATTGACACTGAAAATCTCATCAGTTTCGTCATAAACCAGTGCATCAGCTGAAGCAGGAGTACCTATTTTATGCCTGTAAACTTTATCTGACCTCAAAGTTGCAGGATCTTTTGAAACATAAAATACAGTTTTATTATCTGCAGCCCAGACTGTCTGGCCCGTAGTATTTTCAATCTTATCTTTCAGCAATTCACCCGATTGAATATCCATAAAGGTTGAGAGTATATCTTCGCCTGCTCACGAAATCGGTACCATATGAAAGAATCTTGTTATCACGACTAACATTCAACTGATTTACAGAGCAATAACTTTTCCCTTCGGCAATTTTATTAACATCAAGCAAGACCTCTTCGGGAGCATCAATCGTACCTTTTCTGCGATAATATATGGGATACTCACTTCCTTCAGTGTATTTATTATAATAAAAATAACCGTTATCAAAATAGGGAACCGACTCATCATTCTTCTTAATCCTGCCAACGATCTCATCGAAGATTGTTTTTTGCAGTGGTTCAATATTTTTAAGGACAGTTTTGGAGTAATCATTTTCAGCATTCAGATAATCAAGCACTTTTGTAGTCTGTGAATCAGGTGTGGCAGCATTCTTCTGCTCATCACTCAGCCTCATCCAGAAATAATTATCATTTCGCTTGTCAAATAATTCATGAGGTATTTTTTCGGCAACAGGGGGTTTAACAACCGGCTGTTGGCTGCAGGAAAGCAGCAGTGGCAGAAGAAATACTGAGAATAATAAGTTTGTTCTTTTCATGTTTGTAAAATTTGATTTAGATCAGTAAGATGCATATTTGAATCATAAAAGTAACAAAGATTTCAAACTGTCACTCTAATTTGAATAACAGATGAAATTTATTTTCAAGTAAGATTAAACGCTTTATTTTACCTGATCCACATCTTTCATTGACAGCTGAATGCGTTTCCTTTCAATATCCACTGCCAGTACTTTTACCATTACATGCTGATGCAGCTTTACCACTGTTGACGGATCTGTAATATAAGTTTTGCTCATATTTGAAATATGAACCAGGCCATCCTGTTTGATACCGATATCGACAAATGCACCAAATTTTGTAACATTTGTTACAATTCCGGGAACAACCATTCCCTGCTATCAGGTCTTCCATTGAATGGACATCAGCAAAACTGAACTCTTTTATTTTGATCTTGGATCACGGCCGGGCTTTGCCAGCTCATCCATAATATCCTTTAATGTAGGCAATCCGGTTACAGGAGTGACATATTTATCAAGCTTTATCTCTTTTCTTTTGTTCTCATCGGTTATGAGCTCCTTAACATCACAGCCAAGATCCTTCGACATTTTTTCAACAACATGATAACTTTCAGGATGTACTGCACTTGAGTCAAGCGGATTTTCAGCATTTCTTATTCTCAGGAAGCCGGCACTCTGCTCAAAGGCCTTATCCCCCATCCGTCTTAACCTTCAGAAGCTCTTTACGCGATTTGAAAGGTCCGTTTTCAGTCCGGTAATCAATAATATTCTGAGCAAGTTGTGGGCCCAGACCTGAAACATAAGTCAAAAGATGTCTGCTGGCGGTATTTACCTCAACCCCTACAGCATTTACACAACTCATAACCACATCATCAAGTGATTTCTGAAGCTTCTGCTGATCAACATCATGCTGATACTGCCCCACCCCTATTGATTTCGGATCGATTTAACAAGCTCAGCAAGCGGATCCATTAATCTGCGTCCAATCGATATCGCCCCACGTACAGTTACATCATAATCAGGAAATTCTTCCCGGGCTGTTTTTGAAGCTGAATAAATTGAAGCACCGGCTTCACTAACAACAAACACCTGAATATCCTTCTCAAATTTTATCCACTTAATAAAATCTTCTGTTTCACGGCTGGCAGTACCATTACCTATTGCAATCGCTTCAATTTTATAAGCATTGACCAGTGAAAGTATCTTTTTTATCGACATTGCAGTCTCATTCTGAGGCGGATGAGGATAAATTGTTTCATTATGAACAAAGGTTCCCTGTCTGTCGAGGCAAACAATTTTACAACCGGTTCTGAAACCAGGATCTATAGCCAGAACATTTTTTTCTCCAAGAGGAGAACCCAGAAGAAGCTGACGAAGGTTATCAGCAAAAACCGTTATAGCCTCAATATCTGCTTTTTCTTTTGATATATTTCTGAATTCTGTTTCCATGGAAGAAGAAAGAAGCCGTTTCCAGCTGTCTGTAATAGCAGATGAGACAATTTCTGATGAAGCATTCTTTCCTTTCAGGAATACACTATCAAGTATTTCGAGAGCGTTATTCTCATCAGGTTCTATAGACAATCGCAGGAATCCTTCATCCTCTCCGCGTCTCATGGCAAGTAACCTGTGTGAAGGACATTTCCTCAGAGGTTCCGACCAGTCGTAATAATCACTGTATTTGATTCCCTCTGCTTCTTTTCCTTTCACAACTTTTGAATAAATAACAGCCTCTTTTTCAAAAAGATATCTTAGTTGCCTTCTCGCTTTTTCATTCTCACTTATCCATTCGGCAATTATATCAGACGCTCCGGCAAGAGCCTCTTCCACAGTTGCTACATCATCATTAAGAAAGCTCTCAGCTTTATGAGCCGGGTCATTCTCTCTTTGATCCATTATCAGTTCAGCCAGTGGCTCCAGTCCCTTTTCCCTTGCTATTGTTGCACGTGTACGTCGTTTTGGTTTATAAGGAAGATAGATATCCTCAAGCTCCGACATTGTAACAGCTTCATCTATCCGTTTTCTTAACTCAGGAGTCATCTTCTCCTGTTCTTCAATCGACTTAATCACAGCTTCCTTACGTGAATCCAGGTCTTTCAGACGTTGATACTCTTCCTGAATATGCATAAGCTGAACTTCATCCAGACTGCCGGTCATTTCTTTCCTGTACCTGCTTATGAATGGTATGGTAGCTCCTCCGTCCATGAGCCTGATAGTATTTTCCACCTGCCATTCGTGCAGACCCAGTTTTTTAGCAACAAGTAAAACATTTCTATTTGTACTCATAATTCAAGTTTTCATCTTTTCAACCTTGTCCTCCGAAGCCATCCTGAACTTGTCGAAGGAGGCGAAGGAGGACTATTCAACATGTATAACAAGACCTTTCAGGTATTCGCTTTCAGGATGGTAAATATTTACCGGATGATCAGGAGGCTGGCTCATCTGATGTAAAATTCTTACAGTTCTTTTTGTGTTTGCAGCTGCAGCAAAAACCGATTTTCTGAAATTTTCCTTTGATACAACCTGAGAACAGGAAAAAGTAAATATAATTCCTCCTGGCTTAATCTGCTCTATAGCTTTTATATTTAGCCTCTTATATCCCTGTAATGCATTTGCAAGAACATTATTATGCTTGGCAAAAGCAGGAGGATCGAGAATTATAAGATCATACTTATCTTTTATATCATTCAGGTACTCAAACGCATCTGCCTGTATAGCCTTATGCCTGTTGTCATCACCATAATTCAGTCTGATATTTTCATTTGCAAGCTCAGTAGCTGTAAATGAACTGTCAACAGTATGTACCAGTGCTGCATTTTTCATGTGCATATACTGAAAATGCCCCGGTATATCCAAACATATTGAGAACACTTCTCCCTTTGGAATATTCTTCAAGTAACTTTCTGTTGTCTCTCTGATCAATAAAAAATCCTGTTTTCTGACCTGTGGACCAGTCTATCTTAAATTTATAATTATTTTCAGTTACAATAACAGGTTCGGAATTTCCATAAAGAAATTCATTTACACCATTTGTTGATGACATGTGCGGAATAGTACTTTCACTCTTATCATAAACCGCAATAATCTCATCTTTCAAAAGTTCAACCAGAACTGCTGCTATTTCCTTTCTTATCCTGTAAAAACCAACCGAATGCATCTGCATTACTGCAACACCATTATAATAGTCAACTATAAGTCCGGGCAGTCCATCGCCTTCGCCATGAATAAGCCTGTATACATTTATTGCCGGGTTACCGATAATACCTACTGATTTTCGATATTCTACAGCACGTCTGATCTTTTCCCTGAAAAAATTCATATCAGGAGTTACCTGGTTAAAAGAAAGTACACGGACGGCTATTGAACTTGGAGCATAATGTCCTACTGCCAGAAATGTATCCTTGTTATCATAGACATCTACAATATCACCTTCTTCAGGATTTCCGTACATTTTTTTTATTGCACCGGAGAAGATCCAGGGATGAAATCGTAACAGTGACTGATCTTTACCTGATTTAAGTACTATTTTAATTGGTTCCACTTATTATCTTATTAAAAAACTGTAAATATATTTATACAAGTGCCTAAAGTGACTAGAGTGACTAAAGTTTTTGGATACTGTAAATTTCGTTTATTTATCATGTCCATTGGTGAGCTTTTTATAGATCTGATGGCAAACCCAGGCATCAGTAGCAGCATATATCTGCTGAGCTTCCGAAAGTTGATCAGCCTCCCAGTCAGTTACCTGTTGACGCTTGGATATTCTGAAGCCCAAAATGATAGCTGCCAGTTTTTTAAGTCCTGAGCTCTGTATCCCATAATCCTTTACAAAACCCTGAAGATCAATAAATCCCCGGGGTGAAAACTTTTTTACTCCGTTCAAAAAACGAATATCATCATGAACTGCAACGCCTGCTTTAATAACATTCGGATCAGATAACAATCTGATAAGATTTTCAGGGATCCCTATCATATTAATTCGAAACAGACAGGCAAGATTTTCAGTTGAAAGCTGTATCAATGAAACTGAGTTTTTTCTGTCCTTTTTTGAAAGTAGGTTTAGTTTCAGTATCAAACCCCAGCAGGTCAGAACCCAGAAGCCGGGGAAAGACTTCATTGTATGTCTTCATATTATCCACCACAACTATTTCACCCTTAAACCATGAAAGTTCATGTTGAGCTATCTCTTCTGCAGTGATGTTTTCCTGATATTTATTATTCTCCATCTCCCGTTAAATCTTTTTGTCGTCGTGTTATAAACCAATCTGAAGTATCTCTGTTTTCATTATCTTGCTCCCTCTCCTCCACCTTTTCGATCTCTTCCCCTGAGTAAATAAATTTATGTATTGCCCTCATGGCATTAACAAGCTTCTGTCCCCAGAAGTTTTCGAAATTCATACGGCATTCCCAGACAGCATCATTCATAATTTCGTTTGTACCTGTCTGGTAAAGAAGAAGAAAATCCTTTGTATCCTGGTAAATGTCAGCCATATTTTCTGAAATACTCGATATTACAAGTCCTTCAGTTTCTTTAATTTTATCATCAAACACTTCCTGGAAATCATTGGCAGTTCCGAACTTTTCTCTGAGGGTATCATCAATCTGTATCCAGTCTGCTTCGGTAACAAATTTCTCATTCCCATCCTCAAAAAAAGGTTCAAGCTGTGGTAAAAGTGAAGCTTTGAGGTACATCAATGGCAAAATCCTTTGTAATATCTTAAGTAATTCATCACCTTTAAGTTCTGAAGCGTGTTCGGCATATTTACAAAACTCATTTGCAACTGCCACAAATTCAATGACATTCCTTGAATATACCGGATCGGTGTTGCTATCCATAACTAGTTTTTAAAATGTGGTACAAAATTAGACATTTAAGGTTAGGATTGATTACGATAAGTAGATTTTTATACCTGAAAACCTGGAATGGCACTGAACAGAACCTGCAAGGAGTGATTGATATCTTAATTAAAACTGTAATTTTATGTCCATTAACTCATTCGCATATTGAAATTTCCAGCCCATGCTTACAGGTAATTACAAGCTTCTGTATAACATCCTCACAGATAAAATTGATAAGACAAGGATTTATCATGACCCTCTGTATACACTTGCTTATGGCACAGATGCCAGTTTCTACAGACTTATTCCAAAAATTGTCATCAGGGCAATCAATGAAGATGAAATATCATTAATAATTAAAGAATGTTCCGCACTTAGCATACCTGCAACTTTCCGGGCTGCCGGTACAAGTTTGTCAGGACAGGCAGTTACTGATTCAGTTCTGGTTATTGCAGGCAGCAACTGGAAAAAATCCGTAATAAACTCAGACGGGACTGAAATAAGTGTTCAACCGGGGTTAACAGGAGGAGCCGTAAACAAACAACTTGCACGATTCGGAAGAAAAATAGGACCCGACCCTGCCTCAATCGATTCAGCTATGATTGGAGGTATTGCTTCAAACAATGCGAGTGGAATGTGTTGTGGAACAGATTTTAATTCATATAAAACTGTTGCAGGTATAAGGATCATATTTGCCGACGGATCAATACTGGACACCAGGGACATGAACAGCAAAGCTGCGTTTTCAGAGACACATCAAAAATTTTTAACTGCTATTTCAGACCTTTCAAAATCAACGATTGCAAACAAACAACTTACCGAAAAAATCCGCAGAAAGTATAAAATGAAGAATACAACCGGATACAGCCTTAATGCACTGGTTGATTATTCTGATCCTTTTGATATTATAGAACACCTGATGATAGGATCGGAAGGTACACTGGGGTTTATCTCCGACATAACATTCAGAACAATAATTGAGCATCCTTTCAGGGCGAGTTCACTTATGTTGTTTCCGGATATTGAAAGTGCTTGTCTGGCTGTAATTCAGATGAAACCCAAACCGGTTTCTGCAGTCGAACTGATCGACAGATCAGGTTTACGGTCAGTTGAAAACGAACCGGCAATGCCTGACTTTCTGAAGGATCTTTCAGACAGTGTGTGTGCTCTGCTTGTTGAAACTGTTGCACCGGACAAAGACACGTTAACCCGAAATATTGAAGTTATAATACAATCGGTAAGCAGTATTCCAAAGGAGAGTGACATTACATTTACATCCATTCCTTCGGAATATGAAAAGTTATGGAAGATCAGGAAAGGTCTTTTCCCTTCTGTTGGTTCAATGCGAAAGACAGGTACCACAGTCATTATAGAGGATGTCGCATTCCCTGTTGAATCGCTTGCCGAAGCAACAACAGACCTTCAGTACCTGCTAAAGAAACTGGGAGTATGATGAAGCTGTAATTTTCGGACATGCGCTTGAGGGAAATCTTCATTTTGTTTTCACTCAGGATTTCAGCACACATGAAGAGGTTGAGAGGTACTCAAGTCTGATGTCAGAGGTAGCGGAGCTTGTTGTTAAAAAATATGATGGTTCTCTTAAAGCTGAGCACGGTACAGGAAGAAATATGGCGCCCTTTGTTGAGCTGGAATGGGGAAGTGAGGCATACAAACTAATGACTGAAATAAAACAGCTCTTTGATCCATTGAATATCCTTAACCCCGGGGTAATACTAAATAATGATAAGGATATTCATCTCAGGAATCTCAAACCAATGCCGGCTGCTCATGAGACTATTGATAAATGCACTGAATGCGGATTCTGTGAATCATCATGTGTCTCTGCTGACCTCACTCTTACTCCAAGACAAAGGATTGTAGTGTACAGAGAAATGAAATACCTGTCAAAAACCGGACATGAACCTCATATCGCAGCTGCACTTGCACAGAGGTATAAATATTCAGGCATTGAAACCTGTGCCGCTGATGGTTTATGTTCCATTAGCTGTCCGGTAAAGATCGATACCGGAAAACTTATTAAGACCTTGCGGGCAGATATGCTCAGAAAAGAAGGTAAAAATGCCTTATGGATTGCTGACCGGATGGATGTCATTACCGGGGTGGCCAGAGGAGGATTGTCAGTTGTACACTTTTTCCATCAGGTACTTGGAACCAACATCATGAACATGCTCTCCGGAAGCATACGAAAATTGTCAGGGAACAGGCTTCCTGCATGGAATAAATATTTACCCTCCGGGGCAAAAAAAATAAAATATCAGGAACAAATTAATACAGGACAAAATAAGAAAGTAGTCTATTTCCCATCCTGCATTAACCGTTCATTTGGAGTATCTGCCGATCACCTTCATGAAGCACAACTTTCCGAAAAAATAATACAACTTCTTAAGAAGGGAGGTTACGAAGTTATTTACCCCGACAATATGAATAATCTATGCTGTGGAATGGCTTTTTCAAGTAAAGGCTTTACAGAGGCAGGAGAAAAAAAATCAAATGAGCTGGAAGCAGCGCTTATTGAAGCCAGCAGGAACGGAGAATATCCTGTTCTCTGTGACATGAGTCCATGCTTATATACAATGAAGTTAAATATGAAATCAGGTCTGAAACTCTACGAACCAGTCGAATTTATTCTGGAGCACCTCCTGCCCTATCTGACAATAATTCCTCTTGAAGAAACTATTACTGTCTTTCCTGTATGCAGCATGAAGAAAATGGGACTTGAAAGTATGCTTACACGCCTTGCAGGGTTATGTGCAAAGAATGTTATAGTTGCTGAATCAAATTGTTGCGGATTTGCGGGGGACCGTGGATTCACATTATCCCGAGCTAAACCAGCATGGATTAAGAAGTCTGAAAAATCAGTTACCTGACACTGTTACTCATGGCTATTCTAACAGCCGTACCTGTGAGATAGGACTTAGTCTTAATACAGGAATATCCTACAAATCGATAGTTTACCTGGTAGATGAAGTCAGCAGTTAACAGAAAAACCTTGCAGTTTTAATATATTTTCTCATTTCTTTTATCTTATTTTAATCTTTGAGTAGGTGAGTAATAGCTGAGTTCCAGAGACGGATCAATATTTTTAGAATCTTTACATGGGGAATTAAATTACTGCGCTGAAAGTTTACCACCACATCACATATATTAGCCTTAAAGAGATCTTTTACAATGGTTTATAACATTGCTGACAGAACACATAAGGACAGCCGGGGCAATACCCTGGGAACAAAAATCTTTGAAATGAAAATTGACAGCTTAAGGATTAAAAAATATAAATAAAAATAAAATTAAAACTAATGAAGACACTAAAAACCAAATTGATTGCAATGACTGGCTTGCTTTCTGTAGGTGTTACGGGACAGCAAAGTATCATTGCTGCTGACAAGGATAAGGATTCCCATCCAAATTTCATAATTATTCTCGCCGATGACATGGGCTATGGGGATCTGGGTGCATTTGGCCATCCTACAATCAGGACACCTAACATGGATATGATGGCAAGCCAGGGCCAGAAATGGACTAATTTTTATGTGGCAGCACCTGTTTCAACTCCCTCCAGAGCCGGATTATTAACAGGAAGATTGCCTGTCAGGACAGGAATGTGCAGCGAAAAAAGACGTGTTATATTCCCTGATTCCAAGGGAGGCCTTCAGGCAAAATGAAATAACTATTGCATCCGCCCTTAAAACACAGGGATATGCCACAGCCTGCATAGGTAAATGGCACCTTGGGACGTATTCTCCTGATTATTCCCCAAATGCTCATGGATTTGATTACTATTTTGGTATTCCATACAGTAATGATATGGACAGAGTCGACGGACCTGATTACTTTTCAATGTTGACCAAACCAAAAGTTGATTACTTTAATGTCCCTTTGATGAGAAATTCTGAAATTATTGAAAGACCTGCCGACCAGACAACAATTACAAAAAGATATACGCAGGAAGCTATCAAGTTCATAAAACAGAATAAAGAAAAACCGTTCTTCCTGTATCTGGCTAACAACATGCCTCATGTCCCTCTCTTCAGGTCAAAAGAATTTGAGGATATAAGCCTCCGTGGTATTTATGGTGATGTGATCGAAGAGCTGGACTGGAGCGTAGGTAAAATTTTATCCGCATTAAAAGAGAACGGATTAGATGAAAATACATTTGTGATTTTTACTTCTGACAACGGACCGTGGCTGACATTTAAGGAATTTGGAGGATCTGCAGGATTGCTAAAAGGAGGAAAAGGTGGAACAGATGAAGGAGGTATGCGGGAACCAGCAATATTCTGGTGGCCAGGGAAAATAAAATCTGGTGTAGTTATGGATATGGCAACAACAATGGATTTATTACCAACCTTCTGCAAACTTGCCGGAGCTAAGCTCCCTAATGACAGGGTTTATGATGGTTTTGATATAAGCCCGGTAATATTTGGAACAGGACCCGACCCAAGAGATGTTGTATTTTATTATCGTGGCACGCAGGTATTTGCTATTCGTAAAGGTGCATATAAAGCACATTTCATAACCCAATCAGAATACGGACCTGACGCTAAGGCAGTTCAGGATCCACCACTTCTCTATAATGTGAATGTTGATCCGTCTGAGAAATATAATATTGCAGCTAAACATCCCGAAGTTATTGCTGAAATAAAACAGATATTGCAGGAACATTTGGCAACATTGGTACCAGTTGAAAATCAACTTGAAAAATGATTTAGGGTTTGCACATATTTTCTTAATGATGCAAACTAAGAGTTGAAAAATGTTTATATTGATCCGGAACTGTCCGAATTCATTAAGCAAGATCTCTTATGGGCATCTCTGGAAACCTATTGTTGATATTGATATTTATATTTTATTTGTATCAATCAACTGTATAGAAAAATAAGTTTTCAGAGGTGCCCACAAGCAGCTAAATGGAATTGAGTCAAAAAACATATAAACGATACATGTGATCTTAAAAAATCTTATCAAAACTACCGCGCGTATTTTTCCCGGTACTAACTGGTTTTTCCGGTTGTATGTCTCAGACTGAAAAACATCCCAATATTGTCATTATACTTTCTGACGATCAGGGATGGGGCGATCTGAGCATTAACGGGAACAAAAACCTTAACACTTCTAATATAGACCGGTTGGCTCAAAGCGGCGCTCGATTTAACCATTTTTACGTATGTCCTGTTTGCTCGCCTACACGCGCGGAACTGCTCACAGGTCGATATCACGACAGAAGTGGCGTTCAGGGTGTTTCGGAAGGAGCTGAGCGTATGAACGTGGACGAAACCACTATCGCTGAGGTTTTTAAAAAGGCCGGGTATTCCACCGCTGCCTTTGGAAAATGGCACAATGGTATGCAATACCCTTATCATCCAAATGCAAGAGGATTCGATGAATTTTATGGATTCTGTTCAGGCCACTGGGGAGAATATTTCAGTCCGCAATTCCTCGAACACAACGGCGATATTGTGCAGGGGAATGGATTTATCACCGATGATTTGACAGAAAAAGCCATGGCTTTTATCGACAAACATAAAAACAACCCATTTTTCCTCTATGTCCCTTACAACACTCCCCATTCGCCAATGCAGGTACCTGATCAGTGGTGGAATAAATTTAAAGATAAAAAACTTGAAATGCTTGCTGATGAACGTGTAAAAGAAGATATCCCATTTACCAGGGCGGCATTGGCAATGTGCGAAAATATCGACTGGAATGTGGGACGTATCATGGGCAAGCTAAAAGAGTTAAATCTTGAAGAAAATACTATTGTTATTTATTTCAGTGATAATGGTCCCAATGGATGGCGATGGAACGGTGGCATGAAAGGTCGTAAAGGCTCGACAGACGAAGGAGGTGTACGCTCTCCCCTTATAATCAGCTGGCCTGGCACTATTGCATCTGGTTCACAAATCAACGAAATTACCGGAGCCATCGATTTATTGCCAACACTGGCAGATATGGCTGGTATTGAATACCTTACCAATAAACCTTTGGATGGACTTAGCCTGAAAACCCTTTTACTTGGGGAAAATGCAGGGTGGAACGATCGACAAATCTTTTCGTCATGGAATGGCAATGTAAGCGTCAGAAGCCAGAAATACCGGTTAGACTATGAAGGCAAACTATTCAATATGGACTCTGACCCAAGGCAATTAATTGATATATCAGCTGAAGAACCCGATGTCGCCCAACAGTTAAAAATAACTGTTGAACAATGGAGAACTAATGTTCTTGCCGGTTTATCCACTGATGAACGCAGATTTCCCGTAGGTCATCCAAATTTTAAATACACCCAATTGCCAGCCCGGGATGGTAAAGCTCACGGAAATATTGTAAGGTCCAACAAGTATCCTAACAGCTCATTCTTTACCAACTGGACAAACCCCGATGATAAAATCACCTGGGATGTGGAAGTGTTATCAGAAGGTGACTTCGAAGTGGAAATATACTACACCTGCCCTTCTAAGGATGTAGGAGCCACAGTTCAATTGTCTTTCAATTCGAATAGTATTTCAACAAAAGTTACCGAAGCAAACGATCCTCCTCTCAAAGGTATGGAGAATGACCGTGTTGAGCGGACAGAGTCATATGTTAAAGACTTCAAACCATTAAAAGCAGGCATCATCCACCTTGAGAAAGGTACCGGTGAATTAGCCTTAAAAGCGCTGGATATACCCGGATCAATGGTAATGGATTTCAGGTTACTGATGCTAACAAGGATTAACTGAAAATATTCAACTAATAATCAAATATCAATAATTCCTCCTAAATCAAAATACTCATATAAATAATTTTTGACCGAAGCAACTATTTTATCCTTAACGATTTAATTTAAGCCAGGTCAATTTCCAATTTATAATCTTTTTTAAAGAAAACCATAAGAAATAATTTCAATATCTTTAGAGTGTGTAATAGAATAAACTAATCAATCTGCAAGACATATAATATTAAATGTCAAAGTATTAACAAATATTATTGCACAACTTATTTTATTAAACAACCTTAATTGGTAAAACAATACTTTTAAATGAATAAGAAAAACATTGATCGCAGAAACTTTATCCGTCAGGCAGGTTTAGGCAGTCTGGCAATTGGTATTCCCATCTCAAATATTAAGAATGTTCACAGCACCTATAAAGATGTGCAGGTAGAAAAAAACATTGATAAAGCCAACAGAGCCTCCAATCGTCCGAATATTCTTTACCTGCATTCTCACGATACAGGACGTTATATTCAACCTTACGGATATCCTGTTCCAACTCCAAATCTTCAGAAACTGGCAGAAGAAGGAGTGCTTTTCAAAAAGTATTTTACCACTCACCCGACTTCATCTGCAAGTCGCGCCAGCCTTCTCACCGGAATGTATCCACATAATAACGGGATGATTGGTCTGGCTCATCGTGGATTTGTTTTGAAAGATCCGCATACACATATCAACTTTACCCTGAAAAAACATGGATATCATTCTGTATTGTCCGGAGTTCAGCATGTAGTTGCCATGAAAAATAACGATTTTTATAAGGAAATCGGGTACGACGAATATTTAGGTAATCCGGGTGTGGCCCATCTGAAAGCTGCGGAATGGCTCGATAAAGCACCTGCTAATCCATTCTTCCTGTCGGTCGGTTTTACCGAGACTCACAGGAAATACCCCAAACACAAAATTGATATCAATCCTGATCATCTGATTCCACCAAAACCATTGCCTGATGTTCCGGAGGTGCGGGAGGATATGGCTGATTTTATGGAATCGGCCAGCATTCTGGATGAAAAAATGGGAACAGTGCTTGCAGCTTTACGACGTAACGGCCTTGAAGACAATACTATTGTGATATGCACCACCGATCATGGTATTGCTTTTCCAACTATGAAATGTAACCTGTACGATGAAGGTACCGGAATTTTCATGATTATGAGGGGCCCGGGTGGCTTTTCAGGGGGCAGAACTATCAATAGTCATGGTAAGCGTAATTGATATTTTCCCAACAATTTGTGAGCTGATCGAAATTGAAAAACCAGCATGGCTCGATGGAACATCTGTCATGCCATTAATCAGAGAAGAAAAGAAGGAAATCAGGGAAAATATCTTCAGCCAGGTTAATTACCATGCAGCTTATGAGCCCATGAGGGCTATCCGTACAAAAAGGTATAAATATATACGCAGATACGGTAGTAAAAGGACACCTGTACTTCCCAATTGCGATGACGGTCCGAGCAAGCAGTACTGGCTGGATAACGGTTGGAAAGATATGATTTTACCGGATGAAGAACTGTATGACCTTGTTTTTGACCCTAATGAACGGAATAATCTTGTCGGTGATCCCATTAAACAGGAAGTTCTTAATAAAATGCGCACCAATCTTGATCAAATGATGAAAAAGACCGACGATCCTTTAATCAATGGATTTATTGTTGCACCCCCGGATGCTGTTCTTAATGATGCTAATGATATCTCACCAAATGAAAAAACTTATTTGGCTTCAGATCTCTATAAATTCAATCAGAAAAAGTGACTTCCGTAAATCAATAGCTCTTACTTCAAAATCGGAATAAGAATAATATATTAGGTTCAAATTAATCAAATCAGATATTATAAATTTTTTATTTTTTTAAACAACGGCATCGAAAAGACAGGGTTCAGAAGTGCTTTTTATATTAATTATTTGAGACAGACGTAGCATCTGCTAAATATCTGTTTGCATTTTATAATAATTTCGCTAACAACTAAAATGATGAAATTTAAAACTGTTGAACAATGCGCTGTACTTGGAATGGTTGTTGTCTCAGGTTTTGCAGTTACGGCCTGTAAGTCAAAAATTCCAGACAAATTACCTAATATTCTCTGGATAGTCAGCGAGGATAACAGCGCATATTATACAGGCTGTTATGGTAATTCCTTTGCCACCACCCCTAATATCGACATGCTGGCTTCAAATGGCTTTTTATACACTCATGCATATTGTACGAATGCAGTATCGGCTCCGTCAAGAAATACAATCATTACAGGTGCCTATTCGTCTTCAAACGGCAACGAGAATATGAGGAGTTATTATCCTGAATCATCAGTTGTGCATACCTATCCTGAGTATTTGCGTAAGGCAGGCTACTATTGCACCAACAATGCCAAAACTGATTATAACAGCAATAGTATTGTTCCAAAAGAAATTTGGGATGAGAGCAGCAATAAAGCTCATTACAAGAACAGACCTGAAGGGAAACCGTTTTTTGCAGTATTTAACCTGGGGACAAGTCATGAAAGCAGCATTCATACTCAGATACCAACAGATAAACTTCGGCATGATCCCTCAAAAGTAATTTTAGCACCCTATCATTTCGATACACCCGAAATGAGACATGACTGGGCTCAATATTATGATAAGATTGAAGATATGGATGGAGAAGTGGGTGCGTTGCTGAAAGAGCTTGATGAAAGCGGTCTGGCCGATAATACCATTGTTATGTATTACGGAGACAATGGAGGTGTGTTGGCACGTAGCAAACGTTTTGTTTATGAAACAGGCACTCAGGTACCTTTTGTAATAAGGATTCCTGAGAAATACAAATATCTGTTCCCTGCAAAAAAACCCGGGGACAAAGTTGACCGGCTTATTAATTTTGTCGACCTGGCACCCACTTTATTAAGCATTGCAGGAATTCCTATTCCTGAATATATGCAGGGTAACGCGTTTTTAGGCAAGCAAAAGACACCGGATCCGGAATATACATATATGTCGCGGCAACGCATGGACGAGCACTATGACCTGGTAAGGGCTGTACGCGACAAAGAGTACCGGTATATCAGAAATTATATGCCTTTCCGTATAACCATGCAGCATGTTAATTATTTGTTTCAGGCTCCTTCAGCACAATCATGGGAAGATGCTTTTAGAGAAGGTAAGACCAATGAAGTGCAAAGCAGATTCTTTCACACTAAACCGGTAGAAGAGTTATATGATTCAGAAAAAGATCCATGGGAAATCAATAACCTGGCTTCAGATCCTGCCTATTCGGATGTATTGCTAAGAATGCGTAAAGCTGAAACGGATTGGATGAGGAAGATAAAGGATGTTGGTCTTATCCCTGAAACAGAATATAAAATTTTTGCCGGAGGTAAATCTATGTATGATTATATGCGTTCTGCAGATTGTCCCTTTGAAGAGCTTATGGAGGCATCTGACCTGGCTACACTTGGAGGAAAAAATGACCTGAATACTTTTATCAAATACCTGAAAAGCAATAACAGCGCCATTCGTTATTGGGGTGTAACAGGACTGCTTATTTTGAAAGATGATGCGAGACCTGCCATTCCGGATCTTAAAGAAGCCTCAGCTGATAAGTCAGGGGCTGTCGCAACTTTCGCAGCTGAAGCACTCTATGGCCTTGGAGAGAAAGAACTGGCAAGGAAAGCATATATCCGTATTTTACATGACACAGCAGCCTATGATATGAATGACCAGAACTTTGCATTAAACAGCATTGATGCAATAGGTGAAAATAGTCCTGAAATTCAGGCAGCAGTTCAGCAATCATTTAAAGAACTTGGCTCCACTCCTGAAGGACTTGCAAGTTATCCACATCGTACTATAGAATGGTTATTAAAAAAATGGGGAATAAAATAATAAATACGACAGAGTTAAAATTAAACAGGTATTGATTTAAAAAATATTACAAAATAAAATTATATACTGATGAAAAATTCCCTTCTGAGCAGTATGATTCTTCCCATGGCCCTCACGGTTACCGCTGGTACAATTCATGCACAGGAAAAGAAAATGAATATTCTTTTCATCGCTGTCGATGACATGAACAATGACCTGGGTTGTTACGGTCATCCCCTGGTGAAATCTCCTAATATCGACCGGCTGGCATCAAAAGGTGTCGCATTTGCAAACTCCTATTGCCAATTCCCTCTAAGCAGTCCAAGTCGTAGTTCCCTTTTAACCGGATTGCGCCCTGACAAAACACGTGTTTTTGATTTGAAATATCATTTCAGGCAGGATCTGCCTGATGTGGTAACTCTTCCTCAAATGTTTATTAAAAACGGTTACTACGTTGCCCGTGTAGGAAAGATGTACCATTATGGAAATCCGGGTGATATAGGCACCAATGGATTGGACGACAGGGCATCATGGATGGAACGCATCAATCCGTCGGGTCTTGATAAAACCTCCCTTGAACTTGACATCATAAATTATACACCTGGCAGAGGTTTGGGTTCAGCAATGGCTTATCTTTCCGACAGTAATGGAAAAGACGTGGAACATACTGACGGGCAGGTTGCCACTGAAGCTATTAAACTATTGGAGAAGCATAAAAACAAACCGTTTTTTATTGCTGCAGGTTTCTATAAACCTCATACCCCATGGATAACGCCCAAAAAGTATTTCGACATGTATAACCAGAATCAGATGAGTCTTCCTAAAATATCTTCAGAAACTCCGAATGATTACCCTGAGCTGGCTTTAGCCTCCACTAAACCATGGCCTTATTTTGGCATCAACCCTGACCAGGCGATGGAGTGCAAACTGGCTTATTTTGCTGCTATTTCATTTGTCGATGCGCAAATCGGACGACTGCTTGATGCTCTTGATTCATTGGGATTAAGTGATAATACAATCATTGTTTTTTGGAGCGATCATGGATACCATCTTGGAGAACATGGCTTATGGTTTAAGCAAAGTTGTTTTGAGGAATCAGCTAAAAGTCCTTTAATCATTTCTTTCCCGGGAACTAAATCAGCCGGGAAGATTTGTAAACGAACAGTTGAGTTGATTGACATTTATCCAACGCTTGCCGAACTTACAGGTTTAACGCCTCCTTCAAATCTACAAGGTTATAGTTTGCTTCCTCTTCTTAAAAACCCTGAATCTTCATGGAATCATCCGGCTTTTACCCAGGTTCAGAGAGGAAAGATACCAGGTCATAGTGTTCGCACCGAAGTATGGCGATATACTGAATGGGGATTAGGTAAGATGGGGGAAGAATTGTACAATGAAGAAGCTGACCCGCAAGAATTGCATAATCTTGCCGGTAATTCAAAATATGCCGATATTGTCAAACAAATGAGAAATCTTCTTCGTGAAGATCATCCTGAACCTGTTATAGGTGGAAATGCGGTTGCAGATACGAAAGAAAGATATTGCAATTAAAATAAGCATGTTAAATATAACAGTACTAATTGATTAAGAGACAAAAAATAAATACGACGGATTTTATGAGAGTTTTATTTTGTTTAATTTTTATCCTGCTTATGGCCGGTTGCCACCAGCGAAATCAGTCTTCAAAAAATCTTGTAACTGAAAAAAGTTCCGTGAACACAAATGTTGTTGACACCGTTCGGGAGATGATATATTTCCCAGGGGGGGAAATACGGTTGGGTTCACAGCGACTTCCAAATGAATCTCCGGAATTTGATACTCTGATCAAACCTTTCTATCTGGATAAACACCTGGTGACAGTTAAACAATTCCGGAATTTCGTGTCTGCAACAAATTTTGTTACGGACGCTGAAAAATTTGGTGACGCAGGAGTATGTAATATCCATTCCGGAAATTGGAGCCTCATAAAAGAAGCCTCCTGGCAATACCCAATGGGACCTGGGGGAACTAAAGCTGAGGACAATTATCCTGTCACACAGATAAGCTGGAATGATGCCACAGCTTATTGCACCTGGGCGGGCCTGCGATTGCCAACGGAAGCAGAATGGGAGTTTGCTGCCCGTAATGGAAAAAACTCAGATGATTTATTTAGTTGGGGTGACTCAATAATCCTGAATAAAAAATATAAAGCCAATGTTTGGCAGGGAGGACAATTCGATAGCCAATCTGCCGATGGATTTGAATATACATCACCTGTGGGCTTTTATGGTTCTACTCCGAGCGGACTGACTGATATGGGCGGTAATGTCTGGCAATGGTGTTCAGATACTTACAGGCTATACAGAGGAAACGAACAACCGTTCAGTTTTGATATCAATCTTAAAGTGATCAGGGGAGGATCTTTTCTCTTCGATCAGGCAAAAGAACTAAGCTACACCGTATCATTCCGCGGATCCAATACATCTGAAACTTCTCTGTTCAACACGGGATTTCGATGTGCAAAAGATGCAAAATAGTGACTTTGAGTCATTAAGATATATACAGAGGTTTCCCCGCGCAACAATTCTTGAATTTTTTACCGCTGCCGCATGGGCAAGGGTCATTCCTTTCTGGGATTGATGTTTTGATTACCTGGCTCTCTTTGTTTTTGATCCAGGTCATAACATTGGCAGGCGCCCTCTTGTTCTTAAGCTCTTTTGCCATATACTCCATGTAGGGCTCAACATGATGGAAAAACATCTTATAACCTTCACACAGATAATTCAGACCAGGTTTGCCATCGGGGGTATTCAGAATCCTGTGTTTCGGACATTCACCATGGCAGGCATAGCGTACATCACAACGTAAACAATATGATGGAAGCTTATTTCTCTTTGCAATCCCAAAATCGAATTGTGCCTGCGATTTCACCATGTCAATGATCGGTTTCTCAGAGATATTACCAAGGAAATACTCGGGATAGACAAAATGGTCGCAGGAATAGATATCACCGTTATGTTCCATAACAAGACCATCACCGCATGTCTCTGAAAAGACACATAAGCCCGGCATCTCACCGACATAATTAGCCAGAGTTGTATCGAAGATCTGGACATAATATCTTGCAACATCTTTTCTTACCCACTCATCAAAAATGGTAATAAGGAATTTTCCAAAATCTTTTCCATTTACTGACCAGTCTGTAACTGAAGCATTTGCACCAAAAGCAGGATCCACGAGATTTAAAGATCCTTCTTCAGGGTTATTGGCTTCTCTTTCAACAATTGGCAAGAATTGCATAAATCCGCTTCCAATACTTTTCAAAAAACGATATGTTTCAGTAGCTGAATGTACATTATAACTGTTAACACAACTGAGAGTATTAAATTCAACCTTATTTTTATGAAGAAGTTCAATCCCTTTCATCACCATTTTAAAAGTCGGGCCGCCTGAATTTGTTTTTCTAAAGTGATTATGGTTTTTTTCATCACCGTCAATGGATATCCCTACAAGGAAATTGTTATCGGTAAAAAACCGGCACCAGTCATCGTTTAACCGTGTTCCGTTAGTCTGAAATGCATTTTCAATTTTTTTGCCATCAGCATATTTTTTCTCAAGCTCAATAACCTTTTTGAAATAGTCAAGTCCCAGGAGCGTAGGTTCACCTCCCTGCCATGTAAAAGTAACAACAGGTACCTGCTGAGCTTCTATATATTGCTTAATAAAATTCTCAAGCAGCTCCTCCCCCAATCTGAAGTCATTCTTTCCCGGAAAAAGATTCTTCTTTTCCAGGTAATAGCAATAGGTGCAATTTAAATTACAAATTGACCCTGTTGGTTTGACCATAACATTGAAAGCATTAGGTCTCCTGATCTTCAGTGCATCTGAAAAAAGTATATCCATCAGTTGATTTTGATTATATAAAAATCAAAATTACTACTATAATCAAAAAAGCAGTAAAATATAGCATGTATTTATGTGACCTGTTAGCAAGAATTTTTCGCAAACTGTTTTCTGCCAATATTTTTAGCAATATTTCGGTTCAGGGATTGATTTGTGTAATATTCTGAACATTTCATTATAATCCCCCTGGTAAGATTTTGGAAAACCTCGTCTGTTTATGATTCCCACGACAGCTTATGATCCTTATCCTGGTTGATCTTATTATGATCGAGAAGCCAGCGTATTACTTTAATTACCTTATCTTCAGGATGCTCAATCATTTTAACCAGTTCTTCTGCATCGGGATTTTTTTCACTGAGTAAGGTCTTAATATCTTCGAGGATAAGATCAAACTCATACTTGCTCAGGTCCAGTTCATTCCTCTCGCGGCATACATCACATATACCGCATCGGTCAGATTCTTCTCCGAAATAGTCAAGTAAAAATACTGATCTGCACCTGGAATCGGAATCGGCATACTCAATCATTTTAGCAAGTCTGATCTCATATTTCTCCTTCACGTGCAGATAGTTGTCCGGAGAAATCATCAAAGCTTTTCGTTCCAGTCTTTCCTCATTAAAAATGATCAGTGCAGTCTTTTTACCTGGTATATAATGAATTATATTCAGTGATGAAAGTTTTACAAGATACTGATAAATTGTATCCCTGCTGGCGGCTGATTTTTTTGAGAGAGCATCCTCATTTATGGGAATAAATTCCGAAAACATACCTGTATATGATCTTAAAAGCAACTTTATAAAACCGTCAAATGCTTCATTTGCAACCTGAAATTTATACAGGTCATCACGGCTTACAACAAAATGAACTCTTGAGGGATTATTTATCTCCTCGGTAAACTCGAGATAGCCTTCACGCTGAAGAAACTGAAGACTATTATATGTTTCAATTACAGGTAACCGGTACTTCGAAACAAAACCTGACATACTGAAATCAAAAACATTTGCTTTTCCTGAACCCAATGGCACCTGCAGATAATTACAAAGTGCTTCGTAAACATCCTTTATTTTTTCAATGGGAGGAAACTTCTTTCTTATTGAATCGTTTAATCGGCTTTTATCAGCATCTGAATATAAGAGTACTGCAGAGGCTGGTTTATTGTCGCGACCGGCTCTTCCACTCTCCTGAAAATAATTTTCTATTGAATCAGGTGTATCCCAGTGAATTACAAACCTTACTTCCGCTTTGTCTATACCCATACCGAAGGCATTTGTCGAAACAATTACCCTTGTTTCTCCTTTTGTCCATGAGGCTTGTTTTTTATCACGTAATTCAGCCGGTAAGCCAGCATGATAAAAATCAGCGCTTATACCGTTTGCTACCAGTAATTCTGCAACTTCTTTGCACCTTTTTCTGCTCCTTACATAAACAATTCCACTGCCTTTAGCTTTAAGCAATGTCTTTACAAGATAGGTCCCCTTGTCTTCAACTTTCCTTACCAGATATGAAATATTTTTACGGTCAAAACTGGTCTTCAGAACATTTTTCTCCCTGAAAGCCAGCTTTGACATAATATCTTCAACGACATGAGGGGTAGCAGACGCTGTAAGTGCCAGGAATGGGACCTTTTCAGAAATAAGATCCCGAAGTGAAGCAATTTTCAGATAAGAAGGCCTGAAATCATAACCCCATTGAGATATACAGTGTGCTTCATCAATTGCCACAAGTGAAAGGTTAAGCTTGCCGACCTTGGCCTGAAATATCCTGGTTGCTATCCTCTCAGGAGAAACATATAAAAATTTATAATCACCGTAAATAGCATTTTCAAGAGAAATCTCTATTTCCTCTCCTGTCATCCCTGAATGTATCGCAATTGACCTTATTTCAAGGCTGTTCAGCCTGTTTACCTGATCCTTCATTAATGCAATCAGGGGTGTTATCACAAGACATATGCCCTCACTGGCCAAAGCAGGTACCTGAAATGTAATTGATTTTCCACCACCTGTAGGCATAAGTCCAAGCGTATCTCTCCCTTCTGCAACAGATCTTATAATATCCTCCTGCAATGGTCTGAAAGCCGTATATCCCCAATATCTGGTTAATACTTCCTTGTATGATTCAATATTCACCATAAGTTTGCTCCTACACAAAGGTAACAACTGTTAATCAATTTATAAGAAAAGGCATTGATTTACACAACTCGTCAGATCAATTATCTGATTAATTAACTTCAGAATTACAAACCAGACTTCCGAATATTGAAGCTGGATTTATTTTAATATTTAAATAAAGGAACACTGCCTTTCCAGTCATTTGTTAAAAATCAAGACATAGTCTGCAAAGATCCTGTTGACAAATAATTCTTAACTAACTCATTATCTATACATTATAGTTATACGAGAATTATCTTAACAAGTGATTATTCTTAATTTAACTCAGCATAAAGGAATGATCTTATAATACCTGGTAAGCATTAAAGCAAATGTAAAAGAAAGAGTTGTTTTAAGAGTCTCGAATTTTTCGTAATTTGCGCCAGCTAAAATTTAAAATCTCATCTGATGTCATTTATTACGGATAAGATACTTTATGAAGGGTTAACTTTTGATGATGTTCTCCTGGTTCCTTCATATTCTGAGATACTTCCAAGGGAGGTAAATCTCAGTTCAATGTTCACCAGAAATATCATGATCAACACACCTGTTGTTTCTGCTGCGATGGATACTGTAACTGAAGATGAACTTGCAATTGCAATTGCAAGAGAAGGTGGTATGGGAGTTATCCATAAGAATATGTCTATTGATAAACAGGCCAGCCAGGTAAAGCGGGTAAAAAGGGCCGAGAATGTTATGATATTCGATCCGATAACAATATTGCTTGATGCCACCGTAGGAGAAGCTATGAATCTTATGAGTGAATACAGGATCGGGGGTATCCCTGTTATTGATGGTGACGGTATACTCAGGGGAATTGTAACAAACAGGGATCTGAGGTTTGAAAACAACCGGCTGCGAAAGATAACTGAAGTTATGACTACAAGCCTTATTACGACAAATCATCAGACTAACCTGGAAGCTGCTGCCAGAATTCTTCAGAAGCATAAGATCGAGAAGCTTCCAATGATTGATGAAACAGGAAAGCTCATCGGATTGATTACTTACAAGGATATTACTAAAACCAAGGACAGACCTAATTCATGCAAAGATGATAAAGGACGGCTCAGAGTAACTGCTGCTGTAGGCATTGCTGCTGATACCATGGAAAGAGTTGAAGCTCTGATAAATGCAAGTGTTGATGCAATTTCTATTGATACTGCTCATGCTCATACTAAAAGTGTTATAAATATACTTAAAGAGATAAAAAGAAATTATCCGGCTATTGATGTTATAGCAGGGAATATTGGTACTGCTGAAGCTGCCAGGAAGCTTGTGGATGAAGGTGCAGATGCACTGAAGGTAGGGATTGGACCAGGTTCAATCTGCACAACACGGGTTATAGCCGGTGTCGGAATTCCTCAGTTATCAGCAATATATAATGTTTCAAAAGCCGTGGATGGATCCGGAATACCTGTTATAGCTGATGGAGGCATCAGATATTCAGGTGATATTATTAAGGCTATTGCTGCAGGAGCAGATTCAATTATGGCAGGCTCTCTTTTTGCAGGAGTTGAGGAATCTCCCGGTGAAACTATCATATACAGCGGACGTAAGTTTAAGGCATACAGTGGAATGGGGTCAATTGAAGCTATGCAACAGGGTTCAAAAGACCGGTACTTTCAGGATATGGAAGATGATATAGCCAAGCTTGTACCAGAAGGTATTGCAGCAAGGGTTCCCTATAAAGGAACGCTTGCAGAAGTTATTTACCAGATGACAGGAGGATTAAGGGCAGGAATGGGTTATCTGGGTGCCAAAAATATCGCAACCCTTAAAAAGGACGGCAAAATTTGTAAGAATTACGAACTCAGGCATTATAGAAAGCCACCCGCACGATGTTTCAATAACAAGGGAAGCTCCAAATTACAGCAGAAAATCATTTGAATAAAAGATATCAGCTAATCCTGATGAATATTAAATCATCTTTATTAATCATTCTGATATTTCTGTCGCCGGTAATAAGCCAGGCACAGGAGCTTAATGATAAGGTATTGATGACAGTTAACGGAAAAAAGATTCAGGCGGGAGAATTTATCAGAATGTACAATAAAAGTAAGGAGCCTGGAAAATCACTTGATACAGATGAATATCTCCAGCAATTTATAGTGTTCAAACTAAAGGTTGCTGAGGCCATGGAAGAAGGGTATGATACCACCAAAGCTTTCAAAACTGAACTCAAAGGCTATAGAAATCAGTTATCGCAGAATTATCTCACCGACACTAAGACTAAAGAAAGTCTTCTGAAGAAAGCATTATCAAAGATCATTAACCGAAATTAACGCCTGGCATATATTGATAGCTATGCCCCAGGAAGCATCACCTGAAGATACTCTCAAGGCATGGAAAAAAGCTCCGGTATCAGAGAAAGAATTATCGAAGGAGAGCCTTTTGAACAGGTTGCCAGGGGAAGTTCAGATGATCCTTCGGTGAAGTTTAACGGAGGCAATCTCGGTTACTTTACTGTATTTCAAATGATTATGCCTTTCGAAGATGCAGCATACAGCTTAAAAAAAGGAGCCATTTCAAGGCCTGTAAGAACACCCTATGGCTATCATATAATAAAAGTAACAGACCGGAGACCGTCAAAAGGAAAGATCAAAGTAGCTCATATAATGAAGGCCTCTCCTCCCGATACAGATGAAAAAGCTGCAAAAGATGCTGAAAATGAGATTAACAGGATCTACAATATGCTTCTCGATGGTGCATCATTTAAAGAACTTGCTGAGAAATATTCTGACCATAAAGAATCTGCTAAAAACGGAGGTGAATTGAACTGGTTTGGAGCAGGTGAAATAATAAGTGATTTTTCAGAAGCTGCTTTTTCACTGAAAGATACAGGCAATTACACAAAACCTGTGAGAACAATCTACGGATGGCATATAATTAAACTTATAGACAGAAAAGCTCCTGTATCATTTGAAGAATCCAGATCATATCTTGAAAGCAAAATAAACCAGTCATATCTCAATTCCATCAGCAAAAAATCATTTGTTGATAAATTAAAAAAGAGTATAAATTCAGGATAAATCAGGCTGCCTATAACTGGTTTCTGGTAAATACTGATACACTTATAATTGAAGGTTCAAAGAAATATAAACGAAGCAGCATACCTGCTGGAAACATATATTCTTTTGCCAATCAACATCTTACAAATAAGGAATTTGCAAATTTCCTTGAGAAACAAGGATCACATGATAGTTACAAAAGATTCTTCAGTTTTCATTAATCGCTCAATCGATTCCAGGGCAACCGATCAACTTATTAATTATGAAAACTCACGTCTGGAGATAAAATATCCTGAATTCCGATACCTGATGAATGAGTTCCATGATGGAATATTGTTATTTGAAATATCAGGAAGAAAAATCTGGAACAAGGTAAGTGAGGACACAGCAGGGCTGAAACAGTTTTATGAAGAACATAAAAATGAGTATCTGACAAAAAAAGAAATTGAAGGTAAGATATATACATTGAAGACTCCCGGAGAGGAAAGAAAATTGTTATCTGCTGTAAAAAAATACTACGGCCGGTCTGACATTGATAACCGGCTTATGAGTAGGTTCAACAAACATAATGACACTGATTCTTACTATTGTGAATGGTCACTGGCTTGCCGGAGATGACCCTGAGATTGATAAGATAGATTGGGTAACAGGCACTCAGGCTATACTCAAAAACAGTATCCCTTCAGTTATAATGATTAATAAGGTTATTAAGCCTGTTCCTATGAAATTTGAAGAGATTCAGGGAGAAATGATGACCGGATATCAGGAATTGCTGGAGAGAGAGTGGATAAGACAATTAAAGCAAAAATATACCGTTAAGACTGACAGTATGGTACTTGAGGAAGTGAAAAAGAAGTTGAATCATGAATAGAACATTAATTATATTCTTTACCGTTATCTTGCTTGCCGGCTGTAACAACGGGAAAAATGCCGTAAAAAGGATTCCGGTTGCTTCTGTTGGCAGAGTTGTGCTTTATTACGATGAGATACCCGATATGTTTCAACATGGAATTGTTGAGGAAGATAGTGCCACTATTGTTCAGAACTACATACATAAATGGGCAAAGAGAGAACTTGTTTTACAGAAAGCTGAAGAAAACTTATCTCCCGCTTTGAAAGAGGAGATAGAAAAACAACTTGAAGAGACAAGAGCAAACCTTGTTATTTATCAGTATCAGAGACAGATGATACTTGAAAAAATGGATACCGTTACTTACTGAAACAGAACTTGAAAACTACTATGCTACTAATGAAAATAGTTTTAAGCTCGGATCAAATATTGTGAAAGCACTCTTTATCAAACTACCGGTTGAAACACCGGATCTTAGCAAGATAAAATCGCTTGTCAGGTCAAACGATCAAAATGACTTACAACAACTTGAAAAATATTGTTATCAGTTTGCTGAAAAATTTGATGATTTCAATGAAGAATGGGTGCCAATGGACAGGCTAAGTGTAGAACTCCAGCAGGATATTGAGAATCAGGAAAATTTTTTAAAAAGAAATACATATTATGAAACAAGTGATTCGTCTTCCGTATATCTTATCTCTATAAGAGATTACAGGCTGAGATCTTCAATCGCGCCTTTTGAATATGTAAAAAATGATATTAAAAGAATAATCTGGAATTCAAGGAGATTCGAACTCATCCAGTCGCTTGAAAACGGGATTTACAACCAGGCTCTAAAGGAAAACAGTTTTAAAATCTATAAATAATAAATATTCTCGCCTCTTCCCTGCTGAGGGAATTTTATTCAGTCGATAAAAAAAACAAATATATAATGATGAAAAGAAACTTTAAATTTTGCTTGATGTTAATTGTGATGCTGCTTCCCGGGCTCATAGCAAGTGCTCAGAAACTTGTAGAATCTGTTGCAGCAATTGTGGGGAATGAAGTAATTTATCTTTCCGATCTTGAAAATACTGTTGCTGACTTGAGAAGAAGCGGCAACAAAACTCCTATTGATGAGCTAAGATGTAACATACTTCAGGAAATGCTCGTTTCAAAACTCTTTCTTGATCAATCCAGAATCGATAGTATAACTGTAACTGATGACGCTGTTGAAGGTGATCTGAACATGAGAATGAATGATGCCATCAGACGTGCAGGAAGTGAGGAAGCACTTGTAGCTTTTTTCAAAAAGAGTATGCTTGAGATCCGCAGGGATATAAAGAAAACACTTCTTGAACAGGAGGTTGTCAGAGAAGTCCAGAACAATATTGCGGGTGATCTCTCAGTTACACCTGCTGCGTTAAAAAAATTCTATGCTTCTATTCCAAAGGATAGCCTGCCTGTAATTCCGGCAAAATATGAAATCAGCATTATACAACTCGACCCTCCATCGAATGAAGAGAATAAAGCTGATGCCAGACAAAAACTTCTCGATATAAGGAGTCAGATCCTTGCAGGTAAAAGCTTTTATTCCATGGCAGTATTATATTCTGAAGATCCTGAATCAGCAAAAAACGGAGGGGAAATTGGTTATCTGACAAGAAATGAACTTGAAAAACCTTACGCTGATGCAGCTTTCAGTCTTACAAAAAATACTGTTTCGAAAATTGTTGAAACTAAATATGGTTTCCATCTTATTCAACTTATTGACCGCAAAGGAGAACTGGTAAACACCAGACATATCCTTATCAGACCAAAAGTAAAACCGGAACAGGCAGAAAAAGCAATTTCAAAACTCGATAGTCTTGCCAACCTTATCAGAAAAGACAGCTTAAAATTTGAAGCATGTAGCGTTACGATTTTCCACTCATAAAGACAGCAGGATAAATGGCGGTAAATTTGTAAGCAATAATCCGTCAGAGCGTATTAAATGGTTCACTCTGGAAGAGCTTAACCCCGATATGTATGTAAGAGTAAGAGATATGAAGGTGGGAGAGATTTCTGAAGCATTCAGAACTACTGATGAAAATAATAATACTGTCTTCAGGATTATGAGATTGGATGATGTTGTGGCTGCCACACACAGCCAATCTTAAAGATGATTATCAGAGCATTTATAATGAAGCTCTGATGAATCAAAGAATAAAGATATTTGATAAATGGGTTAAAGACAAAATAGCAGTCACTTATATTAAAATAAGTGACGAATTAAAAACCTGTGATTTCCTTAAAGACGGATGGTTGAAATAGTATTTGATAAGGGATCTGCTCAGATCTTCTATAATCAGACAGTTACTGTGTGTTTTGTTATTTCTTTTCATCTCTCCAAAGGCGCATACCCAGAAACCTGAGGCAGCTGGAAATGGGACAACAAAAATCGAGATACTAAATGCTGATATTATGGAGAAGAACGATAACATAGAAATCGGGCTTCAACGTCTTTTAGGTAATGTGAGGTTCAGACACAAAGAAGTAACAATGACTTGCGACAGCGCCTATTATTATAAATTAAAGAATCAGGTAAAAGCGTTAGCAGAATTCATATTGAACAGGGTGATACACTCGATCTGTATGGTGACTATCTTTTTTACGATGCAGAGACTGAGAGTGCTTTTGTTGATGGTAATGTGGAACTTATTGATAAGGAGACACATCTCTATACCGACGACACTCAATTATGATGTAAAGAACAAGATAGCTCACTATAATAACCATGGCAGGATAATAAATGCAGATAATACTCTAACCAGTATTATAGGGGTCTACTATGCTTCGAGATAATCTCTTTCATTTCAAGGACAGTGTTAAAGTAGTCAATCCTGACTATATTATGACTGCCGATACAATGGATTATAATACCCTTACTGAAACGGCTTTCTTTACAGGCCCGACAGAACTAAATGGCGACAGCCTGTATCTTTATTGTGAGAAGGGCTGGTATGATACTAAAAATGAGACTACCTCAATCTGGAAAAAAGCATTTATTGACAACAGGAAACAGATGGTTCATGGAGATTCCCTCTATTTCAATGATTCAACAGGCTATGGAGAATCATTCAGGAATGTGGTTATTGAGGATACAACAAACCATCTGGCTATTGAGGGCAATTATGCCTGGTATCTACAAACAACCCGAGACTTTTATGGTAACTGACAGGGCAGTATTTATCCAGATTTCAGACAAAGACTCTCTGTTTTTGCATGCCGATACCATTAAATCTGTAACACTGAAGGATAAATCAGATAAAGACTACAGACTGATGAGAGCATATCATGGATGCCGGATATTCAGCAAAGACATTCAATCGAGATGTGATTCACTTTCCTACTCTTTTCAGGATTCAGTTATACGTCTGTACAGAGAACCCGTAATATGGTCAGCTGAGAACCAGCTGACTGCTGATTCGATGGCTGTCTTTACAAAAAATCAGCAGGCTGATCGTCTGGATATTATATAATACTGCTTTTATTACCAGCCAGATTGATACATTAAGGTTCAATCAGATAAAAGGAAGAATGCTTACAGGATATTTTAAAAACAACGAATTGTATAAGATTGATATTACCGGCAACGGGGAGTCAATTTACTACCTTCTTGATGGTGATAAGATCGCAGGAGTCAACTCATCCAAATGTGCCAATACTGAAATTTTGCTTGAAAAAGGAGACGTAACCCAGGTAACTGATTTCGGAAACCCTGAAGGATTCATTGACCCTCCGCAGACTGTTAATATTGATCCTATACGCCTGGCAGGATTCAATTGGTTTGACAAACTGCGGCCAAAGAAAAAAGATGATATTTTTATTAAATAAAAAGAGGCTGACTATATTTAGTTCAGCCTGCTTTTTTTAATATTCATCCTCATTAAAAAAGAAGTCATCCTTACTTGGATAATCCGGCCAGATATCTTCTATACTCTCATAGATATCTCCCTCATCCTCAATTTCCTGCAGATTTTCAATAACTTCCATCGGGGCACCTGACCTAATGGCGAAATCAATCAGCTCATCCTTAGTGGCAGGCCATGGAGCATCCTCAAGTTTTGATGCTAATTCAAGTGTCCAATACATATTTTCCTGATTAAGTAAAGCTTAAAACAAAGTCTGCAAATATAAATATTATTTTATTTAAAAAGCAATAGCTTTTTTAAGATTTTTACTGATATCAGACTGCCATTTAATCTCCTCAATATCAAGCTCTAATGCCTATCTTTCTGGATAATACGAATAAAAAATCAGAAAGACGATTCAGAAATTTGATGACTATGGGGGGTGATTTTTCAGGACCATCTAATCTTAAGACTGCTCTTTCAGCTCTCCTGCATACACATCTTGCTATATGACAATAAGATATTAGTAAATTTCCTCCGGGCAGAATAAATTATTCAGAGGTGTAAGAGATTCTCTCCATTAGATCTATTTCTCTCTCCAGTATTGAAATACAATCAGAATCAGGAAGTATCTTCTTGCTGTTAATATTTTCACAGTCATATGCCAGGGCTGCAGCACATCTCATCAGTTGACCCTGAATATAAATCATCAGATCCTGACGTGACTTGTTCTCATTATGATCCCTGAGTAGACCTATCCAGGCAATCAACTCATCAACAGAACCATAAGCTTCTACCTTGGATGAATGCTTTGGAACCCTTCTGCCTCCTGATAAAGAGGTAGTACCATCATCTCCTGTCAGGGTATATATCTTCATGAATAAATTTGAAGTCGGAATATTAAAGAGTAATAGTTTATGCTTTTACGTACTCCTCATTAACATAATCCTTAGCTATTTCTCCGTCAAAAAGCCTGATAATCCTGTGCAGCATGCTTTGCAATATCCTCTTCGTGAGTAACAACAATAACAGTATTTCCTTTTTTGTGAATTTCATCCAGAAGACCCATAATATCGATTGATGTCTTACTGTCAAGGTTACCTGTAGGCTCATCTGCGAGTATAATGGAAGGGTTGTTCACAAGAGCACGTGCAATAGCGACACGCTGGCGCTGACCTCCTGATAATTCATTGGGTTTATGTGTCATTCGGTCAGAGAGTCCAACCTGCTCCAGAGTTGATATTGCAATTTTCTCCCTCTCAGCTTTGGAGACACCTGCATAAATAAGAGGCAAAGTAACATTTTCAAGAGCTGTATAACGAGGAAGAAGATTAAAGGTCTGGAAGATAAATCCAATCTCTTTATTTCTGATTTCTGCCAGATAATCATCTTCCATCTTACTTACATCTGTACCATTAAGAATATAACGTCCGCTTGTAGGTGTATCGAGACATCCAACCAGATTCATAAGGGTAGATTTTCCGGAACCTGAGGGTCCCATAATTGCAACATATTCATTTCGCTTAATATCAATAGTTACTGACCTTAAAGCCCTCACTATAACCGATCCAATCTGGTAACTCTTAACAATATTTTGAATCTCAATTACTTTCTCCATAACATTTAAAATTTGAATTTTCGAAATTAGATTAAATTAGTGAAATAATAAATTTTATATTCTTAATTTTTGTTAATATCTGATTATATAGTTATTATGTGTGATCCCTCTCCTGAAGAATACTATTCCCATCCTGAAAATATCTATTGTAACTGAAACATTTTCAAACTGCTTAATTATATTCCAGGCTTCTTCCATCTCTTCTGAATAATAAATATCATCAATAACAACAACTGTTTTTTCATCAGACATTTCAGCAATACACGTGAAATACCGCAACAATGGTTCTTTCCTGTGATCACCATCAATGAAAACCAAACCCGGTTTGTCAGCGCCTTTCATCAAAACCGGCAGGAACTCGTCAAATGCACCTGTAAAGAGTTCTATATTTCTTATTCCAGCCTGCTTAAAATTGTCCATGGCAATTTGAGATATTTCCGGACAACCTTCAACAGTTTTAACAAATACATCAGGTGCTCCGCCTGCAAGGTACATTGAACTTATGCCAAGCGATGTTCCTAACTCAAGAACAGAATGACCAGCATATTCTGAAGCCAGATTTGACAACAGAATTCCGTATTTTTCAGGGACTGGTGAGTTTCTGGCTATATACGACACTTTTCTTAATTCTGATTTTTTGTTTTCCGA
Source organism: uncultured Bacteroidales bacterium (assembly GCA_963741935.1). Lineage (GTDB taxonomy): Bacteria > Bacteroidota > Bacteroidia > Bacteroidales > VadinHA17 > LD21. The sequence continues at coordinate 78,809 of CAVUJY010000017.1, read as the reverse complement.
TCCTTTGCCAAGATCATTTACTGTGATTTCCCTTGGGTCAGTGATCAAATTCTTCCTGATTCTCTCAATACTAAAGACAATATCAGGAGCTATTTTATTCCGGAATACCCTTTCAATAAGGTCAAAAACAAACGGACTATGGATTCCATGGCCCTTCCTGTGTCGGGCAAGGAGTATGTATTTCAGATATTTGACTGTTCGATACAGAATCATTAAAATATTGAGAATAATATTGGTTTATACATTATTTAATACCCCACCGCACATAATGTCACAGGTTCATAGACAAAAACGGGAAGGGTCAAAATTAATTCTCCACTATACTTTCATGTAAATTAAGTTAATATTAGGACAGGTTTTCAAAATTAAGTATTTTCGATCATCTTTTTTTAAAAAAATATGCCTGTCCTTTGGAATCTTCAGAGTTGTATTTTATACCAATTTCTGAAAGCCTCAGGATCAATTAATCAGCGAAAGTCAGAATGGGAAGTAACGATTATCTGGAGACTGAAATAACGTATTTGCCGGGAGTCGGTCCCAAGAGGGCTGAACTTCTTAATAAGGAAGTTAAGATATTCACTTTCCGTGATCTTCTTTATTACTTTCCATTCAAATATATCGACAGAACAAAATTTTATAAGATAGCGGAACTGGACCCTGATCTTCCCTTTGTCCAGATAAAAGGGGTCATTAACGGATATTATACTGAAGGCAATGGTCCGGGAAAAAGGTTAGTTGCTGATTTTCGTGATGAAACGGGCATTCTGAAACTTGTTTGGTTTAAGGGTATTAAATGGATAACAGGAACCTTTAGTCCGGGAGTTGAGTATATTGTTTTTGGCAAGCCTGGCGTTTTCAACGGAATGATAAATATTATTCATCCTGAGATTGAAGCAGCCAACAAGCCTGAGGAAAGACTAAATTCGGCACTTCAGGCTCAGTACAGTACAACTGAAAAACTTAAGAACCAGTTTATTTCTTCAAAAACAATAAGCAAGCTTATCGGGTCACTTATTAAACAATTAAAAATCAAGAATTCCTGAAACATTGCCTTCTTATCTTATCAGACAATACAAACTAATGGATCTTCATGATTCTCTGCTTAAGATACATTTTCCGGAAAATCCGGCTGAACTTGAAAGAGCAAGACACAGACTTAAATTCGAAGAACTCTTTTATATACAGTTAAATCTACTGAGATTTAAGACTATCAGGAATCTGAAATTTAATGGTTTTAAATTCTCAAGTGTCGGTGACAATTTTAACAACTTCTATTTTAATAATCTGAAATTTACTCTTACCGAAGCTCAGAAAAGAGTTATGAAAGAGATCCGAAGAGACCTCGGATCCGGTAAACAGATGAACCGGCTTCTTCAGGGTGATGTTGGCAGCGGAAAAACTCTTGTTGCCTTAATGAGTATGCTTATCGCAATAGATAATGGCTACCAGGCATGTCTGATGGCTCCTACCGAAATACTTGCAAATCAGCATTTTCAGACTATATCAAAATTCCTTGAAGGCATTAATATCAAAATCAGTCTTCTTACCGGATCTTCACGAAAAGCTTCACGAAGAACTATTGCAGAATCACTTCTTGACAATTCACTTAATATCCTGATAGGAACGCATGCGTTAATTGAAGATAATGTACTTTTCAGTAATCTGGGACTTGTAATAATAGATGAGCAACACCGGTTTGGGGTAGCCCAGAGAGCACGTCTGTGGCAAAAAAACCATAACCCTCCTCATATTCTTGTAATGACAGCCACCCCGATACCCAGAACACTTGCAATGACTCTTTATGGTGATCTTGATGTTTCTGTTATTGATGAACTTCCTCCTGGAAGAGTACCTATAAAAACTATGCACTTCACTGATTCAGAGAGAAATAAAGTGTTTGGTTTTATTAGAAACCAGATATCTGAACATCGACAGATATACGTTGTCTATCCGCTGATAAAGGAATCAGAATCGATGGATTATAAGGATCTTGAGGACGGATGGGATACCATCTCAAGAGTGTTTCCTCCTCCGAAATATTGTATCAGTATTGTGCATGGTAAGATGACACCTGCCAATAAGGAAGAATCTATGAAATTGTTTAAGGATGGCCAGGCTCAAATCCTGATAGCCACTACAGTTATAGAAGTGGGCGTCGATATTCCCAATGCAACAGTGATGGTTATTGAAAGCGCTGAACGGTTTGGTCTTTCACAGTTGCATCAGTTAAGAGGACGTGTGGGCAGAGGTGCCGATCAGTCATACTGTATTCTGATGAGTGCAGACAAACTGTCGAAGGAAGCTGCAAAAAGAATTGATGTAATGGTAAGTACAAATGATGGATTTGAAATAGCTGAGACAGATCTGCAGCTACGAGGCCCTGGTGATATTGAAGGCACACAGCAGAGCGGTATTCCTTTTGACCTTAAAATTGCCAATCTGGGAAAAGATGGGCAACTTATTGAATATGTGAGACATATTGCCGAAAATATTCTTGATAGTGATCCAACCCTTGAGAATAGCCAGAACCATATATTATTAACTGAATTAAAAAGAATTTTCAATCAAACACAATCATGGAGCAATATTAGTTAGAAGTCCTTATTTATAATCAGAATAAATAATATTCACCTTCTAAAAACTGATATAAAACATGCTCCAATTCTCCGGTAATTATAAATTTGCGTACTGAAAATTCCAGCACCGAAGAAGATGAAATCAGGTATAAACGAAACATTTAATCACGATGGAATTGTTCAGAAGTCTGATGATAATTCTGTCACTGTAAGTATTTGTGCTTCTTCAGCATGCATCGGATGTCTGGCAGAAGGTTCCTGCAGCATGTCTGACAAGGAGGAAAAGTTAATCGAGGTAACAGGTAAGTACAATGTAAAACCTGGAGATAAGGTAACAGTTCTTATGAAACAGTCTATGGGTTATGCTGCCCTGTTCCTGGGCTATATTATTCCATTAATTACTGTTGTCACCATCCTGATTGTTCTTGTCTCCCTGAAGATGGCAGAATTACCAGCCGGACTGATATCCGTTGGAATATTAATTCCCTACTATCTAATACTTTATCTATTCAGAAAACGGATAAATGAAAAGTTTACTTTTACGTTAAAAGCATAATAAATGAGTCCAACAATTCTTATAACAGTTATCAGTCTTAGTCTGCTTGCCCTTATTTCAGCAATAATATTATACTTTGTTGCACAGAAATTTAAAGTTTTTGAAGATCCAAGGATAGATCAGATACAGGAACTTCTTCCGGCTGCAAATTGTGGTGGCTGCGGATTTGCAGGATGCCGTAATTTTGCAGAAGCACTGGTTAAAGCAGATACCTTTGAAGGTCTTTATTGTCCTGTAGGCGGCGGTACAGTTATGGATCTGTCGGCAAAAATTCTTGGAAAAGAGGCTCCCGTTGTTGATCCGCTGGTTGCAGTTCTCCTGTGTAATGGAACACCTGAATCGAGACCTCAGACATCAGTTTATGACGGAGTGGCTGACTGCAGAATTTCCAATAGTCTTTATGTTGGAGAAACTGACTGCAGCTTTGGTTGTCTGGGGAATGGTGATTGTGTAAGGGCCTGCACCTTCGACGCCATGTATATGGACCCTTCAACCGGCTTGCCGGTAATCATTGATGATAAGTGCGTTGCCTGCGGAGCATGTGTTAAGGCTTGTCCCAGAAACCTGATTGAACTACGTAAAAAAGCCAAAAAAGACAGAAAAATTTATGTCGCATGTTCCAACTGCGATAAGGGAGGCCCGGCAAGAAGAGCCTGTAAAGTGGCCTGTATTGCCTGTAACAAATGTGTTAAAGTATGTGCATTTGATGCTATTACAATTGAAAATAATCTGGCATATATCGACGCAAAAAAATGCACATTCTGCAGAAAATGTGTCACAGAATGTCCGACAAATGCAATTATTGAACTGAACTTTCCGCCAAGAAAACCAAAAGCTGAAGTTCAGGCTGAAACTGTAAATTGATTTAACAGATAGATAAATTTAAAATAATAATACTGTGCTGAAAACATTTCCCATTGGAGGTATTCATCCACCCGAGAACAAGCTGACTGCTGACATAGCAATCGGGTATCTTCCTATTCCTGAAAGTGTTGCCATTCCTGTATCCCAACACATCGGGGCCCCGGCTGTTCCCATTGTAAACAAGGGTGATTATGTTAAGACAGGTCAGATTATAGCCACAAGCAAAGGCTATGTGTCTTCAAATATTCATTCTTCTGTATCAGGAAAGATAAATAAGATAGATTCAATAACTGATACCTCAGGATATAAACATTCTGCCATATTCATTGATGTAGAAGGCGATGAATGGATTGAGACTATCGACAGAAGCAAAGAAATAGTTACTGAAATAAACATTCCGGCAGAAGAGATATCCAAAAAATGTCTTGAATGTGGTATCGTTGGCCTTGGAGGTGCTACTTTCCCCTCACATGTAAAACTGACCATACCTGAAAATAAAAAGTGTGATACCCTTATCATAAATGGAGTGGAATGTGAGCCGTTTCTCACTTCCGATCATCGTCTTATGCTGGAAAGAGGAGAAGAAATTCTGACAGGGATCACAATCCTTATGAAAGCACTGAAAGTTGACAGGGCACTGATAGGTATTGAAAATAATAAGCCTGACGCAATAGAGCACCTAACCAGACTGGCAACAGGATTTCAGGGGATAACAGTACATGCACTGAAAGTTAAGTATCCTCAGGGCGCTGAAAAACAGCTTATTAAAGCTCTTATTAACAGAGAAGTACCCTCAGGGCATCTGCCATTGGATGTCGGTGCTGTTGTACACAATGTAGGAACAGCATTTGCTGTGTATGAAGCGATTCAGAAAAACAAACCACTCTTTGAAAGAGTAGTTACGATTACCGGAAGTTCGCTTACTAAACCAGGAAATTATTTTGTCAGAACAGGTACTCCGGTCATCAGACTGATTGAAGCTGCAGGAGGACTGCCTGACGATACCGGGAAAGATTGTGAATGGCGGACCTATGATGGGTAAGGCAATAACGAATACTGATGTTCCGGTTGTAAAAGGGACTTCCGGTCTGATTATCTTTCCAAAAAATGAATCCCTGAGAGAGGAGATCAATCCATGTATCAGGTGTGCAAAATGCGTTGCAGCCTGTGCCATGAATCTTGAACCTTTTCTTTTGATGACTCTTGTCGAAAAAGGATTGTTCGAAAAAGCAGAAAAAGAAAACATTACAGATTGCATGGAGTGTGGTTCATGCAGTTATACATGCCCTGCCAGCCGTCCTTTACTCGACTATATCCGACTCGGTAAAAGTACTGTAATAAAGATGGCAAGGCAGCGAAATATAAAATAGAAGATACAATTACATATTTATGGGTAATCTACTTAACATATCGCCATCACCTCATGTGCATGGCAGTGAAACAACCAAAAAGCTGATGTATGGAGTGGTGATCGCTTTGATGCCTGCCCTGCTCACTTCGATACTTTATTTTGGAATTGGCGCTGTAGTTGTTATGGCAACCTCCGTCATTTCATGTATAGTATTTGAATACCTGATCCAGAGATTTATACTTAGAAAACCAATCTCAATAACCGATGGATCAGCACTGGTTACAGGTATTCTCCTTGCATTTCAACCTTCCATCTAATATTCCGGTGTTTATTATAGTCATCGGTAGTCTCGTGGCAATTGGTGTTGCAAAAATGACATTCGGAGGGCTTGGAAATAATCCATTCAATCCAGCTCTTGTAGGTCGGGTATTTATGCTGATCTCATTTCCTGTACAGATGACCAGCTGGCCTGTTCCTGCAGGAATAAGCACAGGTTATACCGATGCAATCACCGGAGCCACACCTCTGGCAATTATCAAAGAAGGATTGAAAAACGGGGAATCTGTCTCCCAGCTTATGCAAAAAGTTCCTGATACATTAAATATGTTTCTTGGGAAAATGGGTGGATCGATGGGTGAAGTTGCAGCACTTGCACTTCTATTAGGATTTGCCTATTTGCTTTACAGGAAAATAATTACATGGCATATTCCAGTTTCAATATTAGCAACGGTAGCAGTTTTCACTTCAATTTTTGGATCATAAATCCTGAGTCAAATGCTGATCCGATGTTTCATCTGCTGGCAGGAGGTGTTTTGCTTGGAGCAATTTTTATGGCTACCGATTATGTTACTTCACCCATGAATCCCAAAGCCATGATCATCTATGGTTGCGGAATAGGTATTCTGACTGTGATCATCCGGGTATGGGGCGCATATCCTGAAGGAGTATCATTTGCAATTCTGATTATGAATGCATTTGTTCCGCTTATGAATGCATATATTAAACCAAAACGATTCGGAGAGGAGGTAAAAAATGGCTAAGACTGAATCAACATTCAAAAACATGTTGTTATCATTAACTATCATCTCCCTGACTGCAGCAACATGCCTTGGCTTTGTATATGAATACACTAAAGGCCCAATAGCTCTTTCAAAACTGAATAAGAGACTGGATGCAATAAAAATGGTTGTGCCCGCATTTAATAATAATCCTAATCATGAGATGTTCAGGTTACCAACAGGGGAAGGTGACAGCCTGGATATCTATCCTGCCAGGAAAGACAGTGTTATCGTAGGATATGCGGTCAATACCTATTCTAAAAAAGGATTCAGCGGTAATATTAACCTAATGACCGGCTTCAAACCAGATGGTACAATTATTAATATTTCAGTACTTGAACAAAAAGAGACACCCGGACTTGGAACCAAAATGACAGAGCCAAAATTCAAAGATCAGTTTAATGATAAGAATCCTTCCAGCTTTGCTTTAAAAGTGAAAAAAGACGGAGGTCAGGTTGATGCCATTACAGCAGCAACTATAAGTTCAAGAGCATTTTGCGATGCAGTTCAGCGTGCATATAACACCCTTCAGAAAGGAGAAATAAAATGAATCAGCTACAAAATTTCACCAAGGGATTTATAAGAGAAAATCCTGTACTGGTACTGGTACTTGGAATGTGCCCTACCCTGGCAACAACTTCTTCATCTCTCAACGGAATGGGGATGGGAATTGCCACCACATTTGTACTGATAGGGTCGAATGTAGTTATAAGTCTGCTTTCAAATCTCATCCCTGATAAGGTAAGAATTCCGGCTTTTGTTGTAATTATTGCATCATTTGTAACAATCGTTGATCTGCTGATGCAGGCTTATGTTCCTGCATTATACATTAAACTGGGGATCTTCATTCCATTGATTGTTGTAAACTGTATTGTTCTGGGACGCGCCGAAGCCTTTGCCTGTAAAAACAGTGTATTCTCATCTTTTTTGGATGGCTTGGGAATGGGACTCGGTTTTACAATGGCTCTTGGTTTACTAGGGGCTATTCGTGAAATCCTCGGAAGCGGATCACTATTCGGTTATAAGTTTGTTCCCGGAGAAGGTATCCTGATCTTCATTCTTGCTCCGGGTGCATTTATAGCACTTGGATACCTTATCGCTATTGTAAATAAGATCAGAAAAACTTAATCTGAATTAAAATGGAATATATATTAATTGTTATATCAGCGATCTTCATAAATAATGTTGTTCTTGCCCAGTTTCTTGGAATATGCCCTTTTCTGGGTGTTTCAAACAAAGTTAATACAGCACTGGGAATGGCTGGTGCTGTAACCTTTGTTATGGTCCTTGCAACCATCGTTACTTACTTAATACAGACATATGTTCTGAATAAGCTGGGGATAGCCTTTATGCAGACAATAACATTTATACTGGTTATTGCATCCCTTGTTCAGATGGTCGAAATAATACTTAAAAAAGTCAGTCAGCCACTATACCAGGCCCTTGGAATCTTTCTGCCTTTAATTACTACTAACTGTGCTGTACTTGGCGTTGCGATACTTGTTATGCAGAAGGAATACAATCTCATTGAAGGAGTTGTCTACAGTGCTGCCACAGCTATTGGATTCGGACTTGCACTTATAATTCTTGCCGGTATCAGGGAACAGCTCGAACTTGCTGATATTCCTAAAGGTATGAAGGGGGTATCCATATCTCTGGTTGTTGCAGGCATACTTGCCATGGCTTTCATGGGATTCACAGGAATTGTTAAGTAAAAAATATTTCGTTAATTGTAAATTATTTTATACAAAAACAGCCTTAGTATCACCTGACTCATATTGATCAGGCCAGTATAAATTTTAAACTTACTATGTATGAAAAAATTATCAAGGCGTCAATTTCTGGGTAAGAGTGTATTAGGCGTGGGATCTGCTATTCTTGCATCCCAATTGCCACTTAACCTCAGGGCAGGTACAAGCTCCTCTCCTATTAACATGCCTCTTGGTTTTCAATCATGGACAATCAGGGAGAGGATCGCAAAAGACTTTGCAGGGACATTAAAGATGATGGCAGGCATTGGTTATCAAAGCATTGAAATGTGCTCTCCTCCCGGTTATGCAACATCTGGTTTCGGTTCTCTTATGAAGTACAAAGCAAAAGAACTGAAACAGATCATTAATGACGCAGGTCTGATATGCATCAGTTCTCATTATGTCATGGATGAACTCAGAAATCATCTTGATGAAAGAATACATTTTGCACTTGAATCAGGACAGACTCAAATGATACTCTCCAGTTTTGGTTTGCCTGAGAAAGCAACAATGAGCGACTGGCTAAAGGCTGCAGATGAACTTAATGTTATGGGAGTTAAGGCCAGGGAAGCAGGTATTCAGATGGGCTATCATAATCATCATATGGAATTTGCCAAAATTAATAAGACACTGATATATGATGCTTTAATGAAGCAGTTGGATCCTGAATCCATAAAAATGCAGTTTCAGGTAGCGGTTATTAGCCTCGGTTATAAAGCTTCAACTTATTTTAAAAAGTACCCCGGAAGATTCATTTCGGCACATCTCGCAGACTGGTCTTCAAAGACTAAGAAAGAAACCCCTGTTGGTCAGGGTATAGTAGATTGGACTGACTTCTTTGCTACTATCAAAACGGGTGGAGTAAAAAATATTTTCGTTGAGATGGGAATGGACACCTTTAAACCAAGTGCCACCTACATTCACAGTCTTTGAATTTTGAGTTATATTTATTTTTTAGCAGGTCAACTTCCATTAGGAGAAATATTATTCGTTAATTGTGGAATATTTCCATTGTTAATGCAAATATGACACTTACAGACTATTACAGAATACTGGATATCCCTGTTGACTCATCAATTGAAGAGATCAAAAAAGCGTACAGGGTAAAAGCCCGTGCTTACCATCCCGATATCAACCATTCCCCTGATGCAAAAGATATGTTTATTGAGGCTACCGAAGCATATGAGTTTCTGATCGCTAACCATGAAAAGTATTAAAGATGAGAATCAATCATATGAACAGGCAATGGAAGACTGGAGAAAGTATCGGCAGGACAGATCACGTCGCCGGGCAAACGCCTATGCCAGAACATCATACGGCACATTCAAAAACACAAAATTCTATAAAACAACTAAAATATTTGACGGCACCACTATAATCTTAAGTTTTGTAATTTCCATAATGGTATTGACTTATACTATCTATGGATATATATACAGACTTCACCATCCTATTCCAGGACTTGAAAAACCATCGGTATTTGTTTTTGTGATGCTACTTATTCTGGGAATGATATTTTTTGTTGTGTCATTCATATATCTCAGGGCTTTTCAGGAATCATCAAAAAAAAATAAGAACCCAAAACAATAGCAATTTTCTTTTGAAGATTAGCCCCTGGAAAAGACTTATGATAAGTTTGAAAAGTGAACTATATGTCGCTTCACCGGATATCTTATAATGGTTACTTTAAATGATGTTTCTGAAAAAACAACCGTTTACTCACAAAAACAAAATTTAACTACTTTTAGTACCTTAATTAAGGATTAATATGAAGCTTTTAATTGCAACATATATTGCAACTTTAATTCTATCTGGCATGCCTTTAAAAAACACTTCAGGAACTACCTATCCGGTTAAAGTGAATCAGAAACCCCTGTTTAAGTTTGGTATAATAGCTGATGTTCAATACTCAGATAATGAACCTATTGGAACACGATACTACAGATCGTCACTCACAAAGCTTAATGAAGCGCTAAGTGTATTTAAAGATGACTCTGTTGATTTTGTTATTAATCTGGGCGATCTTATAGATAAAGATTTCAGATCTTATAAGCCAGTTATGACTATGCTTGATTCATTCGGGCTTAAAATCTATCATGTTTCCGGAAATCACGATTATTCTGTTAAGCCGTATTACAAAAAGAAAATACCTGCCCTGGTATATGAAAAGAAGGGTTATTATTCCTTTTCATATGGCAAATTCAGGTTTATTTTTCTTAATGGAAATGAGATAAGTACTTATATATCTGCTAATAAAAGGACTATTAAAAAAGCATCTGATTATATATCTGAACTTAAGGAAAAAGGTGAAATAAATGCAATAGAATGGAACGGAGGCATCTCTTCAAAACAACTTGAATGGCTTTCGGAACAATTGAACACTGGCCTCTGAAAAAGGGGAAAAAGTATTTATAAGCTGTCATTTCCCCGTGATTCCGGAAAATATTCACAATCTTCTAAATTACAACGATATACTTACAGTTCTAAAGAGATACAATAATATTATCTCCTGGTTTAACGGACATAACCATTCTGGTAATTATGGGAATGTCAATCAGATTCATTTCGTAACATTTAAAGGAATGGTAGAAACTGAAAATACAAATAGTTTTTCAGAGGTTGAGGTATATAAGAATAAGATATGGATCAAGGGATTTGGAAGGGAGAAAAATCAGATTCTGGCATATTGATAGTCAAAACTATAGGGTCGGTTGAATAAATTATGACAAAACTCGCTAAAGAGCTAACTCTGTTCGGCTTGATAATGGTAGCAATTGGTTCCTGTATAGGATCCGGAATATTTGTTACCCCTTCCCAGATTGCAGGGTTAGTGCCTGCTCCCTTTCTCATTCTTGGGGTATGGGCAATTGGTGGATTAATAACATTAACCGGAGCTCTCACTTTTGGAGAGCTAGGATCATTATTTCCAAAAGCCGGAGGCATATACGTATTTCTGAAAGAAGCATATGGAGGATGGCTTGGTTTTCTGTATGGATGGGCTTACCTGCTCATAATAACGTCAGGTTCGATTGCAGTGCTTGCTCTTGCATTCTCATATTACCTCAGTGTTCTTATACCTATGAATGAGATCCGGAAGATTATAACAAGCATAATAGCAATAATATTACTCACAACACTTAATGTGTTACGGGCAAAGTTTGGTGAAATGTTCTCAAATATCTTTACAGGACTAAAAATTCTCGGAATACTTATTATTATCAGCGTAGGGTTTTTCTACGGTTCATGCTGAGTTATCATTTAAAGCTCAATCCTGCTGTATCTTCAGGGATATCAGGGATATCAGGCTTTTCCAGTTTCGGGGTTGCCCTTGTCGGAGTTCTGTTTTCATACGGAGGCTGGCAACATGCTTCGTTCCTTGCCGGAGAAACAAAAAACCCTTCACGAAACGTTCCTGTTGCGATGATAACCGGTGCCGTAATAGTAATTATAATATACCTGCTAGTCAATACAAGTTATATGCTGTTGCTTCCAATCAACGGAATAATTTCATCTCAGAAAGTTGCTGCAGAAGCAGTAAGTACCTATATCCCATTTGGAGGGAATCTGGTAGCAGCAATTATTGCAATCAGTACCTTGGGAACTATAGGTATCTATACCCTTTCTGCTCCAAGAATATACTATGCTATGGCCGAAGACGGACTTTTCTTCAGGAGCCTGGCAAAAGTACATCCTTCATTTAAAACTCCTGTTAATGCAATTATTGCTCAATCAATATGGGCAATTGTCCTGCTGATCTTCTGGCGAACATTTGAAGACCTTATTACATACACGGTATCAGTTGAATGGATATTCTTTACTCTGGCAGCCGCAGGGATCTTTATTTTCCGGCGCAAACTCAGGAATGTTAAAAGGCCTTACAAAACACTCGGGTATCCCGTGACTCCACTTATTTTTATTGGTATCAATACATGGTTTGTAATAAATATTTTTGTTAATAAACCAATGCATATGCTTATTGGATTTGCTTTTCTTCTTATGGGAGTCCCGGTATATATTTACTTTCAAAGACGAAATACACATGTACAAAAAATAAACTTAAACCTATGAAAGATATTTCCTTTATAATAAACCATCTTGGAGAGGAACGCGAAAATTATTCCAATGCAATAACACCTCCTATATTTCAAACCAGCAATTTTGCTTTCAGGAATGTTGATGAATTAAAAAAAGCTATTGCTGATGAGAAACACAGTCATATCTACTCCAGGGGAAATAATCCAACCGTTGATATCCTATGTAAAAAAGTTGCAGCACTTGAAGATACTGACGAAGCCCTGGCTTTTGCCAGCGGAATGGCTGCCATCTCATCAGCAATAATCTCATTTGTGAAATCCGGGGACCATATTGTAAGTGTTAGAAATAATTACAGCTGGGCAAATATGATAATGACCTCTTTTCTCCCACGGTTCGGCGTTGAGACTACTTTCGTGGATGGCCGTGATCCTCAAAACTTCAGGAAGGCTATCAGGAAGAATACAAAGATAATATATCTGGAAAGTCCTAATTCTCTGACATTTGAACTTCAGGATATTGAAGCAATTACCGGAATTGCCAAATCTGCCGGTATTACTACCTTAATAGACAACAGCTACTCATCACCTTTAACTCAGTCACCTGCAGCTCTTGGAGTCAGATATAATAATGCATTCGGCAAGCAAATACCTTGGTGGACACAGTGATATTGTGGCAGGTATGGTTTGCGGTTCTTCAGTGAACATTCGTAGAATTTTCGATAATGAATTTATGGGACTTGGAGGAATAATATCTCCATTTAATGCATGGCTGATGCTCAGAGGATTAAGAACACTTCCTGCCAGGATCGATCGTATTTCCAATACTACTACCATAGTTCTGGAGTATCTCGAAAATCATCCGCTTGTCAGCGAGGTACTTCACCCTTTATCACGCCGTCATCCTCAATACGATCTGGCTGTTAAACAAATGCTTAAACCAACCGGATTGTTTTCAGTACGCTTAACAATAACAGATAAAAATAAAGTAGAACTATTTGTCAACAGCCTGAAACAATTCATTATAGGGGTCTCATGGGGAGGCCATGAATCTCTTGTATTTCCAGCTCTCTCATTTGAAGACAATAGAAAGAAGGAGGGCTATACAAGCAATCTTATCAGATTTTATATCGGTCTTGATGATCCTGATACATTGATTCGTGATCTGGATCAGGCTTTTGGAAAAATCAGCTGATTTTTATGAAAGTAATAGGGACATCCAGAACTGAGGCAAAATACTCCCCACGTTCAAGTATATCTTCATCTCCATCCTCATAATACCAGTTAAAAATGAACTTCTTATGTTTTAAGGTTACATAAGTTATTTTCTGCAAAATATGTATGAATACCTTTGCACTGGCACTATTGAAATATTCCAGATTGACATCAACACATGTAAGGTCGGCAGGTACTTCAATATACCCACTCACCCAGTCTTCCACCGGTGAAAAAAAATCAGTTACATTCTCATGAATTGATCTTCCCCTGATCTTTATTATCCCCTCTGGATTTAAAATGACCTCCGGCGTATTCTTTGTCGGTGATATCCTTAACTCCTCCATCACAAATATTTTGTCACAATTTAATAATTTTATAACAATAAATACTCCACTTAACCGAATCTCTCGAAAAATGGGTCATTAAAATTTGAAAACGATATATCCCTCTGCTTAAGCTCTATCTCATGTATCATTTTGACGATTTGAGTATTAACAGGCACAGATATACCTAACAGACCTCCGTTCCTTACAATATATCCGTTTAAAAAGTCAATTTCAGTTTTTTTGCCTCTTTCGAGTGACTGAAGGCTGGACGATTTGAGCTTTCTGTACTTAAGACCTATTATTCTTATTAATATATGCCTGCGTATATCTGATATTCTGCTGTCTCCTGAGATAAATTTTCTGAAATCAAGCTTTCCTCCAAAAATTTCGATTTTGATATTCATCTTGTCTGCAACACTTACAGATTCTCTTATTATTTCAATGAAAATATTGCGTATTTTCCTGAATGATAGCATCTTGCCAAGATAAAGACCACATATAGCTCCTAAGGAAGTAATACAGGAATTGATAATAAGTTTGGAATACAGATGTCCCTTGATATTTCCGGTTGTAATTGCAGGAACTACCGATGAAAGAATTGCTGCAATGCTTAAAAGAAATTTATCCGGCTCTCTGTCGGTATAGCCGAGAATAAAATCACCAACAGAGGTCATAGATAAATTTCCGGGAGAATACATTGTCGCACCCCAACCGGTAACACAGCCTATAATCCTTTCTTTACCAACAACTGCTGCAAGATCATCTTCACAAAACCCGTTCTGAAGCGAAATAAGAAAACCATCCTTTTTTAATACCCTTTTTATTTCCTCTGCTGCTTCCATCATTTCGGTGGCTTTTGTAGCCAGCAGAATAATATCTTTAGTTTCAGTTATTTCAGAGATTGAAGCATAGGCAGGAATTTTGACATTGTGTTTGCCGCATACCCCTTCAACATTTATTCCTTTGTTTGAAATCAGGGAGGCATACTCGTCATATTTGCAAACAATTTCAACATTTACTCCATCTTTCCTCAGGAGAGCAGCAGTAATTCCACCTATTGCACCAGCGCCAATTACAAGAAATGTGAGTCCGGTATCGTTCATATAGGATATTAACTAAAATCTGGCCATAGGAATTACATCATGACCAGAAAATTCACCCCGAAGATATTTATAATATGCAGTAATACCAATCATTGCTGCATTATCGGTAGTAAATCTTAACTCCGGAAGGAACAGGTTCCAGTTTCTTTTCAATGCTTCCGTCTGCATAGCTTCCCTTAGTCCTGAATTAGCGGAAACACCACCTGCTATTCCTACATCCATGAATTCCAGTCTGCAGTGATGCTTTTATAAGTTTGTCTATTAAAATATCAACAATTACATGTTGAAGGGAGGCACACAGATCAGCTAAATTTTTCTCAATAAAGGCTGAGTCATCTTTTAGTTTATCCCGAAGAAAGTAAAGAAAACTTGTCTTCAGGCCACTGAAACTGAAATCCAGACCTTTTACTACCGGTTTTGCAAAACTAAATGCCAATGGGTTACCCTGTTTTGCTAATTTATCAATCAACGGTCCTGCCGGATAAGATAGTCCCATAACTTTTCCGCATTTATCAAATGCTTCCCCGGCTGCATCATCAATAGTATTTCCAATTACCTCCATTTCGAGATGGCTCTTCATCACAATAATACGTGTATGTCCTCCGGATACAAGAAGACACAGAAAAGGAAATGATGGCAGCTTTTTTTCCTTTTCTTTTTCAAGAATGAAATGTGCCAGAACATGAGCCTGAAGATGATTGACTTCAATCAGGGGAATATCTTTTGCAAGGGCAAAACCTTTGGCAAATGATGTTCCCACAAGCAATGAACCAAGTAAACCAGGCCCTCGTGTAAAAGCAACAGCGTTGACTTCATCAGCATTAATACCTGACTTGAGAATTGCTTCATGAGTAACTGGTACAATATTTGCCTGATGAGCTCTGGAGGCAAGTTCCGGAACAACACCTCCGTATGACATATGAATATCCTGATTGGCAATAAGGTTTGAAAGGACATATCCATCCCTTATTACTGCGACAGAAGTATCATCGCAGGATGATTCTATTGCAAGGATTGTAACTGTCATTAATACTTTGTTTTTCGGTATATTTTAGGTTATTTTGACAATTGATTTTTTTACTCTTTTCAATGGTCAAAAATATTAAAAAATCGCTAAAGTATTTTATAATTTTTATCGGGGTCATAATCATGACCCCGACTGCACTGTATCTTACATTACAGATTCCTGAGGTACAGACATTTCTTGTTAAGAGGATATCAGGTCACTTTTCAGAAGAAATAAATTCAACGATATCGGTTGGTCATTTTGAATTTAAATTTTTTAACAGGCTCACTGCCAAAGATATTCTTATCAAAGATAAAAACAATGATACCCTTTTATATGCTCAAACACTTACCGTTCGTTTAAAGAAGGCCAGTTTTAAGAGAAAGTCCTTCAGACTGGGAAGAGTTACTGTGGTCAAACCTGTTGTAGCATTAATCACTGATTCTACAGGTGTGATGAATCTTAACTGGTATCTTGATCTTCTTAAAGGCTCATCGGATTCAATTAATAAAAACAAAATTAAATTTCTAATCGATCAGATTGATATAAGTAATGCCAGATTTGCCCTGATAAATGAGAATGCAGCTGAACCAAAGTATGGAATTAATTTTAATAATCTGAATTTAAATAACATAAACGGTATTATTGAAGATTTTAAGATTGAGAATGATACCACAGCATTTAATATCTACAACCTTGGTTTTCTGGAATCGGGTGGTTTTCAAATACAGAAGATGAGTAGTTCTGTAGTGTTGGCTAAAAATGATTTTCTGTTTAAATCAGCAAGTATAACCTGCGACAGCAGCACATTAAATATATCGCGATTAGGAATAAAAGGTGACTCTTCCTCATTTAAGAACTTTATTGAAAAAGTCAGGCTGGACATACTCTTTGAGAAATCGCTGATTTCAGCATCCGACCTGCGATACTTTGTCAAGATACCGGAAGGAATAAATGAATCAGCATGGTTCTCAGGAAAGATTTCCGGAACCATAGCTGAACTTACGGGGAAGAAACATTGAATTAGCATATGGCGATAAACACAAGGATTGCATGTGATTTTGATTTTTCCGGACTGCCAAACATTGATAATACTTTTATTTATATAGGGGTTAATAGTCTTAATACCAATGCAAAAGATTTTGAAAAATTAAAGTTGCGCAGGAAGGACACTCTCCTGATTCCTGAAGTGATACGTACTCTGGGAAATATCGCATTTGATGGCAGTTTCACCGGCTTTACAACAGATTTTGTAACCTATGGTGAGATAAGAACCCGGCTGGGTTCAATCCGTACCGATATATCACTCAGACCTGAAGGAAATAAAAAGTACAGAATAAAAGGTCTGCTTACCGGAAAAAACATAAATCTGGGTGAACTGACAGGAAACACTGAATTATTTGGAAATCTGAGCATGCAGGCGAATGTAGACGGATATGCATCTAACCTTGAATAAGATCGCTGCAAACCTGACAGGAAAAATTGACAGTATTGAAATAAACAACTATATCTACAGAAATATTGCACTGAATGGTTATTTCACTGAAAAGACCTGGGACGGAAGTATTAAAATTAATGATGAAAATCTTAAACTTGATCTTCAGGGTCTGTTGAATTTCACAAACAAATTACCTGAATTTGACTTTACCCTTAATGTTGCGAATGCAAATCTGTTTAAACTGAATATTGACAAACTTGACACAACTTCTTCCCTGAACCTGTTGCTTACGTCAAACTTCAAAGGAAATAGTATTGATAATCTTGATGGTGAAATAAAACTTCTGAACTCCAGTTTTAAGAAATATAACAAAACACTTGAGGTTTATGATTTCTCGATACGGACATTTACGGAAGACAGTAAACCCATTTTAAGTCTTCGAACGGATTTTGTTGATGCCGACATAAGGGGTTATTATAATTTTGCCACTATCGGAAGCATTTTCAAATCCACGTTATCTGCTCTTATGCCTTCCCGTTTTCCTGTTGTTGCAAAGCGAAATGACCTTGGTCGGAACAATTTTACGTTTGATATAAGACTAAAGAAAACCGATCAGCTTAATGAATTTTTCAAAACAGGTTTCTTGATTGCTGATAATAGCTTTGTTAAAGGAGTAGTATCTCCTGATAGTGTTATTATTATTGATGGAGGAGCAAAATCATTCACTCTTAAAAATACAGTTTTCAGAGACCTTGCCTTTAACTCAAATATCTCCGGTTCAGATCTTTCTCTAAATGTCTCAAGTTCAGCCCTGTCGATACTTGGTCAATCGGATCATAAAAGATTTTAAAATTAAACTTAAGACCATTCCTGACAAATTTATTTTCACAGTCGGCTGGGATAACCGTGATACAAGTATTACCAGAGGTATTATTACTGCACGAGGTGCAATAACCAAAGATAGTACGGGTAATAATAATCCTATTCTTACTGTTGATATTGAACCCACAGATGTATTTCTTAATGGCGATCAGTGGAGTATAAGCAAGTCAACTATCCGGGTCGATTCAAATGCGATAAAAATCAATAAACTGAATATCAGCAGCAAGAACAATTACTACCTGATCCACGGCTCAGTATCTGAAAACCTGAACGACACACTATATCTGAAGTTTAACGGCATAGATATATCACCCTTAAATTTGTTGGTTAATAAAAACAAATCAGCTGATGATAATCCATTGCAGCTCGACTTTAAAGGATTTCTTGACGGAAATATCGTTCTTACAAATGTCTACAAGAACTTATTACTTGAGAGTAATGTGGTTATTAAAAGTTTTTCACTATTAGGGAGTGATTTCGGTGACATTTCAATTAATTCAGCTTACGACATAAATAAAAAAGCGGCATTAATCAAAGCCAGCAATAACATCAATGGCACTAATTCGCTCAAAATTGACGGGTATTATGATCCGGTAAAGAGAAAACTTGATCTCACCGGCATTGCCTCCAAATTATCGATAGATGCTCTTAACCCGTTACTTAAAATGTTTGCATCAGGTATAACAGGAACTGTATCAGGAAAAGTAAATTTCATTGCAGAACCGGGCAAAATTTTATTGCTTGGCGGAGTAAAAGCTGAAGAATGCTTCCATGAAAATAGATTACCTTCAGACTACTTACAAACTCAACGATTCTGTAAGGTTTGATCGCAGTGGAATCAGATTCAATAATATCGCACTGACAGATGAATTCGGCAACACAGCAACTCTTTCCGGTGTTGTGTATCATAAAAATTTCAAGGAATACAAGGCTGATCTGATAATTAATACAAATAATTGCCTTGTTCTTAATACCAAACCCAAAGATAATCCACTATTCTTTGGCACAGCTTATGCCACTGGGGTTACTACAATAAAAAGCGGACAAAATTTACTTTCGTTTGATATTTCAGCTAAAACAGAAAAAAATACCAAATTATTTATTCCATTAACTAAGAGTCTGTCAGTATCTGAAAATTCATTCATCACATTTATTAACCAAGAAGGATACTTCAAGGATGGTAAAAGGGGTAAGATATGCTGAAAACGAACCTCTTGCTCCCAACACCAGCGGTCTTGATCTGAATATCGATCTTGAGGTGACTCCTGATGCTGAGGCACAAATTATTTTTGATGCTACTGTTGGGGATAAGATGACAGGGCATGGCTCCGGTAATCTTAATTTAAATCTTAACAGACAGGGGAACTTTAAAATAACAGGTGATTATGTAATTGAAGACGGGGAATATTTATTTACTCTTGGCAATATTATAAATAAAAGATTTTATATTGAAAATGGGGGTAAAATTATGTTTAATGGCGACCTTGAAAATGCTGAAATCGATATCAAAGCCATCTATAAAAACCTTCGAACTTCTCTTGAACCCATACTTGGTCCGGAATACGGTAATGAACGAATTGCTGTCGAACCAATACTTAATCTATCAGGAAAATTATTTAACCCTAATGTTAAATTTGACATAGATCTTCCTAACGCAAGTGAGGACACAAAAGCATACCTTAAAAATGCTCTTACATCAGAAGAAGAGATTAACAGGCAGTTTTTTTATCTTCTGGTGATGAATAGTTTTATCTATACAAGCAATGCAACAGCTGCAGGAACATCTGCAATGGCAGTTACTACCACTGAGATGATTTCAAATCAGCTAAGTAACTGGATATCACAGATAAGCAATGATTTTGACCTTGGTTTTGTATACAGGCCGGGAAGTGGAAATAAGGAAATTAATCCACAGGAGTTGCAGGTAGCCATGTCAACACAGTTACTGAATAATAAAGTATCGATAAACGGTAATTTTGAAGTCAGAGGGGCCAGTGGCACTAACACCAACGCCGTTACTAATACCGATCAGATTACAGGTGACTTTGATGCTGAAATAAAACTTACAGAGAAAATACGTTTCAAAGTTTTTAACCGTTTTAACGATATAAATTATGGAAAAGGCCCTTATACACAGGGAATAGGTATTATGTACAAGCAGGATTTTAATAAATTTTCTGATTTGTTCAAGAAGAAGAACAAATCAGATATGAAGAAAGAGGATGAACCATCTCCTGAGAAAAAGTAAATTTTAAATAAAAACAAAATATAAGATTATTAATATAGTTAATAAGTATCCGGCCATTGTTATTAAACCAGCATTACAGGAAATTTTAAAATTATGTTTTTTAATACCTTCGCACAAGAATTTAACAGCATGAATAATTTTAAATGTTAATCAGAAACTAAACTAATAACCAGAGAATATGGCATTTATACAACTTCTTATGCAGGGCGGATCCGTGCCTGTTGAAAATGCGGGTGCAATGAAACTTACACTTTTTGATCTGGCTATTAAAGGAGGATGGGTGATGATTCCAATTATACTATTATCATTTGTCGCTGCTTATATTTTTATTGAAAGATATTATGTCATCAGAAAGGCTACAAAGGAAGATATGAACTTTATGAACAGGATTAAAGATTATATTCATGATGGGAAGATTGATGCTGCCCTGGCCTTATGCAGGTCAACCGATAGTCCTTCTGCCAGAATGGTTGAGAAAGGAATTACCAGGCTAGGAAGACCTTTGCAGGATATCAGTACTGCAATTGAAAATGTTGGAAAACTGGAAATTTCCAAGCTTGAAAAAGGGTTTCCGACACTGGCAACAATAACCGGAGCAGAACCTATGCTTGGCTTTCTGGGAACTGTAATCGGTATGGTAAGATCTTTTATGCGATGTCGCAGGCAGGAAATAATATTGAAGTTTCAATGATGTCAGATGGTATTTATACAGCACTTATTACTACAGTTGCCGGTCTGATCGTAGGTATTATCGGATATTTTGCATATAATACACTTGTTGTAAGAGTTGAAAAAGTTGTATTTAACCTTGAAGCAACACTTACAGAATTTATGGATATTTTAAATGAACCTGTAAAAACAGAAAGTTAAAATGGCAATTCTCAAAGAAATAAAATAAGTATAAACTTCAGTTCGGTGGGAATGACTGATGTTGTTTTTAACCTTCTCATCTTCTTCATGTTGACATCAACACTGGTTCATCCGACTGCACTGAAACTTCTGCTGCCTAAAGGTAGTTCCCAGACATCTGCGAAACCACTGACAACAGTTTCGATAACCCGTGATCTAAATTATTATGTTGAAGAACAACCGGTGCATTTGATGATCTGGAAGTGTTCTGAAGGAAAAGCTTGGAGACAATCCAGATACCTATATTGCTCTGCATGCAGATAAAAGTGTTCCTTTTGAAAATGTTGTAAAAGTTTTGAATATTGCACAAGCAAATAATTATAAACTGATAATTGCAACCTCGCCCAAATAATGATCTTCACAAGTTTCCTTCAGAAAAAGGGAAAGGCATTGCCGGAACATTATAATACATCTGATTTTTTCCTGTTGCTCTTCTTGTTAGTTTTTCAGTACCCCCACCTCCTGAAATAGAAGAAGGAATAATTGTTAATTTCGGAACAGATGAAACCGGATCGGGAATGATTGAACCTTCACCTCCTGCCATCAGGAAATTGCTTCTCCTCCATCTGCTGAAAATACGGTTAAAAGTGAAGAAGATCCCCTGCTTACACAAAATGATGAAGAAGCTCCCGAGGTAAAAAAGTTGATCCTGAAGCTGAAAAGAAGAAATTTGAAAAAATTGAAGCAGACAGGAACGAAGAGAACAACTTGAAGCTGAAAGAGTAAAGAAAGCTGAGGAAGAAGACTGAAAGAAAAAGAATCGAAGCAGAACAGCAAAGTCAGACCGATATAATGAACCGGACCAAAAATGCACTGGCAAACTCAAAAAATGCCGGAACTTCTAACAGCGAAGGAATAACCGGAGGAAAGGGAACCAGGGTTCCTCAACAGGTCAGTAGATTCAAAAGTAAGAGGTGAAGGCAACGGACTTGGAGATAAAGGGATTTCTATGATCTTGCAGGACGAGGTGTTCAGAAACTGCCTTGCCCAGATTACGATTATCAGGGAGAAGGAAAAGTTGTTGTGGAAGTAAGTGTTGACAGATCAGGAAAGGTTATTCAGGCTATTCCGGGAATAAAAGGATCAACTACTCTCGATGAATATCTTCTTAAAGTAGCCAAAGAAGCTGCATTAGAGGCCCATTTTGAATCAAAACCCGATGCACCTGTAATTCAAAAAGGTACAATAACCTATAATTTTATTCTGAAATAAATTAACCGCGGAAACCCGGTCTTTTCATTAATTCCTTCAAATAGTTCGTTTATTGCAGTATTAAGATTATCAATGAGATTATTATCCTTTATAATATAATCATCAATACCTTTTCTGGCAAGTTCAAGTACAATTTCTCCCTTTTCCTGTCCTGACAACATAATTACAGGTCAGGCTTAAATCTTTGATCTTTTCAAAAACCTCCATTCCATTCATCACCTTTGTTTCGTTATTTACAAAAAAGTAATCAAGAATCATGAGATCAGGATTCCTATTTATTGCATTAAGACAATCTTCTCCATAATCAAATGACTCAAGCTGATAGCCTTCAGAGTAAATCGTCTCTACCAGCGTGTTAATAAACGGATCATCATCTACAATAAAAATAAGCTTTTTCTCATTGATTGAATAAAATTGATAAGGTCTTAGATAAAGTTAAAATAAAAATTTTATTCAGTTAAATTATAATAATTTAGAAATCACTGACATGATTTTATTCAGAAAACAAAGGAAAAGATTTCATCATTTCAACTACTCTTTTCCCTACATTGCCGATCACAGATTCATTTTCAATATTTGAAATAACCTCATCAATCATTTCTACAATCAATCCCATATGCTCCTCATTCAGTCCTCTTGTAGTTATGGCCGGAGTACCCACTCTCAATCCCGATGTAAGAAATGGTGAACGGCTGTCAAATGGAACCATATTTTTATTAACAGTTATATGCGCACGGACAAGTGTATTCTCAACCTTTTTACCAGATATATCAGGAAATTTTGTCCTGAGGTCAATAAGCATAAGATGGTTATCAGTTCCATCAGAAATAACTTTATAACCTTTTTTCATGAATGCATTCGCCATTACAACAGCATTTTTTTTTACCCTCTTCTGATATTCTATGAATGGTGGATCAAGAGCTTCACCGAATGAAACTGCTTTTGATGCTATAACATGCTCAAGCGGGCCGCCCTGTATACCCGGAAAAACAGCTGAATTCAAAAGTGATGACATCATTCTTACTTCACCTTTGTTAGTTGTTATTCCCCATGGATTTACAAAATCCTTGCCCATAAGAATTATTCCACCTCTTGGACCTCGAAGAGTCTTATGAGTTGTTGATGTAACAATATGAGCATATTTCAGAGGATTCTTTAAAAGTCCGGCTGCTATCAGTCCTGCCGGATGCGCCATATCAACCATAAATATTGCACCGATCATATCAGCTATCTTTCTCATTCTTTCATAATCCCACTCACGTGAATAAGCTGATGCCCCACCTATTATCATTTTTGGTTTCTCCTCTAAGGGCAGTTCTTTCCATCATATCATAATCAACAAGACCAGTCTCTTCTTTAACACTGTAAGCAACTGGTTTATAAAACAATCCGGATGAATTAACCGGTGATCCATGAGAAAGATGCCCTCCATGAGCAAGGTTAAGTCCCATGAAAGTATCTCCGGGCTTTAGAACTGTCATGAATACAGCCATATTTGCCTGTGCTCCGGAATGAGGTTGAACATTTGCATATTCTGCATCAAAAATTTCTTTAACCGGTCAATAGCTATCTGTTCGACTGATCAACGATCTCACATCCACCATAATAACGATTTCCCGGATATCCTTCAGCATATTTGTTTGTCATTACCGAACCCATTGCTTCAAGTACCTGGGGACTGACAAAATTTTCAGAAGCTATTAACTCGATTCCGTTTATCTGACGCTGACGCTCCTTTTCAATAAGGTCAAAAATCAGGTATCTCTTTTCATATTATATAATTTAAATTTTCATTCTTCTGAAAATTCGATTAGTAACTCACGGTATGTTGCAAATATCCTTGATTTGGAAATAAATCCAACGTAATATCCATTATCAAGAACAGGCAGGTTCCATGCCCCTGTCTTTCTGAATGTTTCCATTACAGTTTCAATATTTTCCTTCTTATCAATATATGACGGAGGAATTGACATTAGATCCCTCACAAGTGTAGTCTTATATAGATCATGCTGGAACATTATCTCCCTTACATCATCGAGCGATACTACTCCTTCAAGAATATTATATTCATCAACTACAGGAAAAAGATTCCTTTTTGATTTTGATATAACTTTTACCAGATCACCGAAGGTATCATTGGTTTGACAAGCAAAAGATCTGTTTCAATCTCCTTTCTCCAGTCCATAAAAGTCAATACAGCTTTATCTTTATCATGTGTTATCAATTCACCTCTTTCGCCAGCTGAACATGATATATTGAATGCTTTTCAAAGCTTCTTGTTGTTATATATGCAACTGTTGATGTAATAATAAGAGGCATCAGCAGATTATATCCTCCTGTTATTTCAGCAATCAGAAAAATTGCCGTAAGAGGTGCATGCATTACACCTGCCATCGTACCTGCCATTCCAACAAGAACAAACCTGTTGTCGGGAAGATCAAAGTCAAAAAATTTCTTAGAAGACTTGCAACAAAAAATCCATTTATACCACCTATAAACATTGTAGGTGCAAATATTCCTCCAACACCTCCTGCCCCATTTGTTGAACTGCTTGCTACAACCTTAAACAATACAATGCCAGACATAAAGAGAATTATTACAATAAAATTTCTGAATATGACTAAAAATACTCGTTGTCAAATACCATATTTGAATTCCCTGAAGAAGTAACATAATTGTAGTCATAACCCTCACCGTAAAAAGGAGGAAAGAAATAAATCAGTCCACCAAGAACTATACCACCCAGAATAAGCCTTATATAAATATTCTTTATTTTTTCATAATTCCCTTCCAGAAATAATGTCATTTTTGAAAAATAAAGTGAAATGAGTCCGGAAATAACACCAAGCAATATATACCATGGAATATTGGAAATATTGAATGACTCTATAATGTTAAAAGTAAACAAAACTTTATCGCCCATAAGAAAATATGCAACAGTTGCCGCAGTTACTGAAGATATAAGAAGCGGAACAATTGATGATATTGTCAGGTCAAGCATCAGAATTTCAAGAGTAAATACAATTCCGGCTATCGGAGCTTTAAAAATCCCTGATATAGCACCGGCAGCTCCGCATCCGATAAGAAAAGTGATGTTTTTATAATTCAGCTTAAAAAATCTTCCGATACTGAACCAATTGATGAACCTGTTAATACTATAGGAGCTTCAGCTCCTACAGAACCGCCAAAACCTATAGTCAGAGTACTGGCTACAATTGAAGTCCATGTATTATGAACTCTCAGATGCTCTTTCTTCTTGATATTGCGTATAGAATCCTGCTTATACCATGACCGATCTTATCCTTAACCACATACTTTACAAATATTAGTGTAAGGAACATTCCAATTAGCGGATATGCAAGAAAGAGAAGTCTGCCTGATTCACGTGTTATACCCTGGGTAAGTATCCGCTGGGTATAATGAATTGCATTTTTAAGCAATGCAGCCGCCAGTGCACTTAGTAAACCCACAACCAGACTAAGAAAATAAACCAGCTTAACCTGATCGATCTCAAATAGACGCGTATGAAAAATTTTCTGAAAAAATGATTTCTGAACATAATTATGCAAATATAAAAACAATACTAAACGTTCACTGTTTTTTATCTAAGTTTGTCATCAGATAATTTTTAACTATAAGACAAATTTTTCATACCTCATTGAATGATAAAATTCAGCAGATTCACTCTTGATAACGGATTAAGGGTACTTGTACATGAAGATAAATCCACCCCATTGGTGGCCATGAATATTTTATACGATGTAGGTTCGAGAGATGAAGATCCGGATAATACAGGTCTGGCACATCTTTTTGAACATCTTATGTTCGGAGGTTCAGTAAATATCCCTGATTATGACATACCTCTTCAGATGGTTGGCGGAGAAAATAATGCATTTACTAATAACGATATAACAAACTATTACCTTACAATCCCTTCAGAGAATATCGAAACAGCCTTCTGGCTTGAATCAGACAGGATGCTGGAGCTTGATTTTTCCCAGAAAAATCTTGACACTCAAAAAAATGTGGTTATTGAAGAATTTAACCAGAGATATCTTAATCAGCCATATGGAGATGCCATCCTGAAGATCAGGCCGCTTGCATACAAAGTTCATCCATACAGGTGGCCAACTATTGGCATGGATATCTCACATATTGAAAACACTGATCTTAAGACTATTAAGGAATTCTTCTTTTCTCATTATGCACCTAATAATGCAATTGTAGCACTTTCAGGAAATATTGAATACAATGATGCTTTCAGGCTGTGCCAAAAATGGTTTGGCCCTATTGAAAAGAGAAAGGTTAAAATAAGGAACCTGCCTGCTGAACCGGTTCAGACAGAAGAAAGAAGGCTGATTCTGGAAAAGGATGTTCCATCAACTGCATTATATAAAGTCTGGCATATAGGACCAAGAAACGGCCCGGATTTTAAAACACTGGATCTTATAACCGATCTTCTTGCCGGAGGCGAATCAGGAAGACTAAATACAATACTTGTAAGAGAAAAGAAAATGTTCAGTGAAATAAATGCCTATCTGACATCTGATATTGATCCCGGCCTGTTATTTATTCATGGGAAGCTAATGAAAGGCATTGATATACAGGAAGCTGAAGATGCCATTAATGAAGTTATTTCAGGGATAAAAAATATTTCCTGCAGCGACAGAGAAATGGAAAAAGTAAAAAACAAATTTGAATCATCAACTGTTTTTTCCTATACATCAGTTTTAAACAAATCCATGAACCTTGCATTTTTCGAACTCCTTGGTGACCCTGAAATGATTAACCTCGAAGTCAATGAATACAGAAAAATAACACCGGACATGGTTATGGATACAGCATTGAGGTATCTTAACCAATCTAATTGCAGTACTTTAATATACAGATCAACACGAAAGGAGTCATCATGAGCATAATTCACATAACCCAGCCGAAGGTTTTACCTGTTGAAAAGGTTGTAATACCGGAAGCATCTTCATTTTCCCTTAACAATGGGGTTCCTGTTTATCTGATTGAAGCGGGTACCCAGGATGTGATGCGTCTTGAATTCACCTTCAAAGCAGGTCAGATTAAAGAATCCATGCCGCTTCTTGCTTCAACAACTAATTTAATGTTAACAGAGGGATCCCATAATTATACTTCAGAAGAGTTCAATAACCTAATGGATTTCTACGGGGCATTCTATCACCTATACTCTGAAAAAGACCAGGCCGGAATTGTGGTATATTTTCTCAATAAACATATCGGCAAAGTGCTTGAACTATGCAGAGAGATTCTGTTTAGCCCATTATTTCCTGATAATGAACTAAATGCTTTGATGAAAAAACGTCTGAGCAGGTATTTGGTTAACAGGGAAAAGGTCCAGTATATTGCAAATGAGCAGTTTTTTGAATCTGTCTTCGGAAAGAATCACCAGTATGGTCGTCATCTGGCAGAAAGTGACTTTGAAAAGATCACACCATCACTTCTTTATGATTTTCACTCAAAGTACTATACTACTGATAATATGACTGTTATAATATCCGGCAGGCTTCACGTGAGAACATCAGAACTTTTGAATCAATTCTTCGGAGATGTTGACTCCGGCTTAAAACAGGAAGGTACTTCAGGTTCTTACCCCCTGCCTAAGGGAGAAAAACTTAAAAAGGTCCATATTCCTAAAACCGATACCGTACAAACCTCTGTCCGTATCGGTTCAACGACAATAAATAAGAGACATCCCGATTATACGGGTCTCAAGTTCCTTGATTCCCTTCTGGGAGGATATTTCGGATCAAGACTTATGAAAAACATCAGAGAAGAAAAAGGCTATACATATGGTATTCATTCATCAGTATCATCTCTCAATCTTTCAGGTTATAAAATAATATCAACTGAAGTCAATCATAAAAATGTTAATAGTACTATTGATGAAATATATAAGGAGATAAGAAAGCTTCATAACATTCCGGTTAACAAATCAGAGTTGTCTGTTGTGCGTAACTTTATGTCGGGCGAAATGGTACGAATGTTCGATGGCCCATTTGCACTCGCAGAAAGTTTCAGATCAGTATGGGAGTTAGGATTGGATAACAGCTATTATCACAGACTGGCAGAAAAAATAAGAACAATTGATGCTGATGAAATAATTACACTGGCCAGAACGTATTATAATATTGAAGATCTGTATGAGATAACAGCAGGAATAAGATGAAGATAAAATTCCAGTATATTATTATTGCAATTCTTATTTTATATCATGGAAATGTCTACTCTCAAGTAAATTGTGAAGTGCCGGCTCCCCCTGTTTTGAGACTTGTAAGTGTTGAACCGGAAACCGGGATCACAAATCTTGAATGGACCCTAAGTCCATCGGATAAAATTGCAGCCTATATTTTGTATACATTTAAGGATGGTGATGGGATGGCCTTTGATACGATATGGAATCCGTCTGCTACAAGCTTTTCATTCTCAAGTACTTCAACCAAATACTTTTCCGTATCATATGTTGTTGCAGCATATAGGGAAGCTGTAATTTCAGGAATGCCGGGATGTCCAAGTCAGCTTTCGAATGAATTAAATACCATTTTCACAAAGGCGGAGATTGATACATGTAATAAAAAATTAGTTGTGTCATGGAACAGTTATCTCTCAACTCCCCAAAAAGTGACTGATTATTCTATTATGGGCTCTCTTAACGGAGAAGACCTGAAAGAAATCAGCAAAGTATCTGCTGTGACAAACAGTTTCACAATGGACGATTTTTCAACAGATGCCAATTATTGTTTCGTAATAAGGGCAAATCTGGAGGGAGGAGCCTTTTCCACCTCCAACAAAGCATGTCTTTTTACAAGTATGCAACGTCCACCGGAATGGATCAATGCAGACTATGCAACTGTAACGTCCGACAATAAAATTTCGTTATCGTTTACATATGATTCCTCTTCTGAAGTCACACATTTCATTATTGAAAAAAGCAGCAGTCCGGCAAGTGATTTCACTACGATATCTCAGGTAGAATCACATAGCGGATCAATCCTGTACACAGATAATAATGCTGATATCAATGTTATTAATTATTACAGGCTTTCTGCAATAAATAACTGTAGCAATCCTGTTACAGTATCAAATATTTGTTCAAATATTACACTTGACCTGGAGAAAAGTGATAATGATCTTAAGCTGACGTGGAATTCGTATAAAATGTGGAAGGGAGAACTGGCATCCTACAAAGTATACATAAATACTGGTTCAGGATTTGAGGAAAGAGCATTGTTACCATCAAACGACACAACATTTCTAATCGATTACAAGAATTTAATGTACGATGTGTCAGGTGATGAAGTCTGCTTTTATGTAACCGCTTCTGAATCGCTTAATCCATATGGAATTACCGGAATAAGCAGTTCTTCCCGAAAATGCATTTCACCAACAGAACTTATCACAGTTCCAAATGTTTTCACCCCTGGCAGAGGTACCGTTAACTCATTATTCCGACCTGTATTATCCTTCTCTCCTGTTGATTATTATCTTATAATTACCGACAGGCAGGGCAAGAGGTTGTTTGAGTCAAGAGATTTCAACGAATCCTGGGATGGAACACAAAATGGCAATCAACAGGCACAGGGTGTCTGTCTCTGGTTCTTAAAAGTAACAACTCCATCAGGAGAGATTATTACCAAAACAGGTACAATTACTATAATCCATAACAGATAACCTGAATATTTATCTTTCATTATATAGCGTTTATACAAATCTTAATCGATGTACCATATCTGATCTTGTCTCAGATATAATACTGATACTATGATTATTATAAAGCCAGATATTCAAAAATCAAAATCCGGGGAAATAATAAAGGAGGAATTTTAGCGATATTATTACAAATCATTTTTCACAAACTAAGTTTTAGCTAACATTTTATTTGGGGAAAAGTTATCTTTGTATATTGCACAAAAAGGTGCTGCAAGTTTTTTTATGGGGAACAAGGATATTTTTGATGAAGAGGATAAGAACCGTATTCAGGCCGAATATGAAACTCTGGTAAATAATCTTCTGAGATGTAATAAACCTGGTGACAGGGAATTAATTGACAAGGCTTTTAATGTTGCCAATGAGGCTCATTGGAACATGCGGAGGAAATCAGGAGAACCGTATATTATTCATCCTATTTCGGTAGCAAAGGTTGTAAACCAGGAGATCGGACTTGGGGCAAAGTCTATTGCAGTTGCACTTCTGCATGATGTGGTAGAAGATACTGATTATTCACTCGAAGATGTTGACAGAGATTTTGGCCCCAAAATAGCATCGCTGATTGATGGTCTTACTAAAATATCCGGCACATATAATAAAGAAAATTCATCCTCATTGCAGGCAGAGAACTTCAGAAAGATGTTAATGACACTTTCTGACGACCTCAGGGTAATTCTCATAAAAATTGCTGACCGTCTGCATAATATGAGGACGCTGGATTCGATGCCCGAGCATAAGAAGTTAAAAGTTGCCGGAGAAACAATTTTTCTTTACGCTCCACTTGCAAACAGGCTTGGATTGTATGCCATTAAGAGTGAACTCGAAGACCTTAGTTTTAAATTCAGGCAACCTCAGATTTATGATGAGATAACGGCCAAACTGAAGCACAGTGAAAGAAAGTATGTATCACTCATAAATAAATTTTCACTGCCTATAATTGAAAAACTTGGAGATACAGGAATAAAGTTTGATATCAGCGGAAGACCTAAATCAGTATTTTCAATATGGAATAAAATGCAGGCAAAGAACGTTCCATTTGAGGAAATATACGATGTTCTTGCTGTAAGGATCGTTTTTGAACCTGTACGCGGGGATCCCTGAAAAAACACAATGCTGGAATATCTATTCAATCATCACTGATTCATATCTGCCAAAACCTGACAGACTCCGCGACTGGGTCAGCAGACCCAAACCAAACGGTTACGAAGCCCTTCATGTTACTGTTATGGGACCTGAAGGGAAATGGGTCGAGGTGCAGATCAGAAGCAAGAGAATGGATGAGATTGCTGAAAGAGGTTATGCTGCACACTGGAAATACAAAGGCGATGAATCTCCTGAAAGTGAATTGGATAAGTGGATTAAAAAAATCAGGATTATGCTTGAGAATCCACTGGAGGATCCCATTGAGTTTCTCGATGAATTTAAAATGAATCTCTTCTCTTCCGAGATAATAGTTTTCACACCAAAAGGATTTCTGGTAAGTCTGCCCAAAGGTGCTTCTGCACTTGATTTTGCATATGAAATACATACTGAGGTCGGGAACAAAGCTATAGGTGCAAAAATAAACTACAAGCTAAATCCGATCAACGCAATACTGATGAGTGGAGATCAGGTAGAAATCATAACCTCAGATATTGCCAAACCGGAGAAGGAATGGCTTGCATTTGTAAGGACTTCAAAAGCCAAGGAAGCTATTAAAAGTGCACTCAAGACTGAATCAAAAGACTCAATACAGAAGGGGATGGATATTCTTGAATTCCGGCTTAAGGAATTGGGAATGACAATAAATAATGAAATACTGAAAAAGCTGCTACCGGCTTATGATGTTTTAAATAAAGACGAGCTCTTATCAGGCATCGGGCGTGGAAGGATAAACCTGGATAACCTGA
Source organism: uncultured Bacteroidales bacterium (assembly GCA_963741935.1). Classification (GTDB taxonomy): domain Bacteria; phylum Bacteroidota; class Bacteroidia; order Bacteroidales; family VadinHA17; genus LD21. Next base: position 46,657 of record CAVUJY010000017.1, on the reverse strand, counting down.
AGAAGATTTTAAAGAACAATCCTTCCAAAAGCGTTATTAAGTATTGGGAATTAAAGCTTATAGGTTCAAAAAAAGAAAAAAAAGAGCCGGAAGTTTCACAGGATAAAATCGACAACAGTGTCCCTTTTTTACTTAGAGAGAGCGTTGATACTGCTGAACAGTCATATGAAATTGCTAAATGCTGCAATCCGATACCAGGTGATGAAGTTATTGGCTATCACTCCCCTGAAGGTGCAATTATAATACATAAGCCAAAATGCCCGGTTGCAATACGAATTATGTCGAATGAGGGCAACAGGATAATAGCCGTGAAATGGGCAATGCATAAGCTTGTATCTTTTCTTGCCAGAATAAGTATGACAGGAATCGACAGGATTGGACTTGTGAATGATATCACAAATATTATTTCATCGGAACTTAAGGTAAATATGACCAGAATAAATATTTCAGTCAGAGATGGTATATTTGAAGGTACAATAGATCTGTTTGTACATCATACAAAAGACCTGAATAACCTGATATTGAAAATTTCTAATATTAAGGGAATTGAAAATGTAAAGAGGGTTGAAGATTTCTCTAAATAAATTAAAGTTGGAGTCTCTTCCAATATATCCGGAAAATTGCATATTTTTGTTTATTATTTTAAATTAGATCAAATATGCTTAGTGATGATACAAAAATGACAGTCAAGAAGATTTTCACTGACTATCTGGAGAAAAAAGGGCATAGAAAAACACCTGAGAGATATGCAATTCTTGATGAGATATATACGCGAAGTGGTCATTTCGATATTGAGTCGCTTTATATTTTTATGAAGAATAAAAATTACAGGGTAAGCAGGGCAACATTATATAATACAATAGAACTGTTACTTGACTGCAATCTGGTAATAAAACACCAGTTCGGTAAGAATATTGCCCAGTTTGAAAAAGCCTACCAGTGCGGACAGCACGACCATCTTATTGATATTGAGACAGGCAAAGTAATTGAATTCTGCGATCCGCGAATACATGAGATAATCAATACGGCCAGTGAATTACATGGATTTACACCTCACTATCATTCATTATATATTTACGGTAACATTTCAAATAGTGAAAAAGAATAGAAACTTCTGAAAAATTCAGGATTAAAGTTTTGGGTAATACTGAATAAAGTAACATATATCAGAAAACCGACTTCAGATATCATTAAAAAGGGGCCTTTTCGGCCCCTTTTTATATTCTGTTTTTTAGAATGCAAAACCAAGGGCAAAGCCCACCCGCATTCTGAATCCGTTAAAGAAATTTGAATCAAAAGTATCCTGTCCTGAACTTACTGATACACTGGCATTTCCGTAATGTCCTCCAAAAAACAGGTCCATTGTAAACCCTGAATCTGTTATCCATTGCCTGCCCGAAAAGAAGCCCCCCTCCCATTGAAGTAAGAGAACCTTTGGATGAAGTCTCCTTATTTTCGACAGAAAAATTCTGATATCGCAGATAAGGAGCAACATAAAATCCATCAATGGCATTTTTCTTAGGATAGATTCTGAATTCAGGTGTAAGAATTAATCCGGAAAATTTTGTATCGCCCAGTTTAAAATTCATATAGGCTAAGCCTAATTGTCCGGAGGTTAAATCACTTATTTTATGTTCATAAAAAATGGATCCTGTTCCTAAAAACAAGCTTAAGGTATTAATTTTCAGTACATTTTTCTCAGTTGACACAGCTGGTTTATCCTGAGCAAATGAAGAAATAGTAAGAATTAATGCAATAGAAAGAGTAAAAAGTTTTTTCATATAAAATGATTTAAAGACACAATTATAACAAAAGCTACGCAGGTGTCAGGTTATATACAAATATAATGACCATGATCAAAATAACAATACGCAAATACAGAAACTCTTGATATAAAATTGAGAAATAATCTTGCCATATGACATTATATCATTTCACCTCACAGTCTGAATCCATTTGCCGGATATATCCCATGATTTATTAACAATCTATAATCAGGCTGAAATTAAGTTGAATAATTTCGTACCTTGTAGAGCATTTTTTAATATTTACATATTTTATAATATGAACATTGACATACTGTTAGGACTGCAATGGGGTGATGAAGGAAAAGGAAAAATTGTAGATGCATTAAGTCCTCAATACGATATTATTGCCCGTTTTCAGGGCGGACCGAATGCCGGGCATTCACTTGAGTTTAATAATATTAAACATGTTTTACATCTGATACCATCAGGTATTTTTCATCCGGATAAGATCAATATTATAGGTAACGGTGTTGTTATTGACCCTGCGGTTTTTAAAAGGGAAATTGAAGAACTGGGACCCTCTCCTGAGGAGCTTGCAAAAAGACTTATTATTTCCACGCGTGCAAATCTTATTCTTCCAAGCCACAGGATACTTGATGCTGCTTATGAGTGCCACAAAGGTTCTACCAAAATAGGATCAACTCTAAAAGGGATTGGTCCGGCTTATACTGATAAAACAAGCCGTAACGGCTTGAGAGTTGGTGATATTCTCAGAAAAAACTTCAGGGAATTATACGATTATCATACAGCCAGGCATCTTTCAATTCTCAAAAACTATGACTTTAAGTTTGATCTTAAAGAGTATGAGCAAGGCTGGTTTGAAGGAATCGACCTTTTAAAAAAATTCAGTATTGCTAATACTGAATACCTTGTAAATGATCTTTCAGGAAAAGGCAGGAAAATTCTTGCCGAAGGAGCTCAGGGAACGATGCTGGATGTTGATTTCGGATCGTATCCATTTGTAACTTCTTCAAATACAATAAGTGCCGGCGCCTGTATCGGGCTTGGAGTATCACCAAGACGCATTGGTGAAATATTCGGAATTTTTAAAGCTTATTGTACCAGGGTAGGAAGCGGTCCGTTTCCTACTGAACTGAGTGATGAGACAGGCAACACCTTACGAGACATTGGAAAGGAATTCGGTTCAACTACCGGAAGACCTCGCAGATGCGGATGGCTCGACCTTCCAGCTTTAAAATATTCAATAATGATCAACGGTATTACACAACTATTCATGACCAAAGCTGATGTAATGTCGGGTTTTGAAAATATTAAAATATGTACCTCCTACAAAGTGGATGGAAAAGAATGCGATGAAATACCTTTTATTAATGAGTCGGGTATCGAACCAGTGTATACCACTTTTCCAGGATGGCGCGAAAATATCTCCGAAACAAAGGAATTTGACAAGCTTCCATCTGCTCTGAAAAATTTCATTCTGTTTATTGAGGAACAAACAGGAATTCCTGTAACCATGGTCTCGGTTGGACCCGATCGGGAAGAGACCATATTCAGAAAGTTATAAGCATACAGAATTTTAAAAGCCTGATATATTCAAATTGAATACATCAGGCTTTTACAAAAAATATATTTTAGTATACTAAATTTTACTTTCTGATATACATCCATGCATCAATGGTGGTGGTATCCTGAAATTGTTTCAGACGCGACAGAGCGTTCCTGAAATTCTTATGAGACTCAGCTACTACCAGTTCAAACCTGCTGCCATCCATCTTTATTATTTTGGGTTGATAGCCCTGTGCTTTATACTCCTCAGAAAAGTTTCTTGCATATTCAGGAGTTATAAAACTGCCAACTACAATATTATACTTTGACTGCTGGGCTAATCGCTCAGCTTCAGCCTGATTAACAGAATCTATCCTGGCAAGTTCTTCCGCCATTAACCTGTCCTGAACTTTCTTAAGAGAGTCAGCAACCCGGACACTATCCTGATGCGCCCGAAGCGCTGCAGCTGCTTTCTCCTTTTTTCCACGATTAAAATATTTACAGGATGGAGTGACTACTACAAGAAGCAGGATGAAAATAATTGCAGAGAAATGTCTCATAATAAAATAATTTTAATTTTATATAACTTTCTGTTATGCCATTTTGAAAGACAATAATCAAAGATACAAAATATTATAAAACAAAATCACAGGATATTAATAATAGCCATGATGAGCTAAAATACTCTGAATTTTGTATATTCGGCTTATCAAAATGTAGACTAACCTAAAACCTCTGTAAATGAAATCCATTATACAATTCTTTGAAGAAAGTGTTGAAAAGTTCAGTAATAATGTTTACCTGTGGGAAAAACCCAATGACAAATATGAGGGTACAACCTATGGAGAAACCAGGAAACAGGTTTATGAATTCGCAGCAGGCCTGATACAGCTTGGCATCAATAAAGGCGACAGACTAAGTCTGATTTCTGAAGGCAGAAACAGCTGGGTAATCGGAGAACTGGGAATTCTTTATACCGGGGCTGTGAATGTACCTCTTTCGGTAAAACTCAATCCGGAAGAAATTAAATTCAGGATAAACCATTCAGGATCACGGATGATTCTTGTCTCTTCAATACAGGCAATGAAATTAAATGATGTACTGAGTGAATGTCCTTCAATAGAAAAAATCATTCATTTCGATACTCAGGAGGAATATGGCGAAAATGAGATCCATTTCAATGAAGTCAGAAAAATTGGAAGGGAATGGCTAGATCTGCCCGGTAATACGACGAAATTTGAAGAGTTAAGCAAGAGCATTACTCCTTCTGATTTCGCAAATATTTGTTATACATCCGGAACTACTGCTGATCCCAAAGGTATCATTCTTACTCACGGCAACTATGTTACCAATGTATACCAGGCATACAGTCTGATGGACATTCCTTCATTTTATAAAACACTTCTGATTCTTCCATGGGATCACTCTTTTGGGCACACATGCGGAATATTTGCTTTCATGGGAAGTGGCGCCAGCATAGCATCGGTAAAAACAGGAAAAACTCCAATGGAAACTTTAAGAAATCTTCCGGTTTGCCTTAAAGAGATAAAGCCAAACCTGCTTATGAGCGTTCCTGCAATTGCTAAAAATTTCAGAAAGAATATTGAGAAAGGAATAAAAGAAAAGGGAACAATGATTGAAATGCTTTTCAATCATGCACTTAAGATTTCGTATTCATATAACAAAGAGGGATGGAATAAAGGAACTGGCCTATCCAGAATAAATAAACCTCTCCTGAGGCTATATGACAAGATACTCTTCAGTAAGATCAGAGAAGGATATGGTGGCGAACTTGATTATTTTATCGGAGGAGGAGCATTACTGGATATTGAATTACAACGATTCTTTTATGCGCTGGGAATCCCGATGTACCAGGGTTATGGATTAAGTGAAGCATCTCCGGTGATCTCATCAAATTCTACAGGCAAACACAAACTTGGATCCTCAGGGGTAATAGTAAATAACATGGATCTTAAGATATGTGACGATGATGGTAAAGAACTTCCAAAGGGAGAAAAAGGAGAAATAGTTATACGCGGAGGTAATGTAATGTATGGCTACTGGAAAAATGAAGCTGCCACAAAGGAAAGTATCAAAGACGGATGGCTTTACACAGGAGATATGGGTTACGTGTCAGATGATGATTTCCTGTATGTGCTGGGTAGGTTTAAAAGTCTGCTTATCGCCGATGATGGTGAAAAATTCAGTCCTGAAGGCATTGAAGAAGCTATTTCCGAACAGTCAAAATATATTGATCAGTGCATGCTGTACAATAATCAGAAACCTTATACTGTGGCTATTGTAGTTCCAAATCAGCATGCGCTCAAGTTATATCTTGAAGAGAAAAACCTTACTGCTGATTCAGATGAAGGAAAAAGGGCAGTGATTATGCTAATTGAAAATGAAGTATTCGAATACCGGACAAATGGTAAATACGGCAATATGTTTCCTCAGAGATGGCTTCCTGTAGCAATTGGCATTCTTGAAGAAAGCTTTACTGAGGATAATGGCCTGATGAACTCAACAATGAAAATTGTAAGGGGAAAGATCATGGAAAAATATCAGAATCTTATTGACTACTTATATACTCCTGATGCCAAGGCTGTGACAAACGAAAGAAATATTGAAGAGGTAGAAAAGATGAAACTGGGATAAAATTATTACGGACAGCTGATTTATGTTTAAACAGGTGACTGATGCTTTCCTATAAAAAAAATATTCTTATAATTTCATTTTCTGCCATAACATCTGCATTCGACTAATATGAAATAACCTCCAAAATTTATAATATGAAAACTTTCAGACTACCTGTGATTGTAATACTTTGTTTATTAAGTGTATCATGTACACTTAATAAGCAAACCCAGTGGAAAATCACTGAAAATCCGATTCTTACAAAATGGTCATCCGATGTTGATCCTCTAAAACCATGGTTAAGTTACCCGCGTCCCGATATGGTCAGAAATGAATGGATCAGTCTGAACGGCTTGTGGGATTACGCAATAACACCAAAAGATATAAAACCTGATAAATGGGATGGATCCATTCTAGTTCCTTATCCTGTTGAATCAGCATTGTCGGGAGTAAAGAAAAGAATTTCCGAAACAGAAAGTTTGTGGTACAGAAGATCATTTAAGGTGCCTAACAGATGGAAAAACAGGAACCTGTTATTGAATCTTGAGGCGTCCGACTGGGAAACAACTGTTTGGGTTGACGGTAAAGAGGTTGGAAAACACTCGGGAGGATATGATCCTTTTTCATTCGATATTACTAACTTACTGGGTGACAATAAGCTTCATGAGCTTCTAGTATGTGTCTGGGATCCAACCGACAAAGGCACACAGCCTCGTGGCAAACAGGTTTCTTCCCCGGGTGGAATCTGGTATACTCCCACTACAGGAATCTGGCAGACTATATGGATTGAACCAGTGAATAAAACTCATATTGCATCTTTTCGTACTGTCACTGATGCTGACAATGGTATAATATCTATAAAAACCTTAGTTGAGAATGAGGATGCAAACACACTTAAAATAACAGTAAAAAAGGACGGGAAAAAGATAGCAACAGAAAGCGGTGAAAGTAACAAGGCAATTTCATTACATATAGAAAATCCTTTACTCTGGAGTCCCGAAAAGCCTGACCTTTACGATATAATAATAGAACTTAAAAATGGAAACAAAACTATTGATAAGGTAAATTCATATACCGGGATCAGAAAAGTCGCTCTTGGAAAAACTTCTGATGGATTTACCAGGATTCTGTTAAATAATAAATTTGTATATCAGAATGGTCCGCTTGATCAGGGTTTCTGGCCTGATGGAATTTATACCCCACCAACTGAGGAAGCAATGTTATATGACCTGAAGATGACTAAAGCCATGGGATTTAATATGCTGCGCAAACATGTTAAAGTCGAAAACAGAATATTCTATTACCTGTGCGATAAAATGGGAATTCTTGTATGGCAGGATATGCCAAGCGGGGATAAACATATAAGCGGAGACCAGCCGGATATTGAGAAATCTCAGGAAGCAACCCAACAATTTGAATATGAATTAAAACGAATGATTGAAACAAAGTACAATCATCCTTCAATCATAATGTGGGTTCCTTTTAATGAAGGTTGGGGACAATTTGAAACCGGAAGAATTACTCAGCTTATTGCAGATTATGATACAACAAGATTAGTTAACAGTGCTTCAGGATGGACCGACAGGGGGACAGGAGATATCAGTGACATTCACCATTATCCCGACCCGGTATGCCAGCCTGCTGAAGAAAAAAGAGCAATTGTACTCGGTGAGTTCGGTGGACTGGGACTCCCCGTTCAGAATCACACATGGGAAAAAAGAAACTGGGGTTACCGTAATATGGAGGATTCACTCCAGCTTCTCACAAAGTATGAACAGTACTATAATGATGTTTACAGGTTTGTAAAAGAAAATGGACTTAGTGCAACAATCTATACACAAACTACAGATGTTGAAACAGAGACTAACGGACTCATGACTTATGATAGAAAAATAAATAAAATGGGTGTTGAGAACGTCCTCAGAGCCAATAAAAATTTCATTCCTCCTGCACTGAAACCGTCTCAAGGTATTTTTACAGGAGTCTTTACGGCAGAGCTTGTTTCTTCAAGGCCGGGAGGAACAATATTTTATACATTCGATGGCACCGAACCGGATGATAACTCCTTAAGATACCAGGGTCCCTTTTATATTTTATCCTCTGCTACAATAAAAGCGTTTACAAAGTGGGAAAACGTCAGTAGCCGGGTTATATCATATGATATTGAGAAAAAGAATCTTATCCCGGCTGTTGCTTCCTCACAACTAAAACCCGGGCTGCAGGCTGCTATTTATGATGGCAGATTTACTATGCTTCCTGATTTTTCAACCTTAAAGCCAGTTCAGAGAAAAACAGTGACCAGTGTAAGCAATGCTGCCGCAGGCAAGAATTCATTCTATGGTATTGTTTTTAAAGGTTATATACAAATTCCCGCTGATGGTGTTTACGGTTTCTTTATTAATTCCGACGATGGGAGTAAAATGACAATTGACAACCTCGATGCGGTTATGAATGATGGTATTCATGGTATGAAGGAAGAAGGCAGATATTATCCTTTGGAAAAAGGATCTCACAGGATAGAGATAGAGTATTTTCAGGGTGAAGGCGGTTCAGGACTTGAGTTTCTGGTTGAAGCACCCGGGCAAATGAAATCAATTGTACCAGCAGACTGGCTCTACCATTAACAGCAACTCCGACTAATTAAAATAGCAGCAGGTATATATATCAGAGCTCATTTAAGCTTACAATGAAGATTACACGATCAGCCTGCTCTTAAAAGGCAGGAATGTCATGAAGTCAGCATGATGAACAATATAGGCTTCTGTAGTCCTTTTAACCAGATCTCCTTCATGAGCGTGTGCCGCAATAATATGGCAAACCTCAGGTGGAACACCGCATTCTTCAGCCAGAGAAACACCGGAGAAAGGATGTCTGAGATACTGTCCGTATTTCCCCTGAACAGCCCGTCCCATCTTCATCAAGCTCATATTCAAGCAGTTTTCCTACATCAGCAAGAATTGCACCTGAAATAAGGGTATCCATGTTAACGGGAAGATCATCCTTAAAGAATTCATTCATCTTCTCCCCGCTTTCCCGGGCAATATGGACAACACATCTTTTATGTGCCATGAAACTGACCTTCAGATCAGGTCCGCAGAGAAGTGTGAACGGGATTTTTTCCAGGTCTTCCGGCTTAAGTACGCTTTTCGAAAAAGCAAGTTCCCATGTCCTGGCAGTTTTATCCCTGAGCGATTTGTCACTGATCCATTCCAGTTCCGGCCATAATTTATAAATCTGTTCATTCATAATCTGATTATATTATTGCTTTAATTTAGCTATTATTGCATCGGTCATCATAGAAGTTGAAGCTGCACCATTCTGAATAACTTCAGGTCTGCCCGACATCTTCATCATATCATAAGTGCGCACATTTCCTTCCTCAATAACAGATGCAACAGCTTTTCTTATCCTTTCTGAAATGTTTTTCTCACCAATATAGTCAAGCATCATACAAGCAGACTCAATCATAGCTATCGGATTTACAATCGGAACTTCATAGCCGGCATACTTGGGAGCTGAACCGTGAGTTGGCTCAAAAACTGCAATACCATCGGATGAGAACTGTGCACTACAGGCAAACCCGAGTCCCCCAATCAAACCTGCAAAAGCATCTGAGGCTATATCTCCAAACATATTTCCAGCTACTATAACCCCATATTCCTCAGGATTTTTGGTAAGCCACATCATCTGGGCATCAATATTGGTATTGAGAAGCTTAATCTCAGGATATGAGTTTTTATGTATCTCTTTTGCCAGCTTCCACATCAATCCTGATGTCTCCCTTATCACGTTAGGCTTTTCGCAAACAGTAACTGATTTATAGCCGAATTTTCGGGCATGTTCAAAGGCTGCATTCAGGATGCGAATGGTGGCTTTCCTTGTAAATATCCTTGTTGATACAGATAACTCATCAACAGGTACCTTTCCAAAATTAGCGCCGAATTTCGGATGGGTCATAAGTGCCTTATAAACCTGCTCCGGAGGATTTGTCCATTCAACACCTGAATATAAACCTTCAGTATTCTGACGGAATATTACCACATCAATCAGAGGTTCGTCTATTGTATTCCCCTTCCCTCTTCTCACAAAATTCAGGGGATTTCCTTTATAGGACTTACATGGACGAACACAAATATCAAGATCAAAATGTTGTCTCAATCCTACAATGGGACTTGAGTAAGTAAATCCTTTGCCCTGTAAATCAGGATTAAGTTCAGCTTTGGCTTCATCATTTGGTTTGGAGGTGATAGCGCCAAAAAGAGCAATTTTATGCTTTGCAATAAGATCTATAGTCCTCTGTGGTAAAGGATTACCTTCTATGCACCAGAATTCCCATCCAATATCTCCATGCACATAATTGGCATCAAATCCTGCCGCATCAAGTACTCTTAAAGACTCCTGAAGGACTATTTCTCCTATCCCATCGCCGGGTAAAACTACTATTGTGGGTTTTGATATGCTCATATTCTTTTAATTTTTCAAAAGTTATTTGTAAAAATAGTGAAATTTCCTCATCACATGGGCACTACATATATTTAAAAATGGGACTCAAAGTAGAAAATAAATAGTAATTTTGTGGCTTATTAGCGATACATTATTCCTGGCATGAGCATATTAGGTCACTTAAATCCGGAAGCACTCTGGATCTATTTTGAAGAAATTTGTAAAATTCCACGTTTGTCAAAGAATGAGGGACAGATCAGACAATATCTTATAAATTTTGCAAAGAAAAAAAATCTCGAATATCGTGAAGATGAGGTTGGAAATATTATCATAATCAAGCCGGCAAGTGCAGGTATGGAGAATCGTAAAACAATTGTTCTTCAGAGTCATATGGATATGGTTGGTGAAAAAAATGCCGATTATCCCCATGACTGGAATACCGATCCGATTTTACCTGTTCTGGAAGGTGAATGGGTTACTGCAAAAGGCACAACACTGGGAGCAGATGATGGTATTGGTATAGCAGCTCAGCTTGCAATACTTACAGATAAAGATCTTAAGGCAGGTAAAATTGAATGTCTTTTTACAGTAGATGAAGAATCTGGTATGACTGGTGCTATTAATCTTCATTCCGATTTTTTCACCGGCAGAATATTAATTAACCTTGATTCAGAAGACGAAGGAATACTTTTTATTGGATGTGCAGGAGGCATGGATACTGAAGGTATCATGAACTATAATGCTGTACCTGTTGAAAAGGATTCAGCATCTCTTTCCATTTCCGTGCTTGGGCTTCATGGAGGTCATTCGGGAGATGAGATACATAAAGGGTATGGAAATGCAGTTAAACTGATGAACAGGTTACTCTGGAACCTCTCAAACAAATATAATATTTCTGTTGCATATTTTGATGGGGGAAATCTCAGAAATGCAATTCCAAGGGAAGCATTTTCAACTATTGTCTTTAAGAAAACCGAGAAGGAAAATATTACTCAGTGGATCGATGATTTCGCAGTAATTCTTAAAGATGAGTTTGGGACACTTGAGAAAGAGCTGCACGATAACATATAAAGATGCCGATCTGCCTGCCGTTGACAATGGATAAAGAAAGTCAGGTAAAACTTCTGAATGCACTAACTTGCTGTCCTCATGGAGTAATTGCATGGTCGAAAGAGATGGAGGATCTGGTGGAAACTTCAACAAATCTTGCATCAGCCAAATTCGGAGAAAACAATACTATAAAAATTGTTACCACGCAACGTAGTTCTGTTGAATCATCAAAATATCGATGCAGCAGCAATGGTTGAATCATGTATGAGGCTGGCAGGGGCTAAAGTAATTCACTCTGACGGTTATCCCGGATGGAAACCTAACCTTACATCGGAAATTCTCAACATAACCCACCGGTCATACAAAAAACTTTTTGGGAAAGATCCGCTGGTAAGGGCAATTCATGCCGGACTTGAATGTGGTCTTGTTTATGAAAAGATAAAGGGTATTGACATGATATCATTCGGACCTACAATAAGAGGTGCACATACTCCCGAAGAAAAGATTGAAATCAAAACTGCACAGATGTTCTGGGATCTTCTGATTGATGTTGTAATTAATATACCTTTAAAAGACTGAACTGTTAATCATAAATCTCAAACTCATTCTTTCCGGCTCCGCAAACGGGACATATATAGTCGTCAGGCAAATCACTAAAAGGAGTTCCAGGTTCGATTCCACCCAGAGGGTCTCCGTCTTCAGGGATGTAGAGATAACCACATACTGTACATTTATAACTTTCCATATTACTTTTTTTCCATTTTTATTTTCCTGATTACATCAATCACTGTACCATCGACCCACTTAACAGCTGCAACAATATCTTCATCGAATTTTGCTTTCTGTGGTTTTCCACATATCTTCTCAGCTTCTTCCTTAAGTTCTTTAATTGTGCGAAGAGGAAGTCCACTACCCTCCAGACTGTCGATCAGATCCTGTCGCAACGGATTTATTGCAATACCTCTTTCGGTTATTATTACATCTATTAATTCTCCCGGTCCGCAAAGTGTTGTCACTTCATCAACAATAACAGGAATACGATCGCGGAACAAAGGGATCGGCAAAATAACATTACGGGCATGAAGGCAGTTCTGCCATCCACCTATTCCATGAAGGAGATATCCGTCGGAATGAGTAACAACATTCCCGTTAAAGTTGAGATCTACTTCAGTGGCTCCAAGTATCATAATGTCCATCAAACTGGTGAGGTTACCTTTTGAATGATAGTTATAGGCATTATAAACAGGATATGGTATATGATTGGGATTGTTCTCGACAGAAGCCACTGCATCCAGATCGAATGCCTGGGCATCAAGAATATATCCCATCTGACCTTTCTCAAGCATGTCAACCATATATCTTGTGCTTCCTCCAAAACCAAATTTTGATTTCCAGCCTTTATTGCGGAGAATCTCCTGAACAAATACCGCTATTGCAAGTGAAGTCCCGCCGGCACCAGCCTGCATGGTAACATTATCTTTAAGTATGCCTGATTTTTCAAGGAATCTTGCTGTCAGGTCTGCAATCAACAGTCTGTCAGGGCTTTTAGTTATCTGAGTTGTCCCGGAGACTATCTTTTCCGGAATCCCTATTTTATCAGTTACAACAACATAGTCGACATAATTCCCCTCTATCTCCATCGGGAAGCAAGGCATATCCACAAGATTATCGGTAATAATAATAACCTTATGGGCAAACATTGAATCAGCTTTTCCGTAACCAATTACTCCACAGGCTGATGTACCTCCTGTTCCCTTTGCATTTCCAAATGAATCAGCTGTCGGCGCAGCCAGAATGGCTATATCGATCTTTACTTCGCCGTCCTGCATAGCCTGAACACGGCCTCCATGCGATCTCAGAACAGCTGTACCCTTCATTCTTCCTTCAGATACAAACCGTCCGAGAGGACCGTTCATGCTTCCTTCTATGCGATTTATGGTACCATCTTCCAGGTATTTTATTAAGATATCATTACAGGGAAATGATGCTGAAGGAAACCACACAAGATCCTTCACTCCCATACCGGAAGCCAGTTCAAAGACTTTATTGCTGATAAGATCGCCGTCTCTAAGATGATGATGTGTTGAAATGGTCATCCCGTCTTTCAGGCCGCAAAGCCTGAGAGCCTCCTCAAGTGAGCTGACCACCTTATTGCCGTCATCAGGATAATCAGCGCATGTGGGAATAGGAGGAGCATATTTCCTTCCTATGGGCCTGTGCCTGCCAACTCCCTTAAAAGGTATTACCTGCTGCCCGTTTATCTCTGCTGGTATTGCTCTGCCTGCAGCATTTATTATAGTCTTGACGGCCATATTACTCTTTTTTAATACCTATTTAATATCTGATATTTCCTCCCCGGCCCAATTATCGTTCAGTAGTCCCAGGCTGATTGCAAGATCGATTGTTTTCTGCGCCCTGGCCACAACAGGAGGATCAATCATCTTTGATCCTATAGCTACTACACCCAGGCCTGAAAGCTTTGCAGACTTAAAAGCATGTACTATCGTTTTTGATTTTTCTATTTCCTGTTCATCAGGGGCGTAACCATCCTGAATTATTCTGATCTGCCGGGGATGTATGCAACCCATACCTTCAAACCCTAATGCTTTGGAGTCAAGAACATTTTTCTTCAGGCCTTCCATATCTCCGACATCCGAAAAAACAGAATCAATAGGTTGAATGCCTGCTGCTTTAGCGGCTACAACAAGTCTGGTACGCGCATAAAATGATTCTTTTCCTTCAGTTGTACGTGGTACACCAAGATCAGAAGTGTAATCCTCAAGACCAATAGCAATAGCAACAATATTTTCTGAGGATCGGGCAATCTCAAATGAGTTTTCAACTCCCAGTGCTGATTCTATTATGGGCATAAGGTAAACCGGGTTTTTAAGATTAAATTTCTCTCTGAGAATTTTAATCTCTTTATCTACCTGGTTTATATATAGCTGCACTTTCGCATTTGGGCAAAAGAATCAGATTTACATTGTGTGGAAGCAGAAAACGCAAATCCTCTATGCCTCTGTCTCCCTGGTTTATCCTGACCATTCTCTCAGCTCCAAAGAAATCTATCTGGCGGAGAGCATTCCTGACAAGAATACGTGCTTCATCCTTCTTTTCAGGTGCAACTGAGTCTTCAAGATCGAGAATTATACCATCAGCGGAATGCAGTCCGGCATTTATCATTAGCGAAGGATTGTTACCCGGCAGATATAAGCGCGAAAAACGGAAACGGGAACGTGCTGTCGCATAACCATTTTCAGGCAGAAAATCAGGCAAATATTCAATATCTGTCTTTATAAGTTGCTTAACAGCAGCCTCTGTCCTTGCTGCAATTACAAAAGGAAGTGCCCCGCTGTCGTTAATCTTTACAATTGCATTCTTAACGCCGAAATGGCCAAGCACCTCTGAAACAAGAGTTTTTATAGATTCACCATATAGTACCTTCACTTTAGAGACAAGATCTATAGATAATCCTCCCTGCGCCACTTAGTTCAAGAGCAACTTCGCAATCTGATCTTACCTTAGGTCCGGAGTTTCCTGAAGCTGCTACTGTTGGTTTCATTTTTGCTTCCAATTAATAAATAATAACAAAATTACAGATTTTTATCCAAGAAAACCCAAAAGTATTCCTGCAGCTACTGCAGATCCTATAACCCCTGAAATATTTGGAGTCATGGCATGCATCAGCAAGTGATTTGTAGGATCAGCTTTTAATCCTTCAATCTGCGATACCCTTGCGCTGTCAGGCACCGCCGAGACTCCGGCAGAACCTATAAGAGGGTTAATTTTATTTTCAGAACTAAGGAACAGGTTCATGAATTTGGCAAACATTATGCCTCCGGCAGTAGCGAAAACAAATGAGAATGCTCCGAGTGCAAAAATAAGTATCGAACTGGGTGTAAGAAACACATCAGCCTGGGTGGAAGCTCCTACTGTTAGCCCTATAAGTATTGTAACTATATCAATCAGGGAAGTTCTGGCAGTCTCAGCAAGACGCCTGGTCACTCCTGATTCCCGAAGAAGGTTCCCAAAAAACAACATCCCAAGTAAAGGAAGGGCGCTTGGAGTTATAAATAGAGTGATTAATAATCCTATTATCGGGAACAGCATTTTTTCCACTTTTGAAACAGCTCTTGGAGGTTTCATTCTTATTTTTCTCTCATCCATTGTTGTAAGAAGTCTCATTACCGGTGGCTGAATAACAGGTACAAGAGCCATATAAGAATAGGCAGCGATAGCGATGGGACCGATCAGGTTTTTCACAGTATTACCATCGGGAAGAATATTTATTCCATTCGCAAGCTTTGATGAGAGAAATATGGCAGTTGGACCATCTGCTCCTCCAATAATACCGATGGCTGCAGCTTCCTGGGGATAAAATCCAAGTATCAGGGCCCCTATAAAAGTAATAAATATTCCTATCTGGGCAGCTGCACCAAGCAGCATCAGCCTTGGGTTTGATATCAGTGATGAAAAATCAGTCATTGCGCCCAGACCCAGGAAGATCAGATGGCGGATAAACTCCCTTCAGCACACCAAAATACAGGTAATTAAGTACACTTCCCTGTTGATATACTCCAATCTGAAGATTCACATCTCCATCCTGAAAAAAAGGAATATTTCCTATAAGAATACCGGTACCAATCGGGACCAGCAGCAAGGGTTCATATTCATATTTTATTGCAAGAAATATAAATACAAGACCTATCACCAACATTGCAATATGACCGGTTGTTAAGTTTCTGAAGCCTGTGTAGGACCAGAATTGTCTGATTCCTGTCATTGCATCAGGCTTTTCAATGTTTTGATCTATTTGTTTTCCCTGGCTTGCCGTGATGGTTGTAACCATATTACTGAATTGGGCAGCCCGTTCTTTCTCAGGCTTAACAAAAGCTGTCCAGGTTATTGATAATACTATCAATATTCCTAAAACAGTGAAAAGTTTCCTGGTCTCCATAACTAGTTCATTTCCATTACCACTTCCTCCTGCAGTACAGACTGCCCGGGAATGACACTAATTTTTGCTATTATCCCGTCACGATCAGCTTTAATTTCATTCTCCATCTTCATTGCTTCAAGAATGAACAGTTTCTGATTCTTCTTTACACTATCGCCGGGCTTAACATGGATAGTAAGAATAACACCTGGCAGTGGTGACTTGATCTCAGTTTTTGGTCCTCCTGATTTTTTCTCAATCTCCTGATGGGGATCCTTTACAGCTGACCGCACGATAGTCGGGGTTTTAATTTGTTTTACTTCTCTTTGTATCTCAACAGTATAAGGAGTACCATTAACTTCAATTTGAGCGACATTGCTCTCTATAGAAAGAATATCGACCTCATACTGAGTACCGTGAATTGTAAACTTATAGTTTTTCATTTCTTAAAATATCCGGTTATCCAAATTTCGCTGCAACTGAAACTTTCAGTGATTTATTTCAGATTTCTCATGCTGTATAGTTTAGAACTCCATGGAGAGTATGTTCTTGATACTCTTTTTATTGTTATTATATTACTTTCCTCATCATGTGCTTCATTAAAATGAAGATATAATGCCATTCCAATTGCTGCACTAACATCGCCCGGAACATTAAGCAGGTTTTCAGAAGGTTCGGGAAATCCTTGTTTTTTAGCTTTTCTCTTTAAAGTCATCCTAAGAAAAACAGGCAATAAATACCTGAAAAACAGATATATTGTAATTAATACGGAGAAAACAATCGTCAGTCCTACAAACACTATAGTCACTGCCGATTTATCTACAGCTGAAAAGTCAATAATTGAAAATGTCGGAGACATAATAATCAGATATTAAAGAGGAATATTGGAATGCTTTTTCATTGGGCCAGGATCCTTTTTTGTAGCAATTGTACGCAGTGCCCGTATTACCCTGAATCGCGTATTCTGTGGTTCAATTATGTCATCAATGTAGCCATATCGTGCTGCCTCATAAGGATTTGCAAATTTTTCACGATATTCCGACTCTTTCTCTGAAATGAATTTAGCCTTTTCATCAGGGTCTGAAATATCCCCGATATATCTTACCCTCAAGAATTTCAACCGCTCCCGATGGCCCCATAACAGCGATTTCTGCGGATGGCCATGCATAATTAACATCACCATGAAGCTGCTTCGAGGACATAACACAATGAGCTCCCCCGTAAGATTTTCGTAATGTGACTGTTATCTTTGGAACTGTTGCTTCACCATAAGCAAACATAAGTTTTGCACCATGCACAATTATGCCACCATACTCCTGTCTGCTGCCCGGAAGAAATCCAGGAACATCAACCAGAGTAACTATTGGGATATTAAAGGCATCACAGAACCTGATAAATCTGGCAGCTTTTCTGGAAGCGTCAATATCAAGTACGCCGGCAAGAAATATAGGCTGGTTTGCTACAATGCCTACTGGCATACCCCCCATCCGGGCAAAACCGACTACTATATTTCTCGCATAGGCAGAATGAATCTCAAGAAATTCACTATTGTCTACGATATGATAGATAACATCTTTTATATCATAAGGCTGATTAGTATTTTCAGGGATAATGGAATTCAGTTCTTCAGCTTTACGTTCAATTGGATCACTGCAATCGATCAGAGGTGGCTCCTCAAGGTTGTTCTGAGGCAGATAGCTTAATAATTTTCTTATAAGCATCAATCCCTCTTCCTCATCTTCAGCTATGAAATGAGCAACGCCCGATTTAGTTCCATGAACCTCCGATCCACCAAGATTTTCTGTAGATATCTCTTCTCCTGTTACCGTTTTTGTAACCTTGGGCCCTGTTACAAACATATAACTGCTTTTCTCACTCATTATAATAAAGTCAGTGAGAGCTGGTGAATAAACAGCTCCTCCGGCACAGGGACCGAAAATTGCTGATATCTGAGGTATGACACCCGACGCAAGAATATTGCGCTCAAATATCTCAGCATAGCCGGCAAGACTTCTTACACCTTCCTGGATACGGGCCCCACCGCTGTCATTAATTCCAATAACCGGAGCTCCGACCTTCATTGCCTGATCCATCACTTTACATATCTTAAGTGCAAATGTCTCAGACAGTGAGCCACCAAAAATTGTAAAGTCCTGGGCAAAAACATAAACAACTCTCCCATCTATTGTACCATGTCCGGTCACAACACCATCTGACAGATACTTTTTGTCTTTAAGTCCGAAGTCATCTGTACGATGAGTTACAAACATATCAAACTCTTCAAAACTGCCTTCGTCAAGGAGAATGATAATTCTTTCCCTTGCAGTCATTTTTCCTTTTGCATGCTGATCATCTGTCCGTTTTTCTCCACCGCCCTGCCGGGCTTTTTCGCGAAGATCAATTAACTTTCGGACCTTTTCCTGACTTTCCATAAACTTACTTTTCAGAATTACCTTTTTTATTTTCGCATAGCTCAATAAGCACACCTGATGTTGTAGCAGGGTGAAGAAAAGCAATATCAAGACCCTCAGCACCTTTCCTGGGAACACGATCAATAAGTTTCACCCCTTCTTTTTCAGCATGAGCCAGCTTATCTTCAATCTCTTCAACAGCAAAAGCAATATGATGTATCCCCTCTCCTCTTTTTGAAATAAATTTTCCAATCGGACCTTCCGGATCGGTTGATTCGAGTAACTCAATCTTTGTCTGTCCTACCAGAAAAAAGGCAGTCCTTACTTTTTGTTCAGGTACTTCTTCAATATTATAGCATGTAAGACCAAGCACCTTCTCATAAAAACTGATGGCTTTTTCAAGGTTATTTACTGCTATTCCAATGTGTTCAATATGTGATGGTTTCATTCCAATAAGTTAGTTTCAGTCAACAAAATTAGCTTATTGGCAGGATCATGAAGCGATAATTATCATGTTTTCAGAAATTTTTATCCTGAATAAAAATATTGAAATAAGATACTTCTAGAATGGGAATTCCACAGGCCTTTTTACATCAGATTGTTCATTCTCAGGCTTTTTTGCTGCCAGATGAACAGGATTGCCATCAACATAAATTGCTTTATAGGGAACTGTCGGACAGGCATATTCACAATGGCCGCATCCGATACATATATCGTCTTTAGTTTCAGGAATAACAAGGTTTCCTTCATATGGTACCATATGTACCGCTTTTGTAGGACAACTCTCCGAACATGCACCACACGCTGTTTTTTCTGTTTTTACAATGCAGTTATCCTTGATAAACTTTGCTTTACCTATCTGGGTCAGTTTCTTGGCTTCCAGTACCAGCGGATGTAATGCATTTGTGGGGCATATCTCAGTACATATAGTACAATTATATGTGCAAAAGCTTTTATGATAATCCATAACCGGTTGCATCATTCCAATAAGGCCATATTGTTTAAAGGCAGGCTGAAGTACGCCATTCGGGCAGGCATTAATGCATAATGAACAGGAAGTACAGTTTTTATTAAAATCAGCAATTGAGTTTCCTCCCGGCGGGCATACAGGAGAAGTCTTTGTCTCTTTTACTGTGGAATCTTTTTTAGGTTTTGGGGCTGTTGTGTTCTGGGCATTTGCTGTCCGTGATAATCCGAACATCAGTAACAGAGACCCTGCAACAATTCTCCGTCTGCTTTCATCAGTCTCATGACCTTTCTTCTTAATCTTAACAAGACCATATGACAGTGCCTTATCCTGGCATGTAGAAATGCAGTTAAAACAATCCACACATCGGGTGACATCTACATCGTGATTCAGAAAATCGATGCAGGAGGACTTACATTTCATTGAACATCTGCCACAACGCGTACATTTTGTTTCATCAAATTTTATTCTGAGGAGAGATACTTTCGAGAGGAGTCCGAAAAAGGTTCCGACAGGGCATACAGTATTACAATACAGACGCCCTCTGGTAAAAGAAAGAACACCAACAAGTACAAAGAATGCTGCCGGAATGGAATAGGCAATCAGAGGATAACCTTTAATCGGAACATTACTAAGAGTATAAATATCAAACTTTCCAAGAATACCTGAAAGAAAATTATTCAGGTATAATACTGAAGGCTTGGCAAAATAGGTCATGAACCTTCCAAAAATACTATACGGATCAAGTAATATGACCATATACATACCCCATAGCATTGTAACAATAAGGGTTATAGCTAAAATTGAATACCTTAATATGGTGAAAGGTTTTTTATAGCCATACCTTCTGAATTTTTTCTTAAATCGTCCGCCAATCCGGCTAAAAATGTCCTGCCCGATACCGAGTGGACATAAAAAAGAGCAATAGGTACGTCCGGTAAGCAAAGTAAGTACCAATACAAATAAAAAGCCTGCTGCGGCAATTGTTCTTAGATCAGCGAACTTTATGACAGAGGGAATAAACTGTAAATACAAAAGAATATTGATATCGCCGGTAGGTATATAGGATCTGAAATCAATAAAAACCAGAAAAAAACAGATGAATATGATTGTTGAAAATATAATTCGGAATCTTCTCAATAATGGTGATTTCATCAGAAATTACATTTTTATTCTTTTAATATTCAGAGATTCGAGGTTCATGTTTCCTAACCCCATTTTATGAGCAATTGGAATATATTCAACATTCTCAATTGGCCTGTTCAGCATTTTAGCAGCAGCTGCATCGCCGGCAACCCAGTCAGTGGTTAATATCTGTGACTTCATTGTAACCACATCCTCTTTTGAAACACCCTGAGGACCATGTGTTAACCATAACGTTATAACAGTCAATAACATTTAAGGCCGGCTTCTTTTCATACAAGGCAAAATCAGCAATACACTGATTCAGGTCATTTGAGTGCCAGTATCCCCTGTCCCAGACTAGTCCCATATTGTTTTTCAGACAACATGTCATTTTTGTAGAACTATGATCCTTAAGAATAGGTACATTTATAAATACATCTGTTTCAAGAAGTAACTCATGAACCTTAGCACTTTGAAGTCTTTTGCCTCCCGGAATTTCTATCTGCTGATAATAACTTTCCGAATTTCCTGAAACAACTTTTGCTCCGGCAGATTTTGCAGCTTTTTCTATTCCTGAATTTTTATAGCAGTTAACCCAGTTATCGCATGTATGATCAAACACATAAACCTCTTTGGCTCCGGCCTTAAAGCAATGCTCAATAATCCGTTTAACGAGCAAAGGATTAGTATTAGCAGCGAGCTCAGGAATCACATCCCATCCAATATTCGGTTTAATCAAGAACCTTCTGGCCCTTCTGAACAAAGGTTCCCATTCCTCCAAACTCCTGTATAGCCAAGATCAAACATAGCATCAGGGTTTCCACCCATTATAGCAACCATGTCATATTTAGCAGCAGCAGGTGATGAAGCCCATAGTTTTTCATATCCTCCAAAGCTCAAAGCAGCACCAGCTGCCAGACCAGCTCCAACCGATGATTTAAGAAAGTCTCTTCTTCTCATAATCTTATAATTCTAATTAATTCTTATTGTGGTAAAAGTGCTTTTACAGTAAAGAAGATAAGTGCCGAAAATACAATTTTTTTTTATTATTTCGTACAGATTGTAAGTAGTATATTAGCGGTTGAATCGGAATATAAGATTTTAAGGGATATATTAACATTCCTTAAATTTAATTGTTTTAAATTATTAACATATCAGAGACTTGAAAATATGAAAATTATAAGTTACGATTGCTTTTCAGGCATCAGCGGAGATATGAATCTGGGGGCGATGTTGGACCTGGGTGTTGACAAGTCATTTTTAATTAATGAATTGAATAAATTGAAGCTCCCTGGCTGGGAACTTATGGTTCAGGAGGACCAGAGACATGGTATTACAGGAACAAAAGTCACTGTTAAACAAACAAGGCATGAACATGCTCACAGGCATCTTTCTGATATTGAGAAGATAATAAATGACTCAGAGCTGGATGACAAAACAAAAAAACTGAGTGCAAGAATTTTCATGAAGATAGCTGAAGCAGAAGCTATGGTTCATGGCATATCAATAGAAAAGGTTCATTTTCATGAAGTTGGTGCTGTTGATTCAATTATTGATGTAGTTGGAGCAGCTATATGCTATAATTTTTTAAAGGTTGATGGAGTACATGTTTCACCGGTTGAACTGGGAAGTGGTTTTGTTCTGTGCGATCACGGAAAACTTCCTGTTCCGGCACCTGCAACAGCTGAAATTATTAAAGGACTACCGGTTAAAAAAGGGGGAGTTGATTTCGAAGCAACAACACCTACCGGAGCAGCAATAATTGCAGCCTTGGGAACTGATTTTACCCCTGACCTGACAATGAAAATTGAAAAAACAGGCTATGGTATCGGACAAAAAGATCCACAGGATATACCTAATTTATTGAGAGTATATCTTGGAGAAACCCTGTCTGATACCGTAAGTGGACATGATGCGGTTCTGCTCGAATGCAATATTGATGATATGAACCCTGAATTTTTCCAGTACATTTCCGAGAAGCTCTTCAGTGCAGGAGCCTCAGATGTTTACTTTTCAAATATTATTATGAAAAAAGGGCGTCCGGGAATCGTACTCAACGTAATATGTGAAAATGAATCAGCTGATGTACTAAAGAGTATAATTTTTACTGAATCAACTTCACTGGGTATAAGGACATTGCCTTTCAGGAAGGA
This sequence comes from uncultured Bacteroidales bacterium, assembly GCA_963741935.1. Taxonomy (GTDB): domain Bacteria; phylum Bacteroidota; class Bacteroidia; order Bacteroidales; family VadinHA17; genus LD21. Next base: position 23,624 of record CAVUJY010000017.1, on the reverse strand, counting down.
TACACTTGTAAGGAAAATTGAGAAACTTCAGACTAAATATGGCGATATAACCGTTAAAAGATCATTTTATAATGGGACGGAAGTCTCATTCAAACCTGAATATGAGGATTGCAGGCAGATTGCTTCGGAAAAAAGCATTCCTGTAAAAGAGATCTATAACTACGTAATGTCTCTGTTAGTTCAAAATAAAAATTAAGACATACCAAACCGGAGAAGTTGTACCGGATCAACTGTGAATAAATTAACATATCTAATGATTTTGCCGGAATAATGCCGGCAGGGATTGATTGTATATACAGAAAGAAAAATAAGGAGGACGAATATAATCAAAGGTTGAATTCATAATTAAAACACCAGAAAATGACAGAAAATAAATCACTTAAACTAAATAATATACTAAAGGAGCTGAACTCCTTTGTTGTCGCATTCTCGGGAGGAGTTGACAGCGCCTTTCTCCTGCACAGGGCGGCTACTGTACGAAATAGCGGTATTATAGCCGTTACTATCAGAACACCATATATACCCGGACATGAAATAGAGGACGCCATCGAATTCACAGAATCATTTGGTATCAGGCATAAAATTCTGGACATTCCTTTCCCTGAGATAATCAGAAATAATCCTATCGACAGATGCTACCAGTGCAAGAAAACACTATTTAGCGAACTGGTGAATTTTGCCAGGGAAAATAAATATAAATATATTATTGACGGCACCAATAATGACGACCAGGGTGATTTCAGACCAGGTATGAGAGCATTAAAGGAGATGGATATAAGAAGTCCTCTGCTCGAATCGGGTCTGACGAAAAAAGAGATCAGACTTCTGGCAAGAGAAGAAGGGTTGTATATATGGGATAAACCTGCCATGGCATGTCTCCTTACCAGAATACCTTATGATACAGAGGTAAAAGGAGAAATGATTGCCATGGTAGAACAGGCAGAAAACATGCTCTTTGAGAAAGGTTATCCAGGAACAAGAGTCAGGATTCATGGAGATGTTGCCAGAATTGAATGTCTTCCGGGATATCTTGAGAAGATAATTCATACTCCTGACAGAGAACATATTATATACAATATGAAAAAAATAGGATTCCGATATGTATCTTTGGACCTTGAAGGTTACAGGACCGGAAGCTCTAACCCTGAAATACGGAGTATATGAGCCGGCACGAACAAACATAATAACCTATGTCCTGATTATGGACTAATTACGTTATTGTTGACCTGTTAATTTAAAGAACAGAAAGAACAACTTAATTTCCTGATATGAATATTAAAGAAGTTGAAAAACTGCTTAAGGATGTAAAAACAGGTGATAAAAGTATTGATGAAGCCCTGAATATTCTGAAAAATTTCCCATACACCGATCTTGGGTTTGCAAAAATTGATAACCACCGGGAATTACGCACCGGATATCCCGAAATTATATACTGTGCAGGTAAATCGGTTGAACAGGTCAGAGAGATCTTCAGGGTCATGGCCACCAGCGAGAATAATGTTTTTGGAACCCGGGCAAATCAGGAAATGTTTGATGCCGTAAAAGAGGTTTTACCTGACGCAGTTTACTTTAAGGAGGCCAGAATCATATCAATGCAAAAGAAAAAAACAGTCCCTCCTGAAAGTATGATCGCAGTTATAACAGCAGGGACATCAGATGTACCGGTAGCCGAGGAAGCGGCTATTACTGCTGAATTACTCGGCAATAATGTTTTAAGAATTTATGATGCCGGTGTTGCCGGTATTCACAGACTTGTGGATAAGTTGCCGGAAATAAGAAAATGCAGGGTAATAATTGTCATTGCCGGAATGGAAGGAGCACTTGCAAGTGTTGTAGGCGGCCTTGTTGACAAACCGGTAATTGCTGTTCCCACCAGTGTGGGATATGGAGCAAGTTTTGGAGGAATATCAGCCTTACTTGCTATGCTGACCAGTTGCTCAACAGGTGTTACTGTTGTTAATATTGACAACGGTTTTGGGGCAGGTTTCTCTGCAAGTATGATTAACAAACTTGCCTGAAATACTGAGAAATGGCAGGGAAGATACTCGTTTCAACTGCTTACCTGGCTCCTGTTGAATACTTTAGTCTGATCGCAAATGCAGACGAAGTATTCATTGAAAGAGAGGAGAATTATCTTAAACAAACATATCGTAACAGATGCTATATTCTGACAGCTCACGGACCTCAGATACTTTCTGTACCGGTTTTACTCGGAAGTATTCATAAAACTCCGGTAAAGGACATAAAAATTGACTATTCCAAACGCTGGATACAAGTTCACCTCAGGGCATTAATAGCTGCATATAACTCTTCACCATTTTTTGAATTTTATTTTGAGTCATTTGAGAAGATTATATCAAAATGTTATCCATATCTCCTTGACCTTAATATAGATCTAATGGTATCCGTTTTAAGTATCCTTCAGTATAAGAAAAAAATATCTTACACGACTTATTTTGAGCCTGTATTAAATGGGGAAGACGACTACAGATATTCCATCTCACCGAAATCAAAGTCATCTTTTGATGTCAAAAGAATATACACAGGTTTTTACCCGGCCCGGAGTCTTCGTTCCGCGCATGAGCATTCTCGATCTTCTTTTTAATATGGGTCCTGAAGCTGCACACTACCTTGATTAATTGGAATATAAGACAGTTAAAAAAAGGCTGACCTTACCGGGTCAGCCTTATGTCAAACAAGTTAACAAAGTATTAATAACCAAACTTATAAGCAAGAGAAACAGTAAACATGTTTTTATTTGTAGTAAGACTGGCTATAGCGGGATCAAAATTGTTGTCGAGAGGATACAGTATATATTTCTCTTTATACATATAATTGGTATATGCGAAGTCGATAGAGACATTCTGTTCTCTGAATCCAGCTCCAAATGATAAAGTATTGTAATCAAGGTTCTGATTATCCTCACCTGGTTTGAATGCCTTTCCATAATAACCATATCCTGTTCTAAGGTACAGTCTGTTTAATCTTAGTTCGCCACCCAGGCGAAGATTACCTGTTGACTGGAGAGTGTTCTTAATATCCATGTTCTTTTCACTGTAATCATAACCATCACCGGTTTCAGAGAACTTGGCAGAACTATAATCAACATATTCATAATCAGCACTCAGAAGAGCTATCTTTCTGATCTGAACAGCAACCCCTGCCAGGGCCCTGAACGGTGTTGTCAATGCATATGAGTACCTCATTGGAGTATCAGAGATATCATAATGACCTCCATCGGTAAAATTTGATGTTATATCCTCATAGAAATATTCATTTATGTGGTATATGGTTGGAGTGTGGAAAGCAAGACCTATGCGAAGAGCTTCTATTGGTTTGATTATTGCACCCAGCTTAAGTGAATATCCTGTTCCGTTATTCTCATAATGATCGGTATATGTGAAATTCTGAAAATTTGAAGGCATTGAAATATCAGTTGATTCAAGGTGTTCGTAGTGGCTTGTATATTTTAGTTTGCTTATGCCCAGTGTTGCACCGAAGTATATCTTATTTGAATAATTACCACCTATTGAAATTGCATGTTCACCTGTATAACCTTCGTAAGATACCAGACGTCTGATTGTCTGACCATAAACTGATGGTGGGTTGTCGCCATAATTTGAGAATGCAGTTCCATAACGTATTCCCCCTGAACCAGTAATTGTATCCATTACCCAGGCATCATACGCGATTCCGGGAGCACCCTGAAGATCACTATAGTATGTACCATCACTAGCACCGGCCCAATAATCTGCCATTGAGCTTGAATTACTTATACCCTGTATCCGCATACTCTGATTCAGATTATTAGTCTTATTAAAAGAGTACCCCATATTAAGGCTGATTAATCCTGATTCTCTATTGTTCGAGATAAGGTTACTCACAATACCTGCCTGGCTAAGATTAAAATTATACAGGAAATCGGAAGTATTACCATTAAAACCTGCAGTTGTTTTAATTTTAAATAGCTGTGGAGACAATGTCAACTCTGACGATCTGAATACCCCTATTCCAGCCGGGTTCTGGCTTAATGAAGACATATCTCCACCCAAAGCGGTAAATGCACCACCCATTGACATAAATCGGGCAGTTCCTCCATAAAATATCTGAGAATACCTTAATGCATCGTCGACGTTTTGCGAATTAAGGGTTGAAAGCATCACAAAACATACAAATAATATCAATCCTAGCTTTTTCATATTATATCTCTATTTGGTAAATCTATCCCTGCACTCTTATTTTAGAATGAAACTATAATTTCAAAACAAATATTGTATTCTTTAAGTTTATCTTCTGGTACCGCCTCCTGAAGAAGATCTGCCACCTGAAGAAGAACTACCTGATGATGAAGAACCAGTGGATATTGATCTTCCTGAAGAAGAAGCTCCTCCACCAAAAGATGATGATCGTGATCCGGAAAATGCACCTGACGATGATGAAGATCTGCTGTTACTGAAGCTGCTTCTGGAAGGTGCTGAGTAACTTTGTGTACTTCGTGGTGTATAGGACCTGTTCGAACTTGCCGGAGGAGAATATCTTGATGATGAAGGTTCAAATCTTCGTCCTGTTCCTGTATTACTGCCGGCATTACTTCTTGAGTTGGAATTCTGGTATGTCCTCGGGGTAGCGGGAGTTCTTGCACCAGGATTTGAAAATGACCTGCTGTTTGTGACAGAACCATTATTTCGGTTTGTGCTCACACCTTCAGTGGCTCTGCTGTTATTGTAAGAAGGACGTGTACTCATCCTGGGGTTACTATAACTTGGAGTATAGCTTCTGTTTGCACTGTTATATGCCGGACGCGTATTTACTGCTTCTCTTTGATTTGAAGCATGAATTTACCGTTGCATTTCTCGATGAAGACGTTTGTCCGTAGGTTCTGGATGAAGAAACGGCCTGTCTTGAGTTTACAGGAGAAGTATTAGTTCTTCTCTGATCTGTTGCTATTGCCCTATTTTCTGTACTGCCTGAAGCCACCCGTCTGTTTGAGGTACTGGTGCCTCCTGAAGTGCTATATGAATCTCTCCTTGCAGAACCCATAGGAGTTGTACTCCTGTTCCAGCTCGATGAAAGAGTGCTTGGTCGATCCCGTCTTCCATAAGGAACAGAATAATCTCTTATACCGCTATGAGAATAACCGCCCCATGCGTTGTAATCATACGGAGAATAGTAAGAGCCGAAACCACCATAATATCCACCATAATAACCTCCATAGCCCCATAATAACCGGGATAGAACCCGCCGTAATAATCGCCGTAATAACCACCAAATCCGTTATAAGCATAATAATTGTTCCAGGTATAGGGATTATAAAAACCATATGAATATGGGAAACCGCCATAATCCAAATCCATATCCGAATGATGAGTAACCACCTCCAAAATAGTAAGGATCTCTCCAGTAAGGATAAAAAGAGTTACCATAAAAACTATTCAGTCTGCCTGTATAGGAGAAATTATCATAATAGTCATATCCTCCGTTGTCATAATTGTTATCTACAATAGAACTGTTTAAATCAACGGCATCAGCATAATCATCGGCTACAAGTGTATCCGAAGCATATACATTATCATAATAGTCTTCCCTTCCTGCAGGACTATCGGCAATACCGTTCATTATCAGCAGTTGCAGCGGATACAACTGGGTTATCCGATGGAGTATAGTACAAATCATCGTACTCTGCTCCTGTGTAAAGCCGGGATGAACAGGATCCCATTAACAAGAGTACAATGACTGATATGTAAGATAATGCTTTCATTTTATTTCCTCCTTTTGATTTCTAATTATCAAACAAATATTATACCAAAGAAACAATTTTCTGAAACAACTTTCGATTATTATATAAATTTTGAGCTCTGACACTTATTTTCTATTAGAATCAGTATTAAAATTGCGAGTATTCAGAATTATCTCCTTCTCCCTGATCCTGACCGGAAGATGAAGATTTTGAAGATGATGACTGGCTTCTGGCAGAACTGTTTCCACCTCTGGAAGCTGATGACCTTGATGAAGAGGTACTTCTTGAAACAGACGAAGATCTTGACGAACCTGATCGTGGGGCTGATGCTGCAGATGAACTTCTTCGCTGTGGTGCAGAAGAAACAGATCTGGAAGCTGGTGAACTCCCTCTTGTATTAGCAGCTCTTGAAGTACTGGTTCCGCGTGCGGCTGAAACTGATGTACTTCTTGCTGAAGAAGACCTTTGAATACTTCTGCCTGCAGAGGCCTGGTTATTCGAAGCTCTTCGAACAGTGGTACCTGTAGTAACAGCCGGATTACTCCTTCTTGTTTCACCTGCCGGAACGGTTACTGATCTGCCTGAACCTGAAGTGTTACGCGACGGATTTACACTTGAAACATCCCGCCTTGAACTGTTTCGTGGTGATTCAGAGACATTACCGGTACTTCTCCTTGAAGGGCTTGAAGACGATGAATACCTGTTAGAGGAATAATAGTTATTATTGTATGTATTATGATTATAGTAGTTATTATAGCCATGGTTATAATGACCACCCCAGCTGTAGTAATTTCTATTATACCATCGGTTGCGAAAATTCAGGTTGATGATTACAGGAGAATACCATCCGCTGTAATAGAATGGATCATAGCCCCAATAATAGGTACTTCCGTAATATGGATCATAACCATTGTAATATGAATAACCGTAATTAAAGACCGGATAACTATATCCATAATTGAATCCGAAACCACCACCACCATATATACTTATCCCCCAGGAATAAGGCTGGTAATTATACCAGTATGTATCAGTAAAGACCGGTGCATAATAGTCAAAAGCTGCATATGACCGGTGAAACCTGTTAATACGTGAAGAGTAGTAGATAGTCATAATCATCATAATAATTATTTACGACTACCCTGGCATCATCATTCCGGTAATCATTCCATCCCTGCCTGAGCCTTTGCAGATGAAGCGGAAAGCATTATCAGGGACAGGATTCCGATGTAAGTATTTTGCTTTCATGATGAACCTCTCTTTCTTTTTTGAATAATAACTGAACTTTTTATTTATTTTTACGCAATCTATTTCATTAAAAGTAATTAAACAAATACCATACCAAAAAAATGGCGAAGTTTTTAACTAACAGGGACGAGAATTATTCACAATGGTATAATGATCTGGTTATCAAGGCCGATCTGGCTGAAAATTCAGCAGTACGAGGATGCATGGTAATAAAACCTTATGGTTATGCAATATGGGAAAAGATACAGGCTGAACTCGACAAGATGTTTAAAGAAACAGGGCATGTAAATGCATATTTTCCCCTCTTCATTCCAAAATCTTTTTTCAGCAAAGAGGCTGCACATGTTGAAGGATTTGCAAAAGAATGTGCTGTTGTTACACATTACCGACTTAAAAATGATGAGGATGGAAAGGTATAATTGTTGATCCTGCAGCTAAACTGGAAGAAGAACTTGATAATACGTCCTACCTCAGAGACAATTATCTGGAATTCGTATAAAAACTGGATTCAATCATACAGGGATCTTCCAATTCTTATAAATCAATGGGCAAATGTTGTGAGATGGGAAATGCGGACAAGATTATTCCTGAGAACTGCTGAATTTCTCTGGCAGGAAGGGCATACAGCACATGCAACCCGGGAAGAGGCTGTTGAAGAGACAGAGAAAATGATAAATGTTTATGCAGAGTTTGCCGAGAATTCCATGGCTCTTCCGGTTATCAAAGGCTATAAAAGTGAAAATGAACGTTTTGCAGGCGCACTTGACACTTATGCAATTGAAGCATTAATGCAGGATGGCAAAGCTCTGCAGGCAGGTACCAGTCATTTTCTGGGTCAGAATTTTGCAAAAGCATTTGATGTCCAGTTCACTGACAAGAGCGGGAAACTTGACTATGTCTGGGCTACATCATGGGGTGTATCAACAAGAATGATAGGTGCTCTCATTATGGCTCATCCGATAACCATGGACTTGGTACTTCCTCCAAATCTTGCCCCAATCCAGGTTGTAATAATACCTATATTTAAAAATATTGAACAACTTGAACTCCTGTCGAGTCAGTGCAAATACAATTAAAAAAGAGCTTGAGGCAAAAGGAATTTCAGTTAAATATGATAACAGGGATAACAACAAACCAGGATGGAAATTTGCTGATTATGAACTTAAAGGCGTGCCTGTTCGTATTGCTATAGGACCACGTGATCTTGAAAACAAAACTATAGAAATTGCCAGGCGAGACACCCTTACAAAAGAGACTATTCCAATTGATAATGTCGTTGAATTTATTACCACGCTTGCTCGAAGATATCCAGAAAAATATTTATAACAAAGCACTGAATTTCAGAAAAGAAAATACTTTCTATGTTGATTCATGGGAAGAATTCACCAAGATCCTTGATAATCCGGGTGGATTTATAATGGCACACTGGGACGGAACAGTGGAGACAGAGGAGAAGATAAAGGATGAGACAAAAGCAACCATTCGTTGTATTCCTTTTGACAGCCCCGAAGAGGAAGGTACATGTGTTTATTCCGGAAAACCGTCAAAAAGAACGAGTTCTGTTTGCAAGATCATACTAATCAGCTATTTACAATCATGCATCACATTTCATTATATGTCTGCATTTTAATTTATCTTTATTAATTATAATTTTAAATTCCTGAATCGACTTATAAAAAAATGCAATCATGCCTGATCCGATTGATAAGAAGACTGAAATAATTGGAACTCTTAAAGAGAAATCCGTTCTGAAACAAAAAGTGTTTGATAATACACTTGAATCGTTCTGTATTTTAAAGGAGGTTTTGAAAAGTTTTACAAAAGAAGTTAATGCAAATCTCGCAGGAGTGGATTCAAGGATAAAGACTGGAGTATACAGACAGAAGTAATTTTGATGCCCAGATAAAAGTTGCCGGAGATATATTGCTTTTCAGTATGCATTCAAATATATTTCAGTTCGACAGGGAACATCCTGCATGGAAGACTACCTATATTCAGAAGAATAAATTCAATGCCTATTCCGGAATAATTAATATTTATAACTTTCTGGCAGATTCATTCAGATATTCACGTCTGGATGATCTGGGTTACCTGATTGCAAGAATCTTTATAAATCATGAAAAACAATACTTTGTTGAAGGAAAAAGACAGATGGGAATGCTGTTTACAAATTATGGAAATGAAGAAATAAGTAAACAATCTATACAATTAATTATCTCAACAGCAATTCAATACGCTTTGGAATTTGATCTTGCTTGTTCCTCCTTATGATACTGTTAAAATAGCAACGGTCGGTCAGGCTGAAGCAAAAATTCAGCATTCAAGAGTAATTACAGGTAAACGACTTGGATTCCAGTTTAATTCTGATGATGTATTGATCAGTAATTCAAATAAAGTCTGAATTGCCAAGTACCAGAAAATATATAAGATCTCTATTCAGGAATATTTATTATCATACCATTTCTGCTGGTATCCATTAACGGGTATTCACAGATTAACAATTCAAAAGATACTATCATAAGGGTTAGCCCCGGATCATTGATTCACATCAGAGACAGTATAACGTTTTTCATTAGAGATTCAGTTTTGATACTTCCTTCCAGTCTTATCCCCTTTGCTCAAATGAATCGGGATAAAAATCTGATATTTTACGATTCATTGAAATCACGAGCTCAAAGAATCCTTTACCAAAAAGCTGTATGACTTTGTGATAGTTGCGCCTCATCCAATTAATAATAAAACTATTACCAGATCAAGTGAAGCAAGTTATCTGAGCTCTTCAGGGAAAAAAATCAGGAAGATTGAATTTAAAAGGCTTGATGTTTTCGGAACAAATATTAATAATCCTGGAGTCAGCAATACAAACAAGATAGAAGATTTACTGAATAAGACACATATATACACCAATGAGAAAATAATCAAAAAAAACCTTATCTTCTCTGAGGGAGATTAATTTCTCCTCTGACACTAAGTGATAATGAAAGGAATACTACGACAATTACCATTTATTGATGATGCCAGAATTATAGTTGTGCCTGTATCAGATGATGAAGCTGATATTGTTGTTCTTACAAAAGATGTCTATTCTCTGGGTGGCTCATACAGTTATGCAGGGACTTAAAAAGGGTTCTGCGTCAGTTTTCGAAAAGAATATTTTAGGTATAGGACAGGAATTTGGTGTTGACATGGCCTTTGATTCAAAACTTTATAGCTCACCCGGTTTTGGAGTACATTACAATATAAATAATATTGGAAAATCATTTGTTAATCTGAACCTGTATTACTTTAACGGGGTGGGTAAAAAAACCTACGGATTCAGCTTAAGCCGAAACCTTGTGAGTTCAGCTACAAAATATGCAGGCGGAATTTCAGTAAGACATATGTCTACAACTGAGGATCTCGATAAGACCCTTGCTAAGCCTCAGCCTTTCAAATACAACCTTCAGGATTACTAGTTATTAAGATCATTTCTGCTTGATAAGGATAAGGTTTCCAGGATGATTCTTGGTATACGTTATACAAATAATAATGTATTTGACCGTCCTTTTATTCTTCCCGATTCTTACTATTATCTTCAGAAATATATATGTTCCTGGGTTCAGCTGCCTATTCTGTTCAGAAATACTATAAAACAAACCTGATCTATGGTTATGGAAGAACAGAGATATTCCATATGGAGGACTTTTCAGAGATAACTGTCGGAAGAGAATACAATGAGTTTAATTCATTTAAGAAAAGAACTTATCTGGCGACTGAAGTCTCTATGGGTATGTCAAGCAAGAATCTGGGTTACTTTTATTCTTCGGCAGGTCTTGCAACATATTTAAACGGAGTACAGGCCAGACAGGGAGTATTATCACTAAGATTAAAATATTTTTCCAACCTTGTTACTCTGGGAAGAGGCCATGTAAGGAATTTCCTGAATGCTGAATATATCAGGGGGTTCGACAGGAATACTGATGAACACCTGAATTTTAATAATGATAACGGGTTTTCAGGTTTTAAAAATGATTCGGTAAAAGGAAACCAGAAATTATCTTTTAGTCTTGAATCAGTGGTATTCAGTCCTGTTGATTTGTATGGCTTCAGATTTGCTTTTTTCGGTTTTGCTGATTTCTCATATCTATCAGGTACAAATGAAGTAATAGGGAACGGTTATAATCTTTCCGGTATAGGGCTGGGTATCAGAGTAAGAAATGACAATATGGTTTTCAATACTTTCCAGATCAGACTTGGTTTTTTTCCAAATCCACCTCAGTATTCCGTTATCAACCATCTGACAATCTCCGGAGAACAATTACTTAGTCCGAACAATTTTGATTCCGGCCCCCCATCCATTATACCTTACAGGTAATGAACAAATCAAATGATTCTTTGTAATATCAGTAGTTTATTAATATAATTTAAAGAAAAGGTATCCCTTGTACGGATACCTTTTTCTATTTTTGCATATCAAAGCTACACTATATGCTAAACGAATTTAACAGGTTTATTGAAGAAAACAGGCTTATAAAGCCCGGAGAAAAGATACTTTTAGCCGTTAGTGGTGGTATTGATTCAATGGTGATGGCTCACCTGTTCCTGAGAACATGTCAAAAATGTCGGCATTGCTCACTGCAATTTCTCTCTGAGAGCAGAGGAATCGGATAATGATGAAGAGATGGTGCGTGAATATGCTCTCAAATCCAATCTTCCTTTTTATACTATAAGATTTAAGACCAAGACCTTCGCAAAAAAAAATGGATTATCTGTTCAAATGGCTGCAAGAGAACTCAGATATGACTGGTTTGAAGAGATCAGGCAGGAGAACGGATACGACAAGATAGCTATAGCTCATAATCTGAATGATAACATAGAAACTGTACTTATTAACCTTATAAGAGGAACAGGCATAACCGGAATGACAGGCATCAGGCCTCTCAGTAATTTCATTATCAGACCACTCCTGTTTGTGTCGCGTCAGGATATTATGAAATACAGTAAAAAACATCATGTGAATTACAGGGAAGACAGCTCCAATGCTGACACAAAATACATCAGGAATAAAATAAGACATCTTATTTTACCACTAATGAAGGAGATTAATCCATCTATTGAGACTACCCTTAATGATACTACTGAACGATTCAGCGGAATTTATGAAATTGTTTCAGACTACATAGCTGAATTAAGAGACAATGTCTCAGAAAATAAACAAAATTTTATTACTTTCTATATAAGTCAGCTGAAACCATATCTTCATAATAAAGCAATCCTTTTTGAATTGTTCAAACCTTACGGCCTTGCCAATTCTCAGCTTAATGATCTCCTTAAAATTATCGACGGAAATACCGGTGGTCATATTTTCACACCCACACACAGGATTATAAAAAACCGTAAAGAGCTGATTGTGACTGATGAGAATAATGGGAATAACTCCGTGACATATACTTTAAAAAATATCAGGGAAATTGCTGAAGTACCAGGGATAGAGTCAGCCAGATACGTCGATGTAACAGCTTCATTTGAAATATCTCCAGATCCGTTTATGGCATGTATTGATTCCAGGAAGTTAGTTTTCCCGCTTGTGATAAGACCATGGAAAGCAGGGGATTATTTCTATCCTCTCGGGATGAAACATAAGAAAAAGCTGAGTGACTATTTCATAAACAGCAAATATTCTCTTATCGATAAGGAAAATAAACTCATTCTGGAATCTGAAGGTATGATTGTCTGGATAATTGGTGACAGGATCGATAACAGATTCAGGATTACAAATTCCACAAAAAAGGCACTGATAATTAAATCTACGAAAAAAGCACTGAATATTGTTCCGGTCAGATAGCATCAAGTCAAATCCTGTTCACACTCTTTTCGGATTTCAATCAGCTCTTCCTTTGTCCATGGATTCCCCTGTCAATAAGCATCAGATCAGCAATGGCGATTGCTGTTGCCGCCTCAACAATCACGGGCATCCTTAAGGCAATACAGGTATCGTGCCTTCCCTTGACCATAAGGGTTGTCATCACATCATCCTGAAAATCCAGTGTAGTCTGATCGACACCAGTTGATGATGTTGGTTTTACCACTACCCTGAAATAGATTTCATTTCCGTTTGTAATACCCCCGTTTATTCCACCGGCATTGTTGGTTGCTGTTTTACCGTTAAGGTCAATAAACGGGTCATTATGCTGCGAACCCCGCATTGCAGCAGCGGCAAATCCGACACCGAACTCTATTCCTTTGATTGCAGGTATCGAAAATATAATATGACTGAGAGCAGATTCAAATGAATAAAAGAAAGGTTCTCCGATAGCGACAGGAGGTTTTTTTACCCGGCATTCAATAATCCCTCCAATTGAGTCATTTGCTGCTATTGCTTCATCCAGAGCCTTTTCAATATTATCTGACCCGCCGGCTGATATAAGCTTTGCTGAAATCTGCGTAGATTCTGATATTTTTTTTGCAACAACACCTGCAGCAACAAGCCCCCATGTTATTCTTCCTGAAAAATGACCGCTTCCCCGCATATCAGAATAACCTGAATGTTTCACCTTCGATACATAATCTGCATGTCCCGGACGTGGAATTCTTTTAAACTCATCATAATCAGATGATATCTTATCACTGTTTCTGGTTATTAAAGTTATCGGAGCCCCGGTAGTAAGCCCGTCATAAACTCCGCTTATAATCTCCGGGAGATCAGGCTCCTGCCTTTTGGTAGTGCCTTTACTTCCACTCTGGCGTCTTTTGAGGTCAGCCATGAAATCTTCGGGGCTCAGGTTTATCCCCGGAGGACATCCATCTATATTTACGCCGATAGCCGGCCCGTGTGATTCTCCGAACAGAGAAACCCTGAAAATTATTCCAAAGGAATTCATAAATCTAATTTTTTATCTCTGAAATTTTTATAAAAATCAATTACCTCGTTTATTGTTATTTTATTAACAACAGCTTTCCCAATTCCCTCAGTAAACACAAAATTTATTTGCTCTCCGGTCTTCTTTTTATCATGATTTATGAGTTGACTCATCTCATGATCGGGAATCTGATGCTCCACCAAAAGTCCGAATTTTCTAAGAAGTGATATTATACGTACAGACTCATCCATCGCTTATATATCCTTTTAACAATGAATATTGTGTTGCGAGCTCCATCCCGGCAGCTACGGCAAATCCGTGTTTCACAGACTTCTGCATTTCTATAACATGGCCATAAGTATGACCAAAGTTAAGGATTCTTCTCACTCCGGTTTCCCTTTCATCGCTGGTAACAACCGAAGCCTTGAACCTTACCGACCTTGCAACCAGATCAGCCAGAAGATCTGGCTTCCTTTCAAGTATCTCATCACAATTATTCTCGATAAGTTCAAACAGTTCCCTGTCGCCTATTACGGCTGTTTTAATAAGTTCTGCAAGACCTGAAAGAAACTCTTCATTGCTCAAAGTAAGAAGTAATTCAGGGTCACAGATCACAAATTCAGGTTGCGTGATTGTTCCGAGGATATTTTTTGTACCTCCCAAGGTTAACACCATTCTTCCCGCCAGTACTGGCATCGACCTGCGAGAGTAAGCTGGTTGATACATAAGCGCACCTGATTCCACGCATATAAACTGACGCAAGAAAGCCCGCAAGGTCACAGACCACTCCCCCTCCTATTGCAAGAACAAAGCCATTTCTATCAATTCCTGCATCCAGCATTTTCTCCGACAGTGTCCCAATTACCTCCAGCTTCTTACTTTCTTCACCAGCGGCAACAGATAGCAGTTGTCCACCAGGGAAACGATCGCCGTAAAGTTTAAATACATTATCATCGGTTATGATAACCACTCCTTTTGCGGGAAGCATCTCTTTGACAGATTCCCAGTTCGCACCCACAAATATTTCAGATACTGAACCGGGTGTAGATATTTTTATTTTTTCCAATTGAATAAACTATAGTTTGTTAAAGGTAAAAAATACATGCAGATTCCTGCATGAATATATTAAATTTTGAGCCTATTTCTATTTTTCACTTAGTTCCAGCCATCTCATTTCCTTGGCATTAAGAATTTCAGATATCTCTCCATGCCTCCTGGACCTTATATACAGATCATCCTGTGATAATGATCCGGTACTCATCTCTGTTTCGATAACTGACTTTTCATTTTCCAGTGCTTCAATTTCATTAGTAAGTGATTCAAATTCACGCTTTTCCTTAAAAGTCAGTCCTGAGCTTTTTTCTTTCTTTTGAGGATGATCTTTATCTGCCTGGGGTTCTGTAACTCTTAAAGCTTTGGCAGCAGCTATTTTCTTCTCATCCTCCTCCTGTTTATCTCTCAACTGGGTATAGTTTCCCGGAAAATCCTTAATAACCCCATCACCTTTATACTCAAAAATATGATCCACCACCTTATCCATAAAATACCTGTCGTGCGATACAACAAGAACACACCCTCTGAAGCCTGCAAGGTATTCCTCCAGAACATTTAACGTTAGTATATCCAGATCGTTTGTCGGCTCATCGAGGATGAGGAAATTCGGATTCTTCATTAATACTGTAAGCAGGTATAATCTTCTTTTCTCACCTCCCGACAATTTTCTTATCAGGGTAAACTGCTTTTCGGGGGGGAACAGGAAATAGTTCATGAACTGAGTTATTGAAAGAACTGTTCCGTCACTTACCATAACACGTTCAGCAATATTCTTAACAGCGTCAATCACAGTCATATCATCATCAAAATCAATGCCCTGTTGCCTGTAGTACCCAAAAACTATGGTCTCACCCCTGTCAACTGTTCCTTTGTCAGGGACAGTAGCACCTGTAATTATATTAAGCAAGGTTGTCTTTCCGGTACCGTTACGGCCAATAAGCCCCGCTTTCTCAAACCTGTTGAACGAATAAGTAAAATCTTTGATTATATGCTTATCGCCGTAAGATTTGCTTACATCCTTCATCTCCATTATCTTTTTTCCCATTCTGGAGATGTTAACATTGATATTAATACTTTTTTCTTCCGGCCTGATGGCGGCTCTTTCCTTAATATCGTAGAAAGATTCAACCCTCGATTTTGCCTTGTGTCTTCTGGCCTTTGGCATCCTGCGCATCCATTCAAGCTCAGTCTTAAGAAGATTTCTGGCTTTTTCTGTGTTTACTTTTGCTGAATACTCTCTGCTTTGTTTCTTCTCAAGAAAATACTCATAGTTACCTTCATATCTGTATAAATCATTATCCGATAATTCGAGTATAACATTGCAGACCCTGTCAAGAAAGTACCTGTCGTGAGTAACCATAAGAAGTGTCTTATTCGATTTAATAAGATATTCTTCAAGCCATTCGATCATATCAAGGTCGAGATGGTTTGTTGGCTCATCAAGAATAAGCAAGTCAGAATCCTGAACCAATACCTTTGCAAGAGCTACTCTTTTCTTCTGCCCTCCTGAAAGAGTTCCGATAATTGCATTAAGATCAGATAATTTGAGTTTAAAAAGAATCTGTTTCACAGCTACTTCATAATCCCAGGCTTTCAGATCATCCATTTGCTGAATCATTATCTGCAAACGTTCCGGAGTTCCCGAAATAAGACACTCCTCATATTCCCTGATTACCTTTACAAGATGACTATCGGTACTGAAGAGTTCATCAATGACTCTGTTTGACTCGTTCAAATCAGGTGACTGTCTGAGATATGACACCTCCAGGTTACGTTTGATGCTGAGTGAGCCTCCATCAGGCTTTTCCAATCCTGCCAGTATATCGAGCAAAGAAGATTTACCAGCCCCGTTTACAGCAATAAGTGCAACTTTATCATCCTTATTAATGTTAAGAGAAATATTTTCGAACAGCAGATGATCACCGATTCGTCTTCCAATATTTTCTGCCTGCAGGTAACTTATCATATAAAATTCAATATTGTGCAAAGATAAAAAGTGTTACCTTACCTGCACCATTTTTCCTTAACCTATGACAATTAAAGAACGATTTAAGCTTACCATTGACTATTTTCTCACTCACCAGCCTCATGCCGAGACTGAACTTGATTATACTGATCCTTTTGAACTAATTGTTGCCGTAATCCTCTCTGCCCAATGTACTGACAAGAGAGTCAACATGATAACACCATCACTTCTGGAGAAATATCCTGATGCAGATTTCAATGGCAAAGGCTGAACCAGAAGAAATATTTGAGTATATCAAATCGTGCTCCTATCCAAATAATAAAGCAAAGCATCTTTCAGGTATGGCAAAGATGCTGGTGAATGAATTTGGTGGAGTCATGCCATCGGATCCTCATGGTACTTCAAAAATTGCCTGGCGTGGGCCGAAAAACAGCAAATGTCATTGCATCAGTGATTTATAATAAACCTGTCATGGCTGTTGATACTCATGTTTTCAGAGTAGCAAACAGAATTGGACTTGTAAGGAATGCCAAAACCCCTTTAAGTGTTGAATTGCAGCTTTCAAAAAATATTCCGGAAGATTTAATACATTTGGCTCATCACTGGTTGATTCTGCATGGAAGATATATTTGTAAAGCCAGAAAACCTTTATGCGGACAATGCGGACTGACTTCATTCTGTAAATTTTATATCTCCAACATAAAACCACAGGAAAAGTGATTTATAAAAGTAAATACTGAGATTGGATTGGTACAATATTTAGTAATTTTAAAGAAGAAATTGAAAATATCTTAGCAATGGATTACAAAGAGCGTTATAATGAATTACTCGCTGAGAATAACAGGCTTAAGGAACAACTGGAGTCATTCAGTTCCAGAAAGAAGGAAAATGGTGAGATTGCCCGTGATATGATGTTCAGAGTTTTTCGTTCATCATCATATCTGATGGCTGTTAGTAAACTGGATACAGGTCAGTATGTTGATGTAAATGATACCTTTTTGAATACTCTTGGTTACAAAAAAGAAGAGATCATTGGCAAGACACCTGATGATATTCAGATATTTGCTGATTTTGGAGATAGTACTAAATATATCAAACTGATTTCCAGGCTAAAAAGAATTAAAGATTATCCTGTTACTCTTAAGACCAGAAAGGGTGAAAACAAACCTTATCTGTTTTCTGCTGACACAGTACAGCTTGAGGATGAAATATACCTTCTTACAATCTATATTGAAATAAACAACTCCAAAGACAAGTACAATAATTGAGAGCCAGGGTAGTGTGCTTGATGAAATATTTGAAACAGTAAGCAGCTATCTTGCCCTTTTCAGCATAGATGAGAATAAGAAATTTCGTATTGTTGATCTTAACCGTAAGGTGGAGGAGGTCGAATTTCTTAATAAGGACGAGGTTGTTGGTAAATGCATTGATGATACTATTCTTATTCACCGGACAAAATTAGTTGAGCTGCTTCACCATGTTCAGATTACAGGTGATACCCATAAACTGGCAGCCTCCCCAAAAGGAGATGATTCGGAAGGTTTCTATATGGGTTTCCTGCTCACTTCAGGAAATATTGTAATTACATGGGAACCTGGCTATCATCAGAAGAATATTGATGATTATTACAAACAGGAGGTTGTATTCGAAAAGTTTGCAGAGATGTTGCCTGAAATTATATATGAGATAGATATTTCAGGTAAGATACTGTATGGTAACCAGAAAGCTCTTGATTTTTTCGGATATACCAGAGACTATATTAAACAGGGAATTCATATCTCAGAATTATTTCCTGACAGTTATCAGAGCATGATCAAGAACCTCGAGGCTTTAAAATTGCCTGGAGAAACATCCAGCAACGAATATATTGCGACCAAAAGAGACGGAACAAAGTTCACAATTGTTACACATTCATTTGCCACATTCCTCGATGACAAAATAGTTAGCTTCAGAGGTGTTGCTACAGACATCAGTAAGCAGAAAAATTATGAGAATCAGATAAAGAGAGAAAAAGCTTTCCTTGAACATCTCATTGATTCTACTCCTGCAGCAATAGCAATTACCAGTCCTGATGGAACCATATCGATGGTTAACAGGGAATTTACCAACCTGTTTGGATATACCTCCGAGGAGGCTGTGAATAACAATATAGATGATCTTGTTGTTCCTGATGACAAGAAGCAGGAAGCCATAAGGATTGACAATTTCAGCAAGGGTATAAAAAAGGAGATTAAGGCAACAGTAAGACAGGATAAATCAGGTCACAAAATACATGTCTCACTTGTCGCTACAGCAATTGTAATGAATGAGGAAATTATTGCTCATCTGGGAATTTACCGCGATATAACAACTGAAAGAAAAAATCAGTTATTGCAGGAGATCCTGTTCAATATTTCGTCTGCTGCCCTTAAACAGTATGATATTAAGGAGATCTATCCTATTATTGTAAGCGAACTAAGCAAGATATGGGATACAAACAACTTCTTCATAGCACTTTACGATAAAAATAAAGAAACACTCTCTCTGCCATTCTTTGCAGATGAAAAAGATAACTTCTATGAAATTCCAACAAAGAAGACAATAACAGGTTGGGTAATAAATAACAACAAGTCAGTATTACTCAAGGAAAATGATCTCAAACTACTCGAAGAATCAGGTGATATTGATCTGATAGGAACTCAATGTAAGGTTTGGATGGGAGTTCCGTTAAAGGTTGAGAATGATACAATTGGAGTTATGTGCCTTCAGGATTATCATGATGAAAATAAATTTAATCCTGATGATCTTTATGTTATGAACTTCATTGCCAACCAGATAGCATTAGCTTTGCAGCGAAGGATGATGCTTGATAATCTTATTACTGCACGACAGAATGCTGAAGAGGCTGCGCTGTCAAAACAGTTCTTTATGTCGACAATGAGTCATGAAATAAGGACCCCGCTTAATGAAGTCATCGGTATTACAAACCTTTTGTTACAGGGTAATCCACGCGATGATCAGATGGATTATATTAAAACCCTGAAGTTTTCCGGAAACCACCTGCTTACTCTGGTAAATGATGTACTGGATTACAATAAAATGGAATCCGGTAAGATTGTATTCGAGCAGACACAATTTAATCTTAGTGACTTTCTTGAAGAAATAATGAGATCATACTCCTTCAGGTCAAAGGCCAAACATATAGACTTTGAAATCAAAAAGACTTCAAATGTTCCGATTGAAGTTATAGGCGACCCGATAAGACTCAATCAGATACTCTCAAATCTTCTTTCAAACGCCCTTAAATTCACAAACGAGGGCAGTATAACAGTGACAATAAAAGAACTGAACAGAACCACTAATCAGTCAAAAATGGAATTTAGTGTGTCAGATACAGGAATAGGCATTGCAGCCGATAAACACACTCATATTTTTGAAAGTTTTACACAAGCCGCATCTGATACAACAAGACATTACGGAGGTACCGGACTGGGACTGGCAATATGCAAAAAACTCATTGAACTTCAGGGAGGCTCAATATCTATTGAAAGTGAACCCGGGAAAGGATCAATTTTCAGCTTTATTTTAACATTTGGCATCTCTGAAAAAAAGAGTCAGTCAACAAGTGCAGATATACCTGAGTCATTCATTGGTCTTGAAGGAAAGAAAATCCTTGTTGCAGAGGATAATAAGATTAATTTCTTTGTAGCAAATAAATTTCTGACCAGTTGGGGAATAATTGTTACTCATGCGGAAAACGGTCAGTTAGCTCTGAATCTTCTTGAAAAAGAAACTTTCGACTTGATATTAATGGATTTACATATGCCGGTAATGGACGGTATTGAAGCAACCCGTATAATAAGGCAATCGGATGATCCAAAAATTAAGGATATTCCTATTGTTGCCCTTACTGCAGCCATTATGTCGGAGAGCCATGACAAGATTGAAGATCTTAAGATAAATGACTATGTGCTTAAACCTTTTAAGCCACATGACCTGTTTGAACGGATTATGAGGAATATACGGTAAGGGCGTAACGGCACAACGGCATAACGGCATAACGGCGCAAGTGGCGCAACGGCTTTGATCCCCTCCTGGAGGGGTAGGGTTAAGGCTACATCGAAAACCTTGTTACTCCGTGTTCACAGTGTGCTCCGTGGCTGAAAAAAACCCAGGAACGCACACGCAAGGTTGTATGCTAATGTTGGGTTTAAGTCAGAAAAGAGATGTGATTAATAATGAATCATTTAATACATTCGCGGCTTATATATTCAGAAGCACGCTTATTTCCCAGACTAAATGACTTCCTGAAATCATGACAGGCATCGTCGGTTTTTCCTGAACGAAGCAAAGAAATTCCTTTATTAAGCCAGGCTTCAGAATTATCAGGACTAAGGTCCAGAGCCATACTATAATCTTTGATTGCCCAGTTCCATGAACTGGAAACAAAGTAGGCATTAGCCCTGTCTACATAGCACTCCGGACTGTTTGGGTGTAAGTCAAGGTTTTTCGAATAATACTGAAGTGCTTTAAGATTATCTCCGCCCATTGCCTCAACTCTGCCTGCCAGGCTCAGAGCTGATTTATTTTCAGGATAAAAATCAAGATATTTTTCGAGATCCTTCAATGCTTTATCGGTTTCTCCGGTCTTTCTGTAACACTCTGCCCTGAGAAGCAATAATTGAGCATCCGCAACCCCATTATTAAGCAACTGTGTATATGTTAATGAGGCCCCCGACGGATTTGACATTCCCTCCTGTGCTTTGGCAAGCAAACGCAAATACTTCTCACCTCCATTAATCTGATCAGTTAAACCGCTTATAATCCGGATTACTTCTGAATATTTACCTGATGCCATGTCTGCTGACGCTTCAGCAAAAAGAATATCATCATTGCTTCCATAACTCGCTTCAGGCGTGCAATAATCTCTTTCGACTCATCTATTTTACCAGCTGATAAGTCATATTCTATTTCAGATATACTTTTTTCAAAATCGCTGAACCACTCTTTTTTCCAGAACTGTCTCCACTGTGGACTATTCTCAACTGGACCAAATGCAGGATCGAGCAAAATAACCTTCTCTTTTTTCCTTAACGCTGATTTAAGATTCATTTCCAGATGATAAAGAGAAGTTGCAGCATCTCCCTTAAGGGCATATATCCTCGCCAGTCCATATTCGCCTGAAAATGGAGTCAGATTATTAGCCTCATTTAAGTCACTTATAGCTTTTGAATAATCACCTGCTATAATATTTGCGTTGGCTCTTTCAACATATAAGCTGCTTTCCTTTCCAACTGCAAGAGCTTCATTAATAACTTTTACAGCATCTGAAGGTTTCCCTCTTTCACTTAATGCTTTTGCCTTCATAAGAAAATCAGCAACCTGCTGTCCGAAACCAAGACTGCAGGTTATCATAAGCCAAAATATTATTATTACTCTTTTCATAAACTCTGCTTCCTCAAAATCACTTGGTTGCCTCTTTATTTAGTTTTGCATTCTCCTCAGTTATTACATGAACAAAACCGGAGATATGGAATAATTCAAGTCCGGAAATACGTCTTTCATACACATCGCACTGGTAAAAATATACCCCGGGAGATACAATCTTGCCTTTATAAGTACCATCCCATTCAATTTTAGGCTCTTCTGTCCTGAATAATAATAAACCATTCCTGTTAAATAACCTGAAATCGACATGATCAACAAGTCCGGAAGACTTTGCTACCAACTTATCATTTATATCATCGCCGTTAGGAGTGAATACATTTGGAATCTCATAAAAATTACAGGAATCAATACAAATCATGACTGATTTCTGGCTCTCATTATTATAAGCATCGAATGCACTAACTGCATAACATCCTGCTATAATTTCTCCCGGATAATGCTTAAAAGAAAAGATATTTTTATCATTTATAGTATTTATAAGTGCGAGATCCTCTTCAGTTGTCTTTTTATAGTAGATGTTATAGCCGACAACATCACTCAGGCAATATGGATCAGTTATTGCCCATGATATTGTATTATAAAGGCTATCACACTGACTGGTAACATTAACCAGCGGAGGACAAGGCGGTTCATTATCAACAGGAGTTGTACATATTGTCTCTGAAAAATTAAAAAGGTCCTTAGGCATGTTTTCAGAAAGATAACCACCATAAGATCTTACATAATAGCAATACTCCTCACCATTAATAAGTCCGTTGTCAGTAAAATTCAGCTGGTTGGTTGAACCTATGGAATCAAACGCCATTGTTGCTTTATTAAGTCTGAAAAAATCATACCTGGTATTTATCCATGGTACATTCCTGGATATAACGAATCGTGTTTTTTCATTCTCCCGGACTTATTGCAAGAAACACCGATGAAGCTATGAGGGATCTCCATCAAATACCTGTTTCCGAAGGTCATTATTCCATAACTCAATCTTGTATAGAATGTATCCTGTTGACTGAGTATTAATCAAGTATCAATATTAACTGTATCATCCAGATCTGCTGTTTCTATCTATTATCTGAATATGAATCGGTAACCACTTATACCGCTAA
The DNA here is from genome assembly GCA_963741935.1 of uncultured Bacteroidales bacterium. GTDB lineage: Bacteria > Bacteroidota > Bacteroidia > Bacteroidales > VadinHA17 > LD21. The sequence continues at coordinate 254 of CAVUJY010000017.1, read as the reverse complement.
TCTCCTTTAAATCAGTATATTCATATGGTCCGACTGCCCGGTATTATCAAGGTATCAGGTTTTTTCCATGCAATAAAAATTGATCCGTTTACAAGATCAGTGTTCCTCACACTGGCATTTTTAATAACAAGTCCCGAAATAAGAGAGGACCTAATTTCGTTTGACGCTTTACTTTCAGTACCGTTAGGAAAAACTGCAACAATCCTGTAAGTATATTCTTTACCGAACTGAAGACCTTGTCCGTTATCAGAATC
>CAVUJY010000016.1:0-55996 GCA_963741935.1 uncultured Bacteroidales bacterium | reverse complement strand
ATCTTATTGAACTGCAATACAAAGGCAAGGAGCACTTTTAAGCAATATTGTAGAAATACGTATTCACGAAATTAAATTGATCGGAGAGGATTTCGAGATTGCCCCCAAAAATTCCTATGTGAGCCTTCGAAGGAAAAAGCAATTTGCAATATTGCAACCTGCAACTAAGACTCGCTTTGAAATTGGGATAAATCTTAAAGGACAGGAACCCAAAGGAAAATTAGAAGCAATCAACACTCCTAACGCAATGTGCTCTCATAGGATCAAATATTTCAGATATGAAAGACATTGACAAGGAAGTAATTGGCTGGATAAAAGCAGCTTATGACAATGCCGGATAAAAAACCCATTGCAACATGGAGAATACAGGTGAGCAGGGGTGAGGCTCGCCCTCACGCCTGACGCCTGACGCCAGTTGCCTGACGCCAGTTGCCTGACGCCAACCTCATGCCTCTTCCAATCAGATTAATAATATAGTATATTTACGTTCTGTCCGTACCAGGAAGCATTGAAAACTATCCGGACTTCTTTTCAGGCATAATATTTGCGGCATTGCACAAAACAACTATTACTAAAACATCTGCAAATGAAAAAGTTATCTCTCCTGTTATTCTCAATGACTTTTTGTTTAATATTTGTTTCTGCCCAGGTTGACAAAAAGGATCCATTAATTGTTGTTAATGGCAAAATCAGTAATGTCAAACTGAATTCAATAAGTGCAAATGAGATAGAGTCAATCTCGGTTTCAAAATACCCATCATCGGGAGATAAAGAAGCTTTTGGTCTGCTGGCAGAGAATGGTGTTATATCAATCATTACAAAAGATTATATACCTGAGGATAGTCAGGATGTATTTGCCACCTAAACCATTAGTATTGCTTGATGGGCAAGTATATACAAACAGCCTTGACTCAATAAATGTCGGGGAAATTGAATCTGTAGATGTCAGGAGGGGATCTGGGGCCACAAAACTATATGGTAAAGCCGGCGAAAATGGAGTCATCCTTGTGAAAACAAAAGTGAAGGTCTCTGACAAAAAACAGTAGCAAAAATCTACCATGGGCTATTGGAGTAAGTGCGGTCTTCGGCTTGAGGCTTCGGGCATCGGGCGTCGGGCGTCCGGATCTTTATGAGAGGGAGAGTGGGAGAGTGGGCGAAGAGGAGGAGATGTGAAACAGACAACGGGAGTCACCAGAACGGTAGTAGCCTGCTTCAAAATTGTATCGGCTTGATAAGTTTGAAATCCGCAATCGCCTTAGGAACACCTCATTGGATTATTATTAATAAAGCTGGAGAAAAGTACAGGTCATTTTTTGGATCACAGGAAAATTCCCAAACAAGATTATGGTATTCTTTGAGCGAATTAACGCAGACGGATTACTGATTTTTAATAAATAAGTCGGTTTTTTTATTGTAATATCAATTCACAGAATGTAGGTTTTTGCTTTTATAAAACTTATTGTAAACTGATAAGAAAGCGTTCCGAAAGTCGCCACGCCCCATACCTGATTCCGGGGAAATCACTAAATAAAGTAATCCCACAACTTAAACCCCGGACTTTTGCACTACTAAAACGACTTGGGTATACAGATTTAGAACCACAATTTCAACTTGATTCCAAACCGGAGATTTTTGCAACAAATAGTCGAAGTATTCTTGCTCATATTAATCAATTAAAACTCAATATTGATTATCACATTGCGGATGCTGCGACAATTGAATCAATAGATTATGACAAACTTGAGGATATCCATTCTGACAGTCTGTTCACTGATAAATCAAGCCCGGGAGGATATATAACTCCAAAGATCATCTTAGACAATTTATTACAGAAAATATAAAATCCGTCAGCTGACACGAACAATAAAGGTAAGTTGTTTCCTGCGGTTGCAGGAAAAACTGTAAGGGTTTATGGTTAAAAGTTGTTCAGGTAAACCTGAGAGGAGGGTGCAGATGGAATACTACTGGAATACTACCCTAGTACACTGCTCTATATAAGAGGGAGAGAAGAGGTGATCATTAGTCCGTTTATAATATGTGGCTGATGGGGCGATAGCATGACCAACCTGAACGTAATTTTCAAATACCAACTCTCATTTTTTATTGTTTTTTGCCGTTGAGCCCTTGCGCCCTTGCGCCGTTATGCCTTATAACATGACTGATGGGGCGATAGCATGACCAACCTGAACGTAATTTTCAAATACCAACTCTCATTTTTTATTGTTTTTTGCCGTTGAGCCCTTGCGCCCTTGCGCCGTTATGCCTTATAACATGACTGATGGGGCGATAGCATGACCAACCTGAACGTAATTTTCAAATACCAACTCTCATTTTTTATTGTTTTTTGCCGTTGAGCCCTTGCGCCCTTGCGCCGTTATGCCTTATAACATGACTGATGGGGCGATAGCATGGCTGAAGTGAAGGGGAGAAGAGGTGAAAAGGAGAAAGGGAGAAACTAAGAGAATATGAGACGAAAAGATTGAGGAACCGCATTAAATTTACTGCCGTTAATAGTTACACCTTTTATTGAACCTGTATCGGATGGCAAATAGTCTGATGTGGAATAATTATGAGAATTAAACCTGTTCTACCGGCCTGATTTATCAACGTTGATTAATACGTATTATAAAACGTTGACAGTATTTCGTCGCATAGCACCTGCCCGGACGACCGAAGCAATATTTACATTACCTGACCAATTTAAAAGGAGATTATTTCTCAACGCCCACATTTTAATCGGAAGAAATAAATTTTTAAAAAACATAAACATAACACTATGTCATATCTTATAGCCGAACAAAGCCAGCGCATAAACCAAAGCTATGAGACATGCATTTATCGTTAGCAGAAGTGAACTATATGTTTAAACTCTGATGTTTGATACAGTTTGTATATACCTGGTACCACTCACGAAAGAAGATTTTTTATTCATGCAACTTAGCATACTAAAAATCCCGGAAGGGCAAAACCCAGTTTATATTGAAAAGGTGTAAAACTAAGCCTTCAGGATACAAATCTCTCACAAAGTATAAGAAAAAAGGAAATGTTTATGATAGAATTTACCTCTAAATAAAAAGATATTATTAAATTTAAATAAATTCTTACTGATCTGAATAATAAGCCGTACATACTGCTTTCATATGATTATATTAATGACAATCATGTTATTTGTCTTAGATTTAAATATAACATACAAATCATAGACAGGCTCAAAAAAGTAACAACAGCTGTTTGGAGTGCGTCTCTAAGGTATTGGTACATAAGGCAAGATGAATTCAAGTTAGGGCTCTTTTTCGAGCAATTCAGGGATATTGCTTACATAGATTATTCTGCATTAGAAAAGATTGAGATTAAGCAACAATCAAACACAAAGCATCATTGGGACAAATATGATCACAGAAAGCAGTCAAATGTACCTGATAAGTACTTAGAAAAGCTGGAGCAAAAGCGTTACAGCTCCAGTACAATTAAGTCCTATGTTGCCTATTTTAAAGATTATATGCATTATTTCTCTGACAGGCAACTGGATAGCATTGAAAAAGATGAAATTATCAAATATTTTCTGCACTTAATACGTCGCCAGAAAATTTCCGAGTCACAGCAGAACCAAAGAATTAACGCTATAAAATTTTATTATGAAAAGGTTCTGGGATTGAACAGGGAATTCTATAACATTGAACGACCAGGAAAGAAGCTGGTGTTGCCAAAAGTGTTATCTGAATCAGAAATAATCAGGATATTGGAGGCCATAGAAAATATAAAACACAAAGGATTAATTGTTACAATATATTCTGCAGCACTTCGAAGAGGGGAACTGATTGGATTACGCAAGGAGGATATAGATTTCGATAAGCGGATAATTTACATTAGAGGTGCAAAAGGGAAAAAGGACAGAATTAGTATATTATCTGAGACAACTGCGAGTTTGCCTGAGTCATATATGAAGACTTATAGACCAAACTATTGGTTGTTTGAGGGACCGGACCGAAGGCAATACAGCGCAGTAAGTATAGGTAAGATAATGAAGGATGGAGCAAATAAAGCAGGAATTGACAAGAGGGTTACACTCCATATGTTAAGGCATTCATTTGCGACTCATTTGCTTGAACAAGGGGTTGATATTAGATATATTCAGACATTATTGGGACATTCATCGAGTAAAACAACAGACATTTACACTCACGTAAGCAGAAAGTCTCTTGCAAATATCAAGAGTCCATTAGACCGGATATATGAAGGCAATAAACAGGATAACAGCAACTTATAGCATTAACGAATAATAAGATATATATTACAATGTAACATACACGTACGTTAGGTTGCATATTAAGAAGAGACTGCACAAAATTTGGAAGTTATTATAAAAGTACTTATATTTGTACTTATATAAATACTTATAATTATGATAGCAGCGAATTTTACAGAGTTCCGAACATCCCTTAAAGGATTTCTTGATAGTGTTGAGAACGACAAGGAGACTCTTATTATAAAGAGGAAAACCGGTAAAGGTGCGGTAATGATTTCACTTGACGAGTATAACTCAATTATGGAAACCTTACATCTTCTTAGTTCTCAAAAGAACGCTACTCGGTTGTACGAGTCAATTGAACAAATGAAAAGTGGTAAATCTTCTCAGAAACAACTGATTGAAGAATGAAAAAAATCATTTTCTCAAAGAATGCCTGGGAAGATTATACGTACTGGCAAAACCTAGATAAGAAAACCTTAAAGAAGATTAATTCTCTTATCAAGGAAATTCAGTCCTCCCCTTACGAGGGAATTGGTAAGCCTGAACCTTTAAAGTTCGATCTGGCTGGGCTTTGGTCAAGAAGAATTGACAGGGAACACAGGTTGGTTTACAGCTTTGAGGAAGATGATCTGCAAATCTATAGCTGCAGATACCACTATGACAATAAATAAAAAATACGCAACCTAACATGCGGTCATATTTAATGCCGCTAATACTGCAAGCAAGACAATAACGATTTGAAAAAGAAAGAACCAATTACCTAATAAAATACCTGGAAAGCGGCAATGAAACATACCGCCAACCGTTAGGCAACATACGGCCCCATAGGAAACATTGGCTTTAGGATTGTAATATATCATTAACTATCTTTGCATAAAATCAATTGATATGATTGAATATAAGAATATTATAAGGCGCAACCCAAATAAAAGATTTGGGAAGCCTTGTGTTCGCAATACCAGGATAACTGTCTATGATGTTCTGGGATGGCTGGCCGCTGGGATGAATTTCGAAGAGATAATATCCGATTTTCCAGAATTGACAGAAGAAGATATTAAGGCTTGTCTTGCATATGCAGCTGACAGAGAACATAAATTGCAGCATGCGTCATGAGATTATTATTTGACCAGAATATTTCATTCCGTCTGACCAAAAAGATTCAAAGTTTTTATTCCGGTTGTAAACACGTATCCGATTGTGGGTTAAGTGATAAAGAAGATCCTGAAATATGGCAGTATGCAGAGACAAATAATTTTGCAATCGTTACATTTGATTCCGACTTTTATGATATAAGCATAATTAATGGACACCCGCCCAAGATTATTTGGATTAGAAGTGGAAATTTAACTACCAATGAAATATCAGACTTATTGATAGATAATTATAAAGCGATACAATCATTTCTTGAGGAAAAGGATTTTGAAGATATTGCTTGTTTAGAATTAGAAAAGAAAAGTACGTTGCCTAACACATGATATAGCCAATAAGAGTTACAGTAGTTTGCAGTCAGTGTCACTCGCCTTAAATTTTGTCACGAGTGATAGGAACGTGCCCCGTGTTCTCTTACTGTCCATATCATAAACCCTTGTACGCAAGTTTGAAACCCATCCACACAAGAGCAAAGAGTGTTATCGCAAACATTGCTCTTCTACCCCAACCGATTTCGATATTCGCTTGGTGTAACACCCACTACTTTTTTAACATATCGCGTGAAAAATGACCGACTTGAAAATTCCATTTCATTGGCAATTTCCGCTATATTCAAATTTGCGTTTTGTAAAAGCAATACAATACGTTCTTTTGCATTTCGCTGAATCCATTCCGAAGCAGTAACACCAGAGTTCTGTTTGCAAACAGCATTCAAATATTTAGCGGTAATATTGAGCTGACTGGCATAAAACTTAACTTCACGTTCTTTCATACAATATTCTTGAACCAGATTTATAAACCATTCAAACAATGTTCCTGTTTGCAAGGTGCGTTTTCTACGCTCATACTCATTCGCGAAGGTGTGCCACATTTCAAGGATAAACAGCCGCATTTGAAGTTTCAAGGCTTCTTCATAAAAACGATGTTCCTTATCCTGAAATTTATTGTACAACAACTTAAAGTTTGATAACACCCTTTGCCTGTCGATTTCATCATCCAACTGCTTAATCGGATACTGACGGGAATGCAAAGTGGCATCAATGCTCCAATTTTGGTCAGGTATATTATCATTCAAAAATTGATTTTCTACGAGCAGAACCGTTGATTTAAAATTTTTTGAAAATTTTAAATCGGTCAATTTACTATTCGCAAACCAAAACAAAAATTCACCGCGTTTGCATTTCATCTTTGTAGCGTTGAACGAAAAAGTAAGGCTACCACGATGACATAGCAAATGCGTGTGATATTCTTTTTGAAAGTCACCCGGAAAATCCCTTTCGTTTGACAATTTCAGCATAACAATACGTGGAGACTTTTCTTCTTTTGCTTTCATTGAAACGTCTTTCTGAATATAAGTGATATTTGATATTATACCCGCAAAAAGTATAACAAATGTAATGAATTATTTCCATAAATTTGTACTCTAAAACAATAGCAATGAATAAAATGGAAGCAAATACCATATTTCAGAGATTATTAAATGGAGAGGCTGTTCCATTTAACGACCCGGAATATTTCAAAATTGGAGATGCTTGTAATCACACTCGTAAATTGCTCGTAAAGTTGAATAAAGAAACCGATTTGGATAATGCCAGAACATTGTTAAGCGACATAACAGATTCCCGAATAGATGAAACTACAACCATTTTTCCACCATTTCAAATCAATTACGGAAAGAACACCAAAATAGGTAAAAACGTATTCATCAATTTTGATTGCACTTTTTTGGATTTGGGCGGTATAACCATTGAAGATAATGTTATGCTTGCACCTAAAGTAAGTCTGCTTTCTGAAAGTCATCCCATTTCAGCCAAAGAAAGACAAACGCTGACAACAGGCAAAATTCACATTAAAAAGAATGTTTGGCTAGGCGCAAATGCCACCATTTTAGCAGGTGTAACGATTGGTGAAAACTCTGTAGTCGCAGCAGGCGCTATCGTTTCAAAAGATGTGCCTGATAACACAATTGTCGGAGGAATTCCGGCGAAAATCATCAAAACGATACAGGAATGAACGGCACAATAAAGACTATAACTTTTCTTTTAACGAGCCTTTTTTGTTTACAATTATTTGCTTGTACACAGGAGAATGAAATGCAACCTATTAAAAACCAACGTGAAAGCGATAATATAGACACGATGAAACTAAAAATTACTATTGGAACATCTTCTTTTTCGGCTACGCTACAAAACAATGCAACAGCAAGTGCTTTTATCGAACGGTTGCCTTTGACGCTCACTATGACTGAATTGAACAATAACGAAAAATATGCTGATTTAGAGGAAAGTTTGCCCACTAATGCTTCTAATCCTGGGTCGATAAAAAATGGAGACTTAATGCTTTATGGTTCTAAAACTTTGGTGTTGTTTTACAAAACCTTTTCAATCTTTTACAGCTACACCAAATTAGGTACAATAGATGATGTAACAGGTTTGACATCAGCATTAGGTTCGGGAAATGTTACTGTTTCTTTTGAAGCACCGTAATATTTTTATTTCAAACTATAGTGAAGGACATTATGAAACGAACATGAACTTTTTAAATCATAAATTCAAAACAAGAATGATTAAAAAAGTTTATGTGAGAGCGGAGCGGTTCCATCCGTTCTCAAATTTTGAAGGAACTTATTATCAACTTAAAAATTTTAAATGGATGAAACAAACTATTTTAAAAACATTCACACTGGTTTTGATAACCATTTTAAATATAACAACTATGAATGCACAGCATAAAAAAACTGAAAACCAAGTTTTAAGCACTCAAGAAAAAAGTATTGTAAGCATCGCATCCTTAACGGCAGTTGGCGATATAAGCCAACTAAAAATTCAGCTAAATGCAGGACTCGACGCAAAGCTTACCATCAACGAAATAAAGGAAATTTTGATGCAAATGTATGCCTACTGCGGTTTTCCACGAAGCCTAAATGGCATTAATGCCTTTATGGAAGTAATGGAAGATAGAAAAGCAGAAGGCATTAAGGATGTCGAGGGCAAAGCAGTATCACCTATTAATGACACTGAACCTAAATATGAAGTTGGCAAAAAAACCTTGCAAACACTTACAGGGCGGGAGGAAAAAGGACCGAAAACCGGAGCCGCTGCCTTTACACCAGCTATTGATACCTTTTTAAAGGAACATCTTTTTGCCGACATATTCAGTCGTGATGTGCTTACCTATCAACAACGTGAACTGGCAACCATTGCTGTGCTTTCGGCTTTGGACGGAGTATCATCACAATTAGAATTCCATTTGGCCGTGGGCTTAAATAGTGGCTTTACAGAAGCTCAGTTAAAAGACCTTTTTTCGGTTATAGCAACCCAAATCGGTAAACAGCAAGCTGAGATTGCTAATGGTGTTCTTGAAAAAATCATTGACAAAAATTAAGATTCAAATGAAAAAACAAGATTAAGATGAAAAAAATAACAATTGTAACGGTTGCAGTCCTGCTGTGTTTGATACAATCCTGTAAAACAAGAACAGAAACTAAAAAAGAAAATATGAAGACAGATAGAAATGAATTGAATGCCATTTTTCCGCAGGGAGAAAAAGGCCCAAGCGAGACGTTTACCGGGAATGCTTACCATTATGGCTTGGTAGATGATGACAGCGTCTTCACAACTGTCGTTGGAAATGTATATTTCGAACCCGGGGCAAGAAGCAATTGGCACAGTCATCCTGCTGGTCAAATATTAATAATTACCGATGGAGTGGGCTATCATCAAATTGAAGGGCAGCCTGTTGAAATCATCAAAAAAGGAGATGTGGTAAAATGTCCACCAAATGTTCGCCATTGGCACGGAGCAAGTGCAGATATAGGTATACAGCAATTGTACATTGTTCCCAATACTGAAAAAGGAATTGTGAATTGGGACGAAGTTGTAACGGATGAAGTGTATAAAAGAGTAAAGTAGTTTAAAAAATAGAAATTAAAGAAAACTAATTATGAAAAATAACATCAAAGACAAAGTAATAGTAATTACAGGGGCAAGCAGTGGTATGGGCGAAGCTGCTGCAAAACACTTGGCAAACCTTGGCGCAAAGGTAGTACTCGGAGCAAGAAGAGCTGATAGAATTGAAAAGCTGGCTAAGGAATAAATGACAATGGTGGAAAAGCGCTTGCCATTGCTGTAGATGTAACATAATGGGAACAGGTAAAGAAACTGGTGGATGCAACTGTTCAAAATTTGGACGTGTAGACGTCTTACTCAACAATGCTGGTATATGCCCTTGTCGCTGGTGGAGAGCTTCATGTTGATGAATGGGATAAAATGATAGACGTTAATCTTAAAGGAGTGCTTAATGGTATCGCGGCTGTTCTTCCTTACATGAAAGAGCAGAAGTCGGGACAGATTATCAATACCTCTTCTGTAGCAGGTCATAAAGTATTTTACGGCTCTGCGGTTTACTCTGCTACCAAATTTGCCGTTCGTGCATTGACGGAAGGCTTACGCATGGAAGTGAAGCCTTATAATATCCGAACCACAATTGTTTGTCCCGGAGCAGTTAAAACAGAATTACTGGAACATATTTCCGAGGCAGATATTCAGCAGGCGAACAAAGATTATGTGGGAGAAGTAGGAATTAGTCCGGACAGTTTTGCACGTGTGGTTGCGTTTGCAATAAGCCAGCCCGAGGATGTAGACATTAATGAAATTATTTTCCGTCCAACTGCTTAGGAGCTATAAAAAAGACCGGAATTTTCAGGAGTAACTAAAGAACTAATGGATTTATATTACAAAGTGGATAAAATTCCTTTTGAGAAATTGGAAAACTTCTTCAAGGAAAATTTAAAATAAGAATAAAAAAACACAGCACATTTCAATCCTAGTTCCTGCGGTTGCAAAGAACTGTTCACATTTAGCTGATAGAAGAAAAGAAAAAAGCCAGCGTACAACAATGTATAAACGCAATAGCGGTTTGGGTGTAAACTCGGACCGTTTTTGCGTTTTATTTAGTATATTGCTTATCGGAAAGTAGGTGATTTTAGTCCGCTACTGTGCTTATACCAACCGTTGTGTGCAACTTAAACAATATAGTATAAACAGACAATGAAAAGATACATTTCAATAATAGTAATAATTCTAACTCTTTGTGTTTCTTGTAAAAACAAAACCAACTCAATCGGCACAGAGAACTCTTTGGAAAACAGACTTGACTCATATATTGACGAGTGTAATAAAAACGGACTTTCAGCAAGCATTTTAGTCGCCAAAGATGGAGATATACTCTACTCTGGTGGAGTTGGACTAAGAAACAAAACTGAGACTCTTCCTGTAACTGAAGAAACCATTTTTACAACAGGTTCATTGACAAAACAGTTTACAGCAACTGCTATTCTGAAATTACAGGAAGAAGATAAATTATCGGTACACGATTCTATTTACAAGTTTTTTGAAAATGTTCCGAAGGACAAACAAAATATTACTATTCATCAATTACTGACACACACATCAGGAATAGTGGGAAATCTGGGTTACGGAGTGGATTTCGTTCCCATCTCAAAAGAGAAATTTTTAAGTGAAACTTACAATTCACCATTAGATTTTGAACCTGGAAAACAATTTAGCTATTCAAACGTAGGTTACAGTATTTTGGCTATGATAATTGAAAAAGTTACGCAGACAGATTACGAAACCTATTTGCAGGAAAATCTTTTTCAAAAAGCAGGTATGAAACATACTGGTTACCTTATTCCCAAATGGGATACAACTCAAATTGCCCACGGCTATAAATGTGGGGAAGATTGGGGAACTCTCCTCATGAAATGGAAATCAGATTCAAATCAGATATCATGGCATTTAAAAGGAAATGGGGGAATACTTTCCAATCCTTCTGATTTGTATAAATGGTACATTGCTTTAAAAGAAAATAAAATTATTTCCAAAAAATCATTTGAGCAACTCACTTTTCCCCACGTAAAAGAAAATGAATCAGGAGATTCATACTATGCATATGGATGGACAATAATGAATAGTGACAGAAATACGAAAATTATTGCACACAATGGTTCAAATGGTGTTTTTTATGCCGATTTCCTGCAACTGCCGGAAGAAAACACTGTAATAATATATATGACGAATGAATTAAGATACGATACTCAAATTGTAGCATGGGAAATTGAGCAATTACTTTTTAATGAAGACTACACACCCATTGTACCCAAAATGAAAAGTATAAAACATGGTAGTACCGATATTGCAAATAAACAACTTGAAATCATACATCAGTTTGTAGAACTAATTTTGACCGAAGATAAGAACATTGATGATTTCATCAACGAACATGTTGCTGGTAAAGAAAGAGAACGAAGATTCAAAATGTGGATTAAGGACATGCAGAAAGAGTTTTTGGGATATCGGTTGAAACATATTTTAGAATATGGGGATATGAGCTACGATATAGTTTTGGAATCGAAAGATGGAAAAGTTGTCGATTTAGTCCCATGTTTTGACCTGCAATTCAATGATAGTAATCAAATTGTTGCTTTTGGATGGTAAATCAAAATCTGCCTGTAGCAATGTATAAAAATAATATCTGAAATAGTAGTAAATTCAAGAGTTGTAGCCCGCTTCAACTTTCTTGTAACTTAGCAGGAAAGTGCTACGCAGCAGGCTACTTTTCGTATAATCAATGTTAGAGGTAATTTCGAGATAAACTGAAAAACACATGATAGGATTTAATCACAAAAAAGGGAAACACATCGAAATTGATTCAGCAAAAATTTATTTTGAAGAAACTGGTAATCCCGAAAAGAAACCATTATTACTATTACACGGCGGATTTGGAAATTTGGAAGATTTTAACAATCTTATTCCATTGTTAAATCAAGAATTCAGGATTATTGGCATAGACAGTCGTGGACAGGGAAAATCTACCTTGGGAAATGAAAGCTTAACATATGAACGTATCCAAAAAGATATTGAAGAAGTTATCAAATCAATGAACCTATCGGATAATTTGTCTGTAATTGGGATAAGTGATGGAGGTATAGCCGCTTATAGATTAGCATGTTTTTCTGGCATTGGAATCTCTAAATTAATAACAATAGGGTCACGTTGGAATTCCCAAAATGCCAGAGACACCGGCGAAATTCTGACTGGTATAACCTCGTCGAAATGGAAAGAGCAATTTCCGGAAACTTATACTGCTTACAAAATGTTGAATCCTGAACCTGATTTTGAAAAATTGACAAAATCTTTAGTGCAAATGTGGGTTGATGAAAAGGAAAGTGGTTATCCAAATGAAAAAGTAATGAATATAGCCTGTTCAACACTTATTGTTCGTGGCGAAAATGACCATTTGGTGAAAAAGAAAACGGTCTTTGATTTGTCCGATTTAATTCCAGATTCACACTTAGCACATATTCCATTTTGCGGACACGTAGTTTATCCTGAGCAGACAAATATCTTGATGACTTTAATAAATGAGTTTCTTAATTAAAAAACTACCGCTAACAGATAAGGCTTCATGTTGGGTCTGAAAAAGACCACACGAAGCCTTATCTGTTAGCCGTAATATCCGGACATTAAGAGAATTTCTGCTAGCCCGCATTACTTGAATTTGTAACCTTCTCAAAAAGCATTTAATATGAAAACAAAGATCAGCTTAATCCTACTTCTCTGTTTTGTTTCTTTGTTATCAAATGGACAAACAAACAAAGAGAAAGCAAAACTTCTTAAACTTGAAAAACTCAGAATTCAAGCTGAGTATGAAATGGATTCTGTTAAGCTTGCTGCCGAAAACAGACTCATGAAAATAAAAAGCAAGGCACAGGATTCAGTCTCAAGAATTAAAATCCTGGCAGAGTCGGAAATGTCTGCTTTAAAAATAGAAGCTCAAAAGACGATGGATGATTTAACTTTACAGTCAGAAAGCAGCATGATAAATCTACCCGTACATCAACGAAGACTGGAAGTAGAATACCAAAAAATTGAGCATGACTACTCTGTTAAATTTGCAGCTCTCGAACTTAAATATTCATTCAGGCTTCAGAACATAGAAAGTCTATATTCAAATAAGATTCAGGTAGTAGAAAATGAAACAGAATTGAAACTAAACCAGATTGAATCGAAATATCAAAAAGAGATAGCTCTGCTTGAAATAGAAAATACGAGATGAGTCATTATAAGCTTTTCAATCTGATCCGGGATTAACAACATACTGCAGCTAACACAGACATTAAAGGTAAGTGTGGGGCAGGGGTGCTGCATCCTGCTTGTAGCCAAACTATCAACGTTGATTAATACGCATTATAAAACGTTGATCATAATTTATCTTCGGTTCAAAGATTTAGTGCAACACTAACTCAAAACTAAAATATTATTACACTTCTCACAAAAGAGTATTTTTCTTAATTATTAATCATCCATTTCGTGGAGAAGGATATTATCAAACCCGGTAACAGGATTGATTTTGGTAAATTTATTGTCCCTCCTCCTGAGATAATGTCAGTTTCGGAACCAAAAGCAGTTTATCCACGTAAGCCTTTAAAAATTAACTACCTGGAGAAAGAACAGTCTAATAAAGCTCTGGGCACCTTTGGGGAAGAGTTAGTTATTGAATATGAAAAATGGAATCTTATTAAACTTGGTAAAGAAAACTTAGCAGACAAAATTGAATGGATTTCAGCAGAAGCAGGAGATAGTGCTGGTTTTGATATTCTTTCAAAAAATATTAAATGGTACTGATAAATATATAGAAGTTAAAACGACCAGACTTGGAAAAGAAACTCCTTTTTTCTTCTCCTCAAATGAACTTCAATTCTCACTTAAGAAAGCTGATCATTATCACCTGTATAGACTATTCAATGCCGAAAATAATGCGAAGCTATTTCAAAAAAATGGCGCTTTGGATAGTATTTGTAAATCTGTTCCAACAATGTATAAAGGTTATTTCTAATATAATCTTCTCTGAATAATGGTCCTGGGTTAAATACAAATTTCGTCTAAAAGAATATTTGCCTTTATTTTTAAAACTTCTAATTTATCTCTTCTCCATCCTCCCCCTGAAATACTCCTCCGTCTCCTTATCAGTGAAATAAACATAACACCCCTTCATGCCCCTTGTAAGTAGAGTGCGGTAAATATTTTTCACATGCTTTTCAAAATTCTCAGGACTTCTTCTCAGCATTGGGTCTTTTGTGGCAGAGATATCAGCACTAATTTCCCGGTTAGCTTATCCACACACAGGTCATTGCCGATAATTACACCAACATAATCGAATTCAAATCCCTGGGCAGTATAGATACATCCCACCTGTTTAATTCCCTCTGTACGGTATGCCCACTCATACCACCTTACATAACCTTTTGGTATTGAGGCTTATCTTGTCGTGTGTCTCCCAGGGCATGGCAAAATCGCCGATCCTTACATCCTTAACAAGCTCCCCGTTTACATCTGTTTTATTACTCCATGGCCAGCAGAATCCTGCAACCATTCGGGCCGAGTTAGGTTTCTCTTTCTCCTTCTCATTCAGGAGATCCATTATTTCCTGTGGCGATGAGAAGATCCTGAAATCAAACTGATCATCCTTCCTGAAAATCCTCTCTTCATCCGAGTACCCCAGAACCGATTCGATCCACAGAAGGTAATCATTCGACCCCATACAGCGATACTGTGTCTCAAGTGTCACTTCGTGGATCCCGGCGCCATACTTTGAAGCTGCATCCTTTATAAGCTGTGAGCTTCCTACCTCCGACGACCTCACATTCTGCCTGTCGTCGATGAAAAAGACAGTCGTTTTTGAACACCTCACCAGCTGCTCCATCTGGGGCATATCACTTCTGTCTTCAGGTCTTGTGTACTGGTGATTGCTGTTCTTTTCCACTCTGTGAGCTTCATCTATAAGCAGGATGTCAAACTCGTTTTCCTTTGTTTTGTTCGGTACGAAACGGTACAGGTTTGAAAATATAATTCTGACGTCCGGACCAACCATCTTTCTCAATCCTTCTATAAATGGCTTTGATTTGCAGCCGTAAAGAACATTCTTCTTCCGTATTGCTGCCTCGGCAAGTATATTAAGGGCAATGACTGACTTGCCTGTCCCTGGTCCGCCATGTACAATAATTACAGACTTTTCTTTTTTCTTCTCCGACATCCTGTACCTGGCCCAGATAAGGTTTTTTGCCACAAGCTGCTCATTAAGCAGCGAGAAGACAACATCGTTTTTTATTATTTTACTTACATTCTCCAGTAGTTTCTTTGAAGGGTGCAGACGGCTCTGCATGAAACGGTTGAAGATCTCAAATCCTGAACCGTTCTCCAGCAGCTCACGCATCTTGTTGCCAAGTACCTTTGTATCCTCTTTGGTAAATAACGGGAACTCGGCGATAAGCTCTTTATATACAGGATTATGCAGACCCTTTCCGTCTGTCCTGGAATAGTTATGGCAATAGGCACAACTGTACAGCGACAGTGTCGGCTCTTTCTCAAACTCCTCCACGAATCCCTGCATATAATTATGATAACCCTTAACCTGCTGCGAGGGGTGGGGGACAACCCTTTCCCTGCCGCCGGTATATGTCTCAACAAAATTGCCCTCTTCTGTTAATGATTTCACAGAGGACCACTGTTTGAGTTCTATGAGCACTACATTGGAAATATCATTCTTGCTTTTGCCAAAGAGCAGACAGTCGAGCCGGCTCTGGTTATATGGCACCTCATATTCGAGAGCCACAAAAGTGTCATGTATTTGCCCTATTTCGAGAAGGTCCCTTACCCTTGAAAGACTGTTCTGCCACGATACAAACTCCGGTGTCCCTGGTTCTCTCCAAGTTTGCCTTATAGTTCTCCGACATGATATCGGAAATTGTGTTTTCCCGTACATCATCAATAAATCTCTCGGAAGGAGCCTGGTAGATCAGCATGGATTAAATGATTGGAGTGCTAATGTAGTGAAAATAATAGTAAACGGCGTAACGGCGTAACGGCGTAGGGCGTAGGGGCGTAACGGCTAAAGGAGGGACTAAGGGACTAAGAGACGTAAGAGAGCTAAGGGACGAAGAGAATAAGAGACAAAGAAAACCGTGATACACAGTGTCCTCCGTGTGCCCAGTGGTGAAAGGGATAATTATAAGCGAATTTGTTTCGTCAGTATCGGATTCGTGACCGGCAGTACCATTTTCGCAACCAACAATTAGGCACCGAATCCATATCGATGATAGCCTCTGAGCTTTCTGTGCCCTGCGCTCTGAGCTCTGAGCTCTGAGCCGATCATTTATCCGGGAAGTGCCTTACCATTTTCGTGACAAACAGTCTGGTATTCTTGACCGGCAGCATTCAGAACCCCGGTTTATCAGGGTGAAGAATCACATAATCAATTGTTTTTAACCTATTATTGATATACTATACTCACATTATTACGAATATCCTGTTTTATATTCTTTTGCATATAAAATGCATGAAATTCTAAAATTTATATCTATATGCATATAATTTAAATATTTTGTCTAACTTTATATCCAAAAGCATATAAAATGAATCAATTATCGGAATTTGTAAAGACCAGACGAAAAAAACTGGGTCTCACCCAGGAAGAGTTTGCCGATAAGGCCGGGGTTGCTTTAACTGTCATCAGAAAGATTGAACAGGGTAAGGATAACCTTAGCTTATCAAAGGTAAACCAGGTTCTGATAATGTTTGGTCATGTTTTAGCTCCAATAAATATTAAAGATGCGACAGGGAATAGTCAGGTATAATAACGAGAGGGCCGGTATTTTGACTGAAGAAGACAGCGGGGAATACCTGTTTGTCTATGACGATAAGTACATTAAAAACCATCCCGGGCAATTCATAACCTTTAAGATGCCTGTATCAGGTCAACCTTACAGAAGCAAACAACTGTTTCCATTTTTCGATGGCCTGATTCCGGAAGGATGGCTGTTGAATATTGCTTCGGAGAGCTGGAGAATCAACAAAAACGATCGTATGGGTCTCCTGCTGGCATGTTGCCAGGATGCAATCGGTGCAGTAAGTGTTCACCCTGTAAATGAGCCGGGAAATGAGTAAATGCCTCTTTTGTTATAATGAAATGGATCCAAATGCCAAAGGTGATTATCACCCTGAGTGCATTGAAGCATTCTATGGAACTACAGAGGCTCCGGTTTTGCCTTACCATCTTTCTGACATGGAAAAACTGGCAAAAGAAGCTGCGCTGTTATCTGTAACATTGCCTGGCGTCCAGCCAAAGCTGTCACTGGGATGGATAAGGGACGAACTGGAGGATGGTCATCGGAACCGTTTGACAATTATGAATGCACTCCAGGGTCATTATATTCTGAAGCCACCAAATCCTAAATATGAACAGATGCCTGAAAACGAACACCTTACCATGAGACTGGCACATTTGTTTAAGATAGATGTTGTGCCTTCGGGAATGATTCGTCTGGCATCGGGTGAACTATGTTACCTGACAAAGCGAATAGACCGTGATGATAAAGGATTCAGAATTCACATGATAGATTTTCTCCAGATTCTTGAGCTGGGGGATAAATATAAGGGAACTATGGAGACACTCGGTAAGACCATCGGCGAATTGTCAGTTAATACCCTGCTCGACAAATTGCGTTTTTTTGAACTGACTGTTTTCAGCTATATAACCGGCAACAACGATATGCACCTGAAAAATTTCTCCATGTGGCTGCCGGAAACAGGATGGGTCCTTTCCCCGGCGTACGATCTGCTTAATGTAAAAATGATCCTTCCCGACGACAGTGAAGATCTGGCATTGCTGTTGGGGGGTAAAAAGAAGAACTTTAATAAGGAGTACTTCGACAGCTTTGGTGACGTTCTGAAACTCAATAAAAAACAGATAAACTCGGTATATAAGAGGCTTAAGAAATGGCTGCCTGATGCTGTCAGACTGATAGACATATCTTTTCTTACTGAAGAGCGTAAAACAGCATATAAAGAATTAATTAACAAACGGGTAATGATATTTGCCCAATGATGCTGCGACTACCTGAGAAATACCAGCTTAATATCTGAAAACTATTAAATTATATGTCCCGCATTACCTTTTTTGATATTGAAACACCGGCAAAAACTGAAAAAATTCTTGATATAGGATGTATCAGGGAAAATGGAGATATCCTGCATTCAGCTTCATTAGATGAATTGCAAAAATTCATTAAGGGCTCGGAATACATTTGTGGGCATAACATGATAAATCATGATCTGAAATACCTGAAAAAATATTTTGGGGATAATTTTGAAGAAGAATACAAATTATTAGATACCCTCTACCTTTCACCTCTCTTGTTTCCTAAAAAGCCATATCATAAATTATTAAAAAATGATAAGCTTCAAACGGACGACATAAATAATCCGCTTAGTGATGCGATAAAAGCAAAAGATTTGTTTTATGATGAACAATCTGCTTTTAACAAATTAAATGATAACCTGAAGCAGATCTATTATCTGCTCCTTAGCGGGGATTATCATTTCAAATCGTTTTTTGAATATCTGGGTTATACTTTTAATGGAAGCTCTGTTGAAGTGCTTATCAGACAGGAATTTGGTTCCTTGATCTGTAGCAATGTTGATTTAAACTCCATCATCCGGAATCATCCTGTTGCGTTGGCATACTGCCTGGCTTTAATAAGTAGCGAAAGCAGAATATCTATTACTCCATCGTGGGTTTTTTATATGTATCCGCGAGTCGAGCAGATAATGTTTCAATTGCGGTCTCAACCATGTTTAAAGGGTTGTATATATTGTAATCAGGCATTTGATGCTAAATCAGGACTTAAGAAATATTTTGATTTCGATGAATACAGAACCTTCAAGGGAGTGGCGCTTCAGGAAAACGCTGTCGAAGCAGCGCTAAATAATAAATCGATTCTTGCAATCTTCCCTACAGGCGGAGGGAAATCTCTTACATATCAGATACCTGCACTTATGGCAGGGGAGAATGCACACGCTCTCACTGTTATTATATCACCTCTGCAATCGCTAATGAAGGATCAGGTAGATAACCTGGAGAAGAAAGGTATTACTGATGCGGTTACAATAAACGGTCTGTTAGACCCAATTGAACGAGGGAAGGCTGTTGAAAGAGTTGATGACGGCAGAGCCTCAATCTTATATATCTCTCCGGAAGCATTACGTTCAAAAACCATTGAAAGACTCCTTCTTGGAAGAAAAATTGCAAGATTTGTTATTGATGAGGCTCACTGCTTTTCTTCATGGGGGCATGACTTCAGAGTCGATTATCTGTATATCGGAGATTTTATTAAAAACCTGCAGGAGAAAAAAAGTCTGGAATCAAATATCCCGATATCCTGCTTCACGGCAACAGCCAAGCTCCAGGTTATTGAAGATATAAAAACATATTTTAAGAAAAAGCTGAATATTGAACTTGAGGTTTTTAAGACAAATGCATCTCGCGATAACTTACATTTTAATGTTATCAATTGTAAAAATGATAACGATAAAATAGCTACACTCAGAGATTTAATTGATGCCAGTAATTGCCCGACCATTGTATATGTTTCCCGAACAAAGAGAGCAGAAATGGTCGCTCAAAAACTTGTAGATGAGGGGTGTTCTGCAAGAGCATATCATGGGAAGATGGATGCAAGAGATAAAACGGCTAATCAAAATGCCTTTATGTCCGGAGAAGTAGATGTTATGGTTGCAACATCCGCTTTCGGTATGGGGGTGGATAAAGATAATGTTGGCTTGGTAGTTCATTATGAAATATCGGATTCACTCGAGAATTATGTCCAGGAATCTGGCAGAGCTGGAAGAGCTGAATCGATTAATGCCGACTGCTATATTCTGTTCAATGAGGATGATCTGGGTAAGCATTTTATAATGTTGAACCAGACAAAGATTGATAAAAATCAAATCCAGGATGTTTGGAAAGCTATCAAAGAATTAACCCGTTTCAGATCTGAATTGTCTAAATCTGCGCTTGAAATTGCCAGAAAAGCAGGATGGAATGATCAAATTGCCGATCTGGAGATAAGAGTAACTACAGCGATTGCCGCACTGGAAGAAGCGGGATTTGTAAAGCGGATTCATAATTCTCCAAGAATATTTGCAACGAGTATCCTTACAAAGAATGCTGAAGAAGCCATACAAAAGATTAATCAATCAACTCGCTTTGATGAGAAGCAGAAGGAGCAATCAATCAGGATCATACGCCGGCTTATCTCAGCCAAAAGCACATCTCGGGCAAATGATGACGAAGCTGAATCAAGAGTGGATTATATCTCTGACCTGCTGGGGATCTCCAATAAAGATGTCATCCGGTCACTGACCTTAATGCGTGAAGAAAAGATCCTTGCCGACACTAAAGATATGTCTGCATATATCAACCACGAAGAGTCTCAAAGGAACTCTGAAAAATTGCACAAAAATTATGCGAAATTAGAGAAGTATCTGTTTGAAATTATTCAGGGTGATGAGAGTGTGATCAATTTTAAGGAGTTGAATGAGAGTGCCCTGAGCCTGGGGATAGATTCCAGTGTATTAAAGATTAAGACTATTTTAAATTTTTGGTCGATAAAGAATTGGATTAAGAAAAACCCACATAGAAATTCAAATGACAATTTTACTTTAGATTTCAAAAGGCAGAAAGATGAATTGACTGCCCACATTGAAAAAAGACATGTACTCTCTCAGTTTATAATTGAATATCTGTATGCCAGGCCAGGGAATCCATTATCCGGAGAAGAAGAGGATAATAACCGACTCATTGAGTTTTCAGTCCATGAACTCAAAGAGAAATATGATAGTAAGCCCGGAATGTTCGATTTCAAAATCAACATCTACGATGTGGAGGAGTCTCTGTTCTTCCTGTCCAAGATTGAAGCTCTTAAAATCGAGGGAGGATTTCTTGTTATATACAATAAAATGAATATTGACCGCCTGGAGAAAAATCCAAGGTTGCAGTATAAACAGGAAAACTACAACACTTTAGATAACCATTATCGGAATAAAACACAGCAGATACATATTGTTGGTGAATACGCAAAAAAAATGTTGTCTGATTATAAGGGTGCATTAACCTTTGTAGATGACTATTTTCAATTAAACTATAGTTCTTTTATCGCTAAGTACTTTCCAGGTAGCCGAAAAGATGAAATAGTAAAGAGCATTACACCTTCTCAATTTAAGAAATTATTTGGGGAATTGTCACCCAGGCAGCTTGACATTATTAAGGACAATGAAACTCAACATGTTGTAGTTGCTGCCGGACCAGGTAGCGGCAAGACCAGATTGCTGGTACATAAGCTGGCTTCAATAATATATTTGGAAGATACAAAATACGAACAGCTGATAATGTTAACGTTTTCCAGGGCAGCTGTTAATGAATTTAAAGAACGTCTCATTAATCTGATTGGCAATGCGGCTCACTTTGTGGAAATTAAAACATTTCATTCATTTTGTTTTGACCTCCTTGGACGATTAGGATCAATTGAAAAATCCAAAGAAGTCATAAAAGATGCACTTCAGCTTTTAAAGAATAATGAGGTTGACCCGGGAAGAATTGCAAAAGCAGTGATGGTAATTGATGAAGCACAGGATATTGATGCGGATGAGTTTGCCCTGGTTTCCGAACTGATGAGAAGGAATCCTGAAATGAGAATCATTGCAGTTGGTGATGATGATCAGAATATTTATGAATTCCGTGGATCTGACTCAAAATATTTTCAAAGTTTTCTTAAGCTTGAAAATTCAAAAAAATATGAACTGGTTGAAAATTACAGGAGCAAAAATAACCTGGTAGAATTCTCAAATCAGTTTGCTGAGTGCATAGAGAACAGGATCAAGGAATCTGTAATTAATGCATATGATAAATCAAATGGGAAGATAAGAATCATTAGGTATTCATCCGATCAACTGGTAGAACCTGTGGTAAATGATATTCTTAATACTGAACTTTCCGGAACAACATGTATCCTTACACAGACCAACGATGAGGCACTATATATTTCCGGGTTGTTAAATAAAAAAGGAATACAGGCTAAGTTGATACAAAGCAACAGTGGGTTTTATTTACACAATCTGAAGGAACTCAGATACGCTCTTGATTTCCTGAATTCTGATCCTGGTACCAGAGTTATTTCTGATGACCAGGTTGAACTGTGTAAGCGAAAACTGAAAGAGAAATTTGATGGGACCCATGTACTTCCTGTTTGTCTTAAGATACTTGATGATTTTATAAAGTTGCATCCTAAAACCAAGTATAAGACTGATTTGAAGGTATTTATTGAGGAATCAAACTTTGAGGATTTCGTAAATGAAGGACATGATACGATTCTCGTATCTACAATACATAAAGCAAAAGGAAAGGAGTTTGATAATGTATTTCTTCTTTTAAATAACTATGATATATCAAAAGAGGACAAGCGGCGTCAATTGTATGTTGCAATCACCAGGGCGAAAAGCAATCTTTCAATTCATTATAATGGGTCTTTTTTGGAACACATTAAAGTTGAGAATCTTGGTGAGGTAAAAGACGATACAGAGTATATCTCACCGAAAGATATTTACATACAACTAACCCATAAAGAAATAAATCTGGGATATTTTGGTTTTGTGCAGCACAGAATTAAAAGAATGAGCACTGGCGACCCACTTAATGTTTTTGAGGAGGGCTGTAATAATAAAAATGGTGATCAGGTTTTAAAATTTTCCAAATCTCTGATAAGCCGCATTCAGGATTTAAACCAGAAGGGATACACAGTGTCATCAGCCAGGATTAATTTCATCATTTATTGGTATAACGAAGAAAAGAAAGAAGAGCTACAGATTCTACTACCTGAGATTAGTTTGAAGAAGGAAGAATAGTTATTGATCAGATATATAGATATTAATACCCACTGTGACGGCAATTGGCAGAGTGGTATAAGTCCTTCGATGAGCACAGATTAATTATCAGGTTCTCTTGTGAAAAACTGATAATGCGAATTTGTCGAAAAGCTTTTTTAGATAGGCATATAACTCGCTGAGCCTGAATATAACAGCATGCAGACGTACAACTTGTGCGTCTCTTTTTAGTACTCCCCGGTTTAAGTAAACATACCTTTGCTTTTTCTAGAGATATCCATTACTAAACATATTAATCACTCTGCAAGACTCATCAATCGTTCTGAAAAACCCATTAATTGCTCTGTAAAGCCCATTAATCGCAGGAAAAACTCTCTAATCGGTCAAAAAACACTCTGATTGGTCAGAAAATCACTCTACTCGGTCAGAAAATCTCTCCACTCGCTCTGAAAGACTCAGCTTAGCCTCTTCATATATGCAATCTGTATTTATATGGAAGAAAGGGAGAGGGTGTGAAGAGGAGAGGGGGAGAAGCTTTGAGGGGGAGAGTGGGAGACCAAGAGACTAACAGACTATGAGACAAAGAAAACCGTATGCCACCGTGTCCTCCATGTGCCCCGTGGTGAAAAAAAATAATTATAAGCAAATTTGTTTCGTTTGCATCGGATTCGTAACCGGATGTGTCGTATTCGTGACCGGAAGAATGGTTTTCGCAACCAACAGTCCCGTATTCGTGACCTGAAGTGCAAAATCCGGTCGGGTTAATCACATTTAGCCGGGCAGATTGTCCTAATTATATTCATTAGAAGATCAAAGATGGCTAATGTCTATCCCACTCAGATATTGACCTTAATAAGTTTTCTTGAATTCGAGGTAGAACTTCAACACTATCATAATTTGATGGATCATTGGATATTGATTTTTTAATTAGCATCTCATTTAATCTTTTAATAATAAAATCTCTGAAATCCTTATTGACATACTCAATGTATAAACAATACCAGGGAAATCTTTCAATATATTGAAACGCCTGATTAAATGTTTTATATTCTTTTTTGATATTCACCAAAGTCTCACCATCGCCTAATGGATCATATTCATTATGATATATGATATACGTATCAACTGAACCATCCCTTTGGCGAAATATTCTTAAACTTCCTCCTTCAGCCCCAACTTCAAAAACGGTCTCAGGCTTAATTTCAGGTTCATTTGCTGGTGCAATTTTGTCTTTCATATAAACAATCATTCATTAAAATATTTTCATCGGCCCGGTAATTTTAAAACTAACGGACTACAAGGTAATGTAATTGTTGATCGGATAAATAAAGGATAGTGTTAATTTCCACTTAACATATAAAACAAAACAATAAGGATTTAACTCCGGTTTCAGGGGGATCAATTTATTCCGATTAAAAGCGGGGAAAGTCACGGCTTTCTCAATATTCTCAGAGTCAATTAAAATGCTTTGAAATTATTTGGTTAAGAATTCTTAATCATTTTTTATTATCCTTGGTTTAACTTCAGTTGTATAATGAGGGTCCCGATTGCATAGGATTTTTAAACATTGGACTAAATCAGTTGTGTGAAGAGAAAGAACTGAGTTGAAGTCATCACTTCGATAACCACCTTCCAGAAATACAATAAGAGGGATACTCTTACCAGTTAGCACTTCCAGGTCACGGACCATTGAGTAAACTAATCTGGAGCACTCTATCCATTCCTCAGTTGTAAGTTGACTCGCAAGTTCGTCCCATTCATGACTATCGGCACCGTGTCCAAATACAACATAATGAACCCTCCCTGCCATAATCTCTCCACGGAGAATGTCTAAATGATTCTTTAGCTCTTTAATATATGCTTCATGTCTGACAGAAATGTTGATGTTTCCGCAAACCGGAGAAATTGCTTTATCCAGATCAGGGACAAAATCCCTTGAGTTATCAATACTGTTGCCATGATGGCCATCAAGATCGATGTAGGAGCCGCATAGTCCAAATTCATGATAAATCTTCATGGACGAAATTACCTGACCTGAAAATGCACAAAACAATGCTCCACGGGTAGGGTTAGCATGATGGAATCCTGCTGAGGGACTGAAACATACTTCTTCAGGATGCTGAACAGCAAATCTTATGGCTTGATACAAGCTGGCATTTTCATATCTAACTGATTCTGCATACTCAGGAGTCCATTTAATGTGAAGAATTTTACTTGTTTTCCCTTTGTCGAAAAAATTATCAACCATTTCACATGTATGGGCAATGTAAAAATCTTCCCGTGAAAGTGGAGGAAAGTCATCATCCAATAAGAAGTATTCCAATAACCCATTCTTTTCAATGTATTCCATCATTAACCTCGGCTTAGCAGGAGTATAAGTATATCCAGTAAGGTTTTCTGGATTTACTGACATCTTTGGGTTATAAAATGTATGTAAAAAAGGTGCTTTCATAATCATTCATTCTAATTAATATTCAACTTCAGTGTGCAGTAGTAGAAATACATATTATTCTATATTGCTAAAGTATTATAGAGCACTTCGGCTTCCATAAATAAGTCCGATTGAAATTAAGCAAGTTATTTAATTTTATGGTCTATTATGAAAATGGAAAGAATTAAAATAAGTCAAACAAAGCCTGATGTTTCAGCTGGATCTTATGCATCGGAAACAGCAAGTCATTCCAACATGCTTACAATTGAAGAGTTAAAGTCTTTTTCTGGCTGTGAGAATATTGATTATAATGAATCTGAAGAAATTATTCAATCTTTGTATTAGTTAAGTCTTTTAACATACGAGGTATTTAACAAATAGGTTAGTGTCAACTTCCAATGACCTTCAATTTCTCACTAGGCCTCGCCCGTCCTCACCAGTCGGATTCTGGTCAGTTCCGGGAGAGTTTATCTTGATTTTAATGCCAGGGGTTGGCTCAAGATAATCTATCCATGGCAGCCACGGTACATTGTAAAAATGGTAAATGTAATTTTAGCCTCTCCGGATATCTTCAAAAGTTTAAGATCCAGTCTGATATGGCAACTCCAAAAATCGAATTTTTTACCGAACATACAATACAAAACAAAAGTATTAAACTCCGCCACAGGGTGGTAAATTTATTTCGACTAAAATAGATCAGTGATATTGTTATCTAAAGTTCTAATCCTGTTTGAGATAAAATGTTGCTTGTTTTTCTTCCCCACTACCAACAATTATCTTGTTTTTGTAAAGCCTGAATCGAAAAATACTGCCATCAGTTACACTTATCCCGGAGATATTTGCGAACGAACCGTATGCTTTTATATCGCAGTTAAAATAATAAAGCTTACTGCCGGATTTAATTCCTTTTAATGTTATTCCATATGTATTATACTCAGAGATGTAACCATATTGTAATTCAACCCCTAACTCGGAATTAATGAATGTTTTATCCTTCATAAATGTCATTACATTAGTTTCATTCGGAAAGGTCGTCTGAGCATTTGCCAATCCGATTGAAAAAAATAGTGCTGTAATAAGAAAAATCTGTTTCATTGTTATTGAATTTATTTGTAGTCACTTCCTGATTAATAGTAAAACTAATAGACTACCAAGGTAATGTAAATGTTGATCGGATTAGGCAAAAACGGTGTTAGTTCCCACCGACCATCAAATATATCACCAGCCCTCACCAGTCGGATTCTGGTCAATTCCGGGAGAGTTTATATTGATTTTGACTTTTGATGCTACATTTGTTCTAGTCATCCCTCTTCTTCTCATAAGTTATCGATAATTTAAAACTTTAGAATGTGCGCAGGCTAACCGGAAAAGGTGCGAACTTCAGCCCTTTCCGTAGCGCCAATAAGGCTAGTGTAGCAGGCGCAGGAAAGGGTTGAAGTTTTCTTTTCCGGCGCCCTTTTTCTTTGGTTCGTTTCTTTTTGGACGAACAAAAAGAACCGAACGAAGTGAGCTCGGCGAAGCCAAATGAACATAATAAAAGAGGGATTACTCGTTTCGCCCTCTAAAGCCTCTGGCGTCGGAGGGTTTCGCCCTCCACAGCCTGTGGCTGCGGGGGCTTCACTCGTGATCCCTGAGGGGGAGGCTTCAAAGCGACCATATCAAACCTGTTGGTTTTTTGTATTTTACCTTCATCAACTTCAGGAAGCAAGCTTCCTTCGTTGCTTTGGTAAAATACAAAATCCCGCTCTCGCGGGATTTGATATGGTCGCTTTGGCGGAGAAAGAGGGATTCGAACCCCCGGTCCGGTTACCCGGACAACGGTTTTCAAGACCGCCGCGATCGACCACTCCGCCATTTCTCCGCCGCAAAGATAATCTTTTTTTGTTTTTTGAAAATATTTTTTGAAAAAATATGTAAATAGCAGATATTCAGTAGTATATGGACTTTATTAACATGATGTGAACAAAATTCTGCTAAAATATTTCTGAAATTGAAGATTAGTGAGCAATTGCGACATTTTTTATAAATAGTGGACTTTTATCCAAAAATATTACTGTTTTAACCTTAAAGTGGCACTATTTGTGGAAAAACGATAAAATAAATTTGCATATGAATTTAAAAAAAATAAATTTGTATTTAATTAGTAAGATTGGTCTAACCCTTTAAATTTTTCATCATGACAAAAAAAGAATTAGTTAATGCAATCGCTGCTGATGCAGGTCTTTCTATTAAAGATGCCGGAAAAGCTTTAAACTCATTTGTTGGAGCTTTCGGTGCATCTATGAAAAAAGGTGAAAGAATCCAGCTTCCTGGCATGGGTACTTTTAAAGTTGACAAAAGAAGTGCCAGAGTAGTACGTAACCCACGTACAGGTGCTAAACTTAATGTTCCTGCAAAAAAAGTTGTTAAATTCAAAGCAGCTCCAGCACTTAACAAAGGTCTTTAATCTACATTTATTGAGATTGCCAGGGGATGTGTCAGCATCCCCTTTTTTTATTTTTCATATCCATACCGTCCGTTTTCTATACCGCATGCCTTAACATGTTGTGATTTGCAACTATAAGAATTTTTTAAAATATCATCTGGTCTTAATTTCAGTTGAAGAATTATTAATTTTACACTATTATAGTGTCTAACAGGTATTAATTTTAAACATTTATATGTTAGATATACAATATATATGTTAAAATGTGTTTATTTTTTATTATTTTTGAATGTGAAATTCATTGCTAAAATCAACAAGAATGAATTGTATTATTGTAGATGATGATAAGCTAAGCTGCAAAGTGCTGGAAGGTTTTGTAAACAAAATATCTTCTCTTAATCTTGTTGGTAGCTTTAGTGATTCTATCGCTGCAAGGGATATCCTTACCACTCGTGATGATATTGAACTGATTTTTCTTGATATAGAAATGCCAGATTTGAATGGTTTTGATTTTATCCGAAGCCTTACCCCCACCAAATATTATTATCGTTTCATCAGGTGAAGAATATGCGCTGAAAGCATTCGAATTCAATGTTGTTGATTATCTCCTGAAACCTGTTTTATATGGTAGATTCTGTAAGGCCATTGATAAAACTATAAGGTACTTTTCCAAAAAAGATATTGCCAGTTCAGAGAATGATGAGATCTTTATTAAAAAGGGATCCTCTCTGGTAAAATTAAAGTTAAGCGATATTATTTATATCGAAGCGCTTGAGAACTATGTTACTCTAAGTACAAATGATGATAAATACACGATCCATTTTACAATGAAAGCTATTGAAAATCAATTGCCTTCGGGGGTGTTTATCAGAGTACACAGGTCCTATATTATTAATAAGTCAATGATCCAGGCAATAAAGGAAAACTCTCTTGATCTTATTGTTGGAGAGTCAATAAAAAGTGTTCCGGTAGGTAAATCATTCAGAGATTCACTTTTGAATGATATTAATGTTATGGCCAGATAATATCTAAGTTTTCTTATGCTTACAAACAAGCAGCTTTTTCTCCGTCATCTCGGACAAACTTCACCTGCACCAATGATGATCGAGATTGTCAGGGCCCATGGGGTATTTATGTATGGACCAGGTGATGAAAAATACTATGACCTTATTTCTGGTGTCTCAGTAAGTAATACAGGGCACTCTCATCCTGAAGTGATCAGGGCTGTAAAGGATCAGGTTGATTCATATATGCATCTGATGGTGTATGGGGAAATAATTCAGAGTCCCCAGGTTAAGTATGCTGAAAAACTTGTCAGTTTATTGCCTGAGGCACTAAGCTCATGTTATTTTGTGAACTCCGGGAGTGAAGCTGTTGAGGGCGCTTTAAAACTGGCAAAAAGATATACCGGAAGAAGCAGGATTATTTCATTTACCAATGCATATCATGGGAGTACTCATGGTGCCCTTAGCATACAGGGAAGTGAACAGTTCAGAAATTCATTCCGTCCCTTGCTTCCTGATACTTTTCAGATTGGATTTAATGACAGGAAGGCACTGGAAATTATTGATAATAAAACAGCATGTGTGATTATTGAACCGGTTCAGGGTGAAGGTGGTGTTATTTACCCCGAGGATGAGCTATCTCGAACTTATCAGAGAAAGATGCAGTTCAACAGGTGCCCTGCTGATATTTGATGAGATACAAACCGGTTTTGGAAGAATAGGTTCTATGTTTGCAATTGACCGTTTCGGTGTTGTACCTGATATCTTACTTCTGGCAAAAGCACTCGGCGGAGGAATGCCTCTGGGTGCATTTATTTCGTCGCAGGAGATAATGTCGTCCCTTGTTTCCAATCCTCCACTTGGACATATTACAACTTTCGGAGGACATCCGGTATGTTGTGCTGCAGGCCTTGCATCACTGAATGTTATTATAGGGGAAAAACTGGTTGACTCATGTCGCATAAAATCAGAAATATTTAAAAAACATCTGGTGCATCCTCTCATTTCTGAGATAAGAGGAGAGGGATTATTACTGGCAGTAAGACTTACTCATCCTGAATATATTAATTACATTATCGCACATGCTCCCGGTTTTGGTCTGATTCTTGACTATTTTCTTTTTTGCAATGATGCTTTCAGGATTGCTCCTCCGCTGATTATTACTGAAGATGAGATAACCGGAGCATGTAAGCTATTAATTAATCTGCTTGACGATGCAATGAATAATGCCGGTAAATAATGAGACGTACAATTCTTTTCATTCTTATAGTATTTAGCATCAGTTTATATCCTGCACACAGTCAGTCAGCTGTTAAGGATACTCCACAGGTACTTGGTAAGCTGTTTAACCGGCTTCTCAGTATTTATGAGGATTCCGACAGGATAAGAATTAATGATTCAATAAAGGTAATTGTTGACAGTTATGTCAGATCCGATACAGTATTAATTCATAAATTTAAAAGAATCCGCAATCTTGGGCAGATAACTTCTCCGGATTCACTTCTGAAAATTGTAACATGGAATCTTGTGTTAGGCAGTGGCAATAGCCGGTATTACTGTTATTTTATAAGAAAACAGGTTGGCGGTAAGCCAAATATAATCAATCTGCTTACGACTCAGTACAGGCAGGATTCAATCAGGACAGATACCACTTATAATTCTGAGAACTGGTATGGTGCGTTATATTATGATCTCAGACCTTACTTGACAGACAATAAGAAGGTATGGGTATTGCTGGGAATTGACTATGGAAATCCGTTTATTACAAGGAAATTAATCGATGTTTTAAGCTTTCCCGATGAAGAATCAGTTCTTTTAGGAAAGAAATGGTTTGTATCGGGAGAAAAGAAAAAATACAGGGATGTTATTGGAATATGCATCCAATGCTATGATATCGTTGAAATTCTTATCCGACAGCTCAATTGTATTTGATCACCTGGTACCAATCTCGCCAAAAATGAAAGACGACAGGCAATATTATGGTCCTGACTATTCTTATGATGCCTTTTATTTTAAGGATAATATCTGGAAATTGAAAATTAATGTTGATGCAAGAAATAAAGAATAGGTATCTTTAATAACTGTAATCCGGGTATGGCTAAGAATATAAAAACACATATTTACTGTTTTGACGATCACAGAGGGTTTTCAGAAGATGTCAGAAAACGTTTTTCAGACACTTCGAGATATCTGGTTTTATCATTCCAGACTGTTGAGGAGTTCATTGGAAAGATTGAGAACGAGAGAGAACACATGTTTTGTAAGGTAGCAATCCTTGGAATGCATGATACAAAAGAGCAGTTTGAAATGATTGATAAACTCGCAATGGAGGTTAAAAGAATTGATCATAAAATTGGACTGATACTTCTTGGACCACCAGATAAAATGAGTGATATCAGAAAAACAGTAAAATTCAACATAGATGCCTATATCCCCAAAAATAACAATTCGATTCTTCGAATTCATAATTCAGTAAAAAAGCTTATAAGCGAACATAATATCAGAATCTTCAAAAAAAGAAGGAATCTTTCATTTTATATTCTCCTTGCATTTCTTGTACTTTCTGCACTTTTTCTGATCTTTTCTTATATCAGATACCCTGACTATTTTTAAGCTGACCAATTTACACCACACTAAGCACCGAAGAGTGCAAAAAAAAATTCGCCCTCTACGGCCATTGCCGTTAACTTGAAGAGCTGAATATAGTGCACAAAACAGAATGTAAAATACTGTATATTAGTTAGATATGCGTCCCATCCTTTTGAAGGCTATTCTTTTGTCATATCTTTTTCTGGTTGACTATAACCGTGACTTTGATTTCTTATTCTAAACCCTTCCCTTAAGCAATAACTAATCTTTATACACATTTTTTTTATTCTCTATCACGGAAGAGGTATCTGTCAAAGACAATAATGAATCAATAAAGGATTCGTTATAATGATTGGGAGATCCCTCAACTCATCCACCTTATATCCCTTGCTTTAAAGAAGAACCAACGGGTGGATGAGTTTTCGGGATGACAGGTTTTTTGGGTAGATGGGGGAATGGTTAAAGAAGCTTTGGGAAGCGATGTACAAAGTGTAGCTTCATAAGAAGAGCCTGCCCCGCTTTTGGCGGGGAGAAACTTTTTTATACAGTTTCTCATTTATCTCCAAAGCCTAAGTTGACGCATATGCCTCTTCGGGGCTATAAAAGTGCGGTAGAATTATTCTTCATTCCCGACACTCATAGTTTATCAAAATAAAGAGAGGTGACTATTTGTCAGTAATGAACTAACGGCACATCTTTTGTTTATAGACGGCAGATATAATAATGTTTAACATTAAATCAAGTAGATATGCAAACCGGAAAGATTGGTGTAACAACTGAAAACATTTTCCCAATAATTAAAAAATTCCTTTATTCAGATCACGAAATATTCCTTCGTGAGCTAATTTCAAATGCGGTTGATGCCACACAGAAACTAAAGACTATGGCATCAGTCGGAGATTATAAAGGAGAGGTTGGAGATACAACTATTCAGGTATCAGTTGACAAGAAGAAAAAAACGATTACCGTTTCTGACAAAGGAATTGGCATGACTAAGGAAGAGATAGACAAATTTCTTAATCAGATTGCCTTCTCGAGTGCCAATGAATTCCTCGATAAATATAAAGACCAGACAAGTGCTATTATCGGACACTTTGGTCTTGGTTTCTACTCTTCATTTATGGTATCGGATAAGGTTGAAGTAATTTCCAAATCATATAAGGATGGATCAACGGCTGTTAAATGGATTTGCGACGGCAGTCCTGAATTTACACTTGACGACGTTGAGAAGGAGGAGAGGGGAACTGATGTAATACTTCATATCGACAAGGAATCCAAGGACTTTCTTGAGGAAAGCAAAATTGAAGGACTTCTGAAAAAGTATTGCAAGTTCCTTCCTGTAGAAATTGCTTTTGGCAAAGAGAAGGAGTGGAAAGATGATAAAATGGTTGATACAGGAAAGGATAAGATAATTAACAACACCAAACCTGCCTGGACACTTAAGCCTGCTGACCTTAAAGAGGAAGATTATCTGAATTTTTACCGTGAGCTGTATCCTTCCGGTGAAGAACCATTGTTTAACATTCATCTTAATGTAGATTACCCTTTTAAGCTTACCGGGATTCTTTACTTCCCTAAGATTAAAAGCAATATAGAGATACAGAAAAACAAGATTCAACTATATAGTAACCAGGTGTTTGTTACTGATTCTGTAGAAGGCATAGTTCCTGAGTTTCTTACACTTCTGCATGGAGTGCTCGATTCTCCTGATATTCCTCTGAATGTATCAAGAAGTTATCTTCAGAGTGATTCGAATGTAAAAAAGATCTCAAGTCATATCACTAAGAAAGTTGCTGACAGATTAAATGAGATCTTTAAAAACAACAGACCGGAATTTGAGAAAAAGTGGGATGACCTGAAGCTTTTTATCGAGTATGGCATGATTACCGAAGAAAAGTTTTATGAAAAGGCTTCCAAATTTGCACTTCTGAAAAATACTGATGATAAGTATTTTACATTTGAGGAGTATGAAAATCTTATTAAAGAGAACCAGACTGATAAAAACAAGACTCTGATATATCTATACTCAACAAATAAAACTGATCAGTTCTCATATATTGAGAATGCTAAAAACAAGGGGTATGATGTACTTCTTCTCGATGGTCAGCTCGATGTTCATCTCATCAATCATCTTGAATCAAAATTAAAGGAATCGAGATTTGTAAGGGTTGACTCCGATGTTGTTGATAAGCTGATTGAAAAAGAGGAGAAACGCGAATCTAAATTATCTGATGATCAGAAGGATGACCTTAAAAGTGTCTTTAATGTCACTGTTAAATCTAAAGAAATGTTTAATGTTGTTTTTGAGTCTCTTTCTGAAAATGATGTTCCTGTAATGATTACTCAATCTGAATTTATGCGCAGGATGAAAGAGATGTCGCAGATGGGCGGGGGAATGAATTTTTATGGAGAGTTGCCTGATAGTTTCAACCTTGTGGTAAACCCTAATCACCCGCTTATTACTAAAATATCAGAAGATCTGCAAGCCAGGGAGGGAGCAGTGTTAGCTGAAAATGATAGTGAGAAGAAGAGTCTGAAAGAGCAGATTGATTTTATGGAACAGGAGCAGAAGAAGAAAAAGCCTGAAGAGGTAAGTCAGATCGAAAAAGATGATCTTGAAAAACTCAGGAAGGAACTTACATCAGTTGAGAATAAAAGAAAAGATGTGCTGGAAAAGTATGGTGCATCAAGCAAAGTTGTGAAACAACTTATCGACCTGGCTTTACTGGCAAATAATATGCTCAGAGGAGAAGAACTCAGTACGTTTGTTAAAAGAAGTGTTGATTTGTTATAGAGTTTTGTTTCTCAAATGAAACCCCTTTGCCGCTTCACGACATCTCCCCTAAGAGGGGAGAACAATTCTTTCATCTGGTTAAATCTCACTTGCTTCCAGAGATTTCTCCCCCTCCCCAGGGGGAGTGCCCGTAGGGCGAGGGGGTTCAACGGGCATAAAGAATCCTCATAAGTAGTGCCCGTAAGCAGAGGGGGCAATATTTCATAGTATTCTGGCAATCTCGTTCTTCACGTAGTCTATTGCTGCTCTGGTTGGTTCTTTTTCCAGTTCCATTATTCTCTCAAGCAGTTGTTTACTCAGAGACATCCTGATGAGTCAGCTGGCATTTTTTCAGCTTCACTGTTAATGATCTTGATCATGTTTGAGCGGGCATTCCTTACAACTTCCCAGGCTTGCTGGCTCATATAAATCTGCTGCGACAGGTTATGCTCAAACTCACTTCGGATTGTATTTAACAATGCAGAATGGAGTTGTAATGCTGACATATCGGGTGAACTTACCCTGACAATAAGTGATTCCAGTGAGATACGTTCAAGAAAAAGTACTATTCTTTCATATGCCTGTAATTTTATAGGAGTGACTGTACGGCTGTTTTGAAGTATGAGCTCCTGTCTTCTTTTGTCCTGATCATTTCTTATCATGTTCCTCAGAAGTACCCATGCAGTAAAAAAAACAATAAGCGCAGGGATAGTAATTTTAAGAATATCTCCAAATAATTCCATTTTTCTGCAATTTAGATTTATATACAAACTTAGGTTTTTCTTTTTTATTTTCTATCATTAAATTCTTTTACAGGACTTAGTAAGGTAATTATTGAGAGCTGTGTAGCATACTGAAATATTCAACTGAATCAGGGATCAGGATTATCATGTTTTTTGTTTTCAATTTTACTTCATACATTTGAAATCGGACATTTTGAAATTCATTTTATAATAATAATTGAGAACATATGGAATATTTATCTGACAGGGTCAAATCACTTTCTGTTTCACAGACACTTGCCATGGCTCAGAAGAGCCGCGAACTTAAGGCAAAAGGTATTGATATAATCAGCCTGAGCCTTGGAGAGCCTGATTTTAATACTCCTGATTATATTAAAGAAGCAGCGAAGAAGGCTATAGATGATAATTATTCAAGATATCCGCCTGTACCAGGTTATGATGATCTCAGAAAAGCAATCTCTAAGAAATTCAAAGATGAGAACGGACTTGATTATACCCCTGATCAGATAATAGTATCAGCAGGCGGAAAGCATTCTTTGATCAATGTTATCCTGTCTATTGTAAATCCTGGTGATGAGGTAATTATTCTTGCTCCTTACTGGGTAAGCTATTATGATCAGATAATAATTGCACAGGGTAAACCGGTAATAATTGAAGCAAAACTTGAAAATGATTTTAAGATAAGACCGGAGCAGCTTGAAGCGGCTATAACACCCAAAACAAGGCTGATCATCTTCAACTCTCCTTCGAATCCTACAGGTATGGTTTACAACCGCAAAGAAATGGAAGCTATTGCCAGGGATAGTGGCAAAATATGAAGGTGTGTTCGTTATTTCTGATGAGATCTATGAGCATATCATTTTTGAAGGGGAACATGTAAGCCTTGCTTCCTGTGGTTTTATATACGACAGGGTAATAACTCTGAATGGTGTTTCAAAGGGTTATGCAATGACAGGGTGGAGGATTGGTTATATAGGGGCTCCTCTGTGGATTGCAAAGGCATGCAATAAGCTTCAGGGACAGTTTACTTCAGGTGTGTGTTCAATAGCTCAGCGTGCTGCTCTTGCTGCCATACAGGGTGACGGAGAATCTCAGAAGATTATGAGAGATGCATTTTTACGCCGCCGTAACCTGATATGTGAGCTGTTAAAGGATGTTCCGGGAATAAAGGTTCGTGTGCCGCAGGGTGCATTTTATGTGATGCCTGATATCAGTTTTTATTTGGGTAAAACGGATGGTGTGACAAAAATAGGGAACTCAGATGATCTTGCTCTGTATCTTCTTGATAAGGCACAGGTAGCGACTGTTGGAGGTAATGCTTTTGGTGCACCTAATTGTCTTAGAATATCTTATGCTACATCTGATAATCTTCTTATAGAAGCTGTAAAACGAATCAAAACTGCTCTTGAAAAGCTTAAGTAATCGGATTTCTCCCGAGGATACAACTATTGTATTATATGATAATCGGGAATCAAACATAATAACCTATTGATTTTCTTCGCTCCCCTTGGGGTCGGGGAAAACCATAGAACCGAAGCGAAGCTGAGCTCGACGAAGTCAAAATCAATTTATTAATCTTCAATCAATATTTATTATACGAAACAGTCAGTTCCGGTGGCTTTCTCCTTTTTTCCCTCTGATCGCTCATGGAATAACCTACAGTGATTATCAATTCAACACGTTTGGTTCCGGGAATTTTCAGGATCCTTCTTAACATTTTTTCATCAAACCATCCTATCATGCACGTTCCCAGTCCTTCGGCTTCAGCCTGAAGACAAATATTTTCAGCTGCTATGCCAATATCCATCAGCGAATAATCCTTATTTTTAATTGTTGCACCTACCTTCGATGAAAAATTTGGTTGTTCTCTTACAATGATTATCTGTACAGGAGCCTGTTGCGACAAAGGCATTCATGCCTAAAAGTTTTGCTGATGCTGCTTCTGCTATTTTTTCAATAAGTTCAGGTTCATCTACTATAATAAATTTCCATGGCTGCGCATTACATGCCGATGGAGACATCCTGCCTGCCTCTATTATACGGTCAAGCTTATCCTTTTCAACTGGAATATTACTATATTTTCTGTCGCTCTGCCGGAGTCTTATCAACTCCAGCATTTCCTTTCCGTCAACCATTACTAGTAATTATTCTGCGAAAATCTCAAAATAGCTTTGAGGATGAAGACAGGCAGGGCAGTTCTTAAGTGGTTTTGTTCCAAAATGAATGTATCCGCATTTACGGCAATACCAGAAAACTTTTTCATCGCGTTCAAATACTTTGTCCTGCATCACATTCTCAAGAAGTTTTCTGTATCTCTCCTCATGCACTTTTTCTGCAGAGGCAATTGCTTTGAATGCAGTTGCGATTTTTTAAAACCTTCTTCTTCGGCAATCGCTGCAAAAGCAGGATATAAATCACTCCATTCCTCATGTTCGCCTTCTGCTGCAGCCGAAAGATTATTCTTTGTCGTATCAATTTTACCTCCGGGATAAGAAGCTGTTATCTCTACCATTCCGCCTTCAAGAAATTTAAAAAATCTTTTGGCATGCTGTTGTTCCTGAAGAGCAGTTTCAAGAAAAATTCCGGCAATTTGTTCGTAACCTTCTTCTTTTGCAACTTTTGCTGCGAACTCGTACCTGTTCTTGGCCTGTGATTCACCGGCAAAAGCTTTTAACAGATTTTTTTCAGTCCGGGTACCTTTAATACTCTTTTCCATATTATTCAGTTTAAATGAATTATATTTAAAACAAAGATTTTTGATTTGTAATATCTATACGAGATAAATATAGTAAAATTATCTATCTTTATTTTCGAAAATTCCGAAAGTAACGTTGATACATAAATATTTAAAACGCCGGTCATGATAATACTTGTAATTTTTTTAGGGATAATTTTCCTTGTTGTTTTGATGGTTATTTCACTTTACAACAGGCTTGTTAAGTTGAGAAATAACCGGGAACAGGCTTTTGCTGATGTTGATGTTCAGCTTAAGCAGAGACATGATCTGATACCTCAGCTTGTGGATTCTGTTAAAGGTTATATGGGGCATGAGCGAGGTGTTCTTACCCAGATCACGGAAGCCAGATCAAACGCTATGAAAGCAACAACTATTGATGAGAAAATAGTTGCGGAAAACAAATTGTCAACAGCGCTTGATGGATTAAAGGTATCTGTTGAAGCATATCCTGATCTTAAGGCCAGCCAGAATTTCATGGATCTTCAGAATGAGATCTCAGATGTTGAGAATAAAATTGCAGCCGCCCGACGGTTCTTCAACTCAGCAACAAAAGAACTCAATGTAGCAACAGAGATGTTTCCGTCAAATATCATTGCCGGAATGTTCTCTTTTAAACGTGAAGCTAATGTTTGAACTGGGTGATCAGCGTGCTGCTGCTGAAGAACCACCTAAAATTCAGTTCTGATCCTGATGAGGTATTTTGGTTTACAGAGCCAGATATGGCGGAATAACAGAAATTCTGTACTCATATTATCCATGTTTCCGCTGGTATTCTTCGGATTAGCATGGTTGTTCTTCTTTTTTTCATCATTTGGCTCTGAATCGCAGAGATCAATTTCTCAGGTAAACCATAGCTTTCTTGTTACAGCTCCGTTTATTGCGGCGGGTGTAGCAATCTGGTTTATTGTAGCATACTTCTCACATTCAGTCATGATAAATGCTGCAACAGATTCAAAACCTCTTGCACGATCAGAAAACAAAAGGGTTTATAATCTTGTTGAAAATCTTTGTATTTCTACCGGAATGACTGTTCCCAAGATTTGTATTATTGAGGATGATTCTTTAAATGCATTTGCAAGCGGTATTAATACCAAAACCTTTTCAATATCTCTCTCCAGAGGGATCATTGAAAAACTTAATGATGAGGAGCTTGAAGCTGTAATTGCTCATGAACTTACTCATATAAGGAACAGGGATGTAAGATTGCTTATAATATCAATTGTATTTGTCGGCATATTTGCTTTCATATCACAAGCTCTTTTCCGATCGATGAGGTTTGGAAGTCTTGGTCGTGGTAAAAAAAACGGTGGCGGGGCTATAATCATTGCAATGATCCTTGCCTTTGTGGGTCTCTTTATTGCCTCACTGTTCCGGTTCGCCCTGTCGCGAAAACGTGAATATCTTGCAGATGCCGGATCGGCAGAACTCACTCACAGACCACTGGCACTGGCTTCAGCACTTAGAAAAATTTCGCAGGACCCTACTATAGAAGCTGTTAAAAGAAAAGATGTTGCCCAGATGTTTATTGAAAATCCTCAGAAGGAAAAAGAAAAATCGTCATTCTCTATGTCGTCGCTCTTTGCAACACATCCTCCTGTGAGCAAGAGGATAAAGTTACTGGAACAATTCTAATAAGCATAGGAGGGAAGCCATGTGGACTTTAGTGGCTTAATCGTGCTGATTGTAAATGGCTATATTAATCCACTACAGTTTACTGCCATACCATTCTTACTTTTTCTTACTGCCGAATTTTATAAGTTTCGATTCTTCACCTCTTAATAGTCTTCCGATATTCTTTCTGTGTGTAACAATAAGTGCTATTGCTACAAGTATGGAAAAGATTTTAAGAACCATGGAAGGGGTATCGAAAATAAAGAATAGCAAAAGCGGGAAAGCAAGTCCGGCACTCATTGAAGAAACAGATACAATCCCGGTAATAAGGAGAACAATAATAAATACACCGAAACAACTTAATGTAAGTAACGGATGTATGGCAAGAAGTACACCGAATACCGTTGCAACGCCTTTTCCCCCTCTGAAACCTGCGAACAGTGGAAATATATGACCTATAATTGCAATTACACCTGCCAGTATCTGAAGATTTGTTATTGCTGCGCTGCCTGGTTCAGCAAGATTAAAAATGACCGGTAATGTAGCGGCAAACCATCCTTTTGCTATATCGATAAGCAGAACCGGTATTCCCGTTTTCCATCCCAGTACCCTTATTACATTTGTTGTACCGGCATTTCCGCTTCCATGTTCCCTGACATCAATTTTGTGAAACCATTTGCCAATCCATACAGCTGCAGGAACTGATCCAAGCAGATATGCCAGTACAAATGCCGATATAAAATAGTTAAAATATTCATAGTCAATATGTTCAAGAGGGCAGTTTTTGCCGATTTAGAAGTGGTGCCAGCGATCAGACTTTGGGTCCGTGTTCAGCCAGTTGCTCAGTCTCTTTATTCCCTGAAAATTTACTGAAATTGTTAATAAATTTTAGGGCCAGATCAGTTGCAGCAACATGCCATCTTGCATATGATGTCCATGCTTTGCCCGGATCCAGGATACTGTCATCCATCCCTTCTACAAATAAAGGTATACTTAAATTAAAAACAGGCAGATTAGTAAATTCACTCTTTAAAATTGAGTCATTAAGAATTGCATTTATTATATGACGTGTTGACGGAAGGTCTATTCTGGTACCTGTTCCGTATGCTCCACCCATCCACCCGGTATTTATCAGCCAGGCTTCAGCTTTATTCACTCTTCATCTTTTTAGTAAGCTCGTTGGCATAAATAATCGGATCAAGCAAAAGGAAGGCAGCACCAAAGCATGTTGAAAATGAAGGAACAGGTTCCACTATCCCTCTTTCTGTACCGGCAACTTTTGCTGTGTAACCGCTGAGAAAATAATACCTTGTCTGTTCTTCCGTAAGCCGGCTTACAGGAGGCAATACTCCAAACGCATCAGCCGTAAGAAATATAACTTTTTTTGCAGGTCCGGCTTTTGATACTGGCTTAACTATATTATTTATGTGATAAATAGGGTATGAGACCCTGGTATTTTCTGTTTTGGAAGCATCATTGAAATCTATTGTTCCATCGTCACGAACAACCAGGTTCTCAAGAAGAGCATCACGTCTGATCGCTTTGTATATATCTGGTTCGTTTGCTGGATTCAGTTTAATGCATTTAGCATAACAGCCACCTTCAAGGTTGAAAACCCCTTCATCGTCCCAGCCATGTTCATCATCACCCACCAGCGCCCTGTCAGGA
Organism: uncultured Bacteroidales bacterium; assembly: GCA_963741935.1. GTDB lineage: Bacteria > Bacteroidota > Bacteroidia > Bacteroidales > VadinHA17 > LD21. The sequence continues at coordinate 14,840 of CAVUJY010000016.1, read as the reverse complement.
TCAGTTGAAAGGGTTGTCTTACCTGTGCCGGAAAGTCCGAAAAATATTGCTGTATCACCTTTTTTTCCAACATTTGCAGAACAATGCATTGATGCAATGCCTTTAAGAGGAAGATAATAGTTCATTACAGAGAATATCCCCTTCTTCATCTCACCTCCATACCATGTTCCTCCAATTACCGACATGCCTTCGGTGAGATTGAAAAATACAAAGTTCTCTGAATTGAGACCCTGCTTTTCCCAGTCGGGATTTGTAGTTTTTGAAGCATTCAATACTACAAATTCAGGCTTGAAATCTTCAAGTTCTTCAGGCTCGGGGCGAATAAACATGTTTTTTACAAAATGGGCCTGCCAGGCAACCTCAAGAATGAATCTTACTTTTAATCGTGTATTTTCATTGGCTCCGCAATAGCAATCAATAACAAAAAGCTTTTTACCTGATAGTTGTTTTGCTGCCAGGTTTTTGCAATGGTTCCATATTTCAATGGAAACCGGATGGTTATCGGATACTTTTGACATCTCTGACTTCCACCAGACTGTATTTCTGGTTTTATCGTCAAGCACAACATATTTGTCTTTTGGGGACCTGCCTGTAAATATACCTGTATCCACTGAGACTGCTCCGGTATTTGTAATAGTCCCTTTTTCAAAAGTGCTTAATCCCGGTTTTGTCTCTTCTTCAAAAAGTAAATCATAGGATGGGTTATAAACAATCTCAGTAACATCCTGAATACCATACTTAACTAAATCATCTGCGCTGATCATATCGAGATATTGCGTTTTAAAATTAAAGTTTACAAAGTTATTAAAATATTGAATTTAAATATGGTGAAGAAAGATTCAATTATTTTTATCATAATCGTCTGTTTAGCCTGGGGTAAAACTATTCTGAACGGTCATTATAATGACTTAAACACATACAGTTAAATTTACAGGGTTAGGTTTTACAATTTGACAGGCAGACATGAAAAGAAAAAGGGTTCCGCTAAAAGCAGAACCCTTTTGCATTGATATAAAATTAGTTATTTACCAAATTTTATCGAAGCCTGCGCAGCAGCAAGCCTTGCAATTGGAACCCTGAAAGGTGAGCAGCTGACATAAGTTAAACCAGCTTTGAAGCAGAATTCAACTGATGCAGGATCACCACCCTGTTCTCCGCAGATACCTACCTTAAGAGCAGGTCTGGTAGTACGTCCTTTCTCAACAGACATTTTGATAAGCTGACCAACACCGTCCTGGTCAATTGTCTGGAACGGATCGGCAGCAAGAATCTTCTTGTCAAGATAATCATGAAGGAACCCGCCTGTATCGTCACGACTGAAACCAAATGTCATCTGTGTAAGGTCGTTGGTTCCGAATGAGAAAAATTCAGCGGTTTTAGCCATCCTGTCTGAAAGAAGACATGCACGCGGAATCTCAATCATAGTACCGTATTTGTATTCAATTGTTGTTGACGCCGAATTTTTTGCATACTTCTGCATAAACCCTGTCAACTATTTTCTTTGTAAAATCAAGCTCTGCAACTTCGCCTGTTACAGGGACCATAATTTCAGGATGTGGTTGTTTACCTTCATTTATAAGTTCGAGAGAAGACTCAAAAATAGCACGTATCTGCATCTCTGAAATCTCAGGGAATGTAATACCAAGACGAACTCCACGATGACCCATCATCGGGTTTGATTCATGTAAAGCTTCACCACGTTTTGCAACATCTTCTTTTTTAATACCAAGTGCTTTTGCAAGTTCTTCCTGTTTCTCTGCACCCTGAGGTACGAACTCATGAAGAGGAGGATCGAGTAAGCCTGAATGTTACAGGCAGTCCGTTCATTGCAGTCCATTGTTGCTTTCATGTCTTTTTTGACATAAACAAAAAGTTCATCAAGAGCTTTGCGGCGTTCAGTCTGATTTGCGCTCAGTATCATCTTGCGGAGAAGGAACAAAGGAGCTTCAGAACCTTTACCATAGAACATATGTTCTGTACGGAAGAGTCCGATTCCTTCAGCACCATAGTTACGAGCAATAGTTGCATCTTCAGGAGTTTCGGCATTAGTACGGACACCCATCTTACGGATACTTGTCAACAATAGTCATAAACTCCTTGAAACGTGGATTTTCTGTTGCATCCATAAGTGTGATTGCACCAGTGTAAACGTTTCCTTTTGTACCATTAAGAGTAAGTACATCACCTTCCTTGATAACTATATCGGAACCTGTGATTTTAGCAGTTTTTGTTGCAGCATCAACATGAAGTGCTCCTGCACCTACTATACAGCATTTACCCCAGCCTCGTGGCAACAAGTGCAGCATGTGAAGTCATTCCTCCGCGAGCGGTAAGAATACCTTCTGCAGCACGCATACCTTCAACATCTTCAGGGTTGGTTTCTTCACGAAGAAGAATCACTTTTTCACCTTTACGGAACCATGCTACAGCATCTTCAGCATTGAAAACAACTTTTCCAACTGCAGCACCCGGACCTGCCGGCAAACCTTTTACCATAGGCTTGACTTTCTTTTCTGCAGCAGGATCACAGATAGGATGAAGAAGTTCATCAAGCTGTGCGGGATCAACACGCATAACAACAGTCTTCTCATCAATAAGTTTCTCATGAAGCATATCCATTGCCATATTCAGGGCTGCAGTACCTGTTCTTTTTCCTGTACGGCACTGTAACATATAAAGTGTACCTTCCTGGATTGTGAATTCAATATCGAGCATATCATGGAATGAATTCTCAAGGATATTACGTATGTTAACAAGTTCTTTATAAGTTCCCGGCATTGCTTCCTGCATACTGTGAAGATGCACATTCTGCTCATTTTTTGTATCATCATTAAGCGGACTGGGTGTGCGGATTCCTGCAACAACATCTTCACCCTGTGCATTAACCAGCCATTCTCCATAGAAAAGATTATCACCGGTTGCCGGGTTACGTGTAAATGCAACACCTGTAGCAGATGTATCACCCATATTTCCGAAAACCATTGCCTGAACGTTTACAGCAGTACCCCAGTCATCAGGAATACCTTCGATACGACGGTATGAAACCGCTTTTTTACCATTCCAGCTTTTGAATACAGCTTTAATACTGCCTTCGAGCTGTTCTTTTGCATCATCAGGGAAAGGTTTGCCTAAAACATCCTTTACCAATTTTCTTGAAATCTTCAGACAATAATTTTAATTCATCTGCAGATATTTCAGTATCAGATTTATATCCTTTTTTCTTCTTAAACTCGTCAAGTATTTCATCAAGTTGTTTACGTATACCTTTTCCTTCGCCAAGTTCAATACCTTCAGCTTTTTCCATAACAACATCAGCATACATCATGATCAGACGACGGTATGAATCCCATACGAAACGAGGATTGTTCGTCTTCTTAAGGAAACCTGGAATTGTTGCTGAACAAAGACCGATATTAAGAACAGTATCCATCATACCTGGCATGGAACTGCGAGCACCTGAGCGACATGAAACCAGTAATGCATTTTCAGGATCACCATATTTCATGTTCATTGTCTCTTCTGTCTTCTTCATAGCTGCCCATACTTCCGGCATAAGTTCAGAAGGCAGAGTACAATTATTATGTATAGTACTCATTACAGGCTTCAGTTGTAATTGTAAAACCAGCTGGAACGGGTAGTCCTAACAGACACATCTCTGCAAGGTTGGCACCTTTGCCACCGAGGAGGTTTTTCATGTCTGCTTTACCCTCTGCTGTTTTCTTTCCAAAGGAGTAAACTCTTTTAACTTGTGACATAATTTTATTTGTTTGAGATAAATTAAATTTATTGATTTTGCAAAATAAGGTGCAAAGTTAATATATTATATTGAATTTTTGAAGCCCTGCAAGAGGATAACATTATTAACTTTTTTTTGTGCTTATTTGCTTTAATATGAAAAGATTGACCATTTCCGGGCTGTTTAAAGCATTTGTATTCAAATTGCTATAAATCAAGTATATGACTATCAGTAATCAGGATTAAGATCATAAGAATGACTTGGAGATTACCTTCGAACGACATAGTTTCGACTGAGCTGGACTCGGCTCTTAACCTGACACTTCCGCTAAAGCAAAGGTGCCCGATGCGCTGCTAATGACAAAATTTCGTAAGTAAATGATTATGTGTTATTTATGATGGTTATAAATATTCTGTTTATTGATATGTTACTTCCTGTTGTTCCCCCCTTACACCTGTGTAATCCACATATCTTAAGGCCTTTCAGGGCTCGGAATCATCCATGCTCTTCTACCCCCGGTTGGCACCGGGGGTTATTAAAATCACACCTTTTCAAGGTGTCATAAGAAACATTTATAGTTTCCATCACTCTAATACCCTCTTATAACTAACTCAGAGCCTAAACAACAAGTAATAATGACGTTGGCTCTGAAAGAGCCATATATTAATAAACCCCGGTGTCAACCTAATCTTTAGTCACATCTTTTTATTCTCTATCACGGAAGAGGTATTTGTCAAAGACAAGAATGAATCAATAAAGGATTAGTTATAATGATTGGGAGATCCCTCAACTCATCCACCTTATATCCATTGCTTTAGAGAAGATCAAAGGGTGGATTAGTTTTCGGGATGACAGGTTTTTTGGGTATATGGGGAAGAAAGAAGAGGCGATTCGACCGGAATTTTCAAAAAAGATAAAATATGTTGATTCGAATCGCCTCTTCTTCCTTCCCATTGGTCCCCCCTAAATCAGTGTCATCCCGAGCGAATCCACCCCTCTCAATTACAGATATTTGAGCATGTAAGGTGGATGAGTCGAGGGATCTCCAAGGGATCAACAAAATTTCCGAAAATAGTATAGTTAGAAAAGATGTGATGTAAGATTAGCGGTGTCAACCGGGGGTGAGATAGAACAACAAATCAAAGCTCTGAAGGAGCGTGATAAAAAAATCATGGAAAACACATATCATCAAAAGTAATACCTGCTTCAAGCAAAAGACCTCTATATTCCTCTTCAAAAGACTTTTTAGCATGATGTATCTGCTGATTCCGGATATATTCGGATATTCGCTCCATATCCTTATAAGAACATGTGAAAGAACCATACCCGTCACCCCATCCTCTAAATCTTGGGAATAGCCCTCTCTCTTTCATTCACCTTGAAGATGAGGACTTTAACTCTCTCATAAAATCTGCAAGTGCAATAGATGGATGCAGATCAGTAAGCAGATGTAAGTGATTTTCAACACCATTAATTCGATAAAGGTGACTGTTCTTGTTTTTGATAAGACCTGAAATATAAGAATAGAGGTAAGATGCATTTTCCTGATCAATTCCTGGAAGACTATCTTTAGTCCTGAATACAAGATGATATATAAGCTGACGGTAGCTTGACATGATATAGAGTATTAATTAGCACTGCGAGAAAGGACTAATTTACAAAATATGAGTACAATTCCCAAATATCTTAAGGCCTTTCAGGACTTGGTATCATCCATGCTCTTCTACCCCCGGTTGGCACCGGTGGTTATTAAAATATCACTGTTTCACAGTGCGATAAGAAACAAGTACAGTATCACTCGTAAGTAATAAATAAATAATGACTCCAGGCTCTGAAAGAGCCAGATTTCATTATATATGATGTGCAAAATACTATGAGGAACTTAATCCTGCTTAGGGATGAGCTCACCAAAATTAATCTCCCAATTTTTAAAAGTCAGTTTGATATGTAATTATTATCATTCCCTATATCGCATAAATACTAACAAAACCGGAGATATATATTATATAACTCCGGCTCCGGTTTTATTCATTCTGTTAATTTTAAAAAGCCTGTATAAGCTTACAAATTACTATTGACTACTTATTTACTAATTTCGTAACCAATGCTTTCAATTCCCGATTTGATCTTTTCAAGATCGATAAGGTCTCCTGTAATATTTACCTGACCAGTTGTCAGATCAACATTTACATCTTCGACTCCCATTGAGGCTTTAATACTGTTTTCAACATTCGCTTTACAGTGATTGCAGGTCATTCCTCCAACCCAGATAGTTTTAATATTTTCCGGGGTAAATCCCGTCGATGATTCATTTATTGTACTCATATTTATTCTGTTAAGATATTTTTGAATATAACCGTTTATTATAAGCAAGGAGAGCGTTATGGCTGAACCAATTTTAAGCCATGCCGGTAACATACTGTGATCATGCGACATGTGTCCGAAATACTGGGAAACACTGAACCACTGTGCCGGAAGAAAATAGTCGATCATTAATCCCGACAATAAAGCCCCGGTTATAATTGCTCCCAGGTAACCAATTAACGATTTTTTGCCAAGGACTTTTCCAATCATGGTGATAGTTGCAGCATTGGTGGCCGGACCAGCCATCAGCAGTACAAGAGCAGCTCCCGGAGAAAGACCTTTCAGCATTAAAACTGCAGCAACCGGAACAGATGCTGTTGCGCAGATATATACAGGTATTGATATGACAAGAATAACCAGCATGCCAAGAAAATCATTAGGAATTTTATTGGCAAAAAAGTCGTCAGGAACTATTACAGAGATGAGTGCTGCAATTAATAAACCTATTACGAGCCAGTTGGAGATATCCTGCAAAAATTCTAAAAAGGAATATCTGAACATTTCCTTAACCTTGGCAAACAGTCCATCAGGTAATTCTTCCTCTTTGTCATTATCGGAGAGAACAGCATCAGGTAACTCAGGATCAATTTTTTTTGTGACCATTCCTCCGAAGAGGCCTGTTATGAATGCAACGATCGGACGAATAATCGCAAGAGGTAATCCAAGCATTGAATAGGTTACAAATATAGAATCTACTCCTGTCTGGGGAGTGGATATCAAAAATGATACGGTAGATGCTTTTGATGCTCCGTGTTTATAGAATGATATTCCTGTTGGTATTACCCCACAGGAGCAAAGAGGCAGTGGTACTCCAAGCAGAGCAGCATTAAAAACAGATTTGAAACTATTCTTTCCCATGTATTTCCTTACTCTTTTCTTTGGAAACAACAGATGCAAAATACCTGCAAATGTAAATCCCAGCATAAGATACGGCGCCATCTCCGTAAGTATGAAAAAAACTCTCTTCCAAATCCCTTTATATAATCCATTTTATAACTAATTAGTAAATCCAACTTTATACTCTAGTCACTTGCTTTAAAACTCCATTCTATATTAACTTAGATCAAATAAAAACTGTGCAAATATAAAAAGATTTGAAATAAATTTTTCAAAAGAAATATTTATCATGCTCTGGGATGGAACATGATCATTGTGTCGCGAAGGTAACTTCTGTCAATGTGGGTATATATCTCAGTGGTAAGTATCGACTCATGTCCCAGCATTTCCTGGACAGCTCTGAGGTCAGCGCCTGCTTCAATCATATGAGTAGCAAACGAGTGCCGGAAGGTATGAGGGCTTATGTTTTTCATGATCCCGGCTTTTGAAGCCAGATCCTTTATTATTGTGAATATCATGGCTCTGGTCAGTTTGCTTCCCCTGCGGTTCAGGAAGAGTACATTCTGGTCATGAATAACCGGCAACAGGTTACGGTGCTGTTTATAATTATCTATCTCCTTTAATGCTTTACCACTTATCGGTACCAGTCTTTGCTTATTTCCTTTTCCTGTTACCACTACAAATCCCTCACCATAGTGTATATCGGTCAGCCTCAGATTAACGAGCTCAGAAACACGAAGTCCGCAACCATAAAGAGTCTCTATGATTGCTTTATTTCTGTGACCCTCCGGCTTACTGAGGTCGATTTCGCCGATCATCCGGTCAATTTCAATAATCGACAATACTTCAGGCAGCTTTAGACCTGTTTTTGGTGATTCAATAAGCGATGCAGGATTTTCGTCTATTTCACCCTCAATGAGCAGAAACTTATAGAATGCCCTGACGCCTGAAAGTGTCCTTGATTGGGTTCTTGTGTTTTTGTTATCATCACTGAAATCCACCAGAAATGCCTTAAGGTCAGCATAGCTTACCAGATCAGGTGTTACCCCGGTTTTGTATTCTGTAATAAAATTCTCAAGTTTAATAACATCATAAAGATAAGCTTCAACACTATTCTCCGATAATGATTTCTCAAGTCGGAGATAAGTTTCAAAATTTCTTAATGATTGTTTCCAGCTTAAACTCATACTCAATTCATATTTAAAGAATTGAAGACTTTCTGTTAGTAAGGTCAGACTGATCTTCGCAAAATCAGGATAAAACAATATTTGAAAAGCCAGTATTAGCATGCAAAGTAATACAAAGTAATACAACAGTTGTAACATCGCTGCTTTAAAATTATTTTATCTATTTTTACAGTTATATATTTTATTATCCAGCTACTTGGTTTTAAATACCGAATCTTATTCATTATCAGATGAAAATTGCGATTATTAATGGTCCGAACCTGAATCTCCTTGGTGTACGGGAACCGGAGAAGTATGGACATTCTTCATTTGAAGATTATATGGATGTCCTCAGATTAAGGTTTCCCAAAGTTAATTTTGACTATTTCCAGTCGAATATTGAAGGTGAGATTATAAATTCCATTCAGAATAGCGGATTTGCTGCCGATGGTATAATTCTTAACGCTGGTGGCTATACTCACACATCAGTTGCAATTACAGATGCAATAGCTTCAGTAAAGGCCCCTGTTATTGAGGTTCATATTACAAATATCGCTTCAAGGGAGGAGTTCCGTCATACAAGTCTTATAGGAAGAACTTGTATCGGAAGTATATCAGGGTTTGGTCTTGATAGTTACCGTCTGGCAGTGGAAGTTTTTATAGAAAAAGGAAATACTAAGAATAAATAGTACATGAAGGTAAAAAAAACAAAGATTGTAGCAACAATCTCAGACAGGAACTGTGAACCTGGCTTTATAAAAGAACTTTTTGATGCAGGGATGGATGTAATAAGGATCAACTCTGCTCATCTGAACATTGAGGGGGCTCTTAAGATAATGGGAAATGCCCGTCAGGTATCTGATAAAATTGCAATACTCCTCGATACCAAGGGTCCTGAAATCCGGACAACATTATGTGATGAACCTATTCATCTTAAAAAAGGTGAAAGAATAAGTCTTATCGGTGATCCGACACAAAAGAGCTCAGGTAAGGCTATATATGTGACTTATACGTCTTTTGCCGCCGATATTCCACTTGATTCACTGATATTGCTGGACGACGGTGATACTGCGCTCAGGGTACTTAGAAGAAATGGGAATGCACTTGAATGCAATATTGAAAATGACGGCATCCTCGGATCGCGTAAAAGTGTTAATATACCAGGTGTAAAACTTCATCTGCCTTCCCTGACCGACAGAGACAGGGAGTTTTTAAAGATGGCAACCACTAACGGTGTTGATTTTATTGCTCATTCATTTGTCCGTACAAAACAGGATGTTATGGATGTTCAGGCAGTATTGAATTCCTACAACAGTAAAATAAAAATTATTGCCAAAATTGAGAATGCCGAAGGCGTAGAAAATATTGATGATATTCTTGATAATGTTTATGGCATTATGGTTGCTCGGGGTGATCTGGGTATTGAAATTCCCTACGAGAAAATTCCTGGTATACAGAAGACAATAATCAATAAGTGTATTATTACCAGGAAACCGGTAATCATCGCAACACAGATGCTTCAGTCCATGATCAACAGTCCCAGGCCTACACGGGCTGAAGTCAGCGATATTGCCAGTGCCATTTTATCGCAAACTGATGCAATAATGCTTAGTGGAGAGACAGCAGCGGGTAAATATCCTGTGGAATCTGTTAAGACCATGACAAGGGTTGCACTGGAAGTTGAGAAGAACAAGGAGAAATTTATTGATATGCCTCATGTAAGTGTTACCGGAGAAGTATCTACATATCTTGCAAAGGTTGCTGTTAAAACTTCTTTCAGAGTAGGAGCCAAAGGAATTATTGCCGATACAACAGGCGGAAGAAGTATCAGGGATATGGCTGCCTACAGGGGAGTTAACCAGGTACTGGCCCAGTGTTATTCATTGTCAACAATGAGGGAACTGGCATTGTCTTATGGAGTATACTCAAGTTACCAGGAACGCAGAAAATCTGTAGATGAATTTATCCATATTGCTTTAAATAATCTGGTTAGCACTCATAATCTTGAAGATGAGGATATTGTTGTTGTCCTTGCCGGTAACTTTTCAGGAGGGTCGGGTTTTTCATTTATCGAAGTTGGTACTGTTCAATATCTGAAAGACCGTGTGAGTATCTAAGGATTCATAATAATTGGTTTGATTTTTGAGGTTTTTCAATACCTGACAGTTAAATTGATGTTCAAAACAATTTGTTCTATTATAATTTTGTTGTTTCACCCTGTGCATGTCACTATTACCAGTATTGATTATGCTCCGGAGAATAATACATTTAAAGTGTTTGTCAGGATGTATTTTGATGATTTTGTATCTGATTGTAAAAAAAATTATCCTGCAATAGATTTTTCTTCGGATAATTCCGTTTCTAAAGAGGCGATGGAAGATTATTTGAAAACTAATTTAGTGCTGCTGGTAAACGAAAAAATGCTGTCAGGTAAATTGGAAAATATGAATCTTTCTGAAAATGAGATTAGCGTGAACCTTGTTTATAAAGGCGTCAGAAATCCTAAAACTGTTACTGTAAAGAATTTTATACTTACAAAATTGTATGCAGATCAGTCGAATATGCTTATTGTAAAAGTAAATTCATTTGAGGAAGGAGTAAAGCTTACCCCTGAAAAAGCGGAACAGACTTTCAATATTAATTAATTTTAGATGTGAAAAAAATTATATCAATAAAATCATTTCTGTTCATCCTGGCTGCATTTTGTTCAGCCAACCTGTATGCTACTCATAACAGGGCAGGGGAAATAACATATGTGCAATTATCTGATCTTACATATGAAATTACAATAACAACATTTACATATACACTGAGCTTTGCAGACAGGCCATCGCTTGATGTTGAATGGGGAGATAATACCACTTCAACTGCACCAAGGATAAGCAAGCTGACTCTTCCAAATTATTACCAGAGGAATATATACAAAATAAATCACACCTTCCCTGGTCCGGGTATTTATAAAATTGTAGTTCAGGATCCTAACAGAAATGCCGGGGTTAAAAACATTCCAAACTCAGTTAATGTAGTATTTTCAATTTCAACAATATTGACTGTAAACCCTGCCATGGGCAGAGATAATACACCGGTTTTGTTAAATCCTCCTTATGACAAGGCAGCTCTTGGATATGTATTCATTCATAATCCGGCAGCTTTCGATCCTGACGGTGACAGTCTTTCATACCAGCTTACCACATGTACCCGCGATGATGGGAAACCTATTGAAAACTACACTTTGCCTCCTGCAACACATTTTATCAGAGTCGATTCTATCAGTGGCGATCTGATCTGGGATACACCTGCTGATACTGGTATATACAATGTTGCAATGGAGATTCAGGAATGGCGAAATGGCATAGAAAATCGGTGTGGTTGTCAGGGATATGCAGATCGAGGTATTCAATACCAACAATAAACCTCCTGTTAATAGTCCATTGAGAGATTATTGTGTAGAAGCCGGTGATACAATTGATTTTCTGTTTTCCGCCACTGATGAAAATAACGATAGCCTTACGCTTAAAGCTACTTCTGGTGTTTTTAAGCTATCATCATGTCCGGCCCATTCATAAAAATTGATTCTGCTCCGGGATATGCTTCCGCCAGATTCAGATGGATCCCTTGTTACGAGCAGTAAGGAGTCAGCCATATGATGTTATATTTAAGTCAGATGACTACAATTCTGATGTGAAGCTTTCTGATATTGATAATATGAATATCAAGGTACTCGGACCGGCTCCTTTATTCTGAATGCTGTTCCTGAAGGGAAAGTAATAAGGCTTACCTGGTCAGATTATGGAACAGATGTTATTGCCGGATTCAGTATCTACCGTCGTGAAGGTGCTTCAACCTTTAAACCTGATTCATGTCTGGCAGGTATTCCCTCATCAACGGGATTTGTTAAAGTAGGCTATATTGGTGGCAGTTCGACAACTTCTTTCTCAGATTCTGATAACGGACAAGGTCTGCAGTTTGGTAAAGAATATACCTACAGGATTGTTGCAGTATATCCTAACGGTACTGAAAGTAAAGCTTCAAACGAAATTACTTCAACTCTGGTTTCAGGGATCCTGTTATTAAAAATGTCAGTGTAAGAACACAGATCCTGTAAATGGTTCAATTTTTATTTCCTGGAAAAAACCTGTCCTTGATACTATACCTGGCAGCGGACCATATGAATATCTGATTTACAGAGCTTCCGGCATAAGTGGTTCCGATTATACTCTGATCAAATCGATAGAAACAGCAGATCTTAATGATACAATTCATATTGATACTCTTATAAATACTCAGTCAACAGGCTATATTTATAAAATTGAATTATGGAATAATACTCCGGGTAACAGGTATCTGATTGGAGATCCGTCATACGCTTCATCAGTATTTCTTGCAATAAGTCCGGGAGACAGAAAAACACGCTTCGTTATAAACAGGAATGTACCATGGATTAATACCAGGTATGATTTTTTCAGACTTAATAAAGCAACAATGGCGTTTGATTCCATCGGTTCAACCAACCAGCTGAATTATACTGACAACGGACTTGTTAATGGGGAGGAGTATTGCTATTATGTAAGATCTTATGGTGGTTATCTTTCTGAAAACATGCCTAAGGACCTTTTTAATTTTTCGGAGACAATATGTACAACTCCTGTTGATAATGAACCCCCTTGTCCTCCGCTGATTAATGTTACCAGTCAGTGTGATAGCCTTTATAATACAATATCATGGGCAATAACTGATCCATATTGCCTGAATGATGTTGCCGGCTATAACATCTACTATAAAAAGACCACTGAAGAGGATCTCGCGCTTATAAATACTATAAATGATAAAAATATCTTTTCTTATAAGCATTATCCGGGAGAAATTATAGCAGGATGTTATGCAGTTACTGCATTTGATGCTAATAATAATGAGAGCCAGAAATCAGTTATGATTTGTATTGATTCCTGTAATTTTTATGAGATACCAAATGTATTCACTCCTAACGGCGATGATATAAATGATAAGCTGATAGCAAAGTCTTCCGGACTTGTTGATCATATCGATTTCAGGTTATTTAACAGGAATGGTTTATTATTATTCCGTACAGAAGAGCCTAAAATTGAATGGGATGGGACCTATAAGGGCAAGATTGTATCTCCCGGGGTATATTTTTACCAGTGCGATGTGTATGAAAGACGTATTTCAGGTCTTGAATTATTCCATATCTCCGGTTTTGTTCATGTAATAACTGAGGAGAATGCAAAACTGAATAAAGAGGCAACCAAGTGATTTTGAGGAAGCAGAGATTATGAAAAGAATAATAATAATATTTTGGCTTATGATAACCTGCAGTCTCGGTTTCGGACAGCAGGTTGCTGATTTCCTTATGAAGGCAAAAGCATTAAGTGAAAGAGGGAACCCTTCAGATGCTGTAAAAGTTATTAATGAAGCTCTTGCAGTTGGAAAGGAAAGCAGCTTATATGTCGAAAGAGCCAATGCAAATATTATAATAGGTGATTATTCAAAAGCTATCAGTGATTTAAATGAGGCTAATAATCTGACTCCATTTTCAGGAGAATATGGTCTGGCGAGGATATATGCCCTTAAGGGAGATGCGGCAACTTCTCTTTATCATCTGGAAATGAATCTTAAATCAGCGTTGAGGAAAAAAGAGAAGGTTATTTTGCTCGATCCTGCATTTGGTCCAATTGAGAATAGTCCGCAGTGGAGACAGTTCTGGAAAAAAGAGTGGTTCAGCGATTTTGAAAAAAGTATATCTGAAATAGAATATGACTTATCATCTGGTAAAATAGATGAGTCGAAAGAGATTATTGCCAGTCTGAAGCGGAGTTATGGAAGCAATGATGAAATTCTTTTTGCCGAGGCATCAGCTAGACATGGCATCAGGTAAATATTCAGAAGTAATCCGGATTATTAGCGGTTTAACTGATCAGATTAATGGGAGGTGAGAAGTATTTGCGTTTGCTTGCTAAAGCACAGGAGGGAATGTCAAATCCGTCGGGTGCCTCATTAACATATACACAGTTGCTTAATAGTGGGGTTGCGGATGCTCAATTATTACTACTCAGGGCAGAGTGTTACAGAAAGACCGGGGAGACCGTTAAAGCATTGAAGGATCTCGAAAAATATCTTGATTTTTATCCTGAAAATAAATCGGCACTTAGCCTTGCAGGCAGAGTTGAGGCAATGGGCGGAGATAATCTTAAAGCACTTCAGTATTATTCGAAAAACCTTGAATTACACCCAAACAGTCCGGAGTGCTATGTAGACAGGGCTAATGCTTACTTTGTATCCAGTTCCTGGAACTGGGCAATCAAAGATTATAGTATGGCTCTGGACCTCAGCCCTGATAATTCTGATGCCTGGCTTAATAAAGGAATTTCTTTGCTTCGTTCCGGAAAAACCGACGACGCCTGTCATGATTTCCGGAAGTCATTCAGTCTGGGAAATAAGCGTGCTTCTGAATATATAAGCCGGGAATGTATTAAATGATTCATTATTAATCACATCTCTTTTCTGACTTAACCCAACATTAGCATACAACCTTGCGTTACATTCCTGAGTTTTTTTCTACCACGGAGCACACTGTGAACACATAGTTACACAGTTTTCTATGTATCCTTAACCCACCCCTTACCCCTCCAGGAGGGGATCAAAGCCATTGCGCCATTAAGCCTTTACGCCTTTACGCCGTTGTGCCGTTCTACGCCCTTACCCTATATTCCTCATAATCC
>CAVUJY010000015.1:0-200453 GCA_963741935.1 uncultured Bacteroidales bacterium | reverse complement strand
CTCTGCCGTAAACTCCGATATTATAAAGGATGTAACTTTATATAAAGGAGGAATTCCCAGTCGGTATGGAGGAAGAATTTCATCAGTGCTTGATATCGGGACGAAGGAGGGAAACAGGAGAGAATTTGCCGGGAATGCTGGTATAAGTCCGATAACAACCCATTTATCGGTCGAGGGACCAATAATAAATGATACATTAACCTACCTTTTTACTGCCCGCACAACTTATTCCGACTGGATCTTTGGCCTTATTGATAATCCTTCTCTCAAAAACAGCAGTGCCTCCTTTTATGACGTTAACGGAAAAATAACCTATGATCTTAACAGGAATAACAAAATTGATGTTTCATCCTATTATAGCCATGATGCTTTTCGATTTAATTCCGATACGGTATATAGTTATGACAACCAGATTTTTGCTCTGAAATGGAGACATTTTTTCAATAGTAAGTTCTTCTCTACATTATCTGTAAATAACAGTTCTTACAAATATGACATTTCAAGTAATAATATTAATTCAGAATCATTTGTTTTGTCTCACAAGGTTAACAGTACAGGGTTTAAAGCTGATTTTAACTTATATATAGGCCGCAATGAATTAAACTATGGGCTGGATATGACAAGATATGTTATAGAACCTGGCAATTATCTCCCCGCAGGAGACTCTTCCCTGGTTATTCCAAACAGAATTCAGGATGAGCGAGCTCTTGAGGGGGCTTTATATATTGATGATAAATTTACACTGAATAACTTCATTTCATTAAATCTGGGAATGAGGTTTTCCGGTTTTGCGTCATTCGGACCCGAATCAGTTTTACTTTATAATCCTCTCTACTCAAAAAGCAATTCGACAATAACAGATACGCTGTACTACAAAAAAGGTCAGGTTTCAAGCAAATATGCCGGTCCTGAGTTCAGAGTCTCGCTGAATTTCAGAATTTCTGATGAGAATTCTCTTAAAATAAATTACAACAGGACCAGGCAATATCTGCACCTGCTATCGAACTCAACTTCTATAGCTCCGTCTGATACATGGAAATTGAGTGATTATTATATTAAACCTCAGGTAGGAGATCAGGTTGCCATGGGATTTTACCAGATGATTAATAATGGAATTTATGAGGCTTCCGCTGAGGTTTATTATAAGGAGATTAAAAACATGGTGGATTATAAGGGCGGAACGGCAATTATTATGAATGAGAATATAGAAAAAGACATTGTAAATGTCAAAGGAAAGGCCTACGGTCTGGAGGTGGTATTAAAGAAGACAGAAGGGAAGATTCGTTACAGTGTAGGCTATACATATTCAAGGACTTTTCTTAAAAGCATCGGGAGTTTCAATGATGAAATTATTAATAATGGAAGATGGTTCCCTGCAAATTTTGATAAGCCTAATGATCTGGTGGTTACATTTAACTTTCTTTTCTCACGCCGGTTTAGTCTGTCTTCGAACTATACATATAGCTCTGGAAGACCAATAACTTATCCTGTAGCTACTTATACTATAGGGAACAAGATATTTGTTCATTATTCTGATCGGAATAAATACAGAATCCCTGATTATTCAAGACTGGATCTCTCCCTGAAAATAAGTGGAAATCTTAAATCACACCGGATAGCTCATCCTTTCTGGACTTTCTCGGTGTACAATTTGCTTGGACGACAGAACGTGTATTCTATTTACTTCAAGAAGTTAAAGGATGAGGTAAAAGGTTATGAGTTGTCAGTATTTGGTAAAGCTATTCCATCAGTTACATTTAGTTTTGATTTTTAGTTAAAACATGAAAGAAACATTGGTTTTAATACTATTCAATAAAGATCATGCTCTGATTTCACAGAGTATTAAATGCCTCCTTAGAAAAATCTTCATTATGATTTATCCTCTCAGGATAGCTCTGTTTTTTGCTGCTGTTTTATTATTTAATGGGTGTATTGTTCAGTTTATTCCAGAAACCAATGAAACCCAGGAGCTTCTTGTTGTTGAAGGTTTAATTACCGATCAGCCGGGTGTGAATATAATAAAACTTTCAAGGTCTCTTCCTCTGGGAGGCAAGATTGAGGCGAAGCCATTGAGCGGATTCAGCCTGAATATTTCTGATGATCTGGGACATATATATTACCTTCATGAAAACTCCCCAGGAAGCTATGAAACAAACCCTGCTGATTTTCAGGGGCAGGTAGGCAGAATTTATACTCTGCATATAAATTCAAATGAAGCTTCAAATAACCTGAGTTATACCTCCAGTTCTGTTGAGATGCTTCCTGTACCGCCAATTGACCATATATATTATGAGAAAAAAAATATTGCTGATGAGGAGGGAAGGAACCAGTTTGCGGAAGGATGTCAGATTTATCTGAGTACCGAAGATCCGCAAAATATTTGTAAGTTTTATCGATGGGAGTATTCCGAGACCTGGGAATTCAGGCTTCCCTATCTTGTACCAAATAAAACATGCTGGATATCAAGTACTTCTGATAAGATCAATATTAAAAGCACAGCATCGCTTGCAGAGGACAAGATAACAGGATATCCCCTCAGTTTTATTTCAAACGCCACTGACAGGTTAAAGGTGAAATACAGCATGTTGGTTAACCAGTATTCGATTAGTGAAGATGAGTTTTTATACTGGGAGAAATTACAGAATATCACTGAACAGGTGGGAGGACTTTACGATATAACCCCCACTTCAATAAACAGCAATATTTGGTGTAACGAAAGGCAGGACGAAAAGGTACTGGGTTATTTCAGTGTATCCGCAACTTCATCAAAAAGGCTTTTCATAAATGATAATTTTTTGGGGATTGTAGATCTTTATTCTTCTTGTATTTCAGATACAGTGTATGGTAATGCAGATATTCCAAATCTTAATAAATATGTATGGGTAATTATAGATCAACTAGAGCCACCACCCTTTAAGGTACTGACATATTCAAAAGGTTGTTACGATTGTACAGTCAGAGGTACCGCCATTAAGCCTTCATTCTGGGATGACGATAAATGAGAAAGGATATCAGATGATAAAGAAGATTAAACCGGCAATTCTGTTATTTATTAATTTCCTGATTCTACAGAACTCGTATGGTCAGATGAAGCAAGATATGACTGAATATTTGCGACAGAAATTCTTAACTTATTCCGGGATATATCACAGGGAAGAGCTGTACCTTCACACTGACAGGGAAGAATATATAGCCGGGGAAGACTTATGGTTCAGTATGTATCTGGTTGACAGAAAAACAAATCTTCCTATAACTGAGGATAAAATTGTTTATATTGAACTTCTTGACCAGGACAACCTTCCGGTGATACAAAAACGATTATTCATTGATAAAGGTTTTGGTCCCGGGCATATTGCACTTCCTGATATGTTAAGTTCTGGTACATACACTATCAGAGCATATACAAACTGGATGAAAAACTTTCTTCCGTATAATTGTTATATGCAGGATGTGCGCATTTATAATGCTCTGAATACTAAATCATATGCTGAGAAGACCTGGTCCGTTAATAATGATCCTGAATTAAATTATTTACAGGAAAGAACAACATTAACTTCTAAGGAACTCACCATTCAGCTGGATAACCTAAAACCTGATTTTCTGGATATAAGTGTTAAGACAGATGACCGTTACCGCTCGATTAATGGCAATGTCCTGTATTTGTTTATTCAGACTCATGGAATTATTAATCGTATTAGCACTGAAAAGATCAATTCAGATATTACAAGTATACGGATTCCAAAAAGTGAGCTGATACATGGGATAAATCAGGTAACATTTTTTGATGCAGGCGGTAATCCTGTCTGGGAAAGATTCATTTACACTCATGATAAGGACAGGCAGGTGTTGAATATCAATACAGATGAGATTTACGGAATTAGAGAAAAAATCTCACTTAATATCCCTTTAGGTACCAATCAAATGAATTTAGCCGGTTTAAGCGTTTCGGTTAAACCTGTTGCTGACGATAGAAACGTTCCTGATTTTGAGGATTATATGGTTTTTGGATCGGAGTTCGGATTATTCCCTCAAAAAATGATAAGAGGTAATCCTCTTGATGATATACCTGCTGAAAAACTTGACAGTCTTTTAATGTTGGCACGAAGTAACTGGATAAGATGGGATTATATATTGTCTGGTAATCAACCGGCTATAAAGTTTCAGGTTGAGGATAAGGATCATTTCCTGACAGGAAAACTACGGACTTTGGACCAGAATGCACCAGATACAGAGGAATACCTTTTACTCTCAGCTCCAGGTAAAGTAGCTCAGTTTCAATATGCAAGAACCAGTAAACAGGGTGATTTCAGCTTTAGGATTCCTATTGGAGCTTCAATAAAAGACTTGATAATCCAGATGGACGACATAACAAAAAAGCATAAAATAATACTTGAATCATCATTTTCTGATAAATATATACCAGCCTATGCATCTGTGGATTCAGCAAAACCACCTTTGTCGCAATATCTTATGAAGTGGAAGATCAATTATCAGGTAAATAAAATATATGAATCTAAGTTTACTGGTAATCTGGAGACCCCATTAATTAAGGAAGACATTCCAAAAAGGTTTTATGGCAAACCGTCAATAGAACTGGTAATGGCAGATTATATAAAGCTTCCTGTGATGGAGGAGGTGTTTTTTGAATTATTGCCGGGTGTTACTCTTAGAAACAAGAAATCAGATTATGAATTAACTATTACTGATCCCGTAATATTTCAAAAGTATAATCCACCTCCATGCATGCTTGTCGACGGGGTAATTATAGACGATCCAGCGATCTTTGCTAATTTTGATCCTGAATTGGTTGAAAAAATTGATGTGGTCAAAAAGAAATATTTTGTGGGGAATTATCTGTTCTATGGATTAGTTAATGTCATTACAAAAGCAGGTGATTATAGCAACGTAGAACTGCCTTCATATGCGATAAGAATACCGTACAGAGTCTTTGATCCTGTCTGGACTTTTAAATCACCTGATTATTCCAGCTCCTCATTGAAGAACAATCATACACCTGATTTTAGAAATACACTTTTCTGGAATCCCTTACTTAAACCTGACAGCAACGGTAACGTAAATTTTGAATTCTGGACTTCTGATGTTGTGTCAGACTATGAGATTGTTATTGAAGGAGTAACCCCTGATGGTATGTTTATTTCCTCCCGGAAAGTTTTCAGGGTAGAATAATACACTGAATTTGCCTGTTAGCGTTGCCGGGTCTCCTCATTCTGTTACTGTCCCTTTGGGGGAAGGCTTGAAAGATTGGGATCTCTATTACAAAACCCTTAAGGAGCATGGAATAAGTGTACTAATTACACTTAATATTGAATATCCCCTGCTGAAACGATTTATAATTCGTCTTGATAATATGCGAAAGAGGTACACTGACATCAGAAATCTCTTCTTTGCAGACAGGTGGATATTTTCGGTTATGAATGAATAGATCTTTTTAACTTCTCTGTAATAAACGTCTTCTCCAAAGTAGGAATTAAATGTTGATCCGGTATGAAGACGGAAAGTATTAAGAGGTTCTGCAATATATGCCAGATCTGAAATAAGGAGCATCCTGACATAAAGAAACCAGTCCCCGCAGAATTTAAATGAATGATCAGCAAGTCCGGCTTCAATGTATGTACTTCGCCTGAAAAGTACACTGCTCACATTATTAATGATATTTGCCAGGTACATGAAATCGGTGATCTCTGCATTACCATTCGTTGAATAATCATTTAGCCATTTGTCTTTACTGAAGAATTTTTTCTTCTCTGAAACAAGATATTCTTTGTTGGTTTGTTCGTCAAGCACATTCGAATTGCAGTACACCAGTCCCAGGTTTTGATTTTCCTCCATGGCTTTTACACTCTTTTCCAGGAAGGTGGATTCAGCAAAATCATCAGACTCCGCTATCCATACAAGCCCCCCCTTAGCCTCCTTAACACCAAGATCCCACTGATGAAAGGGATTTCCACTGTTTGAAGAACAGATAGAAACATCTGATTTTCGGAAATTTAAGCGAGTATTCATCTATTATCTCCCTGCTGTTATCTGTAGAAAAGTCATCAATTATTATTAGTTCGAAGTCGATAAATGTCTGATTCAGAACGCTGTCAATCCTTTGTTTCAGGTATTGAGCATGGTTATAATTCGGTATAATGACTGAGACTTTCATTAATGTAAATGTTTAACGTCTGAATATTACAGTATCTTCAATTTTATGTTCAGCAATAAATCCATACCGGTTCATTTCATCAATTACCTGACTCCATCCTTTTTCAAATATATGCGAGGAATGATCTCCTTTCCAGTTTCTGTTTTCATCTGAATCTGATATTGGTGCTTCAAAAAGCACTGTTTCAATTTTAGGGGGAATCCATTCAGCAAGCTTTTGAAATTCTTTCCATTTAATATGTTCTATCATATGTGTTGCTATCAGAGCATTATACGAATCAATCAATTCAGTGTTCCAGACATCAGATAAGAGCGAGACTAATTTATATCGTTTATCTGAACACTTTTGTAAATTATTAAATGATATCAGATCATAGTTATGCCATAAAATTATAGCATCAAAATCATCAAGAGCCATTTTTGCAAGATCGCCTCTCCAGCCTCCGATCTCCATTATTGAAGCAGGTTTCGGGACTATGTTTTTAAGCCAGTTATAAATGTGATCATATTTAAAATGAGCTTGTTCCGGATACTTTTTTAAGCCACTTGTCAGATAATGTTCTTTTATAATCAATTGAAAAAGAATCGTATTTGTCTCTGTATTTATTAAACTGGTAAGTTTCAAAGTTTTGCCGGAAATCCCGGAACAATTTTACAATTGCATTTTTGGCATCATAAATTTTAGATATAATAAGCCCGTTATGCATTCCTGATTATTCTTACCATTTTGTTCATTATCTTTTTGAGAATCTGAATAATATGAAATTTCAATTTTCTTAGATGAAAATTGAAATCACTTCTCTCTTCCATCAGTTTATCATTATAAATATGAAAATATGGAGTGAGGTCTCCCCCAAATCCTTTCAAATGTGCTTCAATTCTTTCAATATCTGACCCGCAGAGGTTAAAGTATTTTACCTTATCACTGAAATATTTGATTGCTTCCCACAAAATTAAAGTATGCCCTCCTGATTTTCTAAACTCTGCATCACTTCCACTCAGCAATGCATAAGCAGATTTTTTATTAAAAGCTGTATATAACACAGCATGAACCTTCCCGGAATTGTCAACTGCTTTGAAAATTGTACGATTCCCGTTGATTTTAATTGCATCATCAAGTCTTTTGATTTCATCGTATGGAATTCTGAAAGTCAGTCCCTGTCTCTTATAGGATAATGCTGTGTATTTATATGCCAGATCAAAGTCTTCTGATAACAAGATGGTAATACCTGACTCAATAGCTCGTCTATTCAATCTCCTGACTTCCTGATCAAGATTTTTCCAAAGATCATTAATCGTTTTGTCTTTATAGTCAACGATATACGTGTATCTTGTGGTTTGTCGGAATCCTTTCCACCTGAATGGCAACCAGTCAGTGAACTTATGATGCATGCACATCTGTACAAAATTATCAACCGGGATATGTTCCAGCAGGGCAGTAAGCCATTTTCGCTCCAACGAGCTCTGTCTGCGCTTAGTTAAAGATGACAGGGGACTGTAAAGTATACCAAGCGTTCTTGTTAATGGAGGTACATTGATTTTGTTATTAGCATCATAGGCCAGAGGAATACCTGCAACTATATAATTATTTTCGAATATGGCCAGAATTTTAAAATTTGATGCGGTTGTTGCCTCAAGCCACCATGTATAACAGAACACATCTCCCTGAGGAGACTGGTCAACAAACCGGTTCCATTGTTCATACTGATTTTTGCCAAGGACAATGACATTCATGTTTTTGTCTGCTTCATTGAGAACCTAAATTTACCGGACTAATTTCTTTTTTCCCTGAAAAAGGTAACAAATTTTTTGATCCCGCTGATATTATAAAAATTAGTTGCATCCGCTCCTGTTAATTCAAATGAAAGAAGATCAGCATATGCTCTGATATTAAACGGAGAGTTCTTTATTATAGAATACATTGTTTTTCTGCCCGTTAGTTTCAATTTCAAACTATAAGATAATTCTGCAATAACTTTGTAATGAATATAATATAGTTTTGGATATTCGGACAGAAGACCGCTGTGTTTTTGAAGGATTCTTTGGCGCAATTCTAACCGTAACAACGAGTTTCCTTTATCAGTTAATTGAATTGCCTCATGCTTATGAATCTTAACAAGTACCTCGGGTATCGTTTCGAAATTGTACTTTTCAGCAAGCCTGAAGAGGAATTCAGTGTCCTGTCCAAGGGTAATTGATTCATCGTATAATCCTATTTCATTAAAGCAATCTCCTGCGTACACAAACTCCGAAGCCATTGCCAATTGAAGTAGCCGCACACAACCCCTGCTCTCTGTTTGGAAATGAGGCTGGCCATATTTGAGAGACTGATCAATTGCTCACCATTCGCTGAATCCAGAATCCTTGAAATACCTGTCCAGATAAATCCAACATTCTTACCAGCCTTAGAAAAACGAATGAACATTTTTTCAAGCAGTTCAGGTAAATATTCATCATCATCATCTAGAAATAAAATAAGATTTCCTTTTGCAATTTTAATCCCTGAGTTACGTGCTGCTGCTGCCCCTTTGGTGATTGAGTGACTAACCAAAACAATTCTTTTATCATCAATTTGATTGACAATCTTTTCTGTTTCGTCATCATTAGCATCATCTATTATAATATGCTCATAGTCACCGAATGTTTGACTCATTACACTGTTTATTGTCCTCATTAGTAACAGGGGCCTTTTGTAGGTGGCTGTAATGATCGAAAAAAGCGGCTGTTTCTCACTGTGCATATCAGAGGTAATTCTTTAAAATTATGTAAATAATTAATATTCAGTGGTTTGGTTCTGTGTGATCACTGGCTTATGTTTAGGGCCAAAAATATTTCTGATAATAACGGTTTAAAAAGTTCTTAATTGATTTGATAATAAAATTCTCATGTTTAAATCTTCTTTCAATACGTAAATACTTTTCCTCTACATCAGGAAAAGTGGAAATGAGTTTTTTATGCCTGCGATAAATAATAACTACTGATTCCAGTATTTTAGAACGATCCAGTTTTCTCCTTCCTGACCGGCTTAGTGCAAGATTTTTATATACACGGTAAAAAATAAGATTCTCATTAATCTTATAAGGTTCACGACCGAGTTCAATTAACCTCAGCCAGAAGTCCCAGTCTTCCAATCCATGAACAAGATCATCCGAATATCCCCCAACTTCTGTCCAGTCAATTTTTCTGAAAAAAGATTGAGAATTAATCCGGTTACCAAGTAACATGTCTTTTAAGGTATATTCACCGATAACAAATTTCCCTGATCTTGCACCAAATAATTCTGCATCGCCGGATACAATGCCGATGTTCGGATTATTTTGGAATATATGATAAGCTTTTACAAGGTATTCAGGTGCTATTTTATCATCAGCATCAAGATTAAGTATAAGTGGAGCCCTGGCATTTTTTATTGCAAGATTTCTTGCTGCAGCCGGACCCCGGTTTTCAGTATGTATAACTAGTACCTTATCATGAATAATTTCCTGCAATATCTGGGCAGTGTCATCTGTGGATCCGTCATTTACTATTATAACTTCATAGTCCTGAAATGTCTGGTTAAATACCGATTCCAGCATATCATTAATATACCTGCCATGATTAAAACATGCTGTAATAATTGATATTTCAGGAATTTTATTCAAAATGGCTCCTTGAGTTTAGTAATAATAACAGATTTCTGTAATATTATTCTTTTAAATTAACTATTCAATACTTTCCGGGAATTACATAGTTCTTTTCTGAATTGTCCAGTACAAGTATCCAGTCATTACCTCTGCCATTGGAAGGCGGTGTGAATTTTTTGCTGCCTGAGCCGGGGAATGTGCCCAGTAATTTTGCTTCGCCTGTACGTGGGTTAAACCAATACGCAGTCAGTGAAGTTGCTTCTATTTTATCAAGCATTATCTCAGCTTCCCATCCTGTTGGAAAGTATATAAATGCATAACCGTCACCTCTTGAAGCAACTATATAATCTGTTTCAGGATAATAACCAGATCCTATGAGTGACTGATCAGGTATTCTCGACAGAAAAGGTCTGGATTCGATGAGTTTTCTTGCATAAATTAGTTGAGACGCTCCCGGCAGGTCGAGCACATCATACCAGTTATGCCTGGCCAGACCTATCGGTTCCCGTCCGGGAGCAAGCATCTGCCATACAGGATGGCACCCATATGTATGACCGAAGGAGCCGCTGAACAGGTTCCAGTATAATGCCTGCCGTACATCTGCATCGTTAAACCATCCAAGTACCTCAGGATTCCAGCCTACAGGGTGATCCTCATACCGTGGTTCTCCGTCAAAACATGGTTTTACGGGAAGCAAGCCATAATCCCTGACAATAATTCTTTTATAGATTGCATAACTTCTCTGACCATGTCCGGTCTGGCACATATTGAAGTCGAGCCAGTTACTGTTATGAAACCATTCCGACGAACTGTGCTCACCCCATGGATGAAATGTCATAAGATGATTTTTATCAACTGATTTAATACCTTCAGCAAGTGCATCCCATACGGGTTTATTGTTACCTCCTCCGTCGCGGTCGCCTCCATTAATCCATATGATGTTTTTGAATCCTTTATATCTGTTGCCGATCCATTGTCCGTATATGAATGCATTTTCTTTATTAAAAATCTGTGGTCCCTGTCCCCATTGTTTATCAACCTTGTCTCCCCATGTCGGCAGCAAACCTATAAAGAGCCCTTTCTCAAGTGCTTTATTGATAACCCAGTCAACATGGGCAAAATATGCTTCGTTTGGTTTAAGAGGATCATTATCGATAAGTGGCTTATTCCCTTCTGCATTTGGAGTATTCAGTCCATCAAGTTCTGCGAGTGCAACTGCCTGTATCACAGTGAAGCCCTTGGCTCGTGCGGTTTTCAAGGTATTTCTCGGTTTCATCCTTGTTTAGCCGGTGAAACAGTTCCCATCCTGTGTCAGCTAAATAAAAGAATGGTGTTCCGTCCTCAAAAATCAGATATCGCTTGTTTTCTGATACTTTAAGTTTGCCATGCGAGAAATCAGTTGATACTCCTTTCCATGATGACTGGGCATTGCAGAGTGTAACCGACAGCGCAGTTAGCAATTATGGATAGAAATTTGTAACTTTTCATATAATATACTTTATATTCAGGTATTAGATTTTAATAAGTCCATTAAATATACAGACTTAGCTAAAGTGAATTATCTCTTCAAAAAAATGCAGGGTTTTCTTTTTTTTCAAACATCTTTTTTCGGCAATATGGAATAAAAGTTATAAAATTCAATCATGCATGAGATCAACAATTCAATTTACTAATTTAAAATTTCTTTCTAAGTATATTTTAATAAGTTAATTATAAATTCTATATTTAATCTCTGAAAAATATCTACCCTGCCATGAAAACAAATACTAAAATCGATTTTACTTCTGTTCACCTCTATCTTTTTGCTATTATAAGGATAGTTATCGGATGGCATTTCCTCTATGAAGGAGTAACAAAACTGATTACAACAGGATGGAGCTCCGCTCCATATCTTGCAGGTTCGAGATGGATCTTTGCACCCATTTTCCATTCTATGGCTGAAAGTGCAGGCATAATAGCAATTGTCGATTTTTTGAATGTATGGGGAATGATATTTGTCGGTCTGGGATTAATTTTAGGTTTACTCACAAGATGGGCAAGTGTCGGGGGAGCAGTGATGTTGCTGTTTTATTTTGTGGCTTATCCTCCAATTCCCGGTTATACTGTTGGTGTTCCTGTTGAAGGAAGTTATCTATGGGTAAATAAAACACTTATTGAATTTTTTGTGCTTCTTGTCTTTGTTTTCCTGTCAACTGATTATCATTATAGTCTTGACAGGCTTTACTACTCGTTGGAAAGAAGAGAAAGCCAGAAAACCTGTACCGGATGCTCCATCTGACCCAAAAAGCGGACTGGGAAGGAGGGAGGCTATAAGGGACCTGATCTCTTTCCCTGCTCTTGGTGTATTTGCATATGCTCTGTATAAAAAAAGAAAATGGGATAGTTATGAGGAAAAATTACTGAAAGTGGAAGGTATTGATGCAAATTCAAGTGCAACACTTCTGAGTTTCAATTATACTTCATTGAATGAACTTAAAGGACAGGTTCCCAAAGGGTATTATAAAACATGCTGATAAAAACGGAAAGCCTGCTCAATTTGAACTGAGCCGTTTGTTTATGGGCGGAAACCTTATAGGAGGGTGGGCACATGCACGCGACCTTATTTATGTCTCAAAACTGGTAAAGACCTATCATACTGATGAAAAAGTGATGCAGACTCTGGCTCTGGGAGAAAAATGCGGGATGAATGCTATCATTTCAAATCCTCAGATGGGACGTATCTTTCAGAAATACAAGCATGAGTTCAAGGGCAAAATAAAATTCATTTCCGATTGCGGGACAAATCTGGATTTTCAGAAAGGAATAGAATTATCGCTTATGGCTGACTGGGATGCTCTCTATTGTCAGGGTGAAATAACCGACAGATGGGCTAATCCTGAATGGGATGATCCTGCCAAACGTACCCTTGAAGAAAGGATGGAACTGATCAGAAAAGGTCTTGAGGAAATTCGAAGTCATGGTAAGCCTGCAGGAATAGGAGCGCACAGGATTGAAGCAATAAAGACATGTGTTGATCATGGGCTAAAACCTGATTTTTGGGTAAAGACCTGTCATAGTCATGATTACTGGTCTGCCAAAACTAACTCAGAATGGAAGGATAACTATTTTGATTTTGACCCGGAGGAGACTATACGATATATGGCAACCTTGCCTGAGCCATGGATAGCTTTCAAAGTTCTGGCTGCAGGAGCTATTTCTCCGGAAGTTGGTTTAAAATATGCTTTTACAAACGGGGCAGATTTTGTATGCCTCGGAATGTATGATTTTCAGATAGTTGAAGATGTGAATATTGCTCTTGATGCCCTTTCTTCTTCTCAGGTTCGTTCCCGTCCATGGATGGCTTAAATTACAAGTTTGTAGTGAAAATTTGAGCTGGAATGTAATTTGCAAATAACGGAATTATCAGCTCTTTTCTGACATGTAATTATTTTTTGCGGTTCTGATCAGATAATATGATTGAAATTGCACAATTTATTACGGTATTTCATGTGTAATTAAAAATAGTCTCCTTCTGATATCAGATCAGTCAAAAATTCTTCCCGAAATGGCGGTAAATCCGCCTCATGTCTAACCTGGCTTAAATACATGATAATTGTCATGTTTTCAATTCCTGTTTAACTATCCATCATATCTTGTGAAACTATATCCACATATCTAGATTAATTATTGAATGATTACTTTCGGGTATGGATGTAGCACTTGTTTGTTGTTCCTAAAATGTTACGTTTTACTATATTATGTCTACAAATTCTGTTAATTTTGCGATAAATTTTGTATTATTAAGCATAATCAGTGATAAATTGAAAACCGCACAACCGCAATTTAACAGAATTACTATTAAGATAGGTAGTAATGTTATAACAAAAAAAGACGGATCTCTTAACGAAAGCAGGATATTAAGAATAGTTGAGGATGTAGCAATCCTGTATAAGAAGGGTATTGAAGTTGTTCTGATTACCTCCGGAGCTGTAGCTGCAGGCAGGAGTGAGGTAAAGCCTTCAAAAAAGACAAATATTATTGCTGCACGACAGGTTTGGGCTGCAATTGGGCAGGTTAAATTAATGTCGAGTTACCAGTTTCTTTTCGGTAAATATGGGATTCAGGCAGGTCAGTTGCTTGCAACTAAAGACAGTTTCAGGGACAGGAGGAATTACCTTAACATGAAAAACTGTATCTTTGCAATGTTGGAAAACCACGTTCTCCCTGTTGTTAATGAGAATGATACGATTTCAATAAATGAACTTATGTTTACTGATAATGATGAATTATCAGGCTTGATCTCATCAATGATGGACTGCCAGTCACTTATTATTCTTTCAAATGTTGATGGTGTATATAATGGTAGTCCCGGAAACAAAGAATCTGAACTTATAACCAGAGTCGAAATGGATTCAGAGTCTTTAGAGAAGTATATATCAGCAGAAAAATCCGGCGCCGGAAGAGGAGGCATGATTTCCAAATATTCAATAGCCAGAAAGATAGCGTCAGAAGGAATAGATGTATTTATTGCAAATGGCACACGTGATTCAATAATTACTGATATAATCAACAGGAAAGACGTTCCCTATACGCATTTCATTTCGGGCACTAAAAAGGAAAAGAGTGTTCGGAAATGGTTATCTCACTCTGACACCTTTGCAAAGGGCGGGGTAATAATAAATAAGGGTGCAAAAGATGCCCTTCATGGAGAGAAAGCTACCAGCTTGCTTATGCCTGGTATTGTAAAAATTGACGGATATTTTAAAAGTGGCGATGTAGTCAGGATTTTTGATGAAGACGGATTAATTATTGGATTGGGAAAAGCTCAGTACGACTCTGAAAAGGCTGAGCAGAGCCTGGGGACAAAATTGAGCAAGCCATTTATCCATTATAATTATCTGTTTATATATGAGAAGAATAAGGGTTCTATTTATCATAAGGAAGATTTAAAAAGAGCAAAGGATTAAGATGGATTGTACCCCCATATTTAAAAAAGTAGTTCAGGCATCTGTGGGTCTGAGTATTATTGAAGAAGATGTTATCAATAAGATACTGCTGATGGTTGCAGAGGCAGCTGTTGAGAATGCGTCGTATATCATTGAAGAGAATAGTAAGGATCTGGCTTTGATGGAGAAATCAGACTCAAGGTATGACCGTTTATTGCTTAATCATGAGCGAATTGAGAATATTGCTGCCGATATAAGAACTGTAGCTGCTCTTCCTGGTCCGCTGGGGCATGTCATGATGAAAAATACAAGACCAGACGGTCTGATTATTTCAAAAATATCTGTTCCTTTTGGTGTTATCGGAATTATTTATGAAGCAAGGCCAAATGTAACCTTCGATGTCTTCTCTCTCTGCTTCAAATCAGGGAATGCATGCATTTTAAAGGGTGGAACTGACGCTATAAATTCAAACACTGCCATAGTCAGGATTATTACATCGGTTCTTGAAAGTAATAATATAGATACTAATATCCTTGCCCTTCTCCCTGCAGGGCGTGATGAGACAACTCAGCTGCTAAATGCCAGGGAGTATGTTGACCTTATTATTCCCAGGGGAAGCAGGAGTCTGATTGATTATGTAAGGGAAAATGCCTCCATCCCGGTCATTGAAACAGGTGCTGGCATATGTCATACCTATTTTGATGAATACGGCGACAGGGAAAAAGGGAGATCGATAATAAATAATGCAAAAACCCGCAGGGTAAGTGTATGTAATGCACTTGACTGCCTTTTAATACATCAGTCACGTCTGAGCGATATTGATTATCTTGTAGCGCCATGTTCCGATTCCGGAGTGGTTTTATATGCCGATGAGAAAGCATATGCTGCACTTGAAGGTAAATATCCGGATGAATTACTTGAGCATGCCACTGAAGAATCGTTTGGAACAGAGTTTCTATCTTATAAGATGGCAATAAAGACAGTCAGTTCTTTTGATGAAGCAACGTTACACATAAATAAATACGGGTCGAAGCACAGCGAGGCAATAATCTCGGAAAACAAATCGCGTATTCAATTGTTTATTAAGGTAGTTGATGCATCTTCTGTATATTCCAATGCATCCACTGCATTTACAGATGGTTCTGAGTTTGGCCTTGGTGCTGAAATCGGGATCTCAACACAGAAACTACATGCCAGAGGACCAATGGGATTAGACGCACTAACCACTTATAAGTGGATTATTGAAGGGAATGGTCATGTTCGAATTTAACAGCTTAAAAGACGTTATATATGATATTTGATTTAAAAATGATCGATGAATTTTACAAGGGTCTTCCTTCAAAAATTCATGAAATTAGAAAGAAGCTAAACAGACCTCTTACTCTTAGTGAGAAAATACTGTTAACTCATCTTTACGGTAACTCCTCATCAGATTCGCTGAACAGGGGAGTTGACTATGTTGATTTTGCTCCCGACAGAGTGGCCATGCAGGATGCAACTGCCCAAATGGCACTTCTCCAGTTCATGATGGCTGGAAAGGAACAGACCTCAGTACCTTCTTCGGTACATTGCGATCATCTTATTATGGCGAAGTCGGGTGCTACCGAGGATTTAAAATCGGCAATTACTACAAATAAAGAGGTTTACGACTTTTTAAGCTCTGCATGTAATAAGTATGATATTGGCTTTTGGAAGCCGGGTGCCGGAATAATACATCAGATAATACTTGAAAACTATGCTTTCCCGGGAGGAATGATGATTGGAACCGATTCGCATACACCTAATGCAGGAGGACTTGGGATGGTGGCTATTGGTGTTGGCGGAGCTGACGCGGTTGATGTGATGACAGGAATGGGCTGGGAACTTAAACTTCCCAGAATTATAGGGATAAAATTAAATGGAAAACTAAGTGGCTGGGCATCAGCTAAAGATATTATTCTTAAGGTCGCGGGGCTTCTTACTGTAAGTGGAGGAACCGGCTGTATTGTTGAATATTTTGGAGAGGGAGCAGAATCTATTTCATGTACCGGAAAAGCCACAATTTGCAATATGGGTGCCGAGATAGGAGCCACATGCTCACTTTTCGGCTACGATGACGCTATGGCTAAGTTTCTTCTGGCAACAGGAAGAAAGGAGGTTGCAGATATGGCAGGAAATAACAGGGAACATCTTACTTCCGACCCTGAGATATTGGCAGAACCAGCCAGATACTATGATCAGTTTATCGAAATTAATCTGTCCGAACTTGAGCCATATATTAATGGTCCATACACTCCTGATCTGGCGACTCCTGTTTCAAAGATGAAGGAGGCAGCAGCAAAAAATAACTGGCCGGTTGATGTTGAAGTAGGCCTGATCGGGTCATGTACTAACTCTTCGTATGAAGATATTTCGAGGGCAGCATCGGTTGTAGAAAATGCTCTGAATGTTAAGCTTATTGCCAAATCTGAATTCAAGATTACTCCGGGCTCAGAGCAGATAAGATCTATTGCCCGCAGGGATGGTTACCTGGACATTTTTGAGAAAATAGGGGGAGAAGTTTTTGCCAATGCCTGCGGACCATGCATCGGACAATGGGATCGTAAGGAATCTGATAAGAACAAAGTTAATACAGTCATACATTCTTTTAACCGTAACTTTGCTAAACGTCAGGATGGAAATCCCAACACCTTTGCTTTTGTTGCATCTCCTGAAATTGTAACCGCAATAGCTATTTCAGGTAAACTCACATTCAATCCACTGACTGATTCGCTTATCAATACCGACGGCGTAGAGGTGAAAATTGCTGAGCCGAAAGGGATAGAACTACCTCCTGACGGGTTTGGAAATATTACAACAGGTTATCAGAAGCCTGATAGGTCAGGTTCCGGAGCTGAAGTAAAGATTGAACCCGACTCTGACCGTCTGCAGTATCTTACTCCTTTCAAAGAATGGGATGGAAAGGACTTCTCAGGACTTCCTCTTCTTATTAAAGCAAAAGGTAAATGTACAACTGATCATATCTCGATGGCAGGATTCTGGTTGAAGTACCGTGGACATCTGGAGAATATTTCAAATAACTATATGATAGGTGCTGTCAATTACTTCAATGAAAAAACAAACCTTATTTTCAATCAGATCACTAAACAATATGATACTGTTCCTAATGTAGCCAGAGCTTACAAAGCTGACGGTATAGGTACTATTGTAGCCGGTGAAGAAAATTTTGGCGAAGGTTCTTCACGCGAACATGCTGCCATGGAACCACGATTCCTTAATGTTAAAGCAGTAATTGTCAAATCATTTGCACGAATTCATGAAACAAACCTGAAGAAGCAGGGTGTTCTTACTTTGACTTTTTCCGATAAGGCTGACTATAATAAAATAAGGGAAGATGACAAGATCGATATTACCGGGATTAAGGAGTTGGCTCCTGGCAGATTACTTACACTTATTATAAATCATTCTGATGGAACATCGGATAAAATAAGTGCTAAACATTCTTATAATGATGCACAGATAGAATGGTTTAAGGCAGGAAGTGCTCTGAATCTTATTAGAAAAGCAAATAGTTGAGTTTGTTTGGGAACTTAAGATTTATTATTGATACCGGGAATCCTTAAATGAAGGTGTGTAAAAATGAAGTGACTTTTTTAAAAACTAAATAATTATTATGATACCAGAAAAAATTAAATTGTCAGATGGGAAACTGATTGTTCCTGAAAACCCGATTATTCCCTATATTGAAGGCGATGGTACAGGTCCTGATATCTGGAAAGCTTCTGTCAGGGTTTTTGATTCAGCAGTAAGTAAAGTTTATAATGGAAAACGAAAAGTAACATGGAATGAAGTTCTTGCCGGTGAAAAGGCGTTCAAGCTTACTGGTACATGGATGCCGGAAGAGACTCTTTCTACTTTCAGAGAATATCTTGTTGGAATTAAGGGCCCGCTGACTACTCCTATCGGTGAGGGCATGAGATCATTAAATGTAGCCTTAAGACAAGTTCTTGATCTGTATACATGTTATCGTCCTGTACGATATTTTAAAGGTGTCCCAAGTCCTGTGAAGCATCCTGAAAATGTAAATATGCATATATTCAGGGAAAATACTGAGGATATTTATGCCGGCA
Source organism: uncultured Bacteroidales bacterium (assembly GCA_963741935.1). GTDB lineage: Bacteria > Bacteroidota > Bacteroidia > Bacteroidales > VadinHA17 > LD21. Next base: position 181,628 of record CAVUJY010000015.1, on the reverse strand, counting down.
TTGAATTTATGTACGGCAAACCTGAAACTGAAAAAATCAAGAGATTTCTGATCGATGAGATGGGAGTGAAGTCAATTCGTTTTCCTGCTACATCGTCAATTGGAATAAAACCAGTATCTGTGGAAGGGACAGAGAGGTTAGTCCGTCAGGCAGTTAAATTCGCTCTTGAGAAAAAATTGCCTTCAGTAACACTGGTTCATAAAGGTAACATTATGAAATTTACCGAAGGGTCCTTTATGAAATGGGGCTATGCTTTGGCTGAAAGAGAATTTGGAGATGCTGTATTTACATGGGCGCAACATAAAAAGATAGCAGATACTGAGGGAATTGAAAAGGCCGATAAGATGCTTAAACAAGCTGAAGCTTCAGGGAAACTGATTATTAAAGATGTAATAGCTGATGCTTTCCTGCAGCAGATACTTACACGGCCTGCCGAATATTCTGTAATAGCCACATTAAATCTGAACGGAGATTATATATCTGATGCTCTTGCTGCAATAGTAGGAGGAATCGGAATTGCTCCGGGAGCCAATATTAACTTTGAAACCGGCCATGCTATTTTTGAAGCTACACATGGCACCGCACCCAAATATGCTGACATGGATAAGGTTAATCCGGGTTCAGTGATTCTTTCAGGCGCACTTATGTTTGACTATATAGGATGGAGCGAGGTTGCGGAAAGTATTTATAATGGACTGGAACAAACAATCCAGGATAAAAAAGTAACATATGATTTTCATCGTTTGATGGAAAATGCCACATTGGTAAAAACTTCTGAATTTGCTGATGCAATTATCTCAAACATTTAACCCGGAACAATATAAAAATCAGATGCAGATGGATGAAACAACTTTCTTTTCAAAATTAGAGGAATCAGTTCTGGAATCATGCCAGATAGACGGTGAACATTATGAAAAATTTGATGTAAAGCGCGGTTTGAGAAATGCCGACGGCACAGGTGTATTGGTTGGATTAACAAACATTGGTGACGTTGTAGGCTACAAAAAGGAAGACGACTGCGTTGTTGCGATCCCCGGAAGACTATTGTACAGGGGCATAGACATCGGAGATATAACTGCAGGATTTCAGAAGGAAGGACGGCACGGATTTGATGAGACTGTCTTTCTGTTGTTATCCGGCCATCTTCCAGACAAGGAGGAGCTTGAAATGTTTTCGGAATATATGGCCTCGTTAAGGGCATTGCCAGACGATTTCGTTAAAGATATGATATTGTCAATGAAGGGTAAGAACGTCCTGAACATACTTGCACGATCAGTTTTGGGTCTTTATATCCTGGATGAGAAGCCTGATGATATTTCGCTTGATAATATGCTCATGCAGTCGCTTAATATCATCTCAAAGTTTCCGACAATTGTTGCATATTCATATCAGGCTCTGGGACATCTTTACAAGGGTATGACCCTCTCAATACGCCATCCTCAGCCAAATCTGACAACGGCAGAAAATTTCCTGTACATGGTTAAAGGTGACTGTGATGGTTTCTCAAAACTTGAAGCTGATCTTCTTGACCTTATGCTTGTTTTGCATGCTGAGCATGGTGGCGGGAATAATTCCACTTTTACAATGAGAGTTACCAGTTCATCCGAAACTGATATATACTCATCAGTTACTTCAGCAATAGGATCATTAAAAGGTCCGCTTCATGGCGGTGCAAATGTGAGAGTGCTTGAGATGATGGAGGACATGAAAACACATGTAAAAGACTGGACCAGTGAAGTTGAAGTGGAAGAACATCTTCTTAAAATTCTTAATAAAAAGGCAAATGACCTGTCAGGTAAGATTTATGGAATAGGCCATGCCGTTTATACTATCTCTGACCCAAGAGCCGGGATATTAAAGGAAAAGGCCAGGGAGCTTGCTATAGAAAAAGGTCGTCTTGCTGAATTCGAACTATATTCACTGGTTGAACGACTAACTCCGGAAGTTTTCAGGGTATTCAAAGGTGAAAAATCAACAAAGGTCGTATGTATTAATGTTGATTTCTATTCCGGTTTTGTTTATGCCTGTCTTGATATACCTAAAGAGCTTTATACACCTCTGTTTGCTGTAGCCAGGGTCTCCGGATGGTGTACTCACCGTATTGAAGAACTCACTTTTTCTGCAAAACGTATTATCCGGCCTGCCTTTAAGAATGTATATGGTAAACGTGATTATATTCCTATAAACAAACGTTAATTAGCTACAAAAGATGAACGAAACAACTGAAAATTTTGACTTGCTTATTGTTGGTGGCGGAGTGGTTGGTACTGCCTTGCTATATACCATAAGTAAATATACTGATATTAAGAAAGTTGGACTGATAGAGAAATATTCTGACTTTGGTCTGGTTAATTCGGCATCTTATAATAACAGCCAGACACTTCATTTCGGAGATATCGAGACAAACTACTCCATTGAGAAGGCGAAAAGCGTTAAGCGCATGGCCGATATGGTTATGAAATATCTTGAAAATGAAAAGAAATCATCGTCTGATATGAAAATTTTCAGTAAGTATTCAAAGATGGTTTTAGCTGTGGGAAGCGGACAGGTAGAGCAGTTGAAGAAGCGATATCCACCTTTCAGTGAGCTGTTCCCTAAATTAAGAATGATTGGCAGAGACGAGATAGAGAAAATCGAACCCAGGGTTCTTGAGGGAAGAGATCCGGCTGAGGAAATACTCGCCCTTGCTACCGAGGATGGTTACACTGTCGATTTTAAGAGACTATGTCACTCATTCGTTGATAATGCTCTTCGGGCAAACCCTGATTTAAATATTCAACTTAATACCAGGCTGCTAAAAATCTCCAGGACTGAAAATGGTTATACTGTTTTAACCAATAATGGCGAAATGAATGCCAAAGCAGTCATAATCGCAGCCGGAGGGCATAGTTTGTTGATTGCCAAGTCGCTTGGTTATGGGAAGAATCTTTCAGTTCTGTCTATGGCCGGAAGCTTCTATACAGCACCAAAAATCCTTAATGGCAAGGTATATACCATTCAGGTACCAAAACTGCCTTTTGCTGCTATTCATGGTGATCCTGAAGTTCACAGCGCAGAGGTAACCAGGTTTGGTCCGACAGCTAAGCCTATATTCCAGTTGGAAAGACATAACTGGTCAACCTTTTCTGAATACTGGAAAACATTTGGATTTGGAATAAAGCCAATTATAAGTTTACTGAATATAAGCCTCGACAAGGTGCTCTTTAGTTACATTTTTGTCAATTTCCTGTATGACCTGCCATTAATAGGAAAGCGGTTGTTTATCAAACAGGTAAGGAAAATTGTACCTATCACTTAAATTGAATGAATTGCATTATGCTAAGGGAATAGGCGGTACCAGACCACAGATTGTCAATAACACAACGCGAAAACTTGAAATGGGAGAAGCCAAGCTGGATGGTGATAATATCATATTCAATATTACTCCATCCCCGGGAGCCTCAACCTGTCTGGGAAACGCTTATTCGGATACCCAGAAGATAATTGGTTTTCTGGGCGACAAATTTAAATTCAATAAGGAAGCTTTTGAAAAGGATCTTTTTTAATAACAGATTGCCTCTGTATAACAATTAATCCGCCCATCCTTATAAGTTAAAGGAACGGGCGGATTTTTAGTTTTATATTATTGATTAAAACTGATGAAATTATTGCTATGCTCCGGCATAAACAAGAAATGCCAGTCCTGCAAGATAGGCAATAAACATCGTGAATATAAGATTGTTGACTGATCTTGACGCACCTTTGAACTCTTTCCATATAAATACTCCCCACAGGGCAGCAATAAGTGTCGCCCCCTGACCCAATCCGTACGAAATTGCAAATCCTGCTTTTCCTGATGCAAGGATACTCATTGCCATACCAATGTTCCATATTATACCTCCGGTAATACCAGTAAGATGTACACTCAGACTACCTTTTGCATAATCTTTAAATGAAAGTGGTTCTCCCTCAAAAGGTTTCTTCATTATAATGTAGTTAAAAGGGAGATTGCTAACCAGAACCCCTATTGCAAAGAAAAAAATTGCAGAATAGGGTGTGAGTTTTCCAACTTCCGGAACCTCAAAGCTTGTAACCATTGAACTGGCAACAAAACGATAAAATAAGGCCATCAAAACCCCGGCAGATACAGACAGTAATATTCCTTTTCCTGATACTTTTTTTAACGATGCACTATGCTTCCTGTAAGCTATAGCATCTATTAAAATTGCAGCAACAATAAGTGCAACACCTGAAAATAGCCAGAATGCATTACCCTGCGGAGCGTACACATAGTTAATTATGACACCCAGAGCAAGCGCAATTCCCACTCCAACGGGAAAAGCAACTGCCATGCCGGCTATTGCCATAGCTGCAACCAGCAGAATGTTGGAGGCATTAAATATCACTCCTCCCAGAAAAGCGTTCAAAATATTACCGGAATCAGCCTGTCTGATATCCTGGATAAATCCCCGGCCGTTTTCGCCGGTACTCCCCAGAGTGAATCCAAGCAGGAGTGAAAACAGTAAGATTCCAAGTACGTAATCCCAGTAGAACAATTCGAAACGCCATGATTTCCCTGCCAGTTTCTGGGTGTTGCCCCATGATCCCCAGCATATCATTGTCACAACACACAGAATAATTGCGAGCGGATAACTTTGTGGTATAAACATAATAATCAGGTTTTAGATATTATCATTAGATGTTTCTGTATTTTTTTTTGCTTATAAGGTCATGACAGGTTATTTGACTTAAAGAACTTACACAGAGCTCACTGAGTCCCGATAGCTATCGGGGCACAGAGTCCACAGAGTCAGGAAGATAATTCTCTGTTTCCTCTCTGTGTCTGTGTAGCATGAGTCCCGCCTTGCTGGATCGAAGGTCTCTGTGTCTCTCTGTGTCCCTCTGTGTAACTTCCAGTTTCTTCTCTGTGTCCCTCTGTGTTTCCTTGTGCTCTCTGTGTAACTTTCTTTGTTTTCTAACTCTGTGTAACTATTCTCCTATTTCCTTTCCGGCTGATGCATCATTCTGTCTTCAATAAATTCTGCCATTTTAGTTACAGGCATCTTTTGTTTTACATAAAACTGTTTACCATTCGGGTCATCTCCCATGTATTACTTCCATCAGGATTTACTATTATTTTTCCTCTTACTGTATCAAAGAACCCTTCTGTTCCATAGACGGCTATAAGGACAGCTGTCTCATCCCAGCTCATCCGGCCATCCTTATCTTCGGCAGAAAGAGGTATGCTGATACGGAAGACATCCTTCACGGGGCTGTTTTGAATGTCCGATTTTATTAATCGAAGACCGGTACGAATCTCCCAGCCAATTTCAAAACCGGTAAAAATAATCCGACCCGGCCAGTTATTAAAAACATATTCAGATGATAATGAGTCCATGTATACATTAAATTCTTTTCCTGAAGGGAAAGTACCGGCCATTGAGACCAGAAGCTTTACTTTCTTGCGAACCAGATCCATCCCATTCAATGGAGAGATACTGTCAGGCTCTGATTTTAACAGGTTGTTCAGGTTAGTTAAAAATCCGATTGTGACAACCGTCACACTTGTATCAGGCTGTGAGCTTAAGTACCCTACGGTAAATTAAAGTTGCATCAGGTACATCATCGGTTGAATTTATAGTATGCGGATATTTTGCCACAATAGAATCAGCCCAGTGCTGTGACGATCCAAGGTTGACTCCATTGCCTTTTGGTGCACCTATAGGTAAATCAGGCCTTCCAAAATAAGTATTTATTACATCTATTGACGGTGCAACCAGCTCTTGTTTATTGCTGCTTACAGTTGCAAGTATTTCAACCTTCCCGCTGTCGGCCATTGCATGAAGAAATGCCAGTGCTCCTACATCATCATAATCAGGACCAAGGTCCGTATCCAGAATGATTTTAACCGGTTGTTTTATATTCTCTTTTGGCTTATTTGTGCAACCAGATATAAGTAAGATGATTCCAATCGTCAGTATGTATAGTTTTTTCATAAGTAATGGTTTTATTCAATTTCAATTTTCACTATGGCTTCATTCTCTCTCCGTCTCTCCGTCTCTCCGTCTCTCCGTCTCTCCGTTATCTCCGTCCCTCCCTGGTAAAGGATCTCTTTCCTGTAGGGAGCCGATGCCTGGGCGCCCATTCTTGTTACTGAAATGGATGCAGCCTTGTTTGCAAAGGATACAGCATCTTCCAGTTGCATTCCCTCTGCAATAGCTACTGCAAGAGCCCCGTTAAAAACATCACCGGCAGCTGTTGTATCAATTGCTTTTACCGGTACCACAGGAATATGTTTTGATACTGAGTCTGTCTTCAGGTATGCTCCCGATGCACCAAGTGTGATGATAACATTCGCAACCCCTTTATTACGCATAATTGTTGCGGCTTTTTCGGCAGATGCATTATCTGTTACCTTTATGCCTGTTATCTGTTCTGCCTCGGTTTCATTAGGAGTAATAAGATAGAGGCAGCTTAGAAGGTCATCTGACAATTTGCGGGAAGGGGCAGGATTCAGGATAACCTCTGTTTCTTTTACTAACAGCCTTCTGTGCTACAAATTCTACTGTTCCCAGGGGAATCTCAAGCTGCATGACAAAAATGTCCGATGGTTCTGTTTCGAACACCTTATCATCAATGTCATATGCAGATAAGGAAGCATTTGACCCCGGAGCGACAACTATACTGTTTTCTCCGAATTCATCGACTGTGATTAAGGCTACGCCTGATGGATTTTTTGGATCTTTTATTAAGAAACTTGTATCAATATGTTCATTCTTAAACAGATTTGAGGCTTCTTCTCCGAAATGATCATTTCCTGTTTTTGTAACAAATGTTACATTTCCACCGAGTCTGGCTGCAGCAACGGCCTGGTTTGCACCTTTCCCGCCAGGATTCATAAGAAAAACGCCTCCGAGAATTGTTTCACCCGGGAGAGGAAGCTTTTTGGATTTTATCACCATGTCGGTATTAGAGCTTCCAATAACTATTATTCTGCTCATTAATGTATTGTTTATTACGGATGTAATGTATTTGCATATGAAAGTAGTAAAATCTGTCAGTAAATCAGAGGAAAAGAAGAAAAATTTATCTACTCAATTGCAGATCATTGGTATACACGTACATAATCAACAAACATCCGTTGAGGAAATTCAGTTGTATAATCAGGAGAACCTGGCCAGTTACCACCTACAGCTACATTAAAAATAAAGAACTGTTCTGCATTGAATGGATAATTAGCAGAGCCTACATCAGATGAACTGTTTGAGAGATATAACTTATCGTCAACATACCATTTGATGCTATCCTGTTGCCAGATGATACTGAAAACATGAAACTGATCGGAGAAATCGCCTGATGTTAAAGTATAGCTCTTGCCTTTATTTGTACTTGAACCACTTGCAGTCTGCCAGTGCATGGTTCCACTTACCTGGTTTGGGTATGTTCCGACCAGTTCCATAATGTCGATCTCCCCACAGGCAGGCCATCCTGCAGAAGGAATATTTATTCCAAGCATCCACAGAGCTGGCCATATACCTTTGCCTACAGGTAGCTTGGCGCGTATATCTATCCGTCCGAATTTAAAATATTTTTTTGTCTGGAGTGGTCATTCTTCCTGAAGTATAATCATAATTGCCTGTAGTCGTCTCTCTTCTGGCTTCAATAATCAGGTTTCCGTTCGAAAGGAAAGTATTCTTTGTGTTGTCAGTATAGTACTCAAGTTCATTATTACCCCATCCACCATTGCCATTGCCCTTTTCTTGATTCCATGAATTCAGATCCAGTCTTGGAGCCGGAGAATTCATCACTCCAGGCAAGATGTATTTACCCAGGATATGTATCTGGTGAGTGGTAAATCCTGAATTATCAGTTGGCAGATAAGTTCCATCCTCAGTTATGATTGTTCCAGTTGCTGAGGTGTTTGCCAGCGTGCAATATACCGGGTTGCTGAGTTGAATTGCAAATTGCAGGTTTTTCTGGCGTGTATTCATCGGATCACCCTTAATCACCACATCTACTGTCTTTTCTGTCTCTCCAGGCGGTAAATGAGATAGTCCCGGATAATGATGCATAATTGTCCGGAGAAACAGCGGTCCCATCTAATAAATTATAATCAGCCGACACTGTAACAGTAGATGGCTTGTCAAGAGTAAGTTTGAACTTCATTGTTGATTCAGAGGCTAATCTGACCTGTGAGGCACCATTTATCGTAAGACCAGGTGCCGGTATCTTATCCTTTGAACAAGAATTCAAAGAAGAAAACCCCGTGGTTATTGCTAAAAATAAAATAGTTAAATGCAACTTACTGTAATTCATACAATTCTTCATATTTTTTATAGCTGCAATAAAATTCAGTAAAATAAGGACTTGCAATTGTAAATGTAGAATTATTTTTTTACACCTGAATATTAATAACTATTATCAGATTACCTGCTGTCGGACCTAATAAGTATATTTAAATTTTGTACCAATAATCAGCTTACCTGTATCAGAATGAAAATTAAATTACATAAGAGTCTTTTTTACATATCATCAATATTTATTTAACTTCAGATCGTACTTACTTTTATAATCATAATAACTTATTCAATTTTGAATCATGAAGCAGAGAATAGTGACCTTCGGTGAGATAATGCTTAGACTGGCAACCCCTGATCATAAACGTTTTACACAAGTTACATCATTTAATTCATCCTTCGGAGGAGGTGAGGCCAATGTGGCTGTATCGCTGGCTAATTATGGATTGCAGACCGAGTTTGTTACACGTCTTCCGCAAAATGATCTGGGCGAGGCTGTAGTGATGGATTTAAGAAAATATAATGTTGGAACCCGGCATATCATACGGGGAGGAGAACGTCTTGGCATCTATTTCCTAGAAACAGGATCGGTATCACGACCAAGTAAGGTCTTATACGACAGGGCAGGATCAGCTATTGCCGGGATTAATGAGGGAATGATAAACTGGGACGAAGTGTTCGATGGAGTAACGTGGTTTCACTGGAGTGGAATTACCCCTGGCATATCGGAAAGTGCAGCCAAAGTTTGTCGCGATGCAGTGATGACTGCCAAAAATAAGGGTATAAAGGTTTCATGCGAATATGAATTTCAGAAAGAATCTCTGGAAATGGGGAAAATCAGCTTCGGAGATTATGCCTAAATATGGTGAGTCAATGTGATATAATACTTGGAAATGAGGAGGATGCTGAAAAAGTATTCGGAATTAAACCTGAAAATACCGATGTGTCAAAAGGAAATGTTGATGCCCATCAATTTGAGTCCGTATGTGTTGCCTTAAAAAATAAATTTCCGCAGGTTAAAAAGGTAATAATCACATTGAGAGGATCTGTAAATGCCCGACCATAATACATGGTCGGGAGTGCTTTTTGACGGAAGGAAGTTTTATGAAGCTCCGGTTTACGAAATAACACATATTATAGACCGTGTTGGGGGTGGAGACTCATTTATGGGAGGACTCATATATGGCTTGATTACTTATACTGGAGATGATCAGAAAGCTTTGAATTTTGCCGTTGCTGCTTCGTGCCTTAAACATACAATACCCGGTGACTTTAATATGGTCTCAGTTGCGGAGGTTGAGCAACTCATGAAGGGTGATGGTTCAGGCAGGGTAATAAGGTAAGACTATGTCGTCTTTTCATTTTGTTGAAGGTCAATGAGATTAGCTGAATGGTGATTTATTCAGATCTGAAGCTTAGTTCCGTATATCTCATCAAAATAATATGTCCCTCTTCCCCTGGATTCATTTTTGCCTCCGATTTTCAAAGAGACTTCTATAATTGATGCCGGATTGAATGTTGATCCTGATTCGGGTAAACTGGCTGAGACTGGATTGTGTTTCAAATTTGAAAAAGGAATTCCAATTATACGTGATCCCGTATCTCCTTTTTCAGGGACATAGGTGTACCCCCATGTATCATTAATATTTTTACCGTTTTTATCAGCAATGTTGAATTCTATTGTAAACTCACGACCCGATCCATCAGGCTTGAACCAGAACTGAATTCCATTGCATCCCGTAAGATCCCACTTCCCGGTCTGAACCAGCACGTTATCATTTTTCCCCTTGTCTTTTTCTGCTAAATATTCACATTTAAGACTGTACTTCCCATAACCTTTGACAAAGGATTCAAGCATAAGCTTCAGATTACTTGTGGTTTCCTGGTGATACCATCTTGAGTGAAGTTCAACATTGCCTTTATAGCTATCAAAGTTGTCGATAAGAATTAATGTCTTGTTTTGAATATTAGGGTCAGGCAAAGTCTCAGATATTTTTGTATTTCGCCTTTTGCCTTTGAAAGTCCTGACTCCCTTTTTAGGAACTGAATCATCAAGAATCATCAGATCAACCTTCCTGAAGTCAATGTTCTGTCCTTCAGCCTGAAGGGCTATATAACCATCTTCTAGAAGAGTGCCTGCAGCTAAAGGAAAATTCTCAGTTAGAAGGCTGCCACCTATCTTTGGTTGGGAAATACTTAAAACGGTATCGCCATCAATTACATTACTGATCGTTTTTCCACTTTTTACAATTACATCAAGACTTACCCACTGATTATCGTAATAATATTTTGAAGTTGATTCAATGCAATGTTCCTCAGTAGGCATACCCTTATATGATACTGTTGTGCCTGGTGTACAAATGCTGGCTGTCTTTTGCTTCATTCGCTGAGTACTGCCAAGAAACTGTGATTCTATTGAGACCGGCCAGTTTTGAACGATGTCCATGCTTTCAGCTGATTGCGAATGGATCATTACCCCACTGTTACGGTAACAATATCCTGGGGCATCAGGTAATAGCTCGCCGACAAAACGATATTCAATGTGAAGAATGTAAGATGAGAGTTTTTCTTTATAAAACAGATGTCCGAATCTACCATTAAATTTATTAAACTTACTGTAATCAACTTTTAGCAGCCCGTCTTCAACATGGAAGAGATCAAGCGGATTTATTCCCGTCTTATACCCTGTTATCTTGGGAATCCATCCATCGAGGTTATGACCATTAAAAATATGAATCCATTTTTCCTGACTTTTAACATTTTTACTTTCTCCGGTTGCCTGATCACCTGCAACTATCAAGACAGGCTGAAAAAATTGCATGATGAATAATAGTGTGATTGTAAGAGTTTTAGTAGAATTATTCATATGGGTTTCTTTTTCAGTTAACGATGAAGGTCAGGCTATAAGTGCCGAAAGAGCAGCACCTACCAGACTGGCATGTTTTACTTCCGTAAATTCTGCATGTCGTTCATTGTCTCCTGTGAGAAATTCTCTGAAATATTTGTCTGTGAGATCCTTCATGTTATGCAATTTAAAAAAAGTGGATCCTTCAACTGTAATAAGAATTGGATTCTCTTTTGTTTTGCCTTTGCCTGTTTTTAATACAACTGCCACCAGGTTTGCTGCTACAAGAAGGGCTGCACGGTCGAGTATACAACTAATGATTCTTATGAAATGCTTGTCATCATCAGCATCTTTGATGCATGAATAAAGGGGTCCTCTGTCTGATCCGGTAACAGTAAGAAATTAATCTGCCTCTTCAGAAGCTAATTCATTTAATGCCATTAGCTTATGGGCTGTTTCTGAAGAAAAAACACCCTCTCGTGCTGCACTTTTTAATGCAATAAGACACAAGTTTCCAAAATATCCACCGGAAATCATCTTTTCGAAGGTATGACTATCCGGATTGACTGTACTTCTGTCTAAGAACATATCAATATCAGTGCGTGGTGCTTTATCGAAGTTACCTGATTCTATATTTATAATCTGACTTTTGGAGGGATCAAGATTTTTATTCTTTTGAATATTATTATTGGTCTCAATATAGCATGTGTTTGTTCCTGTGCCTAGTATATAGCCAATAAATGAATCATAACTATGTCCCAGAGAGGCCGACTTTCCGGCAAGAAGGGTAGCAACCGTATCATTAAGAATGACGATCTGTTTTTCGGGCATCCCTAATGCTGCAAGGAGACTCTTGCCTATAAGCTGCCCAACGACTCCCGGTGCCTGTACCTCTTTGGTAAAATGAATAAGTCTGCCATCTTTATCCGGTAAAATCTCAGTTGGGTAGGAGAAACAGAATCCAATGCTTTCAACTTTTTCAGCAATAGGTCTTACGTAATTAGCAATTGTATTAAAGAACTCATCCTTAGATATTTCACCTTCAAGGCCAGGCATCTTTTCATTTACCCAATTGCTGATTTCCATTAATCCGGTACTGCTGAAACTTACCATTGCAGCCCTGAAATTTGTTCCGCCGGCATCGATAGCAAGAACCGGTACATCGACCTTGAATTTATTATCTGCTTCAATATAAGTTGGGATCATTTTGAGGGAGCTGTCTTTTCCGTTGAGACCCTTCTGCATTTCCGATGTAAATGAATCTATGAGGCTTCTGATATCAATATCGTCAGATCTTAGTTTATGTTCCTTCAGGAACAGTTCGGTGTCTTTCAGTTGAGGCATAATATTATTTTAGTTCTAATTCATACTTATTTGTCAGTGAATAATTGACTATCAATAATTACTTAATCTATTAGTATTAAGAACCTGATGCAAATGTAAATTCAGTCTACCAGGACAATCGATATCAGTATCCTTAATTTTGCAGAATTACCTACTCAAATATATGAAAATTGTATGTTTATTTCCGATACATTTAAGAAAATAATTGGCTATTATAACATGCTCTTTTCAAACCATTTCCTACTTTTGACTTTATGAGTGTATTGACTCAAAATACTCTTGAATTTTAATTGTTAAATAATTAACACTATGACAATAATAAAAGAACTGGCCAAAATGATAGATCATTCTATCCTTCAACCCTCATTTACCGATGATGATCTTCTTAAACAATGCGATGTGGCTTTGAAATACGATGTTGCATCTGTATGTGTAAAACCATATGCAGTAAGATTGGCAGCTGAAAAGCTTAGAGGAAGCGATGTTAAAGTCGGCTGTGTTATCGGATTTCCGCATGGGAACAGTTCAACTAAAGTCAAGGTATATGAAGCTGAACAGGCTTGCCATGATGGTGCCACAGAGATTGATATGGTAGTCAATATCGGTAAAGTTCTGGGAGGAGACTGGGATTATGTTGAAAATGAAATAAAGGAGGTCACGGATATTTGCCATCGGAATAATGCTATTGTAAAAGTGATTTTTGAGACTGACCATGTAACAGGAAAAGAGGATAAGATTAAACTTTGTGAAATTTGTACAAGGGTTGAGGCTGATTTTGTCAAAACATCTACTGGTTATGGATTTGTAAAACAGCCTGATGGCTTCTATAATTATACCGGAGCTACAATTGAAGACGTTAGGCTGATGCGTAAACATTCGGGACCGAATGTTCAGGTGAAATGTGCCGGGGTGTCCGTACTCTCGATGATCTGCTTAAAATGAAGGAAGCCGGAGCAAGGAGATCAGGAGCTACGGCTACAGCTGTAATGCTGACAGAGGCTGTGAAACGCTTTGGTAAATAATTCATTGTCCATTAAACAATTGTCAGGATGATAAGGAAGTCAATTTTTTCAATGACGGTAATACTTTTTGCTGCGATAACAATTAATGCACAGCTTACCGATATCTCATTGAAGCAATCTGTCAGATCAGGCATCTACAACAGAGGTCAGAGAATTTCAGTTTATGCTGCCGGCGGAACCAAAACAGTTGATTCCCTTCATGTGAAGGTATATAAGAATAACAAGATACTGGTTGAAAGCAATGCTTTCATATTCAGAAATGATAGTATACTTGTCTTTGATGGTCGTTTTGATGAATCCTGTTCTGTTATTGTTGAAGCAAAATATGATGGGAAAAGTACAAGTCTGGGTATGCTTGTTGAGCCTGAGAAGCTTCGTCCTGGTTCCTCGTGTCCCGATGACTTTGACGACTATTGGAAAGCTCAGAAAAAACTACTTGAGGCTATGCCTCTTAAAATAAAAACGAAAAAAGTTGGTAGTCCGGCTATTGAAAATGGCTATTCCTGTGAAGATATTGAGCTGAATTGCCCGGGACCTAAGCCTGCCCGTGGCTATTATGCAAAGCCTGAATCCGCTGTTCCGGGCTCTTTACCAATTGTCCTTCTTGTTCATGCGGCGGGAGTAAAGGGATCATGGTGTCGTTCTGAACCTCAAAATGCAATGACTTATGCCAGAATGGGTGCGCTTTGTTTTGATCTCAATGCTCATGGAATGCTGAACGGACAGCCTGACAGTTATTATGAAAATCTCGAAAACGGGGAGTTAAAAGAGTATTGGTTTCAGGGGCTGACAAGCAGGGATGATATTTATTTCAGAGGCATGTATTTACGACTCTTGCGTACAATTGATTTCCTTACCAGGCAACCGGAATGGGATGGGAGGAGAATACTTGTAATGGGAGAGAGTCAGGGTGGTGGCCAGGCATTGGTTGCTGCGGGGCTTGACCACAGAGTAACTTCAGTGGTTGCCATTGTTCCGGCTATGTGCGACTGGTTTGCACCTATGATTGGTCGGATGGGTGGCTGGCCTCATCCGTTTGAAACAAGTAACTCCAAGGCAAAAATGATGCAGTCACTCCCTTATTTCGACGCTGCAAATATCTTAAAAGGTTCCAAAGCGACAATCTTTGCAGAGATTGGATTGATTGATATGGTTTGTCCTTCAACTTCGGTATATACAGCTCTAAACCAGGCAGGCGGGAGAAAAATCATCTATGCAGTTCCATACCGGCCTCACCATCAGCCTGGTCCACCGCTTGCCAAAAAGTGGCAGGACGAAATCTATAAACCTCGGGAGGTGTTTATTAAGGATTTCTTCAGTCCCAGATAAATTGGTAATATTAATTTGTTACCGGAAACATTTAACATGATCATTAAATCATAAGATCTGGATCTTATTTAAAAAATTAGTAAACAGTGATTTAACTGTTTCTTTGTCCCTTATTAACTCCAGAGCCTGTCGTGAGAACGTTTATCATTCCATTCCGGAGTAGGTTCAAAATACCCGTTAGTATCTTTGCGAAGATGTTTTTTCATCTCCTCATCATTTAATTCTATCCCTAAGCCCGGAGCATCCAATGGAACATTTGCGAATCCCTTTGTAACCATAGGCTGACTTCCTGTCATCCTGACAAGATTTCCCCACCAGGGTACATCAACTGAATGATGTTCAAGAGCCAGGAAGTTTTGTGTTGCAGCTGCACAATGAACATTAGCCATGAAACATACAGGTGACCCTGCCATATGCATTGCCATTGAAACAGCACATTCTTCAGCATAATCTCCAATTCTCTTTGTCTCCAGTAATCCTCCTGAAGTGCCGAGATCAGGCTGAATAATATCCACTGCCCTGGCATCAAGCAATGGTTTAAATCCACCTTTTAGCATATAAATATCTTCTCCTGTGGCAATGGGCGTTTCGATTGCATCAGACAAAGTTTTATTCTGATCGGTATAAAACCATGGAACCATATCTTCAAGCCATGCGAGCCTGTATTTATCCATTGCCTTACCGAAACGAATGGCATTATTAACATCGAAATGACCAAAATGATCAGCACACAGAGGGATCTCATAACCTACAGCATTTCGGACATCCTCTACATATTCAGTTAGTCCTTCCAGTCCCTTTTCTGTTATCTGAACCTGTGTAAATGGATGAAGAGTATTTCCATAACCCATATAATCACGGAGATCGTATTGACCTGTGGCACCATCCCAGACTTTAGTATTCACCAGTGCCCCGGAATATTCCCTACAACATGAATTCCAAGGTCCATTTTAAGCCATGTAAAGCCCTGCTCATCAACTCTTCTTTTCATAGTCTCAGCAAATGCAACCGGATCCTTGGCTCCCGGTGTGTCAGCATAAAGTCTTATTTTATCACGGTATCTGCCACCCAGAAGCTGCCATGCAGGTACTCCGTATGCCTTGCCGCATAGATCCCACAAAGCCATCTCAACAGCACATACACCTCCACCCTGACGGCCATGGTACCCAAATTGCCTTATAATTTTAAACAGCATCTCAACATTACAGGGATTTAGCCCCAGAATCCGGCTTTTCAGCATCAGGGCATAACGCTCATCAGCTCCGTCCCTCACTTCACCTAATCCATATATACCCTGATTTGTATCGATACGGATGATGGGTGTCCGACCTACATTTCCAATAACAGCCACCCTCATATCAGTGATTTTCAGTTCTGATGGACTTGAGCTGCGTTGTACATTTGATGTTGTATGGGCGATTGTATCTTCAATTGACAGCTTCATCATGCCACCAAGAGCTATTCCTCCAAGGGCAGCCTTCTTCAGAAAACTACGACGATCGTTGGTTGTGGCAGGATTAGCAAGCTCCGCTTTAATTGCTTCTTTATCAGAGTTCTCCTGTTGTCTGTTCTTGTCATAAATCTGCTGTAAAATACTTTTCATAATTCTTAATTATTTGAAATATATGATTTAACTATCTTTAATAAAGCACTTTGCGTTTACGGTATAACCTTTTTTTAATCGATTTTTTACTCTTTTACACTAAAGAGGAGTAAGGAACATCTCTGATGAATACAGAGCGACGGTTTAAAGTCTGCAGAACAATTAATCAATAATTTCTCTCTTTCAGGTAATTATCCAATTCTGCTTTAGTCATTGGTAATTTGCCAGGGTAGTTATTAAGCCAATTCAGAAAATCTTTCTTAATCTCTTCTGACCATTGGCTGTCAATCTGTCCTGCAAGATATTTTTTTTCTCTAAGGCGCTGATGTCCGAATTCGTCTCTCAATGCTGTAACTTCAGATGTTAATACCAGATCTTCAACAAGGTATGCAGGAATAAAGATAACGCCATATTTTTTTGCCAGTACAACATCTCCAGGTAAAACAGTAGCGCGACCAACACGAATAGGAGCATTGATGGAAGTAAGCATCATTTGCATTATGTATGAAGGATCCTGTCCTTTAAACCATCCGTTGAATCCTTTGATCTCAGTAAGTCCTTCCTGGTCTCTTACACAGCCATTAAAAACAACTCCTCTTTTTGTTTTGGCGTAAATTGAATTTCCAAGGTTATCTCCAATAAGAGTACCGTCAACAATTTTGCCATAAGAATCAGCTACATACACATCACCATTACTAAATATCAATTGGCCATGAATTTGTACCTCCCTGCTGAGCTCTGCCCTCTTTTTTACCCTGTTCTTTTATCTGCTTTTCAAGGTCAGGCCTTAATGGCATGTATTGGGCTGTTACAACACGTCCTGTCATAGCTTCATCAGGATTGATAATTGTCCAGCCGCTTTCAAACTGATTCTGAAATCCCTTATTACGTAAAACGCCCCATGCTTCCTCAATCGAAATATTCTTCAGTCTTTCAAGAATTGCATCTGATACTTTTGGTCTGCCGTCTGGAAAACGTTCGCCTTTCCATTCCGGTGTCATTGCTTTAATATACTCTGGTGAAGAGCCTACATTCTGTGACATTAACAATAGAAGTAAAAAGAATAAAGCACAATAAAAATGATTTTCTTATTCATAATCTGAGGTTTTAATTTATTGTTATACGATAGTTTTATATTATTCCGGTGCTTAGGAAAATGGATTCAAATTAGAATTAAAAATCAATCATAGCTTTCATTACTCCGTCTTTATATTCTGCAACCATATCAAACCCATCTTTTGTTTTGTTAAAAGGAAATCTGTGAGTCACCATATTATCGATCTTAATTCTTCCATCAGCCATAAGTTCAAGGGCAGTATCAACGCAATCAACCTGTCGGCGTATGAACTGAAGTGATATCTCTTTTCGTCTTGTCTTTTCAACATTCATTGACCATCTTTCAAATTCAGGTATGCCGACAACTGTTAGTTTGCCGCCTGGTTTAAGTATCTCAATTGCCTGATCGAATGCTTCCTGCTGACCGCAGCACTCAAATACAATATCAAGACCAAGGCTGGCATTTTGAACAATTGTATCGACAACATCTTCATTTAAAGGATTTACTGTAATAACTGCTCCTTCCTTTGCAGCAATTCTGAGTCTGGGATCTATTTTATCTGTTACATACAACTGAAGCAGCTCCGGCTGCTTTGGCTGCAAGCATTACACTCATCCCAATCGGCCCGAATCCAAGAATGCCGATATTCAGTCCATTGATATTTCCTGACTTTTTAACTGCATATATTCCAATTGCCATAGGTTCGGAAATTGACCCGTGGTCAGGGGTCAGGTTCGTATTTAATGGGAAACAGCTCTCCTCAGGCATGACAATATATTCCATCAGACAACCTTCAGCCTGTCCAGGACATCCCAGAAACTTCAGGTTGCGGCATGTATGATGTCTTCCTGAAAGACATTGATCACATTCCCAGCAAGGCATCGCCGGTTCTATTGCGATCTTATCTCCGGGTTTTACCCGTTTTACAGCTTTCCCTACCTCAACTACAACACCTGCTCCTTCGTGACCTACAGTGAATGGATATTCTACTATCTGAGAACCAATCTGTCCTTGTGTGTAGTAGTGGATATCTGAACCACATATGCCCACTACAGACATTTTGATCTTTACATCTTTGTCATTTTTTATTACAGGCTCCGGAATTTCTTTCATCTCCATCTGCCTTATCCCGGTAAGCATCATTGCCTTCATAAATCTTCGTATTATCAAACAAATATAGAAAATTCTGATATAAGTCTTTCAGTTTTCGCAGTATCTCCCCATTATCTTTTATCCAACGTAGCTCTTGTCGACCCATGTTCTTCCTATGCCGTGTGCGCCGTTGTGCCTTTAGTAGTTCTTCATATCCCCAAAACCCACCCCCCGCCCAACGACTGAACCGTCCTAACAGTTATTCTTGTCCGGTCAGACGTCATTCAGCCGCAGGCTAGCCCCTCCAGGGAGGGGAATTAAGCCAGCTCTCACTCCGTCTGCGCCATTACGCCGTTATCGCCTTCACCCTGAGCTTGCCGAAGGGTGCGCCTTTACGCCTTTATGCCGATTCTTCTTTGCATCATTACAAATTAATTATTAAATTCACACCATAACTCAATTAACAGGAAATATTCATATGAGAAAAATTTATGGAATAGGAGAGACCGTACTGGATATTATTTTCAAAAATAACCAGCCCCAGGCTGCAAAAGCAGGAGGATCAGTACTTAACAGTGTTGTTTCAATGGGACGAATGAATCTGCCGGTCTCATTTATAAGTGAGTATGGAAAGGATAATGTTGGTATTCTTATTGACAATTTCCTGGAAGAAAATGGCGTTGATTCATCTTCAGTTCACCGGTTTACTGATGGAAGCACATCTCTGGCACTTGCATTCCTCGATGAGAAAAATGATGCTCACTATACTTTTTATAAGGATTTTCCCGAGAAACGGCTTGATATTGAGTTTCCTGTAATTAAAAAGGATGACATTGTACAGTGTGGGTCATTTTATGCAATCTGGCCTGAGATAAGAGAAAAATTCAAAAGATTCATTAGTAATGCAAATGAAAATGGAGCATTGGTTTTATACGACCCTAATTTCAGGAAAGGACACCTTTCTGAGCTGGATACTCTTAAACCGCTGATAATTGAAAATATGCAGATGGCCAGCCTTTTACGCGGATCGGATGAGGATTTTAAGAATATTTTCGGAGCTGATTCACCGGATGAAGCCTGGGAGGTTGTAAAAAAATACTGCAATTGTCTTGTCTATACTGCTAATGTGGAAGGTGTTTATGTCAGAACTACTTCATTTTCAGGTAAATTTCCTGTAAAAAACATAACTCCGGTAAGTACAATCGGGGCAGGTGATAATTTCAATGCTGGTATGTTAACAGCTATATACAAGAACAATTATACACGAGGATCAGCTTGAAAATCTTGGACAGAAGGAATGGGAAAGGATCATTTCATCGGGAGTTGACTTTGCAACTCATGTCTGTTTAAGCTATGAGAACTATATCTCTGATGAGTTTGCTGAGGAAATGAAATAATAAAGGGTTGGAAGAACTTACACAGAGTTAAAAAGAACTTACACAGAGCTCACAGACATGATAAGAATATTATTCCAGGTGTTACTCTTTGTTTTGTCTGTATAGCTCTGTGTAGCCTGAGTCCCGCCTTGCGGGATCGAAGGCCTCTGTGTGACTTCTCTGTGTTCCTCTGTGTAAGTTCTTTTTTTGATTACACAGTGAAAAAGAAATCTATTTCTTAAATCGGTTTTGCATTAGCCAGCAGATACTTCTCTGCCTCCAGCGACCAGATATAGTCGTTTTTTGCCACTATTTCATTGAGTTCTGCATAGAATTTATCTGTTTTACCCAATTCGCCAAGTTTGAACAGCGATACAAGCGGCATTGAAATGTTTGTGTAAATAAGCTTTTTCCCTCCCGTGATCTGGGAGAGATTCAGGGTAGTCTCGACAACAGTATCAAGTCCGCCAACATGTGTTATCATTACTGCCGGATTAATCTTTCCTTCGCTCATCAGCTTAAGAGACTCTCTCATGTCATCGGTATTGCCTCCTGAGGTACCTACAATATGAGTAAAAGCATAATGGACATTATAAAAGTTGAATTCAGCTTTAAATTCGGTATTTGTTGGTCCGGCAAAGAAATTAAGACACCCGTCAAATCCGAGAATTGCATCTCCCTGCTCAACCACCGGTTTTACGGGTGCAAATACGAATACATCGTCGAAGCCGGTGCCACCACTGATTTCACGAAGGTGTTTTACAGGATCCTTTATTTGGGATGTATTCACATATATAAGTTTTATTCCTTCCTTTTCAGCAAGTTCAGGAGTAAACAAACAGGCAGCTCTGGCAAGACGGTTTTCATCAATATCGGTGACAACAAGCAGCTCCGGTTTTCTCTCCTGGTGGATGGCATAATCTATTGCGCCAAGTCCCATAGGGCCTACGCCTGCCAGCAATGCCATTTTACCACCCTTTCTTATACCCATCTCATGCACATATGTTCCTGGAGGTATATGGTAACTTGCATTAAAAGCACCAACGATACATGACATTGGTTCGGAAAGAGATGCCGGGAAAAAAGCTTCACCCTCATAAGGCAGAAGACAATCGGCTTCCATTACAATTGAAGGAATGATTACATATGTGGCATCACCACCGATATATCTGTAAGAGTAACCTGGAGCATTAAGTGTTCCCATCTTACTCATTGCAGGCTGTATTGAAAATTTTTGTCCGGCATCTGAACTTATCTGCCATTTTTTACCTACTTCAAGTATTATACCCGAAAATTCATGTCCGATGATTGTAGGGTTAATATGGATATCATCAGGAACTCTTTTATGGTCCGCTCCCTGTAATGCTGCCTTATGCGATGACATACAAATGCTGTCGGAAATGACATGTGCCAGGATCTCATCATCTTTTAACTCAGGCAAATCAAATTCTTCAAGTCTGAGATCCTTTTTTCCGTATATTCTTACAGCTTTTGTTTTCATATATTGTTTTGTTTTTTAATAACTTAGACACTTTACCCTGCGCCCTTTGCCCTTCGAGCTCTTTCGCCTTCCGTTCTCCGTTCGCCGTTTGCCGTTTGCCCTTCGCCGTCATCCAAGCATAACCTGTCCGCCGGTAACAGGAACAGCTTGTCCTGTTTCATATTCCTGATCAATAATATATAATAGTGCCTTCATAACATCCTGTAGTTTGCATCCTCGTTTCATTGGAACCTGTTCCTCATAAAACTGACGAACCTCTTCAATGTTTTTTGCCCCTGGAACCTTACCTGTTTTAAGATACTGTACAAACAGCCCGTTGTGAGGATCGGACCACAGGGGGCCTTCATAAAAATTGCCTGGACATATTGAATTGACTTTGATCCTGAATGGTGCAAGCTCCATAGCAAACGATTGAGTCAGTCCAATACCTCCGAATTTTGCTCCCGAATAGGCAAAATTCCTGTTACTTCCCCGGAGACCTGACTTTGAATTGATCTGAATGATATCAGTGAAATGTCCTGGTTTTTCCTGGTTCTGTATCTTCATCACCTCCGATGCATACTTGGCACAATGAAAATATCCGTTATAGTTTACATCTGTTGTTCTCGAGAAAGTCTCAGGATCCATCTCGTCAAGACCGCCGGCCTTTAAAATGCCTGCATTGCTTACCATCAGATCGAGACCACCGAACTCAGCTACAGTTGATATTATAAGCTCTTTGACTGAGGCAGCGTCAGAAACATCAGTTTTAATGAAAATGGCTTTGTTTGCTGATCCGGAAGCCGATAGTTTTACTGCAAGAGACTGACCTGCATCCTCATTGAGATCAGCCAGTACAACATTCATCTTCAGAGCAAAAAGTGATTCCGCGATACCGGCCCCAAAGCCCTGCGCTGCCCCTGTTACCACAGCAATTTTATTGTTTAATCTGTTAACTGTGGTACCTGATGCCGATGCCTTCCTTCTGTAATTCTCAACTTCCCAGTTATCAATGAAATCGACCTGTTCCGGAGTAAGAAATTTTATTCCTCCGCACTGAAGTGCATAGTAACTTATTTTTATCAGGTCTTCATAAACATCAAGGCATGCTTCGGCCGAAGCATAATTTTCAGCTATGGCAAACACACCCATGTCTTTTATTACAAATACTTTGGGTGCATACCCGTATTCACTGAAGAAATGAGGCAGTTGATAACGGAAAGAGTCAAGAATTTTTTCCGCTGATGCAGAATGTTCAATGTACAGATACCTTGTTTTACAGTAAACAATAATATCAGGGGTAAGAGGAAGTGAAATTTTATGAAACTCCTGCTGGTTCGTGATAGAATTTTTCAATAAGTGTATTGTGACGGTATCTTATCACTCCTGGTTCTCCGGTAGAAAGAAGCATCCGGATATTTGGAAGAACTTTGTTCAGAACAGGATTATAAGGCAGAGGTTCAGCATCTGAAAGAGGAGTGATCTGTTCTCCGATTTTATTAAAGATTTCATTATATATGTTTCTTATCTCTTCAGTAGTATCTGCAGCAACAAACGAGCCATGGTTTTCAAGAAATATTATTTTTGGATCAGCAGAATGTTTCTGCCGGTATGTATTATTTCTGTTTCAAGCTTCTTGAATAATATATATCCCGGATCGGTATATGGTACAAACAGAACGCTCTCCCCGAATAGTTTCATCGTTAGATTTTTAGCATTCCTGCTGCAGAGTATCCCGTTGATAAGAGTAGGATGGAGGTGTACAACAAATTTATATTGAATAAGATCATGAAGAGATGTCTCAACAGAGGGGCGTTTGTTCTTATCCGCATCCAAAATACTCTGATTCATATCATCCTTAACCTCTTCTTCCCTTTGTACCGGATCTTCTGAATACGTTCTGGCTGATAATACTTTAAGCTTCTCCCTGCTTAGTGCTACAAGTCCCTCTTCACTCAGATTCGCCAGAGACTGCCCGCTGGCTTTAATCCAGATTGTAGTTCATCTTTATAGGAAGTATTGCCACCTCCGGCTATGACAAAATCCTTATTTGTGCCATAGTATTTCGATATCTCAATAAGGTCCTTTATTTCAGGTTTCATTTTAATTTTTGTTTAAGAAGAATTCAATAATTAATTGCCCCAGATTTGCCAGTTCCTTCATTTGTTTCTTGCTGTGGGTTCCATCAGGTAAGACATATCCCTGGCGGCCATCTGCCCGAAGATACTGGTGGGCTGCAATTATACAGGCACCTTCCCATGCTATTTTTTTCAGCGATTCATCGAGTGGAACCGATCCTCTTGTAGTTACTGTCAGAGGTATCATTTCAGGTGTGTTGTGTTCAGTGCCAAATGTTATTATGAACCCTTTTTCGTGAAAGAAGTGGACAAAATTCTTCAAAATGGCTGAATCATTCCTCCCGGGGATTAGTTCAATACATTCTATTCCCAGTTTGCTCAGTGAGTTATAAAGCTCCTCAGGGTTGCTTTCATATTCAGTGAATTTGCCTGAAGCATCATCAAGTAATACAGGATAGCATGGAATACCGCCTGCCTTAATGATTATTTTAATTATCTTTTTAAGCTCAAGGAAAGAGTTCTCATCCTCTGCAACAAAGGCAGTCCTCCGCTTTTAAGGAGGTTAGACCTGATTTCATTTTCAAGCGATGCAGGATTTGTCATGCCTGCCTGTGACTTTTTGCCACCATAAATATTTTCAAGAAAATTAATCTGTTCTTCAGGTGAAGGGAAATTTCTTACAGCTAATTCTCTTAATGCCTTTGCTATATGACGCTCACGAACCAGTTTTTGTGCATATTCCTTTTTTATGTCTTCATAAGTTAACCGGAGAGTTGATTTTTCCTTCATTATAAGCAGGTTCAGCTTGTCTATCATAGCTCTGATCTGGACCTGGCTCTCTTTTTTAACATTCTTTAGTTGTAATTTCTCACGCCAGCCTGACTGGAAAGGATAATCAAGACCTTTTCCTGTGAAATAGATCCTGCCGGGATTATTCGGATCATTTATTCTTATACCTTTTTTCTGTTCTTCTTTTAAAAGACCGATAAATTCAATATTAAAGAGAGGAAAGATCTTATTTGCAACACAGCCCTTATGGAAGGCATCATAGCCATCTGTAACATAAAAATCGTTAATGCCAAGCACAGCAATTTTCTCTTCAACAGCCATATTAAATGCAGTATCGAGCGAAGTAAAAGCGCTGAAAGAATAGGGTGTATGTATATGTCCGTTTACTTCACGATACTCAGGATATTGAAAACCCTTCATCTCTTTTGTAAGTTTGTTGAATGAGGGCAAAACGGAAAGAAAATTTTTCATTTAGACTTATATGTTAGTTTCTAATTTCAGATTTGAAATATTAATATTAATTAAAGCTATTTCATCGTTAGTTAGCTTAAAATCAGTAGCTTTTACATTTTCAAGAACCTGCTCTGCATTTCTGGCGCCGGCAAGTGCACAGGTGATTCCCGGTTGATTAATCGTCCAGTTAAGAACCAACTGTGAGAGAGTAACATTTAAATCATCAGCTATCACGGAAAGTTCTTTAATAAGGTGTTGGATCCTTGAAAAATTTGGTTCTTTATAATAAATTGTTGCAGGCCTGCTATCGCCTTCTTTAAATACATGATCCTTCTTTATTTTACCTGTTAACAGACCTCTCTGAAGCGGGCTATATGCAAGGATCCCAATATTATTGTTATGACAATAAGGAACAACATCGTTCTCAATCGCCCTGTTTACCATACTGTAAGGCACCTGGTCAGAAGCAATCGGGAATGAATTTTCAGCTTCTTCCATAAGAGCCTGTGAATAATTACAGACTCGCACCTGCTCTTATCTTTCCCTTTTTAATCAGAATCTCAAGAGCTTCCATTGTCTCTGATACGGGTGTTGTGGGGTCTGACCAGTGAATCTGGTAAAGGTCAATATAATCTGTTCCGAGCCTTTTCAGACTCTCATCGCAGTCGCTAATTACTTTCTCTTTCGACGAGTAGCGATAAATATCAATATCTTTTCCTGAATTGTCCTTCGATGAAAAGTAAAATTCGCCTTTTTTCTCATTCCATGTCAGTCCGAATTTCGTAAGTATCTGAACCTTTGATCTTTTACCCTTTATTGCTTTACCTGTCAGTTCTTCACTCAGACCGAAGCCGTAAACGGCAGCAGTGTCAATTGTTGTCATTCCATTATCTACTGCTGTCTCAATAGCCTTAATGGCTTCTTTCGAGTCAGCACCACCCCACATCCATCCGCCAATTGCCCAGGCACCGAAAGCAAGTTCTGAGATTTTAATGTCTGATTTTCCAAGTGTTTTAAATTCCATAATATTTTGATATAGTGTTATAAATCAATAAGTAACAGTTATATATTTATTCTCTGAGATCATACCTTGCTAAAGTGAACCACGGTTAAGAATTCAGATCTTCACTGGCCGGTACCTGAACGTTAAATTGAATAACCTAAATATTATAAACAATGAAAAATTAAAAATGTTACCAGTTCAGAGCTTCCTGCGGAACCTCTGCAAAGAGTGGCAGATCCAGTCTGCTTCACCAAGTTCTTTTTCCGTGAATGACCCGGTTACAGCCAGACATCTGCATCCTGCTGATTTACCAGCCTTTATACCACTAACTGCATCTTCAACAACCAGACATTCTTCAGCTTTTAAACCGAGGCTGGTAGCTGCTTTTATATAAATATCCGGAAAAGGTTTCCTGTTTTCAACATCGAGTCCTGTAATTATTGAGTCAAATGATCCGCGGGAAAGGCCTGTTTCTTTCAGGTTGGTCTCCATTTTAATTGTATCGGCACTGGTGGCAAGAGCCAGTTTCAGTCCCTTCTGAACGACATTCTGAAATAAATTCATGAGCTCCTTCCAAAGGAGATAATTTACCTTTTACAATATTCCGGTATATTTCATATGTTCTGGCTTTTACTTTTTCAATATCCACTTTTAAACCATACTTTTCAGCAACTCCTCCAATATACCTGTTCTCTCCCATACCTGCAAACGGACGAAAATCATCCGGTAAAACATTTATTCCCAGTTCTTTAAACATCATGGTCGCTGCTGTGCAAATAAACTGCTCGGAATCGACAAGCACACCATCCATATCGAACAAGACACCTTTTATCATCTGAATATCTTTTCTATTTCAAGAATTCTTGCTTTACCCATAGGGCTTTTCTTTTTTGTCATATCGACAATGAGTGTCATCCTGGCAGCATTTTCCAGAACCTCTATCTTATCAAATGCCTGAAGAAGATTTTCTCCTGTTGTAAGAACTCCATGATTTTCAAGCAGAAGTATATCTGAACTCAAAATATGCTCAGCCACAATTTTCGCAAGGTCAGGCGTTCCCATGAGCGCATATGGAACCAATAAAGGTTCCCCTAGTATTGCACAGGCTTCGGCTGTAAGATTAGTGTCAATTTTACACTTAATAGCAGTAAATGTGGAAGCAAACAAAGGATGTGCATGGATTATAGCAGCAACTTCTTTTTTCTTCTTATAGATAGAGAGATGCATTCCTGCTTCCATTGATGGTTTAAGCTTTGGGGTCAGATTTTCGCCGAAGATATTCACTAGTCCGACCTCTCTCCATCGCATTGTTCCTTTGTCAGTGGCTGAGGGAGTTATAGCGATAAGTTCCTCGGTAATTTTCATACTTATATTGCCTCCGGATGTTGTTGTAAGTCCGCGGTCATATAGCCGTCTCATAAAACGGGCTACCTTTTTACGTTCGTTTTTATATTCAGGTAAACTATTCATCGAACTCAGGATTATATCAGATCTATAACCCCGTTTAATACATAACGGGGCTTGTAAGGGAAATTGTCTATTTCATTTTCTGCAGTTATTCCGCTTAAAACCAGCAGAGTATCAATTTCTGATTCCAGTCCGCATCTGACGTCAGTATCCATTCTGTCACCAATTACAATTGCATCTTCTCTCTTGATACCTAGTCTTTTCAAGAGCACTCCTCATCATCAGTGGATTCGGTTTCCCGACAAAGTAAGCTTTTTTCCCAGAAGCAATTTCGATTGGTGCAATAAGGGCTTTTGTTGACGGTGTAATTCCTACTTCTATTGGTCCGCTAACGTCGGGATTGGTCCCGATAAGCTTTGCGCCTTTTAATACAAGGTTAATGGCAAGCTGAATATTCTCAAAATTATAGCTGTGAGTATCTCCGACAACTACATAATCAGGACTTACATTATTCATTGTATATCCAGCACTGTAAAGTGCATGAATAAGCCCGGCGTCACCAATTATATATGCACTCCCATTTGGTTTCTGATTCGAAAGAAAGCTGGCTGTGGCAAGAGCGCTTGTGTAAAAATGTTCCTCTCCGACAATTATTCCCAGCCTTTTGAGTTTTTCCTGAAGCTCTTTGGGTGTTCTTTCGCTCGAGTTAGTAAGAAACAGATATTTTTTACCTGATTCTTCAAGCCATTTTACAAAATCAGTTACCCCGGGAAGAAGTCTGTTCCCATGATAAATAACTCCATCCATATCAATTATGAAGCCTGATTTGCTTTTAATCTTCTCTAATACTTTTTCCATTTTTTGTTAATTTCAATACAAAGATACCTATGATTTTGTTTATTTGATAATTAATAGGGCGTGCAGAATGATTTTTTTTAAGTATCAGGTGGAATCATTTCAATAAACGATAATCCCATTAACTACAAAAGGTACAAAGAAAAATAGATGTCCGTAAAGCGTGGGCATAACTGGTTAGCTTCCGTTATGCACTATTTTTATATTGAATGTTACGATGTGTCTTAAAAGTCATTATTAACCGCAAAGAGCGCAAAGTTTATGCAAAGAATGCAAAGATCATCCACCAGTTGAAAATTATATGATTAAGCTGTGCTCTTACAGGTTTGCCTGGTCAATAGCTTTGTGTCTCATCTCTCGTCCATGGTACAAAAGACGTAATATTGTGGGAAAAACTATGAGAAGGAGAGGCAGTGCAATTGTAAAACCACCTATAACAGCTATTGCCAGTGGCTGATGCATCTGTGCCCCCGTACCGACACCAATAGCAAGGGGCATCAGAGCAATTATTGCTCCGAGAGCTGTCATCAGTTTAGGCCTTAATCGGGTTGAAATTGCAAAAACCAGTGAATCATCCACCGACCCATTCTTCATGTTTGTCATAAACTGCTGGAAGGTAAATATTGCATTTTCGCCAATTATACCCACAATCATTATCAGTCCGGTATAGCTGCCAACATTTAATGGTGTATTGGTTATGAACAGAGCTATCAGGCTCCCTGATATACCCAGCACCGCAATAAGGAGTATGGAACATGCTGCTCTGAAATCTTTAAACAGGAAAAGCATGAGGGCAAAGACCAATAAGCTGGATAGTATGAGTATAAGAAGAAGTTCTGTAAATGATTTCTGCTGATCAGCATATTCACCTCCGTATTCAATATTATAACCCTGGGGAAGAAATACTTTTGAATCTATTATTTTCTGTATCTCCTTAATAGCACTGCCAAGGTCCCTGTTATTGAGTCGTGCAGTAACTATAGATACTGATTTAAGATTATCCCTGTTAATTTCGGCAACTCCGTCTTTTAATTCTATTTTAGCAAGGTGTGTTATCGGCAGCAGTTTTCCTTCAGGGGTAAAGACAAACTGCTGCTTAATGTTTTCCAGACTATTTTTGGTACTGTTAGGATAAATCATTCTGATGTCAGTCAATTGTTCCTTTTCAAGAATGTTCCCAATAATATTACCCTGAACAACAGTTTGCATCTGATACTGGAATGACGTCGGGGAAATTCCGTATTGTGAAAGTTTTTGCTGATCAGGAATGATATCAATAGAAGGTCCTGCAATTATTATTCCGTCGAAAATATCAGCTATTCCTTCAACACTTTCTATTTCTGCAGCGACCTGCCTTGCCAGATCATTAAGTTTGTTCATGTCGCTTCCGAATATCTTTATCTCAATAGGTTGTACTGAAGCCATGAGGTCTCCGAGCATGTCGCCTATTACCTGTCCGAAGTCTATCTCCAGGGCAGGCTGTGTGGCCTCTACTCTTTTTCTGATATCATCAATGACCTCTACAGTACTCCTTTTTCTGTCATCCTTAAGTTGAATAAGGAAATCTCCGTCATTGGCTTCTGTTATGAAGAAACCCATCTGTGCACCTGTTCTTCTTGAATATGTTTCCACTTCAGGAATGCTGACAATTATTTTTTCAACTTCTTTCAGCATGCGATCAGTCTCCTCCAGAGAAGTACCGGGAGGTGATTTATAATCAAGTACTATTGATCCTTCGTCCATTTCAGGAAGAAAGCCTGTTTCAAGTCGGGGAAGAATGTAAAATATTGACCCAACAAGACAGCCTATGAAAATAAGTGTTATAACCGGTCTGAGCATAAAAAAAGCTGACCCAGTTCCTCTTTTTGGTTGTTTTAATGACAGTTTTTTTCTTTTCAGGGAACAGTGATCTTAACCCTGAGAACCACATATATATTACAGGTAATCCGATCCAGGTCACGAAAAATGAACATACCAGTGTTATTATCATTGTATTGGTGAGGATATTGAAATAAGCGCCGGCAACACCTCCCAGTAACATAAACGGGATGAAGATAACTATTGTGCTTATTGATGATCCAACCATTGATGGAAGAAGATATCTCACAGCCTGAGGAACAACCTGATTGACAGGTCTTTCAGGAAATTCTTCCTGGGTCCTGTGAATCTGTTCCACTACAACCACAGCATCATCAATTATTAATCCTATTGCGGCAGCAATAGCCCCGAATGTCATTATGTTAAGGGTATATCCGATACTGTAGAGTACTATTATTGTAAGGAACAGCGTAACAGGTATTGTTACCAGAATAGTAGCACTTGCCCTGAACGACCGCAGAAACATGATTGCCACAAGAATGGCCAGAACCAGTCCCAGCCACAGACTGTCATTAACGCTTTTTATGGCTTTGTTAACAAAATCGGCCTGATCGTAGTACAATGAAACCTTAACATCAGGAGGCAGAATTTTCTCAAGGTCCTTCTTTTTTGCAGCAACTTCGCTGGAAAGTTTTATCAGATTGGCGTTAGGCTGTTTGAGAATAGCGACCAGCAGTCCCTGACGTCCGTTTGCATTTATTCTGGTATATTCTGTTCTTTCTCTGACATTTACTTTTGCAACGTCACTTAGTTTAATTATCCTCTTTCCATCATTACGTAGTACCACATTTTCAATATCGCTGATATTATAAAGTCCGGCATCGGTGATATTAAGATACAGCCGGCGATAATCAGCAAGAAATCCGTTTGAGCTCAGAAAGTGATTCTGGCTTAACATATCCCTTATCATCTCAGGAGTTATAGAGAAACTGCTCATTTTTAGCTGGTCAAGTTCGACCCAATACTCTTTTGTCTTTCCTCCGATTATCCCCACTGAAGAAACACCATCGATCTGTGATAAGAATGGTTTTATTACATATGTCGCCAGCAGGTTAAGCTCGATTGGTGTTTTAGTATCGCTTTCAACAGTAAATCCAATGACAGGCAGTATTGATGGATTCATCTTTTCGACCTGTATCGCGACATCAGCGGGAAGCAGATTTCTTATCTGAGCTATCCTTGATTCAAGCATCTGCTGATTGACATCAATATCTGACCCCCAATTGAGAAAAGCAGATATTTCACATGATCCTCTGCTGGTAGTGCTTCTGAGTAACTTCAGATCAGGGATCTGTTTAATAGCATCCTCAAGAGGACGGGTAACTGTTACCATCATCTTATCCACAGGCTGTTCACCGTTATCGGCTATGACCTTTAATTTTGGGAATGTTATTTCAGGAAACAAGGATACCTGTACCTGTCCGTACAGGAAGATTCCTCCGATAATAATTACCGCAAGTACAACTGAGATTGGATTCTTGTATGAAAGGAAGAAATTCTTCATATCTTCATTCCTGTTGTATGTAAATTTTCGCAGTATCAGGCAGACCGTAATTGCCGGTCAGAATTATTCTGTCAGAAGGGATAAGATCTGACCCTGTGATTTCTATCTCTTCATCGTTCTCAAATCCCTTATCCACAGGTACCTTTATTGCAATACTGTCGTTTAAAAGTTTCATTACCCAGAATTCGGTCTGTGTCTCATTACTTAAAACAGCATTTTTGGGAAGAACCAGGGCGTTGTCAGTTTAGGACTTTACCAGTATAACATTTGCAATCAGGTTTTCAGGAAGTTTCTCACTGGAGTTCAAATGTATAACATACTTAATTGTCTGGTTTTGTATATTCATTTCCGGAAGCCTGCCTGTAATAGTCCCATTTAGAATTTTTCTGTCAGGAAGCTCAATTCTGATTTTTTTGTTTTTCTCAGCAACAGTCTCCAGTTCAAAAGGTACCTCAAGAATAAAAACCAGACTTTCCTGTTCAGAGATAACCGCCAGTTCATCTCCTTCCTGTACAAAATCGCCCTTTTGATAACTTATTGAATTAATTACCCCTGATTTTGGAGAGAGTATATTTATCAGGCCTTTAAAATAAAGAGAACTGTCGCCCTGCATATTGTTTTGCAGTGCCATCGATTCACGGGTTCTTATTGTGAACAGCTTCTGGTTTCCTTTTACCTGGTCGCCCTGTACAATAGAAAATCTTTTCTATCCTCCCGGTTGTTGTAGCCCTGATGGTACTTTTGTTCATAAAAGTACTAACTGCAGGCAGATCAACTGTTGAAATGACCTTCTTATAGGTTATCAGGGCATATTGTTACCGGAGTTTTTACATCTGTTTCTTCCTCCGTTGCTGTATTGGAATTTTTACACGAAAAGGTAAAAAGCAAGCTTATTGATATTAAGCAAAAGAAGAACGGATATCTGATTCTTTTAATCATTATATAATATTTTTACTTGGTCAGGATAAAATTCATTTCGTTGATTATCTGAAGTTTTTGAATATTTACCATATTGAGGTTACGATTCATTGACCGGAAATTCTTTATCGCATTTAAATACTCAGTCATCTGGATAATACCAGCCTCAAGCTGATCTTTTAGCACCTTTATCAGTTGTTCCGAAGTTGCAAGCTGTGCTTTCATCCGGGATGACATTTCATCTAATGATGACAATTCGATACGCAATTGTTGAAACTGTTGATAGTATTGATTATGGAAAGTATTCTCATATGCTTTTCTGCTGTTTTCGTTAAATTGAAGCTTCTGTTTTTCCAAACCTCTTTGTTTCCCGTCATAAACAGGTATATTCAAACCCAGTCCGGCACTATATCCGAAATGATTATAAAAATTCCATGGATCGCTTGTAAGTAATCCTGCATCAGCAAACCAATTCACTTTGGGTTTATACCTCAAATCAACAGCTGTTTTTTCATTTTCTATCCTTATACTGTCGATCTTATACTGAATATATGATGGGGATCTGGATATATCCGGTGAGCCTTTTACTGTAATATCAGGTTTCAGCAGCTCGTACCACGATGTGTCAGCTATTCCGCAGAGCTGATTCAAAAGCAGAAGATCTTTCATGTACTGGCTCTGAACCTGGTTCACCAGAATTTCCTGGGTCTGAGTTTCCACGAGAAGTGACAGGTAATCAGTCTCTTTCGCTACACCATTTTTAACGAATTGTTTTACGATCTCATTTTCATTGTGAAGTAAATCAAGAAATGATTTATTGAAAGCCAGATCTTTGAACCCAGCATATGCAGCCAGATACTGGTCTGTAATTAGTTTATGAAGTTCAGTTTCTGAAATTTTTGATAAATTATTTATTGTCTTTTTCTGTAGATCAATAGCCTGAAGCTTGTTATTTAGTTCCCCTTTATTAAAGATATTCTGAGATATACCCAAAACAGCCATATAGTTGCCTCCATCGGTAATGACTTCATCATATCCAAAGTTTTTGTAGTAGGGTGAATACTGGAGCATTGACTTAGCTTCAATCAGTGGTTTTCTTGAAGCTCTTACGAGTAAACTATCATAACCGGCAGAGCTTAACTGGTTTCTGTATTCATTTAACAGCGGACTGTTCTGAAGTCCTTCCTTTATGTAATAATCCAGGTTGTGCGACTGGTTAAATGCCGGAAGACCCGACAGAAAAAGAAGGACAATCAGAATACCTTTTTTATGCATATCCAGTAAAAAGTAAGATTAGAAAAATGCAATTTACTTAATTTAAAAAGCAAAGTTGCTAAATGATTCTGGAGAAAATCTGCTGTAATATGTAATTATATGACAAATTAAACTCCTTTTTTATTCAGCAGGATTGATTTTTCTGATGAAAAATCTGTTTTTGACTGGTGATCTTTGAGTGGAATTATACGCTGATGTATAGCATCAATAATCCAGTCAGGTTGCGGGAAAAAGGATTCTTCCATCTCAAATGCGGGAGTAATCCAGTTTCTGGAACCCACAACAACAGGAGGAGCATCCAGGTAATCGAATGCAAGTTCTGTTATTGTCTGTGCCATTTCTTTAAGAAACGATCCTCTTGATGAAGCATCGCTGGTAAGAAGTATCCTTCCGGTCTTTTTTACTGAAGTAATTACTTCTTCATAATTAAACGGCACAAGCGACCGTGCATCTATAACTTCAGCCTCGAGACCATATTTGTCGTGAAGAATATCTGCAACTTTCAATACAGGGTATAAGGTAGCACCAATCGAAAGTATGGTAATATCTCCACCTGTTCTCTTGATATCCGGTTCCCCGAACGGAATCTCATAATACCCTTCCGGTACACCTCCGGCATGAAACATCTCGCCTATGTCATAAATCCTCTGACTCTCAAAGAATATAACCGGATCGGTTCCCTGTAAAGCTGTGTTCATCAATCCTTTTGCATCATAAGGTGTTGCAGGAAAAACAACTTTTAATCCCGGAATATGAGCTGTGAGTGATGACCAGTCCTGGGAGTGTTGTGCGCCATATTTTGAGCCAACTGAAACTCTTATGACTACAGGCATTTTAATAATATTTCCGCTCATTGCCTGCCATTTGGGCAACTGATTAAATACCTCGTCGCCTGAACGCCCAAGAAAATCACAGTACATAATTTCTGCTATCACACGACCTCCGCACATACCATAGCCGATTGCCGTACCAACTATTGCACCTTCTGATATCGGTGAGTTGAATAAGCGGTGGTAGGGAAGGGCCTCTGTCAGTCCGCGGTAAACGGCAAATGCACCGCCCCAGTCACGGTTCTCTTCACCCCATGCAGCTAGTGTCGGATCTTTATAAAAACGGTCAATTACTGCTTCAAAGATTCCATCACGGAACTGGTAAGTTTTTGCTTTTGAAACAGGATTGCCATCTTTGTCTTTATAAAATCTT
Organism: uncultured Bacteroidales bacterium; assembly: GCA_963741935.1. Classification (GTDB taxonomy): domain Bacteria; phylum Bacteroidota; class Bacteroidia; order Bacteroidales; family VadinHA17; genus LD21. The sequence continues at coordinate 146,841 of CAVUJY010000015.1, read as the reverse complement.
TCTTTGTTTTTGATTGATTTCACACGTGGATTCTCCTCCATAGGCATCAGTACATCAGGCGTTCCTTCTCCCATCCTGTCTGCAGATACGTTTGAAAACATCATTTTCCCAAGATAATCAGGGTCAGCCTGAGTATTGATTCTGGGCGATATCTTATCATCGATGCTTAATGTAAGAATTTGAGTGACAAGTTCTTTTGTGTTGCTGACAATGGCCTCAAGCTGCTCTCTTTTTGCAATGCCTGAATCTACCAGAGTATTCCCGTATGCAATTATCGAATCTTCCTGCTGCCATGCTTCTACCTCCTCTTTCGAGCGGTATGATGAGGCATCGGAAGGAGAGTGACCGCTTATCCTGTAGGTAAGAGTATCCAGTAAAACTGGTCCCTTTTTCTCGGCAATTATCTGTTTTTTCCTTCGGAATGCATCGATTACTGCAAGAGGATTATAGCCGTCAACACGTTCTGAATGCATCATTTCAGGATTTACTCCTGCTCCGACACGTGCCAGAATATCATACCCCATAGTTTCACCCATAGTCTGTCCGCCCATCCCGTAGAGATTATTCATAAAGTTGAAGATCAGAGGCAATCCGCCTTTGTGTTCTCCTTCCCAGAGAGTTTTATACTGGTCCATAGTGGCAAAGGTGATTCCTTCCCATACCGGACCGCAGCCCATTGAGGCATCTCCAATATTACAAACCACGATACCCGGTTTGCGGTTTATTTTTTTAAAAAGAGCGGCTCCGACGGATATATCGCCAGATCCCCCAACGATGGCATTGTTGGGATATATACCAAATGGGGTAAAAAACGCGTGCATTGAACCACCCAGACCCTTATTGAAACCATTTTCACGTGCAAATATCTCAGCAAGTGCACCATAAAGTAAAAAGTGGATTGCCAGTTCTTTTATAGTTCCCTGAAAACCATTTTCAACTACTTTTAGAGCAGAACCGTTAAAGTAATTTTTCATAACCGAATAAAGAGAGTCCTCATCCAGCTGGTGAATGGCTGATAAGCCTTTTGCAAGAATCTCACCATGACTTCTGTGAGAACCAAAGATATAATCATCAGTTCCAAGCAGATATGCCATTCCAACGGCTGAAGCTTCCTGTCCGATTGAAAGGTGAGCAGGTCCCGGATGATTATATGGTATCCCGTTATACTCATTTGTGGTCTTTATAAGGTTGAGCATGTTTTCAAACTCCCTTATCACAACCATGTCATGGTAAATTCTTAAGAAATCCTCTGTGGAGAAATTTTTCTTTTCCTCTTCAATAGTTTTGTTGTACTGATTCACCGGGATCTTTCCGAATTCAATGAATTGTGGTTTTCTTACAACCTTTGGATTGATGTTCTGACTCTTTGGCATATGATGTTTTTTGTCTTATTTATTCTATTGTTATCATGTTGAATATCTGTTCTTAATATTTTCTCTTCTCCATTTCGCCGTTATGCCGTTCATCCGTTATGCCTTTTTTTAACCACGGAGCTCACGGAGTGTTGCATTGTCTCTCAGTCCCTTAGTCTCTTAGTCTCCCTTTCTCCCCTTCTCATCTTCACCCCCTCACCTTTTATCCAACGTAGCCTTGGCGAAGTTGGACTTCTAATACCTGAACGCCTCAATCTGATTTTTGATCTCCCTGAGGAAGAGAGTAGCAGGTCCGCCGTCGATAGCTCTGTGGTCGTATGTCAGTGATAATCCCATGTAAGGGACGAAACCAAAGATGTTATTACCCAGATCAGCCGGACGGTTAATTATAGAGCAAACGCCGAGTATACATACCTGAGGAAGATTAATTACGGGTGTAAACATCTCAACACCATAATTCCCCAGGTTAGATATGGTGAATGTGGCCGAAGAGCTTTGAATCAGTTCAGGATTGATACTGCCTTTTTTACAGGAGTCAGCTGTTGACTTCATCTCTTTTGATAAAGTAACCAGATCCATTGAATCAGCATTCTTAACAGCCGGAACCATTAATCCTCTCGGAGTGTCCACCGCCAATCCCAGGTGAACCTTATTGAAGGTCCTGATGTTTTCGCCAAGGAAGTGAGAATTGGCTTCAGGAAATTTCTCAAGCGCTCTGATCACACACCAGGAAATCATATCGTTAAGTGTAATATCCTGTTGTTTGCTGTCGCCAGACAGTGAGCTTTTTATTTTTTGTCTTGCTTCAAGCAGGTAGCGGACATCTGCACTCATATGATGAGTAAGCTGAGCCGAATTCTGAAGTGAATTATGCATGGCTTTGGCTATAAGCTTTCTTACGTTGCTCAGGGCCTTATCCGAAAACTCTGCCTCATTTCCGGATGTTGGTCCGGTAATCAAAGCTGTGCCTTGTATGGCTTTCTCGATGTCGTTTGATATTATTCTGCCATTAGGACCTGACCCGGCTATTGTTTCGAACATGATGCCATTTTCTTCAGCCAGTCGTTTTGCCCGTGGTGAAATCCTGATTCTTATTTTATCCTCTGATTCAACTGTCTTCGTTGTAAGTACTTTTTCTTTTTCTTTAAATCAGTTACAATCTCTGCTGTTTTTACATTCTCTGCAGGTTTCACAACCTTTGCCGTTTCAGGTACTTCACCGGCCTCACCGATAACTGCAACATCAACAAGCACAGGAACTTCGGCTCCTTCTTCAAATAACTGTTCAAGAAGAACTCCGTCGGAAGGAGATTCAAGATCGAAGGCTGCCTTATCAGTCTCATATGACAGGAGAATGTCGCCTGATAGCTACTTTCTCTCCCTTCTTCTTAAACCACTTTGTAATTATACAGGTTTCTACTGATTGTCCCTGTTTTGGCATTATTACCTTGATTGCCATATTTATCTGATGTAAAGTTGAAAGTTGTATTTTTTAAATATTAACTTGTTAGTATAAGTAAGCTAATGCAAGTCATATAATAGTTAAATTGTCTAATTATCAGGTAGTACAAAGATATAAAAATTAACATGTATTTACAAGTAAAATTTTGTATATTTACAGTAAATTAATTTTGTCCTGTTGTAACAAGATATAAATTACATCGATATAAAGTTTTATGTTGCGATCCAAAGCCATACCTCAATACCGGAAATTATATGAGATCCTGAGGAAACATATTTTGGAAGGAGTTTATAAAGAGGGAGATCTTCTGCCCTCGGAAAATGAATTATGCAATTTATACAGTATGACACGTCCTACTGTGCGTCAGGCGCTTGCTACACTGGCTAATGAAGGATATATTATAAAGCATCAGGGGAAAGGCAGTATTGTGAATAACCTGCCACGCGAAATAGGAATTCTGTCAGTATCAGGAACAACATCAGCTTTAGGTGACAGGAATCTTAAAACAAAAATAATAGTCAGACCTGTTCTTATGCCATGGCCTGAAAACTTTATATTTCCTCTGACGGAGCTTGAAATAGAATCGGGGTGTGTTTATATGGAAAGGGTTAGGCTTCTTGATGATATTCCTGTATTTTATGATATCAGTTATCTTGCCAACATTAATCTGCCCCGGATTACATCAAGGCAATTTGAGAACAGGTCTCTGTTCCAGATTCTAAGGGATAAATACCGTATTGAGATAAAAGGAGGAGAACAGAGGCTCAGGGCAATACCGGCTTCAGCTAAAATAGGTAAGTTTCTTAATCTTAAGAAGGACCAGCCTGTACTTCATCTGGAGCGAAGAATGGAAACCAATAATCCCGGACTTTTTCTTTATTCTTCTATCTTCTGCAATACAGCTAAGTATTCAATATTCGGACGATTTTAAAAGTTATTTATATTATAATAATTCACTGAAGATCACGTTTTTGATTCAGCTTGTACAATTAATCAGAATATTATGAAATTATACAGGTATTATCCGGATTAAGGCATTATATGCTTTTGACCGTGTTTAAAATATCCAGGTTTTAAATAAAAACTTCCGGTTAATAATAAAAAGTCTTATTTTTATGCTTCAGGAAAACCAACTACTAATTCATATTAACTAAAAATCAATAAACACAATGAAAGATCAAAAGAAAGGCTGGTCGAGACGTAAGTTCCTTAATTCCACTGCTGTTGGAATGGCCGGAATGATGGTAATTCCAAAATTGTCACCTGTTAAGGGCAGTTCAGCCAATGCTGAAGCATCAGGAGATGTAAGGCTTGGGTTTATCGGCATGGGACAGCAATCGATGTTTCTCCTTAATGGATTCCTTCAGATTCCGGGAGTACAGGTTGTTGCAGGATGTGATGTATATGGAATAAAACGTAAAAGATTTGAGAAGCGGGTAAAAGCCTTCTATGCAAAAGCAGGGAAAGAATCTAATGTTGAGACTTACGAAAAATATCCTGATCTGTTAAGCAGACCTGATATCGATGCAGTCGTTATTGCTGTACCTGACCATTCTCATGCTATGATAGCTATTGCCGCCTGTAAAGCAGGGAAGGATGTCTATCTTGAGAAGCCTTTGACCTTTAAAATCTACGAAGGACAGCAGCTGAAAAAAGCTGTACGTGAAAATAGCAGAATACTGGCAGTAGGTAGTCAGCAGCGTTCTGATCCCGGGTTCCAGCATGCAGTCAACCTTGTGCAAAACGGAGCAATCGGGAAAATCACCAAAGTTAACGCATATGTAGGGGCACCTCCAAAACCTTATGATCTGCCTGAAGAACCAATTCCTGCTGATCTTAACTGGGATCTGTGGTTAGGATCACTTCCTGAACCAATTCATTTTAATAATCAACTGGATCCTCCAATAAAACTCGATCCTGATCAGAATGAGAAATTCTGGGGTGCATGGCGCTGGTATACTGAGATGGGTGGCGGATTTACTACTGACTGGGGAGCTCATATGTTTGATATTGCCCAGTGGGGACTTGGTATGGACAGAAACGGACCGGTTGAGGCTTCACCAATTGGAGATGGTACTGAATATATGACATTCAAATATGCAAATGGTGTTGTAATGACCTCCGAACCATTTGATGCAAAGAAAACTAAAGGAGTAAAGTTCTGGGGTGATAAAGGATGGATTGAAGTATCGAGAGGATATTTTAATGCTTCCGATCCTAAATTTATTCCGGCAAAATCTGGTGCCAGTGATGGTCCATATGAAACAAAGATCCCTCATCAGCTTAACTTTATTGAGTCTGTCCGTTCAAGAATAGATCCTACTGTTCCTGTTGAGATAGGTCATAGTAGTTGTACTGTTTGCAACCTTGGAAATATCGCATGCTTTCTGAAGCGCACGGTGAAATGGAACCCGGCAACAGAAACTTTTGTTGATGATACCGATGGTAAAGCAACCAAACTACTTCAGTATGAATACCGTAAAGGTTGGAAGCTCGTTTAGAATACGATTTAAAACTTTTTTATGTTCAGAATAAAATGCAGGCGAAGTATTTCACTTCGCCTGCATTGTTTTGTAACTTTGTGGAACACTGGAGTAAATTGTGATGAAGTAGAACCTTAATATTGATAGGAGTAATGCAAATTGTAATTAACTAATAACCTGAGTTATGTCTTATTCACGCTTATTATTACTGGCAGTCTTGTCATTAAGCATCTTAACAGGATGCACCGACAGACAAAAACATCTTATGGTTTTATCGGCGCCGGCTGGTAACCTCCGTACCTCTGTAAACAAGGATGGCGTTACCGTTATACCTAATGGCAGGTTTTTAACTCCTGCGGGTAAAAGTCTGGTCGTCGCTCCTCATCCTTTTGGACTTGCATTGAGTAATGATGGCAATACGGCAGTTACTGCAAATTCAGGGGTCAGACCACTCTCAATTTCTATTATTCATAACCTTACCACATCACCTGAGATAATGCAGATACCTCCCGGTCATTCGACTGATGCAGGTGTTCTTGAATCTGTATTTATGGGTTTGGCCATTTCCCCTGAAAATGATAAGGTTTATGTTTCGGGAGGACAGGAGAACAGAATTCTTGTCTTCGACCTGATAAGTGGTAATAAGACCGACTCAATTGATTGTTCTGTTTCAGAAGATGGGTCTAAACACCCGGACGGATATATTGGCGATATGGTTATAACAAAAGATGGCCGGTATATTTATGCGGTTGACCAGATGAACTTCAGATTAATTATTATCGATACCCGCAAGATGATGGTAATTAATTCTGTTCAGGTTGGACGATATCCATTTGGTGTGGTACTCACGCCTGATGAAAAAAAGGTATATGTTGCCAATGTCGGTATGTTCCAATATAGTAAAATAGATAATATTGAGGAAACAGCTGATTTTAAGAAGGCTTTGTCTTTTCCGGCCTTTGGATATAATACAGAGGAGATGAAAAATGGCATAGTTACCGATACTATGGTTATCCCTGGTCTTGGCGATCCTAACAGTGACAAGGCATTTTCAGTATGGGCAATATCAGTGGAAGATATTGAAAAGCCTGTTATTACTGCAAGAATTAAAACCGGTAACCTGGTAGGTCAGATGGTTGAAGGAATTCCTGCTGTCGGAGGTTCAAGTCCCAATTCACTGGCAGCCACCAAAGATTTTGTATTTGTCAGTAACGGGAATAATGACAATATTTCGGTTATTGATATAAAACACGACACTATCATCAGGGAGATCTACCTGAAGCCTGATGACGCTCTTAAGCATTTCAGGGGAGTGATACCATTTGGACTTGCTGTTTCGCCTGATCAGAAAAAGCTTTTTGTTGCTGAGGCAGGTATTAATGCAGTAGGGGTGATTGATATACCATCATTCAGAGTTTCAGGACATATTCCGGTGGGATGGTTTCCTTCAAAGTTAAAGGTAACCCCGGATGGTAAAAATCTGATCGTTACAAATGCGAAGGGGTATGGCAGCGGACCTAACGGAGGAAAGAATTTTAAAGAAGGACCGGAGGGTACTTACGTTGGTAATCTAATGAAGGGTACAGTCTCCGTTATTGAGATACCTTCATCAACCGAACTAAGGAAGATGTCGAAGCAGGTGATAGATAATAATTTTAAGATCAAAGTCCGATTGAAGATTACCTTTCTGAGAGAAAGGATAATCCAATTCCTGTTTATGGAGGGGAGAAGGAATCTCCTATTAAACATATTGTATTCATATCGAAGGAAAACCGGACCTATGATGAGATCTTTGGACAGTTGGAAAAGGGAGATGGGGATGCTTCAATTGCCAGGTATGGTCATAATGTTTCATTTTCAAACAGATCAGGTTCATCCAGGGTAGAGGATGCTACCGTAATGCCAAACCATCTGAAAATTGCCTCTCAGTTTGCGATTGGCGATAATTTTTATGTCGACTCCGATGTATCCGCTGATGGGCACCGATGGCTGGTAAATACCTATCCTAACGAATGGGTTGAAACCTGTACTCCGGCAAGTTATGGAGGCAACAGAAATTATAATCCGGCATCAAAAGCACCGGGTAGTCTGGGTATGAATGGGGCTGCAGGAGCTATTTACCCTGAAGATTATAATGAGTCAGGTTCCATGTGGGATCATCTGGAAAGGAATAAAATTGAATTTTTTAATTTTGGATTCAGTGTGATGTTTGAACCCGCTTTTTATGATGAGTCATTTAAATATACAGGTCTTAAACAATTTGCAAACTTTCCTGTTCCGACTCCTATATTCAGCAGATCCTCAAGACAATATCCAACATTTAATACATCAATCCCTGATCAATTCAGGATTAGCCAGTTTATTTCTGAATTTAATGAAAAATGGATGGGAGAGGGCAAGACTATGCCACAGTTCCTGACTGTTATAATACCCAATGATCATGGTGCAGAAGAACGACCGGCAGCAGGTTATCCCTTCAGGGAGAGTTATATGGCAGATAACGATCTGGCAGTAGGGAGAATTGTAGAGTTTCTTTCGCATTCTCCTTACTGGAAAAACATGGCAATAATTATAACTGAAGATGATGCTCAGAATGGTGTTGATCATATTGATGCTCACAGGAGTGTATTAATGGTAATTTCACCTTATGCAAAAAGAGATTATGTGGGCAAAGTGCATTACAGCTTTGGAAGTATATTTAAAACCTTCTGGAATGTTCTTGGATTGCCATATCTGAATCAATATGATGCAGGAGCTACTGACTTGTCGGATATGTTTACCGGAGTCCCTGATTATACTCCATATACGGCCCTTGCGGTCGATCCCAGGATATTTGACCCTCAGAAAGCTCTTACCCCTTTTGATGAAAAGTTCGATTGGAATTCTCTCACTGAGTCTCCGGTACTTGATGATCCGAAAGAGATGGTAAAGTACCAGAAGGAGAAGGCCGAATATCAGTACAGAAGATCAGAAGAAAAAATAGACGTTTATATAAATTGGAAATAAAAAAGAGGCTGTTCATTTCTGATACAGCCTCTTTGGTATTAATTTGAGTAAGATCAATCTACTCTTTTAACTTTAATAGCAACAGGTCCTTTCTCTCTTTGTTCAACTTCAAATTCCACTTCCTGGCCTGCTTCAAGTTCGGTATGCGAAACCTCTAAACCAGATCGGTGGATAAAGATATCCTTGTCATCTTCTGTCTGAAGGAATCCGTAACCTTTTACCCTGTCATACCATTTAACAGTACCTTTCATAGTTTTAGATATTTTGTATTACCTACCTGTAGCTGTCTCTTCTGTTTCCACCACCACCACCACCGCCACGACGGTCGTTATCACCACCTCTGAAATTACTTCTTCTGTCGGTTCTTTCGATAGATTCATTAACGATAATGTTTCTACCGCTTACTTCGGCTCCATTTAATTCTTCGATAGCTTTTTTTGCTTCTGCATCATTTGGCATCTCAACGAAACCAAATCCTTTGCTTTTTCCAGAGTACTTGTCAATAATGATTTTTGCGGATGTTACTTCGCCATACTCTTCAAAGATTTCTTTTAATTCTGCTTCATTCATTTTAAAATGAAGACTTCCTACGTAAATGTTCATAATTCAAATATTAAAGTATTTATAAAACAGGGACAAAGGTCATATTTATTTTTGAAAACAAAAAATAAATATCCATAATATATTGTATTTAAATAGCTTTTTGGCATTTAGGTCAACTTACACTAGGAATAATTTAGATGTTAAATACAGTATAAATTTGTCTTTTTTTATAAACAACAATCATCCTGTTTTGTTCGTTAAGACAATTTTTTCAGCAGATTGTTTCTATATTAATCTATCAGTTTGGAAAGAATTTCCTCAGGTAGATTAAAAAAGTGTCAACCTATTTCAGGACGAGATAAAATTGAGGATGCAACAGGTTACTCTTAGTGCTAAATCAATTGTAATCGCAAGTTTTGCACTTCGTCGATTCGCTAATTTCAGCCTCTCATGACAGGAATTCTCAAATAAAACCAGTTGAAATCTATTGCTTAGCAGCTGCGGTTTGCAAGTATTTTATGATTGAGTTTGCTTCTTCATCTGGAATACCTGCCATATTATAATCCTTCATATGCTTCCTCATACGTTCCACCACAGCTGGCCATTGTTCTGCCGTATGTTGATATGGAGATGGCAGGGCATGGCATCTGGAGCAGCTGTTCTTAAATTCATCTGCTTGTGAGCCAGAAAGTTCCGGGAGTTCATTTTCCTGGATAGTAATCAGGCTATTGGCCTGCAGGTATGATAGAATTTCTTTTTGTTCAGCTTGTGTGGGTGCTTTTGCATTCATCATTCCCATAGGCTGATTTCTTCTACTCATCATTCCCCCTCTCATTCCTCCCATCATTCCACCCCTTGAACCCAGTTGTTCAGACTGTTGTGTTAACAGCATCATCTTCCTCATGATTACTACCCAGTCCGATGCACTATGTCCCGCCGGATAAGGAATGCCATGGCACTGAGAACAATACAGGATAGTCAGCTTAGCCCCTTCCGAATTTGGATCTGGCATCTCTTCCTGTTTTAATCCCTTGGGCATTAGTAACAGGGATGAGGGCCAGGCACTTTTATCAGATGCCTTGTTTTGACAACTTGCCGTGATTGCTGTAATAATGATAACTGTAATTAACATACAGATTTGTTTGGGAAACGGGTAATTTTTCATAATGTTTTTTTTAGAAAACAGCACATAAATTTACATAAATATGCCTGGAATACAAAAATATAATTGTAATGTATCCTCAGGTTTAAACCATTGCATACCTACATCAATAGATATAAAATATTGATTGCCCTATTGAAATGTCTATCGATAACCTTATCATTGTTTGTACTGCTATGGCCAGTTTTTCTTGAGGTTGGCTAATTGCCATGGTTATATGAATTAACCATAACTATATTTATCAGCCTTTAAAGGAAATTATATTAATTATTTCCTGTTCCTGATGTAAATATGCTTAATATGATTTTGTCCTGATTCTCGTTCATCTATTTCAAAATCAAGTGATTTGATAAGGGGGGTAAGTTTTGGAAATCCGAAATTCCTGGGGTCAAAATCAGGCTGTTTTTTCAGGATAAGGTTTCCTACATCGCCCAGATAAGCCCATCCGTTCTCATCTGCCACGTCTGTTATTGAGGAAGCAATAAGTCTTTTTACAATTACAGTGGGATCCTGTGGAGGTGGAGCTGTTTCCCCGGATTTCTTCTTTCTTACAACAGGCTTCCCTCTTTTCTTTATCTCCTGTGGAGGTTCCTGAGCCGCAATAGCAGAAGCTATAATTTCGAGATATATAAATTTATCACATGCTACAATAAACGGATATGGTGTTTTCCTTTCACCTATTCCGATAACTCTCATTCCGGCTTCTCTTAACCTTGTTGCAAGTCTTGTGAAATCACTGTCGCTTGATACAATGCAGAATCCATCTACTTTTCCTGAATAAAGGATATCCATTGCATCAATAATAAGAGCTGAGTCTGTAGAGTTTTTGCCTTTGGTATAGCTGTACTGCTGTATAGGAGTTATTGCATTTTCAAGGAGAACCCCTTTCCATCCTGCTATAGTTGGTCTGGTCCAGTCGCCATAAATTCTTTTAAATGTTGGAGTACCGTACTTTGCAATCTCTTCCAGCATTCCTTTTACATTGCTGTATGGAATATTATCTGCATCTATAAGTACTGCCAGCCTTAAGTCGTTTAATGTCTGCATATTTTATGCTTTTTAACTGAACGCAAGTTAACACTTTTTTCCCGTCATCTCTTCAATCCTCAGGCTTAGAATCGTAGTTCTTTCAAATACTTTATCGTTATAGCTGAATTCCTTGTCTCCTCCATAATGTCTCATTATAATATCAAGAGCTTCTTTCTTCAACTCAGGGTCAGTTATAACAGAAATGTGACCAAAACCGACAACACTACTGTATTTCATTCCCCAGTCACAACCTTTATCACCGGTATATAACTGATGATCGGTGTCTATTTCAAAGCAGACATAATCATTTATTTTTAGCATCTCAATTTTTCTTCCTTTGGGTGCACAGTGAAAATACAGTGTTCTGTCGGGGGAGGCGGAATATCCGTAATTCATTGTAACAATATACGGGATGTTATCATTGGCAAACGCTACCCTGCAAACATCCGCATTGCTTATGATTTCCTCCATTATCTCAATATCTGAGGCTTCCCTGTCATCTCTTCTCATTTATCCTGTTTTATAAGATTAATACGTTTGTACACCGGACATTCAGGACTATGAGCTCCCGGAATATAACCTGTACTCATTAAAAATTCGTTGACGATTTCTCCTCCGGTAAATCTGAAAGTCTTTTTGAATAATTTTATCCAGTCTTCAAGTTTATTGATTTTTTCAGCGTTCATATCCAGCCATTCTTTGAAGCTTCCAAATTCACTTTTCAGATTGATTATAACCCTGGCATTTTCAATTGCAGCATTTATTTTTAACCTGTTTCTTATGATTCCTGCATCGTTCATGAGCCGGATGAAATCTGCCTCGGTATATTGCGATACTTTCGTAACATTATAGTTGTCAAATGCTTTGCGGAAATTATTCTGTTTTTTAAGTATAAGAAGCCAGCTTAGTCCTGCCTGATTTATTTCAAACATGAGTCGTTCAAAAAGCTCATTATCATCTTCAATGGGAAACCCATAATGATTATCATGGTATTCTTTATGCAGAGTCAGCTTTTCACCGGTGATTGTATTCAGATAATCGCAGTATGTCATTTCATAATTTTATTATCTTCATCTAACTAGTATGATTGTGGATTTAAGATTTATGTTAAGAAATATAATTAAATAAACATAAAGAATTTTCTTAACTTTGAGAAAACCCTGAAAAAGGGTTAAAATTAATCAAATACAATCAATATGGGAAAAGGTGATAAAAAATCAAGAAGAGGTAAAATAGTTCTTGGATCATTTGGCGTCAGACGCCCAGGAAAAAAGCATATAAGCCTGGAACTATCTCTGCCAAAGCTGTAGTAGTAAAAGAAGAAAAAGATATTAAGCCTGTAAAGGAGAAAAAAGAAGCAACAGATACAACAGAGGTAAAAGCAAAAGCGACAAAAGGAAGCTAAAGAGCAAAAAAAGAAGACAGTGAAAGAGACAAAAGAGGAAAAAGCGTCACAGAGCTTAAGCCAAAAAAAGAAAAGACTGACTGAAAATAAAAGCCGAAATAATATTTGAAGGGGTAACCCTCAGACCCTGGACCATTAGTGATGCAGAGCGTCTGGCTCAAATAGCCAATAACAAAAGAATTGCCGATAACCTGCGTGACGGATTTCCAAATCCATATTCAATTGGCGATGCCCTTGAGTGGTTGAAGATTGTTTTGCCGGAAAATTCCCCGCCACGTTTTTTTGCAATAATTGTAGAAGGTATTATTGTTGGAAGTATCGGGCTTGTAACAAAATCGGACATCTACAGAAAGAATATAGAAACCGGCTATTTCCTTGCCGAGGAGTACTGGGGGAGAGGTATTATGACCAGGGCGATTATCGGGGCAACTTCCTATGCCTTCAGAGAATTCGATATTGTCAGGATGTATGCGGAACCTTTTGCTGATAATGCTGGATCGAGAAAAGCTCTTGAAAAAGCAGGATATACTCTGGAAGCGACTTTTAAGAGGTATGTAATAAAAAACAATATCATTAAAGACAGTTGCATCTATTCTGTTCTGAAAGAGGATTTCAGTTATTCAGTTGAATTTTAAGTTGAATGTTGCAGGTTGCAGGTTGCAGGTTGCAAGTTAAAGTTACACGAATGTAATTTTTTACCACGGAGCTCACGGAGTTTCACTGTTTTTATTGGCTTAATTACCTAATTACCTAATTACCTAATTACTAATTACCTGATTACTGATTACCGATTACCGATTACCGATTACTTTTCTTTACCACGGGGCTCACGGAGTCTCCCTGTTTTCTTCGTCTTTTCGGATTAATTACCGTCGTACAATCAGCCATTTATAATCCTCCGGATCTATTATGGCATTTATAATTACCGGTTCATTTAATGAAAGAGCCTCAATAATGGCTTTCCTCATTGTATCATGTGAATCAGCTTTCAGAACTTTGCAGCCCAAAAATGAATCGGATCCGAAAAGGTCGCCCTGATAGAGCAATGTTCCATAGGGTGATATGTTTTTCCACGATTGTTTTACCTTAATCAGATTAAGCTCACCATCAGAAAATACAACGACAATGACCGGCAGATTATATCTTGTGGCGGTAACCATCTCCCCGGCCATCATAAGGAATCCTCCGTCACCTGTTATACAAACAACTGTTGACTCCTTATTATTCAACTGAACGGCAAGAGCTGCAGGGATGCCAAATCCCATCCCTGACCATCCGTTTGTAATTATGGTTTTCCCTTTTCCATAAGTCTTCCAGAATTGTCCAATCAGGTGAAGATGAGAACCTACATCTGACGTCAGGATCACATCTTCAGGGAGTTCATCCTGTAATATGCTCAAAGCAGCTGTAGGTCCAAAATGATTTGTAAAGCCATTAAATACGGAAAGCATCTCTTCTCTTATTTCACTGACAAGAGATAGATCCCAGTGCATTGATTCAGGATTAAAATTCTTAAGAACATTAAACCATTCTTCAGGTGGTCCCAGGTATTGTGAAACGTCAATTTTTTCAGGCATATCTGTTTCCTGCATGTCAAAATGTATAAGCGGGACATCAGGAAGCCATGATTCATAATTGAATTCTACGGGGTCGTAACCTAATCCAATTACCAGATCTGTCTTTGAGTATAGATCTTCAAGATAATCACTTAAAGAATGAAATAACACACCGGCATAACATTGATGATCCTCATTTATCAACCCTTTTGCCATTGGTGTAATCAAAACAGGCACTTTGCAGTATTCGAGAAAAGACAGCAGCATTTTGCTGATACCCATTCGAAAACCAGTTAGTCCGACAGCTATTAAAGGATTATGTGATTTTTCAATCAGGTGCAGTATCTTCTGAATATCAACATGGAAATAATTATCCTTTTCAGCGAATGTAATTTTTTCCACGGTGTCAGAAGATACTATCTCTTTCTCAGCAATATCGGAAGGAAGACCTATATGAATTGGGCCGGGATATGATTCAAGGGAGAGTCTGATTGCAGAATCTATTACTTCGGCCGCATTATCTTGGTTTATTCTGAAAGTAGCCTTTGTTAAAGGTGCAAACAGTTTCTGATGATCTATATTCATCTGTGTGGTTCTGAGGAGCATAGCGTCACTTATCTCACTGGTGAAGACAATTACTGCAGACCTGTCAAGTAATGCTCCTCCTATACCTGTTGAAATGTTAGTGGCTCCCGGGCCAAAGGTAGCATGACATACGCCGGGCATGCCAGTAATTCTTGAAGTTACATCAGCCATGATACCGGCAGTAGCTTCATTCGAAGTGAGAATGAATTCTATTCCGTTTGATCTGAAGGCCTCCATATATGGAATCGAAGGTCCTCCAGGAATTCCGAAAACATGCCGCACTCCGTGATTAAATAGTTGATTTGCAATATATTCAGCTATAGTCATAACTGGTGGATTGGATTATATACAAAACTATTAAATATTATGATCACCTGCCATTAAAACTGAGCCCAATTTCTGTTACTTTTGTGCTTAATTTTTTTGAGATTACACGGTATCAAAACAATACCAATTGAACAGTAAAGGAAATACTATATTCCTGGCTATCGTTGCCTGTCTGCTGTGGTCAACTGCATACGCCGCTATTAAGATAGGACTCAAATATGATACTCCCTTCCATTTCGCCGGACTACGCTTTATTATTGCCGGCTTGATGATTCTTCCGTTTACCGTAAGACCAGGCAGGTATTTCAGGATTTTTAAGGATAACTGGAAGCTATTTGTTGGAGTTACGTTGTTACAAACACTGCTTAATTATTCATTATTTTACCATGGAATGACATTAGTTCCGGGAGCACTTGGTGCTGTGATTGTTGGTTCACAGCCGCTTGTTACTGCTGTTGTTGCTGCCATGATGCAGAAGGATGACAAACTGACTCGTAAAAAAATTGTAACTATAGTATTCGGGATATCAGGTGTTGTTCTTATAAGTGCCGGAAGACAGGCTCTGCATCTGGGGACAGCAATAGAGTTGGTGGGTGTGGTGATGATACTATTTGCAAACATAGCAACTGCAACCAGTAATGTGATAATATCGATCAAAGGCAAAGATGTTAATCCACTGGTATTAAGTTCATCATCGCTCTTTTTCGGAGGAGTTATGCTTTATCTGATGTCGATTCCTCTTGAAGGTGTTTCCGATATGCATTTTCCAATGAAATACTGGCTCATTCTGTTGTGGTTAAGTTTTATGGCAGGATTTGCTTTTTCGTTGTGGTTCAGATTATTGCAGCGCCCTGGTGTTAAAGTATCCGAACTTAATCTATGGAAGTTTATTATACCCGTAGTGGGAGCAATCCTAAGCTGGATTCTTGTTCCTGGTGAAAACCCGGAGTTACTGACAATAGCAGGAATGATTATTATAACAGCTTCATTGGTTCTGTTTTATCGTAGCACACGTATTTCTATTTCCGAATTAAAAACTTAGATTTGAGTATGAAAAAAAGAATCAAGGCTTTAAGTTTTTACGCACTATTCTGGTTGGTTTATTTCATTATTGCCAGGTTATTTTTCATTGTATTTCAGTATAAGGATAGCGCTCATTATAGTATTGGGCAGTTGTTTGCCTCATTCTGGCACGGCTCAGCCCTCGATATATCAACAACTGGCTATTACATGCTTCTTCCTGTTTTAGTGATAATTCCCCATGTGTTCTTTAACGGCAACTGGTATGGAAGAATTCTGAAGTGGTATACCTTCATTCTTATTGTATTCTCTTCAATAATTGTCGTTTCGGATGCCAATTTATATTCCTACTGGGGATTCAGAATGGATTATACCCCAATGTTATATCTTAAAACACCCGGAGAAGCCATGGCTTCGGTAAGTACTCTCAGGCTAATTATGTACCTGGTTTCCATTATTCTGCTCTCTTCATTATTTATATATGGTTATAAGAGATTCATTGACAAACTGTTCGTTGGTTTTAACAGGGTTCGCTACTGGTGGGGCGCAATGGTTTTGTTTACTGTAATTCTGGGTGCATTAATTATCCCTATAAGAGGAGGATTTGGTCTTGCCCCTATAAATGCAGGGTCAGTGTATTTCAGTAAGAACATGTATCTTAATCACGCTGCTATTAATGCGATCTGGAACGTGGGTACTTCGGCCTTTACTCAAAAGCCTGTTAAAAATCCATATGAATTCGGAGATCTAAAAACTGCTGAAAATCTTGTTGATTCACTAAATGTCAGACGAGGGGTGCCAGTAAAGGTTCTCAATACTGAAAAGCCTAATATTCTGATATTTGTTCTTGAAAGTTTCAGTGGTTACCTTATCGGACCCCTTGGTGGTGATTCGCTGGTCACACCTAATATTAACAGGTATGCTAAGGAGGGCATCCTTTTTACCGATTTTTACGCATCCGGTACCAGGACAGATAAAGCGATGCCGGCAATTCTGGATGGATACCCTGCGCAGCCGGCCCAGTCAATTATAAAAGAACCAAAGAAAACACAGTCGCTTCCCAGTCTTGTAAAAATATTTGACGGGAAAGGTTACCATACCTCTTTCTGGTATGGCGGTGAGATAAATTTTGCCAATTTCAATTCATTTGTTATTGGATCAGGATTCAATGAGATAGTGACAAAAAATGATTTTGATCCGGTTAATTATAATTCCAAATGGGGTGTTCATGATCATATATTCCTGGGAGCCTTGAAAGATTCCATGAAGTCAGTTCAGGAGCCTTTCTTTAAGGTTGCCCTGACACTTTCGAGCCATGAACCATTCGATGTTCCCATGGAACCTGTATTCATTGGCATCAGATAATATAACAAAATACAGGAATTCTGTTTATTATGCCGATAAATCATTAGGAACTTTCCTCGACTGGGCTAAAGGGACAAGCTGGTGGAAGAATACACTTATAATAATGGTAGCTGACCATTGTGCACGTATAATCAACGATATCCCTATCTATTCGCGTGAGGCGTTTAAAATACCTATGTTATGGATTGGAGGAGCGCTTAACGTGAAGGGTATAAGTGTTGATAAAACAGGAAGCCAGGTAGATATTCCTGTAACATTGCTTGATCAGTTAGGTTTAGAAGGAAATTTCCATTTTGGGAAAGACCTTTTTTCGAAAGAATCTGATTCCTACGCATTTTATACTTTTAATGAGGGATTTGGTTTTATTACTGACAGCTCTGCATATTACTGGGATCAAAAACTTCAAAAGCCGGTATTAACAGAGGGTAAGGATCCGGAATATGCCGGAGTAATCGGAAAAGCATATCTTCAGGTGCTGTTTGATGATTATCTGAAAAGATAATAGCCCTGTACCTGAATTAAAACAAAAGACACTTATTCTTTCGACTCACCAAAGTAGTGCTGCGAAATGACAAAATCAGATAGTAAAATGAGGATACCAAAAGCAGTCATCATGCTTGGTATTGTAAGCCTTTTTACAGATACTGCCTCGGAAATGATATATCCGCTTGTGCCGGTGTATATTGCAGCACTTGGATCCGGAGCAATAGTACTTGGTATCATTGAGGGTGTTGCTGAAACAACAGCATCAATGCTTAAACTGATAAGCGGAATCTTATCTGATAAGCTTGGCAAAAGAAAAGTGCTGGTATTGATTGGCTATGCTATATCGTCCCTGATAAGACCACTGACAGGTATTGTAAGTTCTGCATGGGAGATTATCATTATCAGGATGTTTGACAGGGTTGGGAAAGGTATCAGGACTGCTCCCCGTGACGCACTTATAGCTTCATCAGTGCACGAAAGTATAAGGGGTAAATCATATGGATTTCATCGTGCAATGGATCATACCGGGGCTGTATTAGGTCCGGTTATTGCAATAATTACCCTGCTGATACTTATAGCAGGCTTCGGTATAAAAGATTCGCTTCTGGCTTTAAGATGGACATTCCTGCTGGCAATAATACCCGGATTATTTGCCATATTAACTATAGTATTGTTTGTTAAGGAATCGGCCCCTTTGGCTCCGGATAGTAAAAAATTCAGTTTTTCTCTGAAAAGTTTTGATAAAAACTTCAGAACTTACCTTTTGATTATGATATTGTTTACCCTTGGGAACTCCTCTGATGCGTTTCTTCTGTTCAGGGTAGAGGAGGCTATTAGTAAGAGTGGTTCAGTAGTTAAAATAGTCAACAGTATAGCTCCATTACATAACATGATTATTCATTTTGGTAATGAAGAAGCACAGGTAAAGATTATCAATATACTTTTTCTTCCGCTTGTATGGGCATTCTTTAATATGATTAAAGTTATCTTTTCAAAACCTTTTGGAACACTTTCAGACCGGATAGGAAGGAAAAAAGTTATAAATACCGGCTGGGGAATTTATGCATTTGTATATGTTTCATTTGCGCTTCTGGTTTTCCTGTCTTCTGAACTTCAGGTTATTGCAACCTTTATTCTGTTTGCAATATATGCTTTATTCTATGCGCTTACCGAAGGAACTGAAAAAGCTTTTGTAGCCGATCTGGTGAGCGATGATAAAAGAGGTACGGCATTTGGTCTGTTCAATTTTTCAATAGGTCTGGGGGCATTACCTGCAAGTGTAATCTTCGGATTCCTGTATAGTTTTTTTGACAATCGCATTCCGGGATATGGCGGTACAGTAGCTTTTGGCTTTGGCGGCCTTATTGCAATAATATCGATGATCCTGCTCTCTGTAAAAATAAAAGAGCCTGTGAAAGGCTCTTTATAATCGTTTAATCTTTTCCGGATTATCTGTTTTACAGAAAAACTCGAAAGAAGTATAAATTCAGGTTGCTGTTCAGATTACCTGCTATAGTTCTTCTTGCCTTTTTTGCCGAATTTACTATCTCTTTTATAATCTCTTCCTTTACTCTCAGGTCTGTCGCTCCGTTTTCTGTCAGGGCGTCTGTCAGACCATTTAGCAGGACGACCTCCGGAATATTCACCCCTTGGTTTGTCTGTTTTTTCCTGAGCTATCTCAACAGCTACCCTTCTGTCCATGAAAGTGACATCATTAAGCGCACTTATCAGATAGTCAGCATATTCAACCTCAACTTCAAAAAATGAAAAAGTCTTCAGCAGATCAATTTTGCCTAATGGAACTTTCCTGCCCTTTGTGTTTGAGTTAACCAGTTCAATGAGCTGTTCAGGATAGAAGCCGTCTGATTTTCCAAGATTAATAAATAATCTTTTATAATTGCCGGTGTATTGTTCACGGGAATCGCCCCTTCGTCCTGACCGTCCTGAAATTGAATCTCTGTCTGAAACAGGCGATATGAGATCTTCTCCTGATCTGTAATCGTCAAGGAACCTGTCGAATTCAAGTGTTACAACTCTTCTGAGGAGTTCTTCCCTGTCGAATTCTGCAAGTTTCTCCTTTATCTCAGGCAGGAATTTTTCAATCTCCTGGTGTTCTGTTACAGTATTCTGAAGTTTATTCACCCAGTTGAATAACTGTTTTCCACAAATTTCAGTCCCTGTTGGAATAGGAATGGTTTTAAAAGGTTTTTTTACTTTTCTTTCAATCTGCTGAAGAATATGTCTTTCCCTGAGGTGGACTAACGAAATAGATATTCCGTTTTTACCGGCTCTGCCTGTACGGCCGCTACGGTGAGTGTACACTTCTGTATCATCCGGCAGACTGTAGTTAATGACATGTGTAAGGTCATCAACATCGAGGCCGCGTGCTGCAACATCAGTTGCTACCAGCAGCTGAAGATTCCTTGACCGGAATTTCTGCATTACTGCATCCCGCTGAGCCTGTGACAGATCACCATGGAGTGAATCCGCATCATATCCGTCACTTATCAGTTTTGATGCCACCTCCTGTGTCTCTTTTCTGGTACGGCAAAACACAATACCATAAATGTCAGGTTCAAAGTCTGCAATTCGTTTGAGTACTTTGTATTTATCTTTTGCCTGCACCAGGTAATAGGCGTGGCTGACATTATCAGCTGAGGAGTTTTTTGTCCCGATTGTTACTTCAACAGGATGATCCATATACTTCCTGGCTATCGAGGAAATTTCGGGTGACATAGTAGCTGAAAAGAGCAAAGTCCTTCTTCCTTCAGGCACCTCCTCAAGAATTTCATTTATACTGTCAAGAAACCCCATGTTTAGCATTTCGTCAGCTTCATCAAGTATCACTGTTGTTACTGATGAAAGCCTTGCGGCGCCTCTTCCAATAAGGTCAATTAAGTCTTCCTGGTGTAGCTACAATTATATGAACACCTTTTTTTAATCCCCTTATCTGATTATCTATGCTGGCACCTCCGTACACTGCGAGGATCTTTAGCTTTCCTGTATATTTGGCATAATCGGTAAGATCACCGGTTATCTGCATACATAATTCACGTGTGGGGCATAGTATCAGAGCCTGTGTATTATTTATTTCTGTATCTGTCGCCTGAACCAATGGCAGCCCGAATGCAGCTGTTTTACCGGTTCCCGTCTGTGCCAGCGCAATTATATCGCCTGCATCTCCCAGCATTAGTGGAATCACTTTCTCCTGTACTGGCATAGGATTCTCGAATCCAAGTTCCTGAATCGCCTTCAGGATACCGGGAGTGAATCCCATCTCTTCAAAATTTGTCATTATTATGATTTATGATGTGGTTTCGGGAGCGCAGGATTTTCTTAATCCCGGTCGAAATGAACTCAAATGCAGACAGGGTAAAATGCGTAACAACGCTTCGTGGAAATCACTTTGTTAATTAGAGCGCAAAGATAATCAAATTATTGTAATTATGAAGTAGTTGGAAGTTTGGAGTGACTAAGTGCCTAAAGTGACTAGAGTGCTAAATGCTAAAGTGACTATGCCTGCAGTGAGTTGTGTGAACTGTCCGGCAGGTAAAAAAAAAGCTATAATTTCTAAACATTATACCATTAAATAACAAGTAATTACATAAATTTGTAATTATGGATTTACGACCGGTAAAAATATACGCAAAAGAGGATGTACCACGTCTGCGGTATATTGCCGGAATTATATTCGGAGATATACTTGGACTTCCATGTGATGTCATCACTGACAGACGCAAGCTGGGTAAGAGTATTGTAATTAACTATTCTTCAGAAAAAGTTGCCGGTTCTTTTAAGATAAATCCTGTTAACCTGTTATTTGAAAAAGGCGTTTCAAATCAGGAACTCCTGATTACGGAATGGAAAGGACTACCGGTCTTTTTCCAGACAGACCCTGATTCAGATCTGCCATTTGATATTTTTGCAGCTTCATTTTATCTTCTAAGCAGATATGAAGAGTATCAGGATTTTAAACCAGATCAATATGGGAGATTTCAGGCTAATATGTCGCTTGCCTACAAAAATGGTTTTCTTGATAAGCCTGTAGTTGATTTATGGGTAAAGGAGCTATCAAAGTCTCTGCTGAAAAAATTTAATAATCTGGCATTTAAGCGTAATAATTATAAAGCCCTTCTTACTATCGATACGGATCAGCCTTTTGCTAATGCAGGGAGGAGTTTTTTTGATTCGATTGGAGCCATTTTTGATGACATAACACACCATAATGGTCATGGGGAACGTAAGCATAATGGCACAGCTAAGGGAGAGAAGGATCCTTTTGATGTTTTTGATTATATTTTCGATAATATTGAGAAACACAAATCTGAATCAAGGTTTTTTATAGCTGTCGGCGATTCTTCAAAGTATGATAAGAACCCTTCATGGAAGAATAGTGAATACCGGAAATTAATTAACAGAATAACCAGATTTGCAACGGTGGGATTGCATCCTTCCTTTAATGCCGGCACTGACTTTTCGCTGGTCACGACTGAATTGCAAAGGCTGAAAAATATCGTTAAAGATAAGATTCTCCTGAGCAGATTTCACTACGGCAGGCTATTTTTCCCTCAGTCATATGCAGCTTTGCTTACAGAAGGTATTACAGAAGATTATTCAATGGGGTATACTGATGAACCCGGCTTCAGGGCCGGTATAGCCCGTCCATACTATTTTTATAATATTTCGGTAGAGACTCAGACCAATATGCGGATTATTCCGTTTCAAGTAATGGATGAGACATTGCATAGTTATAAAAATATGACCCCCGCCAAAGCACAGGAGATTGTTTTAAAATTAATTGTTGAAACGAAAAATGCTGGTGGGTTATTTATAAGTATCTGGCATAATACATCACTTCTGGATAACCCTCAATGGCAGCCATGGAGAAATGTTTTTGAATTTATGCTCAAAAACCAGAAACTATGATAGTATATCATAAAAATAACGAGATTGACAGGGAGCAGTGGGATAATTGTGTAAAAAATTCTCCGGGAGTCAAACCATATGGTTTTTCGTGGTATCTCGATATAATGTCACCCGGATGGCAGGCGCTGGTGGATGATGATTACGATTCTGTCTTCCCTGTCCCCGGATTTAAAAGGTTTGGTATTCAATATGTTTCAACACCGCCCTTTGTGCAGCAGCTGGGAGTGTTTTCTCCTGATAAGCCAGCCTCTACTGCGATACTTGAGTTTCTTGAATTCATGCCAGACATGTACAAATACATTGACCTGTGTATAGGTCAGGAGATAGAAATGGAAGGGTACAAAGTTACCCGGAAGGAGAGCTTTGAAATGGATCTGTCGCAGCAATATGAAGTTCTTTGGGATCGTTTTTCTCCTCAATGTAAAAGGAATGTAGAGTCGTCAGCTAAAAAGAAACCTGAAATCGATACTAATGTCACACCTGATGAGTTGATCGATCTTTATATCATGAATAATATCAAAAAGATCAGAAGGTTAAAGCTGAGGGATTATCATCGACTTAAAAACCTGATGAATTTTTGTCTTAAGAATAAAAAGGGAAGCATTATGGGTGTGAGAACTTCAAGAAAGAGACTGATATTTGCGGCGTTTATAATTGAAACTCCGGGAAATATTACTCTGAGGTTTATGGTTAATACACCCGAAAGTATTTCAAGAAAGATAAGTTATTATTTTGTAAATGAGCTTATAAAGACTTACTACTGTTCTAAGGGAGTCCTGGATTTCGGATCCTCATCAGTGCCCGATCTCGAATATTTTGTTGAATCATTCGGAGCAGTTAATGTTCCTTATTACAGAATTTACCGGAACAGACTTTTATGGCCGGTAAGAACTATAAGATAAATTCATTGCCAAACAGATTACATACTAATGATGGCTAAAAAGCAGATTCAGCAAAATTTACAATGGATTTGTCTGCATTGATCTTTAATGCAAATTCAAAAAATCCTTATCATTAAGAGAGTGACTGCTATAGTTGCTGTAAGTATAATAACAGCGGGTTTCCAGTTGAATTCAAAGAGTTTCTTAATCTGTGGACCTAATTTGATGGTAACTATCGCAAGCAGTAAGTATTTAATACTCTGACTGACTATTGTGGCTAATACGAAGAAAAAGAGGTTAATATCAAATACGCCTGAGGATATTGAAAATATTTTAAAAGGAAGCGGAAGTGCGGCAGCAACAAATAATACCCAGAAATCCCACTTTGCGTAAAGAGCTTGAATTTTATTATATCCTTCCACAGAAAATCCCGGAATATTGTTAAAAAGGAATTGTGCCACTTTGGTAAACTCGCCACCAGCAGTCAGCCATACAAAGTGCCCAATCGTATAACCTGCAAAAGCACCTGCCAGAGTTCCCAGTATACCGAACATAGCATATTTATAAGCTTTTTTATTGTTGAGAGCAACAAGAGTAATGAAAAGAACGGGCGTAGGTAATCCAAAAAAGGATGCATCTGCAAACGCACAGATAAATAAAGCCCACACTCCCCATTTAGTGTCGGCCCATTTAAGACTCCATTTATTTAACCTTCTGAACCAGTTTTTCATTTGCGAAATGAGTATGCTAATAGACTTTAAATTTTGCCATTTTTACGATGGCAGATGATTATAACTAACCATTTACTAACTAATATGTTTAGTAATGTTTTAAAAAAATCGAATATTCAGATGAGAAATTCCGGCGGTTGCCATACAGAACATGCTTTTGCATCTCTTCCAAGACTTGTAATGACAAAAAAGAAAAAGAGAATTTTAAGCAGAGATTTTTTTTGCTTTTTCATAGCCGCAAAAGTCGACATTAATAAATGATATAGTGTAAACCAGTATGTTAAATATATGTTAATTGTATTACGCTCCCGTTGAAGTCTGATTGGCTCCAATTGTAATCGCAAATGGTCAGGATCAGAGTTATATTACAATTTAGCTGACAGATAAGAAAGGAATCCTTCCCAAAAAAACTGATAATAATGTAAAATGCAATTATAATAGAAGATCCGGGAATTTTTTTTAAACTACGTGAATAGCACTTCATCTTTTGATTTCTGTAAAACCTCTTGAAATTAAGATGATTTCCTGACGACCATCCTGAGGTGTTTTGCAGCAAAGTTAACAGTAGAATTAAACTGACTGATTTCAGATCCTTCACCAAAAACTGGATATTCCGGTTTTTCTGATTACCTTTGCATCTTGAATTCTATCCGATTATCAATCCAATTAATATAAATTAATTAATTATGACCATAATAATAGTAGGTATTATAATATTAGTGATAGGTCTTGTGGCCGGTAAATCTGAACCGTCTTTAAGACCTTATCAAAAATTGATTACAGCAGCAGGTGCAATAATAATAATTGTAGGTGTTTCGCTCGCCAGTGTTGTTCAGGTTGAGCCAGGCAGGGTGGGTGTTCAAAAGCTTTTCGGGAAAGTAAATAATAATATTCTTGAAAGTGGATTAAATGTTATAAACCCACTTGCCCAGGTTGTTATGTTTGATACCAGGACAGAAAATTATACAATGTCGGGGGTAAATGATGAAGGTATCAAGCAGGGTGACGACGCAATAAGGGTATTGTCAGCTGATGGACTTGAAGTTGTGGTTGACCTTACTGTTTTGTATAAAGTTATACCCTCGGAAGCACCAAGAATCCTTCAGGAAGTAGGAGTAGATTATAAAAACGTTCTTGTTCGTCCGATATGCAGAACAAGAATCAGGGATAATGCTGTCTATTATGATGCAGTAGCTCTTTATTCAACGAAAAGAGATGAATTTCAAAACAGGATTTTTTCTACAATAGAAGCAGATTTTAAAGATCGCGGTCTTTTACTTGAACAGCTTCTTGTAAGGAATCTGACCTTGCCGGCATCTGTTAAGGCTTCTATTGAATCTAAAATTAATGCTGAACAGGACGCCCAGAAAATGACATTTGTTCTTCAGAAAGAAAGGCAGGAAGCTGAAAGAAAAAGAGTTGAGGCTCAGGGTATTGCCGATTACCAGAAGATCCTTAGTACCGGACTTAGTGATAAACTGCTTCAGTATGAAATGATTAAAGCAATTTCTGCATCACCTAATGCAAAGCTGATATTTATGACAAACGGGAAGAACCTTCCGATACTTGTTGATGGTAAATAGTTAAAGATATTTTGGACCATGGTCCATAAAGAATATTATTTATGGATACCCGGACTTTTTGTCCGGGTTTTTTATTTCATAAAATATTAGCTTCCCGGAGTGGAGCTGGTTAGTTTTTATGTAAAGTCCTTTGCGTTCAAAAAAATGTTAATATATTTATAAAATGGTACATAATATGTAATATAATACTATATTTGTACCATTATTAATTTATAGTAACATATATTTTTATGGAAGAATCTGCAGATAGTCCGAAAAGTGCACTCCTACTTGAATCAGGAAGAAAGTTGTTTTGGAAATATGGATTCAGAAGAGTTACGGTTGATGAGATATGCAAGGAAGCAGGTGTCAGTAAAATGACTTTTTACCGCTGTTTTGAAAATAAAACAGAACTGGCAAAGACCATATTCAGAAATATTGTAAATGAAGGAATCGATAAGTTTAATGAGATAATCAACTCTGACATACCTTCGCCTGAGAAACTGCACAAAATATTATTAATGAAACTCGACGGAACAAATGAAATCAGCCGTGATTTCATGATGGATTTTTATAATAGTCCGGATACGGAACTTCAGAAATTTGTTGAAGAAACTACCAGTAAGGCCTGGAAAGGCATCGTGGATGGTTTCCGGCATGCCCAGGATAAAGGTTGGCTGAGGCAGGACTTTAAGCCGGAATTTCTTCTCTTTATCACGCAGTATATGGCACCAATGCTTACTGATGAAAAATTATTGAAATTTTACGATAATCAGCAGGATCTCATAATGGAATTTGCCAAATTCTTTACATATGGGATATCACCTCATGAATAGGTATCAATGAAAAGAACAGTCATTATATCACTACTATTATTTACAATTTGCTTCACAGTCGCCGGACAGGATAGCCTCAGGATCAGCGGTCAGGTCTCTTCGTGGATAAATATTAATACTGAGAATAAGCTGCCGTTATGGGGAGGATTAAGGTATATCCCTCAGCTTAATTACTCAAGAAGTGATGCTAAGGGAAAGCTTTTTGATACTGAATTATCAGCTAACATCTATGGTAGTGCAGGGTTGCATCCATTCGATTCATTAGCAGGCTCAGGCCGTATAAAGCCTTACAGGGCCTGGGTAAGATATTCCACTGATCAGTTTGAATTAAGGCTTGGGATTGCAGAAACTCAATTTCGGTTCTGCTATGATGCTTCGACCGTTAATGTGGTTCGATCAGCTTGATCCCCGTGATCCTTTGCAGCTTACTGATGGTGTTTGGGGTGTCCTGGCCCGGTATTATTTTCTTAACAATGCAAATATCTGGCTGTGGGGTTTATATGGTAATAATGAAATCAGGGGGTGGGAAATAATACCTGTAAACAGACATATTCCGGAATTCGGAGGCAGGTTGCAGTTTCCGGTTCCATCAGGAGAGATGGGATTATCGTATCACCATAGGGTTGCCGACAGCAGAATGTCAGAATATAGTATTCCTGCTATAGGGAATATTCCTGAAAACAAAATAGGGATTGATGCCAAGTGGGATTTAGTGGCAGGGATATGGATAGAGGGTTCATATACCAATAAATCGAGGAATGTCGGGATATACACAAATCAGCTGTCATTAACTGCCGGACTCGATTATACATTTGGGATTGGAAGCGGACTTTATGTTGCTTTTGAACAGTTATATGCCAGTTACGACGAGAAGCCGTTTGAGCTTAAAAATGACCTCTCGTTTTCACTTATGACAGTTAACTATCCTCTTGGTCTTTTCGATAAATTAAGTGCAATAGTATATTATAACTGGGGAAACAACACTGTATATAATTTTTTAAACTGGCAGAGGCAGTTCGACAAAACGATGCTGTATGTAATGGCATACTGGAATCCTTCAACCTTTCAGCTTCCGGCACAGACCAGCACACAGAATATTTTTGCAGGAAAAGGTATTCAGTTAATGTTTGTATTCAATCACTAATAATCATATAATGGAAAAACTTCCGATAATAAGAATTGAAAAACTTGTAAAGAGTTTTCCAATGGGCAAAGGTGAGTTCACAGCTCTCAGAAGCATTGATCTTACATTTTCGCAGGGTGAATTTGCAGGTCTTATCGGTCCCAGCGGATCAGGTAAGACAACCCTTCTGAATATAATCGGTTCTCTTGATTCACCAACCTCAGGCGATGTAATTGTTCTTGATCATTCAATTGGTACCCTGACAGCAAAAGAGGCTGCCGGATTAAGAAAGGAAAGTCTGGGTTTTATTTTTCAGAGTTATAATCTTCTGGCTGTGTATACTGTTTTTGAGAATGTTGAGTTTCCTCTTCTTCTCCTGAATTATTCATCACAGGAAAGAAAAAAGATGGTGATGGATGCCCTGGAATGGGTTGGATTAACTGATAAGGTAAAATCCAGACCTCCACAGCTATCCGGAGGTGAATGTCAGAGAGTTGCCATTGCCACGGGCCATGGTAAAAAAGCCTTCAATTGTGCTTGCTGATGAACCAACTGCCAATCTTGATGCAGATAATTCCCATAATATCCTTAAAACCATGGAAAAGCTTAATAAAGAGCTTAATACAACTTTTCTTTTTGCCACCCATGATGAGAAGGTTATCTCTTATCTGCGACGTAAAATTTTCCTTATCGATGGCAGGGTGAATAATGAAGAGATCATTAAAAATTAAAACCATCAGAGATGAAACTTGCAATAAAGCTTGCTTATCAGAATCTTGTGGGAGCCGGTTTGAGAACATGGCTTAATGTTATTATCCTCTCATTTTCATTTGTCGTAATAATATGGATGAAAGGTATTATGACAGGTTGGGACCATCAGGCCAAAACCGATATGACCAACTGGGAGATAGGCGGAGGGCAATACTGGCAAAAGAATTTCGATCCGTTTGATCCATTTACATTTAGTGAGAGTCATGCCCCTGTTCCTGAGATGTTTAAAGAAGAAATTGATAAGGGTGATATGGAAGCCATCTCGTAGCCCAGGGTTCAATTTACCCACAGGGACGAATGCAATCAGTTATGATAAAGGGAATTGACCCAAAGCAAAAATTATTAATGCTTCCCACAGAAAGGCTTGATACAACGATCACTGATGCCATTCCTTCCTTTATCGGATCAATGGATGGCAAAAAGTCTTAAACTGGGTGTCGGAGACAGGGTCACCATTCAATGGCGCGATGCTAACGGAACATTTGATGCCTCTGATCTTTTAATTACTGGTATATTTTCTGTTAGTGTACCTTCTGTTGACCAGGGTCAGGTTTATATTCCTCTGTCAAGTTACAGTCGATGCTGAATCTTACCGGGTGAGGCAACAATCCTTACTTATAAAGATTCTGAAATTCAGCGACCTGCTGTAAATGGATGGATTAATAAAACAAAATCTGAACTGACTTCTTCAATTGATGAAATGATTAAAATGAAATCTTCCGGTCAGTCAATTCTCTATTTCATTCTTATTTTACTGGCGATGCTGGCTATTTTTGATACCCAGGTTCTGTCAATCTTCCGAAGACAGAAAGAAATCGGAACTTATATAGCATTAGGATTTACACGAAGACAGGTTGTCGGACTATTTACCGTTGAAGGAACTATGCATGCTGTTTTTGCCGCAGTACTGGCAACTTTGTATGGACTGCCATTTATGCTGTGGCAGGCAAAAGCCGGCTGGACAATTCCAATGGACTCAAGTCAGTTCGGACTGGCTATGGCTCAGACTCTTTATCCGGTTTTTACAGTTAGTCTTGTAATATCTACTATACTTCTTGTGACGGTTGTTACTGCTATTGTAAGTTACTGGCCTTCAAGAAAAATTGCAAAAATGAATCCAACTGAAGCATTAAGGGGGAGAATACAATGATAAAATTTCTATTTAAAGGATTAGTACGTGACAGCAGCCGGAGCAGGTTGCCGATAATTGTTGTTTCAATAGGTGTTATGCTGACGGTTCTCATGCATGCCTATATTAACGGATTTATGGGAGATACCATTGAGATTAATGCACGGTTTTTTAATGGCCATCTTAAAGTAATGACCAAAGCATATGCTGAGGATATGGATCAGATTCCCAATGATCTGGCTCTGATCAATAGCTCCTCGGTTCTGAGCAGTGTAGAAAAAGAGTTTCCTGATGTATCATGGTCGCCCCGAATTCATTTCGGTGGATTGATTGATGTGCCGGATTCAATCGGAGAGACCAGATCGCAGGGACCTGTAATGGGGATGGGTGTGGATTTGATACATAACGGGGCAGGTGAGATTGCCAGACTAAACCTTGTCAGGTCTCTTGTCAGAGGCTCACTTCCGCAAAAGGCAGGGGAAGCATTGATAAGTGAATCATTTTCTGAAAAACTCAAGGTAAATCCGGGTGATGAAATTACACTTATCAGTTCAACAATGAACGGAAGTATGACTTTCTATAATTTTATTGTTTCCGGAACAGTCTCGCTGGGACATGAAGCCCTTGACAGAGGATTCATTATCGCAGATATTGAGGATGTAAGATCAGCGCTTAATATGGAAGATGCATCAGGAGAAATAGTTGGGTATTTCAGAGATGGTTTTTATAACGATGATAAAGCTCTGAAAAATGTCAGGGAATTTAATAATGCAAATTCATCAGATTCAAGTGATTATGCTCCTGTAATGAAAAGTCTGAGTCAACAGGGTAACATGGGTACATATGTAAGTATGTCGAAAGTCTGGGCTACATATATATCAATGATATTTGTATTTGCTATGTCGCTGGTGCTTTGGAATGCTGGTCTTCTCGGAGGTCTCCGAAGGTATGGTGAAGTAGGTATCAGGCTTGCAATGGGGGAGGAAAAGGGACATGTTTACCGGACGATGATATATGAATCGGTGATGATAGGCATCGCCGGATCCATATTAGGTACAATTCTAGGCCTGTTTTTTGCATGGCTGATTCAGACTTATGGTATTGACATAGGAGGTGCAATGAATGGATCTTCTGTAATGATGCCGACAACTATACGTGCCCGGATTACCCCGGTCGATTTCTACCTTGGATTCCTGCCTGGTCTTATCTCTACAGTTATTGGGACAATGCTTTCAGGTATAGGGATTTATAAAAGACAGACAGCTAAATTATTTAAAGAACTAGAAGCGTAAAAATAAATGTTATGAAAAAGATAATAATACTTGTTGCAGCAACTGCACTATTTTCAGGATTTGTAATTCAGGATGCTGAAGATATCCTCAATAAGATCGAAAAGAATATGTCATCTGACACTCGTGTCTTTGAATCAACAATGACAATTCATGGTACACGGTCAAGCAGAACTATAACATCGAAGACATATTCCACCAGCGATAAGCAGTCGTTTACTGAATACCTGGCACCGGCCCGTGAACAGGGAACAAAGATGTTAAAACTGGAAAACCAGCTATGGATTTATTCGCCTTCTACTGACCGTACTATTCAGATCTCGGGCCATATGCTCCGGCAATCTGTTATGGGGTCGGATCTCTCATATGAGGATATGATGGATGACAGAAAAATCACTGAACTATATACAGCTTCTGTAATTGGAAGTGATACTCTTGACGGAAGGAATGTTATAGTGATGGAACTTAAGGCAAAAGTACCAGATGTGGCATATGCTACCCGTAAAATGTGGGTTGATGCTGAGCGGTTTGTCCCGCTTAAAGAGGAACTGTATGCAAAAAGCGGGCAGTTACTCAAGCGTACTACCCTTTCTGAGGTAAGACATATCGATGGCAGATGGTTTCCTGTGAAAATAGTTTATAAGGATATGCTCAAACAGGGAGATGGAACAGAGTTTAATATTACTTCGGTGGAATTCAATCAACCTATTCCTGAATATATATTTACGAAAGCAGCCCTGAAACAATAATCATTTCCATGATAATGTATTAAAGTTTTGTTTTCTGTGATATTAACTGGAAAGTGTCCGCAGTTGTATTATTTTGAGACAGTTTTAATTTTTTAGTTTTTATATCTATCACATAATCTGTATTATATGACTCTGGCATGAGTGTTGCATATTCTTCTAGCAACATTTAATTAGCTTATGGATCGTCCAGTTTCAAAAGAACATAAAAGGAAACTACTTATAAAACAGATTAGTCTGGTTTCGCTGATAGTAATAGTCCCTATTCTTGTAACCCTTTTTCTGAAAAGTGTTTTTATTCCCTCAGTTAGTCTTTCAAAAGTTGTAATAGCTCCGGTTGATAAAGGAGATATTCAGGTTACAGTTCAGGGATCAGGTGTTGTAATACCAGCTTATGAGGAAGTGATAACATCTCCGTTCCGGAGTAATGTACTTAAAATATCTAAAGAGTCCTGGTGAAAAAGTACAGGTTGGCGATACACTTATACTGCTTAATAATAAGCTGGCTGAGAATGATCTTAACCAGTTGAAAAATGAACTGGATCTGGAAAACATAAGGATAGAAAAACTAAAAATTGAACTTCAGCAACTTCGTGAGGACTTCGATTTCAGTCGTAAGATCAATGAGATAAAAGTTGAAAATGTCAGGCTTGCTTACGAAGCGGAAGTTGCTTTAAATAAAATGGGAGGAAGCCCTGCATATAATGTAAAAAAAGCAAAAACAGAATGGGAAATTGCTCAGCTTGAGTTCAGTAAGTCACAGTACAACTTTAATAACCAGGTAAGTGCGAGGAATAATGGAATAAAGGAACTTGAAACAGAGATCAGCATCCAGAAAAATAAAATTATTAAAGCCGAAGATCTTGTTAGTCAGGCGATTGTAAAAGCCCCTTTTGACGGAGACCTTAGCTGGATAGTGAGTCAGCCCGGGGCAACTATTTCTGAAGGACAGGAGTTGGCAAGGGTAGCTGACTTTTCTCATTTTAAATTAAAGGGAACTATAAGTAATGCTTATGCTGGAAGAGTAGTTGCCGGACAAAAAGTGATAGTTCGTAATCAGGGTAGTAATCTTTCCGGCACCATAGAAAATATGATGCCATCAGTGAGCCAGGGAATGATGGGGTGCCAGATCAGATTGGATGAAGGTAATGTTTCCCTGCTGCGAACCGATCAGCAACTCGAAATACGGGTAATTATTTCCTTTAAACAAAATATTCTCAGACTTCCTAACGGACCTTATTATAAGGACCGGGGATATAAGGATATGTACGTTGTTAGAGGAAATAAAGCATATCGGACAAAAATTCTGTTAGGTGATGCAAATTTCGATTTTGTTGAAGTTCTTGAAGGGCTTAAGGAAGGTGATAAGGTAATACTTTCTGATATTGGAGAAAAATATACGAGAGATGTTATTAAGGTTAAGAAATAAGAGGGGGAGAAGGGGAGAAGAGGGAGAAAAGGAGAGTAGGGAGAGGAAGGAGTGAGCGATATTATCATTATCTTTTTATTCATTGATTATCTATTGGTTAAAAATATAAGTCTTACAAAACTTAGTTATCCGGAATATCAATTTATTTTATAATAATTAACACATCAAAAAGCACCATGATCAAACTCGAAAACATAAGTAAAGTCTATAGGACCAGGGAGATAGAAACTCTGGCTCTTGATAATATTAACTTTGAGGTCAAGGACGGCGAATTTGTTTCAGTTATGGGTCCTTCAGGCTGTGGAAAAAGCACTCTTCTTAATATTATTGGCCTTCTTGATGAACCTGATAACGGAAATTTGAATCTTAATGATAATCCCAATCATTTCATATGAGGATAAGAAGACAGCCAAGATGAGGAATCAGCTTGTAGGGTTCATTTTCCAGAGTTTTCATCTAATTAAAGAGTTGAATGTATTTGATAATGTAGAATTGCCATTGATTTACAGGAAAATGCCTGCTTCTGAACGAAAGAAAAAAGTCACTGAAGCTCTCGAACAAGTTGGTCTCATGAACCGAATGTATCATTACCCATCACAGATGTCAGGGGGACAATGTCAGCGTGCAGCTATAGCCAGGGCAGTTGCAGGAAATCCCAGGATCATTCTTGCTGATGAACCAACCGGAAATCTCGATAGTGTAATAGGTCATGATGTTATGGATATTCTTCATAACCTTAATTCAAATGGAACAACCATTGTTATGGTAACGCATGATGAAATGCTTGCAAAAACCACTAACAGGATTGTTAGGCTTATTTGACGGCAGATTGGTAGGATAATATTGTTAATAAAATAACAATAAAAAGATGTTAAAGAATTATTTTAAAATATTCCTTAAAGGTAGCATCACAAAGTAAGCTATTTACGTTTTTAAGTTTATTTGGGATTAGTCTGACTATCATGTTCGTAATGATATTCAGTATGACAATTTCGAAGATTACCACTGGTTCAGGTCCTGAAAAAGATCTTAAAAGGACAATTTTTTGCCAGCGTGTTAAAACTAATACCAACACTTAATGGGAAAAGGACCAATGGTTATAATATATCATCATGTGGTCGTTCATTATGTGAGGAGTATCTTAAAAATATTAAGAGTGCTTCTATCGCTTCAATGTATAATGGTTCGGGCCCATGGGAATTTATTTTTAATGGTAAATATCAGGTTAAAAAAGGATAAACAGACTGATGCAGAATATTGGAATGTATTTAATTATAAGTTCCTTCAGGGCAGACCATATACAAAAGAAGAAGTAATTAATGGTGCAAACCTTGCAGTTATAACACGTTCTCTCAAAGAACTTCTCTTTGGTAATGTGGAAAATGTTCTTGGAAAAACAATAAAATACACTTCACTTGATCTGATAATCATTGGAGTTGTTGAGGATCCTCCTGCTACCGATCAAAATGCCAGCTGGCGATCTTTACTTTCCATACACAATTTTTAAAAACAATGAAGCCCCTAATCAGTATATTGGAGGATTTGTTATGGCATATAAAGCTGACTCCAGAAATCAATTCACACCAATCAGAAACGAAGTTCAAGAAATGATTTCACGGCTTGATGCCGCTGATACCACTAAAGCTATTATTCTTTCCGGCCCTTATACCCAGCTTGAAAAGATGATGGTGGGTTGGGGTGATCCGGAAGAGTATTCCAAAGGGAAAAGCATTCTTGAATATCTCATGTATGCTCTGGCTTTTATTCTTCTTCCTGCAATAAATTTAATGGCTCTTAACTTTGCCAGGATCCATGAAAGGGGGGAGGAGATTGCTGTCAGAAAATCATTTGGTGCTGCAAGCTCAGTATTGCGGGGGCAGTTTCTTTTTGAAAATATTCTGTTGACACTGACAGGAGGAGTAATTGGAATCTTGCTTTCCTATCTTGTTGTTGCCTTGCTTGGAAATTCTTTGACTCTCAGGCTGGAGTTTTCTTAACAATGTTCCGATAACTTTTTCATTTAATTATATAGTCTTTGCTGCTTCATTGATTGCCTGTCTTATTTTCGGACTTCTCTCGGGTTACCTTCCTGCCGTAAGGTTATCAAGGATGAAACCTGCAGTTTATCTGAAAGGAGGTGAGGTATGATACGGATTTTCTTTAAAACACTATGGAATAACCGCAGAAGAAATATCCTTGTTTTTATCGAGTTGTTTATGATATCACTTGTTATGGTAAATCTGACGATTTACCTGGTCAACATGCTTGCAATATACAGGATAAAAAATTGCTATGATACGCATAATGTAATTCTGGTTGGTGTTCGTAAAAAAATTAATGAGGATGAAAAAATTTCTGAGCAATCATTTATGAATCTTAAAAAAGTATTCAGTTCAAATTCATTTGTTGAAGATGTTTCGATATGTAATAGTGCAATACCCTATAATTACAATCTTAATTCTTCAGAATTTATTCATGATAGTGATCATTTTAATCTGGCACGAGCGTCTGAGTAGATATTGATTATGCGAAGAGTTATGAAAATTACACCTCTTAAAGGAAGATGGTTTAATGAGACCGATATTGGTAAGGCTGTACCACCTGTTCTCATTTCTAAAGATATAGATGAGAAATATTTTAATGGTAACTCATTAGGGCAGCGTTTTTCTGAAGATAAAAAGTTCTATGAGATTATTGGCGTTGTAGAGCGTTTTAAGAGAAGCGATATTGAGGCACCTGCTACCTTTTGCCTTTTTCTTTAATGAAAAAGCAGAGCCCCAGAAACATTGGGGAGCTACATTTCTTATTAGAACGATGGAGAATAAAAGCGGTGAAATGCTTGCTGTTGCTGAGGAACAGGTTTATTCAACTCTTAATCAGGATAACTGGATTATAAGTAGTCTTAATTCTCTTGACAACAGGCATGTTAAACAAAACGCTGATAATTACCAGAGAAATTATCTTACTATTGTTCTATAGCTCTATTTATTATGATTAATGTCTTTTTAGGTACTATTGGCATTCTTATGGTACAATACAAATCTGAGGATTCATGAGATTGGTATTAAGCGTGCATTAGGTTCAACAGGTGCAGGAATAAAAAAACTTCTGATTACAGAGAGTCTTTTTATCAGCTGGATTTGGTCTTATTAATTGTCGTGTTGATTATGTTGCAGGTACCTACTTTAACCAGGAGACGGAAAAACTGAACCGGGTGTAATGGTCATGGTCGATTTGGATCAGTGTAATAACGATGGGAATCCTGGTTCTTCTCAGTACATGGATACCTGCCTCAATAGCATCAAAAATACATCCGGCTATAGCTCTTAAAACAGAATAGTTTCGTAAATTCGTCTTGCAATGATTCAGCCTCAAAGAATATTAGTATGTGACGACGATGATGCTGTAAGAAGTTCACTAGGGTTTTTACTTACTAAAGCCGGATATAATCCGGTTTTTGCTTCATTGCCGGAAGAAATTATTAGACTCTTTCGGGAATCGGAGTTCGATCTCATTCTTCTTGATATGAATTTTTCTTTATCTATAAATGGTGAGGAAGGAATAGATATTTTAAGAAAATTAAAACTGCTAAAGTAAGGATGTGCCTGTCATTCTTATGACAGCCTGGGCATCAGTTGAACTTGCCGTGAGGGGGATTAAAGCTCGGGGCAGCTGATTTTGTTACAAAACCATGGAATAATGTTCAGCTTCTTAAGATAATTGAAACATCAATTGCACTTGTCGTTAAAGCTGGCAACATAAATTCCATTGTCTGATACTGATTCAGGTAAAGCCGAGATCTGGATTTAATGGGATTATCGGAAGTGATCCAAAACTTCTCGGGATACTTGAACTTATTAAAAGGAGTTGCTCCTACTCATGCGCCTGTCCTGATTACCGGTGAAAGCGGGACAGGGAAGGAATTGATTGCATCAGCAATTCATCAGCACAGCGGACGAGAATCCAGACCCTTTTGTTAAAGTAAATCTGGGAGGGATTCCTTCAAGTCTCTTTGAATCTGAAATGTTCGGATATAAAAAGGGTGCATTTACAGATGCAAAAAGTGATCATGCAGGCAGGTTTGAAAAAGCACATACCGGGACAATTTTTCTTGATGAAATAGGAGATCTTGATCATTCTTCACAGGTTAAACTTATTACGTGTTTTACAGGATCAGACTTTTGAGAGACTTGGGTGATTCAAACAGTATAACAGTTGATGTCAGAATTCTTTCTGCAACAAATCAGAATCTTTATCTCCAGAGGTTGAAAAAGGATTATTCAGAGAAGATTTTTTATATCGCATTAATCTTGATCCAGATAGAAGTACCACCTCTCAGGCAGACGAAGAAATGATATTCCGCTTCTCGCTGATTTTTTTTATTGCACATGCCATGCAGATTATATAAACTAAAGGGACGATCAATTACTCTGCTGAGGGTAATTGACTGGCTTTGCAGTCAGAGATTGGCCTGGTAACGTGAGAGAACTTAAAAAACGTTATAGAAAGAAGTGTCCTTGATCACCAATCATGACATCCTTAACACCGGAAGATTTCATAAAAGCCATTAGTAACTGGAAGATCACCAGGATCAAAACAAAGGATCTGGTTAATGATACGTCCTGAACTCTTGATGAAATGGAAAGGAAGTATGATCCTGAAGGTTATAGAAGAGTGTGGTGGTAATCTTTCAAGATCAGCAGAGAAACTTGGAATAGGCAGAGCTACATTATACAGAAAGATGGAACGGCACGGAATTGAACCATGGCGTAATGAATAAAAAGTTTACACTGATCTGGCTGACTCTTGTTTTTGGGTTGTTTCTTGCCACTTGCAATTTATGCATTTCATGATGAAAATCCACTTTCTGCTTGTTGGCTCCGAGATAGTAATACCCATTTTATACGGGATTACTTTACTCTTTTATCATCAGATCACTGAAACCAATTATTTCAATCGGCAGAAGTCTTAATCTTTTAAAGGAAGGCGACTTTAATATAACACTTGTGAAAACTGGTAATGCTGATGTTGACAGTATTATCGAAGTGTATAACTCAATGATTCGCGCGCTTGAGGGAAGAACGTCTATCGGTTAGAGAAAAAAATCATTTTCTTGATCTTCTTATTGAATCTTCCCCGTTGGGAATCGTAATTAGTTGATCTTGATGACAGGATAATGGATATCAATGGTGCAGCTTACAATTGCCTTGCAATTGCATGATAAGGATTTTAATGGGAAAAGATTAAGTGACTTAGGACAGTCCCCTTGGAAAAGAACTTGGGAAAATTGTATTACGAGGCAAAACAACTGGTTGTATCTGACTGATGGTCATAAATACCTTTGCCGGAAACTGTTTTTCATGGATCATGGATTCAGACATCCATTTTATATTATTGAGGAGTTTACTGAAGAGCTTCGCAAAGCTGAAAAAGAAGCGTATGGTAAACTGATAAGGATGATGGCTCATGAGGTTAATAATACAATTGGTTCGGTTAATTCAATTATGTCATCGGTTAAATCAAATCCCGGATCATTTGTTGATTCGGACAGAGATGAAGTTGGTAAAGTACTTGGAGATAGCAATTCAACGTAATTATCAGCTTAACAGGTTTATGCAAAACCTTTCGAATGTGGTTAAACTGCCACCTCCTGAAAAAGAACCGATAGAACTTAATGAGTCTCTAATGGTAGTTCTTGATTCTTTCAGCGCAATTCTTAAAGAAAAAAATATTTCACTTGAAACCCGTATGGATAATTCTTCAATTATTATTTCTGCTGATAGTAGCCAGCTGGAGCAAGTATTTTCCAATATTATCAAGAACTCTATTGAGTCTATTAAATCTGACGGTCAAATTGTTGTTTCTGTGAAATCCGGACCCACAAGAATCTATTTTGAAGATGATGGCGCAGGATTCTCTAAAGAGACTTATGAGAAGAATTTTTACACCTTTTTATTCAACTAAACATGGCGGACAGGGGATTGGCTTAACACTTGTTCAGGAAATACTTAATAATCATGGATTTTCTTTCAGCCTGCAAAACAGTGCTATCCGGCGGTGCTGAATTTATTATTTATTGCTATTCCCACTTTTTAAGCTGAGTGCTGTCGAAGCTCAACTCTTTCATACCGCTACCGCCTCTAATGCCTCTACCGCCTCTACAGCCTCTACCGCCTCTATCGCCTCTACAGCCTCTATCGGCCTCTACCGCCTCTACCCCTAGCCTCTACCGCCTCTACCGCCTCTATAGCCTCTACAGCCTCTATAGCCTCTATAGCCTCAGCCTCTAAAGCCTCTACAGCTTTTTACATCAGCAGCTCCATCTCCTCATCATCCACCACTTCCATGAGTCTTCCGTTGTCGCACTTAATCGTTCTTGCCAGAAATTTTTTAAGAAGTGTATAATTATGTGTGGCAACAACAACTGCTCTGCCTGTTTTACTTATATCAGTAAGTAGTCTTCAATATCCCTTCTGATGTCTCGGGATCAAGATTGCCTGTAGGTTCATCAGCAAGTATGATATCAGGATCATTAAGAAGGGCCCTGCCTATAACAACACGCTGTTGTTCCCCTCCTGAAAGCTGATGAGGCATTTTATAACCCTTCAGACCTAAGTCCTACCTTTTCCAGTACTTCACCAATACGAATGTCAATTTCTTTCTTGTTTTTCCATCCGGTTGCCTTTAATACAAATTCAAGATTTTCATTAACAGTCCTGTCGATAAGCAACTGAAAATCCTGAAATACGATGCCGATTTTCCTTCTTAGGTATGGGATTTCACGGCTCTTGATTTTTGAAAGATTATAATCTGCAACAATGCCAGTACCATCTTTAAGGGGCATCTGTGCATTGATTGTCTTAATAAGGCTTGATTTTCCGCTGCCGACTCTTCCGACCAGGTATAAAAATTCACCCTTGCCTACTTTCAAATTTACATTTGAGAGAACAAGATGATCCTGCTGCCATATATTACAGTCTGTCAGCTCAATAATTACATCTAATGGAAGATTTTCCTGCATTTGAAGGTTAATTATTCTGCAAAATAAGGAAAGAATTGATAATTAACATTTATATGTTGATAAAATCAGTAATAAAGCCCGATTGCCGGCGTTTAATAGTTGTAATTTTACCTTTATTCAAAATAAACAGAATTATTGTTATATGTAGCTTTCAATTAATGAGTTATGCGATTTATGATTTATTTATCGTGAATTCTGTTAATTGGATTAGACCAAAAAAATAAGTTATGAACAAAAATAAACTCATTCTGATATTCTTTTTTCTATTGGTTTTAACTGATTCCGCTCTTTTCGCAGGCTCCATTTACTGAAAAGGAGCTTGAGTTCGGATTATAACAGAGGAATGGAATTATTTCTACAAAGAAAAGTATCCTGCAGCTATTCGTCTTTTCGATGCATATGTAAAAGGTGACGATAAATCCAACTTGCTTCTTACTTTCCAGATGCAGAATATTACAGTGCTGTTGGAGCAGTGAAACTCTTCAATGCTGATGCCGAATACAGGATGATGATTTTTATCTCAACCCATCCGGAGAGTCCCAGAATAAATGATGCCAGATTAGTGCTTGGCGACTATTTCTATCAGCTTAAGAATTACAGAAAAGCTATAAAATATTATGAATCAGTCAACAGGCAGCTATTGGAGACAGAAAGGCTTCCTGAATATTTTTTCCAGCTTGGTTATTCTCATTACATAAGTGGTGATAAAAGCAGAGCCCTTCTTATGTTCTCAGAAATAAAGGATGTCGATACAGAATATACTTCACCGGCTGTCTATTATTTTTCACAGATAGCTTATGAACGCAAAATGTATGAAACAGCAATGGAAGGGTTTATGCGGCTTAAAAACGATGAGACCTTCGGAGGGGTAGTTCCGTTTTATATTGTTCAGATCCTTTATCTTAAAAAGGATTATGACGGGATCCTTGCAGACAGCTCCTGATCTGCTTAATTCGGCCGGGAAAGAGAGATCCGTCGAACTATACAGGTTTATTGGTGATGCTTATTACAATAAGGGGAATTATCAGGAAGCTTTACCTTATCTCGAAAAATATTCAACAGGTGCAAGGGCAAGCGCCAGGGAGGATAAATTCCAGCTTGGCTACTGCTATTATAAAACCGGAGAAACAGATAAGGCGATTAAGTTATTTCTTGAAATAGGAGCCAAAAACGACCTCTTAAGTCAGAATATATGGAACATCCTGGGAGACTGTTATCTGAAGAAGGGTGATAAAAAAAGAGCACAACTGGCCTTCGGGGAAGCATCAAAACTGAATTTTGATAAGAAAATCAAACAGGAATCATTGTTTAATTACGCAAAGCTAACATATGAGACTGGCTTATTCTCCTTTCGGCGAGGCTATTGCTTCTTTTCAGGAGTATATTGACCTCTATCCCGGATCTGATAATATTCAGGAGGCATATGATTACCTGGTTGCTACTTTTATGCAGCTGAAAAACTACAAAGCTGCCGTGGCATCACTTGATAAAATAAGAAATAAGGACAGCAGACTCGAGGAGGCTTATCAGCGGGTTGCATTTTACAGAGGACTGGAACTCTTTAAGAACCTGGAGTTTGAAGCTTCAATAAGTATGCTGGAAAAGTCTCTTAAATATGAAAAATACAACAGGCAATTGCGGGCCAGAGCTATCTACTGGAGAGGGGAAGCCTGGTACAGACTGGCAAATTATGAGGAAGCCAAAGCTGACTATGAAATGTTTATGGGAATACCTGGTTCAATGCTGCTTAGGGAATTCCGTCTTGTACGATACAACCTTGGATACACGCTGTTCAACCTTAAGGATTATCCGGCTGCACTGAATCATTTCAAGGCATTTGAATCGGAAGTGGCGACCGTAAAACCGGAGGTAATGGCAGATGCCAGAAACAGAATTGCCGATTGTTATTTTGTAGAGACTAATTATCCTCTTGCTATTAGTTATTATGACAAAGTTATTGACTATGGTTTGGTAGATGCCGATTATGCAATGTTTCAGAAAGGGTTTTCCCTGGGTCTCATGAATAATGGAAAGGGAAAGGTTGATATACTGTCGACACTTATTACAAGGTACCCATCTTCAACATATGTGCCCAATGCAATTTTTGAAAGAGGAAGAGAATATCTTGTAATGGAAGATTATAAAAAAGGCGAATCTGATTTCAATACTCTTATTTCAACTTATCCGAATAGTCCCTTTGTACCCAGGGCTTTGGTCCAGATGGGTCTTCTTTACTATAATCTGGGTGATAACAATAAGGCGATTGCACAGTATAAAAAAGTTATAGAAACATATAAATCATCACCCGAAGCAAGAGATGCATTAACCGGATTGAGGAATACCTATGTTGATTTAAATGATGTTGAGACATATTTTGCCTATATAAAGACTCTTGACGGATATGGTGACATAAACATGGCTCAGAAGGATTCATTATTATATGCCTCTGGTGAAAACCTTTATATCACAGCCAAATACGATAAAGCTTCTGAGATATTTAAGAACTATCTTAATGAATTCCCAAGTGGCAGTTTCAGACTGAATGCAGAGTTTTACCTTGCAGAGTGCCTGAAATCATCCGGTAATCCGGCCGAGGCCTTAAAGTTGTATGAAGATGTAGCAGCTGAGCCTAATAACCAGTTTGTTGAGCAGTCTCTTATATCAGCTGCTGCCATACTATTTAATAATGAGGATTATTCAGAGTCGCTTGCCTATTACGAGAAACTTGAAAAAGTTGCCGGAACAGATGACACAAGGCTGCTCTCACTCAAAGGACAGTTAAACTCGGCATATGAATCCGGTGATGCCCTCAAGACAATAAGCGTTGCCGAAAAAATAGCCGGCGTCAGAAATGTTCCCGATGAGCTTAGCAAGGCTGCATTATTTATGAGCGCAAAAGCTAATTACAGTCTCAATAATTTTGATGAGGCTCTGAGGGATTTCAGAAAAGTGGCAGGTGAGGTAGTAACAAACGCAGGTGCCGAATCTAAATTCAGGGTCGCTGAACTACTTTATAAAAAAGGACAGGACGCTGAATCGGAAAAGGTTATAACTGAGTTCATCGATCAGAAAAGCCCTCATCAGTACTGGATGGCACGTATTTTCCTTCTTCTTGCAGATATTAGTATCAAAAAAGGAGACAATCTGCAGGCCAGGGCAACTCTCCAGAGTTTAAAAGATTATTATTCAATCGATAATGATGGCATACTCGATGAGGTGAAGGAGAAACTTGATTCACTCAACCAGAATACCCCGGATACTAATATAAATGACAGTATTTCAGGTGGCAGTCAACAATTGAAAAATGCTTTTAAGAAATAGATAAATTATGATAACAAGGACCATTACTATACTTACATTATTAACTTTCTGTTTATTACCCCTGAATGCTCAGGAAAAGAAACAGGAGACAGGACTTAAAAGAGAAGTGACATTGTACAATCCTTACAAACCTTCTTTGCCATTATCAAGAAAGAAGAGTTTTCTGCCCAGTATGGATGATACTCTGACAGTAAGGCCAAAATTCCAGTATAATATCAGAACAGAACCTTACATGCCGGCTTATACCATCAGTCCTATAAAAGCCGCAACCCTTCTGCCTGATCCGCTTCCTAAACTGTACAAAAGCTTTATTAATATAGGAATGGGGAATTATACTACTCCTCTCGCTGAAATAAGTATAACAAATGAGCGATCGAAAAAAGGAAGTCTGGGTTTTTATGCCAGACATTTGTCGTCAAATGGGAAAATAGAACTTGATAACGGCAAAAAGGTCTTTGCCGGATATATGGATAATAATGCTTCTCTCTTTGGCAGGAAATTCTTTAAGAAAAGTCTATTTGAAGGATCAGTTGACTTTGCTCAGAAAACACGATATGCATATGGGTATAATCCTGACATAGTTAATTACTCGCCGACCAAAAAGGATACACGACTGAATTATAACGATATAGGGGCTAAAGCTTCATTAAGCTCCATGACATTGGACTCAACAAGTTTCTCTTATGATTTTGACCTTTATTATGACTTTTTCTATAATGCTAAGAACCTCTATCAGCATAGTGTGGGTTTCGACGGTATTATGGCAAAATCGGTCGGTGGATTTTATGTTGGCTCAGGAATCAGTTATGATTACTACAGGCTCTCAGATTCAATTCTGGCCACACCCAAATATATTGCTTCAATAAGTCCGTTTGTAAAGAAAAGTACAGCTCTGTGGAACCTGAAGCTTGGATTCCAGGCTGTTATTGACAAGAATATGGATTCTTCAGCTGAAATACATCTGTATCCCGATTTTAATTTTGGATTTTCTGTTGTTCCATCGTATATCAGGTTTTTTACCGGACTTACCGGGAAGCTTGAAAAGAATGAACCCCTGAAGGTAATAGGGGAGAATCCTTACATGATACAAAATGGTGCATTATTCAAAATGCCTTTTACTGACCATGCTCTTATAGTTTTTGCCGGACTCAAAGGGAATACCGGCATAGGAGGCAATTACCTTGTTTCTGCCTCATATTCACTTATTAATGATATGTTATTCTTTACCAATTTCTATTTCCCAAATATATCAGAGTACGGAAGTCATTTTATTATTGCACCTGATAATGTTGAATTGCTAAACATACACGGGGAGCTCAGCGGAGTAATAAACGATAAAGTGTCATATTATGCAAGTG
Organism: uncultured Bacteroidales bacterium; assembly: GCA_963741935.1. Classification (GTDB taxonomy): domain Bacteria; phylum Bacteroidota; class Bacteroidia; order Bacteroidales; family VadinHA17; genus LD21. The sequence continues at coordinate 101,917 of CAVUJY010000015.1, read as the reverse complement.
GAAACATTAATAAATATACACTTGGAGAAAATGAATATGCATGGAATAAACCGGGCTGGGATTCAAAGCTTGGGATAAAATATAACCTCAGGGATAAGATCCTGGCAGGAGTAGAGTTGACAGGAACAGGTAAACGCAGATTGTATGTATCAGATCTGGATTTGTTTAATCCTCCGGCAACAGGGATTTACGAAATGCCCGTTTATGTTAATTTGAATCTGAATGCCGAATATCGGTATTCCAAAATTCTGTCCTTCTGGACAAAATTCAATAATATATCCACTAAACGCTACTATGACTGGGCTTATTACCCCTCACAACGATTTCTGTTCATGCTGGGTTTCACATATAGCCTGTAAAATTTTCCGATGTACATTATATAGGATACAGAGATTGAAAACAGTTAATTTCTTACTGATAATTGTGCATTAATTTTAGCATTTTATCATGGAAAAACGGTTTTAAATAAGTATATTTGCGGGGTTAATTAAAAATCATCATATCAGTAATTTATAAGCAAAAATGTGAAGTTGGTTCTGCTGAAAGGAATGGGTGAAAAAGTAGTCATTTTTCATCATGAATACTAAGTAGTAATTTCCGGATCAATGAAGTAAGTTTTGGATGCTGATAGTCTTAAATGATACATTTAATTACCTGTTTTATAAATATTGATTTAATACTATAGGAATAATGAGTGAGAATGAAAAAAAATTGCAGGACAGCATTGATTACTCAGCTGGTAATATTCAGGTGCTTGAGGGTCTTGAGGCAGTACGTAAGAGACCTGCAATGTATATTGGAGATATTGGTGTAAAAGGTCTGCATCATCTCGTATATGAAGTTGTTGATAATTCAATTGACGAAGCACTTGCAGGTTACTGCTCTAAAATAGAAGTTGTTATTCATGAGGATGGTTCTGTAACGGTTACCGACGATGGCAGGGGTATTCCAACCGGAATAATGGAGAAAGAACAGAAGTCGGCACTGGAAGTTGTAATGACAGTTTTACATGCCGGTGGAAAATTTGACAAAGATTCATATAAGGTTTCTGGTGGGCTTCATGGAGTAGGAGTTTCGTGCGTTAATGCTCTTTCTGAACACTTATCGGCCGTTGTTGAAAGAGAAGGTAAAATCTTCAAACAGGAGTATGCAAAAGGAAAACCAATAACTGCAGTTACTCTTATTGGTGATACCGATAAATCAGGTACAATTATAACGTTTAAACCTGATGGGACTATCTTTCAGACAACAGAATATAATTTTGAAATATTGGCTGCTCGTCTTCGTGAGCTTGCATTCCTGAACAAAGGTATCGAGCTGTCACTCAAGGATATGCGGGAAATTGTTGAAGACGGAAACGGAGGCACACCCAGGTTTGAAGCTTTTCATTCCGAAGAGGGACTAAAGGAATTTGTTGAATACCTTGATGCAAACAGGGAACGACTAATTGAAAAAGTGATCCATATCACTTATGATAAAACAGAAATTCCGGTAGAGATTGCACTTCAGTATAATAACTCTTTCTCCGAGAATGTTCATTCATATGTAAATAACATAAATACAATTGAAGGTGGAACTCATCTTGCCGGTTTCAGAAGAGGCTTAACACGTACCCTGAAGAAATATGCCGAGGATTCAGGTGCTACCTCAAAACTGAAATTTGATATTAATGGGGATGATTTCCGTGAGGGTCTCACAGCAATAATCTCGGTAAATGTTCAGGAACCCAGTTTGAGGGCCAGACAAAAACAAAGCTGGGGAACTCGGAAGTAATGGGTGCTGTTGATCAGGCTGTCAGTACAATGCTTTCTAATTACCTTGAAGAAAACCCGAAGGATGCACGTATCATTGTGCAAAAGGTTATTCTCGCCGCAACAGCCCGTCACGCTGCCCGTAAAGCAAGGGAACTTGTTCAGCGAAAAAATGTGCTTTCAGGCTCCGGTCTTCCCGGAAAACTGGCAGACTGTGCCGACAGGGACCCTGCAAATTGTGAGATCTACCTGGTAGAGGGTGATTCTGCAGGTGGAACAGCAAAACAGGGACGTGACAGACGTTTTCAGGCTATTCTGCCTCTCAGAGGTAAAATTCTGAATGTTGAAAAGGCAATGCAGCACCGAATTTATGAAAGTGAAGAGATTAAAAATATATTTACTGCCCTTGGTGTTCATATCGGTACTGATGAAGATAGCAAAGCTCTTAACCTCGCCGGATTAAGATATCACAAGATCATAATCATGACTGATGCCGATGTTGACGGCTCTCATATTACTACACTTATAATGACATTCTTTTTCCGTTATATGCATGGATCTGATTAAAGGTGGTAATATTTATATTGCAACTCCTCCTCTTTACCTTATAAAGAAAGGGAAATCAGAGCGTTATTGCTGGAGTGAGGAAGAAAGGGAAGCTGCTGTACTCGAAATGGGTCAGGGTAAGGAATCAGCTGTCGGGATACAGAGATATAAGGGTCTTGGTGAGATGAATGCTGAGCAGCTGTGGTCAACAACAATGAATCCTGAAACCAGAACTTTAAGACAGGTCACAATTGAAAGCGCTGCTGAAGCAGACCATATTTTTTCAATGCTTATGGGTGATGAGGTTCCTCCCCGCAGGGAATTTATAGAGACTCACGCCAAGTATGCCAGAATTGATGTCTGATAGGTAAATGTTGCAGCGAATTCTCTTTTCATTGATTCTTATCCTGTTATCGACAGGAATAAAAGCTCAGGATACCGAAAAGGTATTATCAGGGGTTTTCGATGAGGCTTTGACTGACTTTACCGCCTATCGGAATCTTGAATACCTGTGTAAAAATACAAAGGGCAGGATCGATGGTTCCACGGAAGCTGAAAAAGCCGTTGAATTTACTCGTCAGGCTTTGATAAAAGCTGGTGCCGACAGTGTATGGCTTCAGAAAGTTCCTGTCCCGGTATGGAAGCGCGGTATTGAAAAGTGCCGGATATTATCATCAGTAACGGGAGATGAGGATCTTTCAATAACTGCTCTCGGCCTTTCAGACGGTACTACATCAGAAGGACTCTCATCAAAGGTTGTGGAAGTTCATGATTTCGATGAACTGAAATCGCTGGGAAGTGAAAACATTACCGGAAAAATCGTCTTTTTCAACCGGCCGGTTGATAATACATTAATTAACACATTTGCAGGGTATGCAGGTGCAGTTAATCAGCGGACTGCAGGAGCATCTGAAGCGGCGCAATACGGGGCAATAGCTGTAATTGTAAGATCAGCAACACAATCGCTTGATGATTATCCTCATACAGGTGTGATGCATTATAAGGAAGGAGTGAATAGAATTCCGGCTGTTTCTGTTTCAACAATAGGCGCTGACTTATTAAGCAAAAGACTCAAAAAAGACCCTTCACTGAAACTTGTGATTATTTCTACCTGCAAGAACTATCCTGATGCATGGTCATCAAATGTGATAGGTGAGATAAGAGGCTCGGAGAAACCAAATGAAATTATTACAGTAGGTGGCCATCTTGATGCATGGGATATAGCAGAGGGGGCTCATGATGATGCAGGCGGATGCGTTCAGGCGATTGAAATGATTCGTCTGTACAAAAAACTTGGGATAAAACCTAAGAGAACAATACGGGCAGTAATGTTCATGAATGAAGAGATCTCATCTACCGGTGGCAAATCGTATGCGGAAGAAGCAAAAAGAAGAGGTGAAATACATTATGCTGCTCTTGAATCTGACAGGGGTGTTATGAGTCCGAGAGGATTTGGCTTCGACGCTGATGGTGACAGACTGGATAAACTCAGAGCACTATCCTTCATGGTTTACACCATATAATATAAGAGATTTTGATAAAGGTAGTGGCGGTTCAGATATCGCACCTCTGAAAGCCATGGGAGCACTTCAGATAGGTTATATGCCTGACATCCAGAGATATTTTTCATATCATCATTCGGCTAACGATACTTTTGAGCAGGTGAATATCAGGGAATTGCAGATGGGTAGCGCTGCAATCGCCTCATTAATATATCTGATTGATCTTTTTGATCTTTAAGTCAGCACACTCTCGATTTCTATGTGCCTCTCTGCAGGGCTCCGAATCAATTGTTCATGAAATTATAATGTCAACGTTATTTACAACCGAGGCAATTTTAATCTCTTGCTTTTTAATTTTCTTTTCACGAGGATTTAATGTGAAATCAACCCACTCAACACCAGTGGTTTCGCAGACTTTTGCAATACCTGATTTAATGCCTCTGAACTTATGACCATGTACAGCAGGTGAATCGCCAACAAAAACAATAGCCCCCCTGGTTTGAAGGAAACGTATCATTGCTTCAACTACAGAGGGATGTGTGCTTATACATTTGGAAGGATCATCATCTGTAAGAATGTTGGGTTTTACCAGTACCTTTTTTCCCTCAACTTCAGGACCATTGGTAATTTCATATATTTCAGCTATGATACTGTAAATATCAAGAACTTCATATTTGTTGCACTTCCTTGCGGCTACACCGGTATTCATAATCTTAACCTTATTTACCCGGCTAATATAGGGTAATTTTCAAGATAACTGAAGTATGATTTAATGGTAAAATTAAGAGTATGGATTGGTGCTGCTAATTATTAGAGATAAAGTTTTTAATGAGTTCTTCAATATCTGTGACTACAGGTTTTGGTGAACCGGAGAAGTTATTGATCATTATGGCAAATGTTATCTTTTTACCTGATTGTGTTGTGAAATATCCGGCATAGTTTCTGACACGGGTCATAGAACCGCTTTTTGCCTTAAGATTTGATTCAAAAACAGGATCTTTGAAATAATTCTTGAGCGTTCCATTCTGTCCTGCATCGGGTAATGAAGAATAATAATCATTGAAAGTATCTGGACTTAGCTGCCATGTAATTCAGTAAGCTGACCAGCCCGGCTGAATTTATGGAATTAAGAGGTGACAGTCCACTGCCATCTTCGATGAACATGCCCCGAGTGCTAATACCTGTGGTATCAAGAAATTCCATAACTACATCAATACCAGCCTTTGTTGTTCCTGAATTTTTGTATTTTTTCCCTAACTCTTTTAAGAAGTGTTCGGCAAAAAGATTAACACTCTCGTGGTTAAGCACAAATATAATGTCTGAAAGGGCAGGGGATATAGTCTCCGTAACAGGAATTATCTCCTTCAGCTTATATTTCTTTTCGAGCCTTATTGTAGAAGGTTTTTTTGAGATCTTTATTCCTTTTTCCTCAAGTTTATCGTTAATTATTTTGGCTAACAGAAGCGGAGGGTCAGTAATTGATGCTTTGAGGACAAAATCCTGCTTGTCTGGCGGAATACTCCCCGATATCCATCCGTTAGTACTATAAGGTGCAGCAAAAACATAGCCTTCATCCGACGACCCGGCAGCAATTAATCTGTTTTCAAGTTTATATTTATATAATGAAGGTATTACTTCATTTATGACTGGTGTTGAACTGTCAGATCCTGTTGTAAAATGAATATTATAGATATTATCGAATACTGATAATCCATATACTCCTGCTCCATAATAATTTCCTGTATCTTCCCAGAGCCATTTGGCAGGAGCAGGCTGAAAATCATAATAGGAATCATCAGTTAATATTCTTCCTTCTATTTTTTTTATTCCTGTATTTCTGATCTCATCAGCCCATTGTGTTATGAAATCCTTGTAATTGTCTGAAAAATATTGAGATCCAAGTGCAGGATCCCCGCCTCCTGTAATAATTATATCACCGTTTAGCTTTCCGGTGATCTTATTTATTGATCCTGTATACCCAATCTTAGTTTTAAATGTATAGTGTGGGCCAAGTAATTCAAGCGCTGCAGCTGAAGTGATAAGTTTCATTACTGATGCCGGAGTAAGACTTATGCCGGAGTTGTATTCCTTTATAATTTTTCCTGTTTCTGTTTCAGAAAAGCATAAGGAGACTGAAGCATTAACAAGCGAAGAGTCGGAAAGAAATTTATCAATTGAGTCCTTCTGTGCATAGGATGAAAATGTCAGAAATACTGATAAGATAAAACAAAATGATCTTAACATTTTTTCAATGTTTGTTTTGTTCCAAGTGTTGATAATAATCCACAGGCAGCCTGTATGTCAACACCTCTGCTTGCCCTGATTGTTGTAAGTATACCTTTGGCATTCAGCGCTTCTTTAAAATTGATGGTGGCATTAAGGTCGGGACTGTAAAATTCGGAGCCCGGTATCGGATGAAACCGGATTATGTTTATCCTGCATTTTATTCCATTCAGGATTCTTGCAAGTTCCTTGATATGAAGTGGAGTATCATTCAACCCTTTAAACAGAATATATTCAAACGATACCCTTCTCTGACTGTTAAAATCAAAATTACGGATAATATCCAGAACCTCTTTTATCGTATTGGTTTTCTGTATTGGCATTAGTTTACGTCTCTCATCATCGAAAGGAGAGTGCAGGCTTACAGCAAGATGACAACGGCTTTTGTCAAGAAACTCCTTTATCCCGTTAATTAATCCAATGTGCTGACTGTTATTCTGGTCGGGCTCCAGGCATATCCCCATTCATTAGTCAGAATATCAAGTGTTTTAAGAACTTCAGTAATATTATCCAGGGGTTCACCCATTCCCATAAATACCATATTGGTAAGGGTTTTAAATTCCGGCATGCTTCTGAATTGATTCAGAATTTCGTTCGATGAGAGATTTCCCTGGTAACCCTGTTTCCCTGTCATGCAAAAAATACAACCCATTTTACAGCCGGCCTGTGATGAAACACATATTGTAGCACGCTCATTATCAGGAATATATGCAGTCTCTATGTATTTGTCATTCAGGACTTTGTATAGATATTTTTTTGTACCGTCAACACTTTCAGTGGTTTTAACCGGCAATGATAAGACCTATTTCGTACTCAGCTGATAAGAAGATCCCTGGTTTTTTTTGAGAGGTTAGTCATCTCTTCTATTGAGGAGATCTCCTTTTTATAAAGCCAGTCAGCAATCTGTCGGGCAGCAAACCCTGGCAGTCCTAAACTTTTTGTTACAGCAATCAGTTCATTAAGAGTTTTTCCATATAGTTTTTCTTTCTGCATTGTTTACGTTATATTTTCCTTATACCTTATCTATCATCCCGGCATCTGCACCTCGTCTGCACTGCCTGCTTCCCTTGTACCTCACGCCCTTAACTGATCAAATCTCAATCTTCCCCTCAAACACAAATGTTGCAGGTCCTGTCAGCCAGATGTCAGAGATTTTATTTCCGCTGACCTTCAATGTGACAGACAAATTTCCCCCTTTGGTCCTTACACTGACAGTATCAGTGTCAAAATGTCCTGAAATAAATGACGCTATGGCAGAGGCTGTGACTCCTGTACCACATGATAAAGTCTCCTCTTCAACACCTCTTTCGAAGGTCCTTACATATATTCCTTTCTGTTCAACCTTAACGAAGTTTACATTTGTTCCGCCAGGTGCAAATCTGTCAGACCATCGGATTTTTTTTCCTTCATTATTTACATCAATATCATCAATGTCTGTTTTAAAAATGACGTAATGAGGTGAACCAGTGTTAAGAAAGTAGTTTCCATTTATCAATTTGGGTTCGTTTACATCATTCATCTGAAGACGTATAAGCCCATTCTCATAATATGCATGATGAATCCCGTCAATCGCCTTGAACTTAAGTTTTTTCCCGGATATTTCATGTTTAATTGCAAAGTCTGCTGAACATCTGCCTCCGTTTCCACACATAGTACTCTCCTTCCCGTCGGAGTTGAAATACTTCATCTCGAAATCGAATTCCCTGACTTTTGCAGATAAGAATAAGTCCGTCAGCACCTATCCCGAATCTTCGGTTACATAATTTTTCGATAAGGGATGAATTGTCCGGGTTGAAAATATTATTCCGGTTATCAATTATTATGAAATCATTTCCTGCGCCCTGATATTTGTTAAATAGTAATGTCATCTTTGTTAAAGTGTTGTTAAATCAATGTAATTTACTGAAGATCATTCGAAAAATGCATGATCTTTGTCAAACAATATCACTTGTAAAAAGGTTATAAAGATATCAAACTTTTGGGAAGGTATGAAAATTGAATAATTAACCGGAAACAAAAGAAATATTAATTAAATTTATAAAGATATGAAAACAAAGTATTTTATCGGATCGCTTGTAATGGCAGTGATAGGAGCATTCTTAGCATTAACTGTATATACACGTTTAATAGACAAGAAGACTGTTCCGGCCATAAATCAGACAGCAAGTATAAATATGCCAGAAGGAAAGCCGATGCTGACCTCGTATGAACAACCAGGGGCACCGGTTGATTTAACTTATGCTGCTGAATTGACAGTTCCTGCAGTTGTTCACGTTAGAATTACCACAACAGTACCAGGACAGAGTAATAATCCTATTGCAGATTTCTTTTATGGACATCAGAATTCCAAACCACGTCAGGTAAGTGGATTTGGCTCCGGTGTAATAATTTCACCTGATGGTTACATTATTACCTGTAACCATGTAGTGGATGATGCAGATAATGTCTCTGTTACGCTAAATGATAACAGTGAATTTAAAGCAAAGGTGATTGGCAGGGATCCAAATACAGATATAGCATTAATAAAAATAAATGCTGACAATTTGCCATATCTTAAATATGGTGATTCTGACCAGTTGAAACTTGGTCAATGGGTTTTGGCAGTTGGTAATCCGTTCAATCTTACATCAACTGTTACTGCAGGGATTGTAAGTGCAACAGGAAGAAACCTTAATATGACTAGATAACAAATACAGCATAGAATCGTTTATTCAGACAGATGCTGCACTTAATCCGGGTAACAGTGGTGGCGCTTTAGTTAATACCCAGGGAGAACTGGTTGGAATTACTTCAGCTATAATATCTCCAAGTGGTGCATATGCAGGAAACTCTTTTGCAATTCCATCCAATATAGTAAAAAAAGTGATTGATGACCTCAGGATGTATGGTGAGGTTCAGAGGGCATTCATAGGAGTTTCAATTGCAGATGTCACAGCTGATCTGAATGCTCAGAAAAATCTGAAACTTAATGAGATAAAGGGTATTTATATAAACAGCGTTTCTGACGGTGGAGCTGCTGCTGCTGCCGGACTGAAAGAAAATGATGTCATCGTTAAATTTAACGGAGTAGATGTATACTTCAGTTGCAGCATTACAGGAACAGCTTGGAAAATTCCGTCCTGGTGACAAAGTAACTCTTACATATCTCAGAAACGGTAAAGAAAATACAACTACTTTAACATTGAAAAATATAGAGTAATACAACTAAGCTTGTGGCTCCAGGTACAGCAGAAGGAGAAGGAGTGGTTCTCGGAGCTAAGCTTGAAACTATAACATCGGGTGATAAGGAAAATTTAAATATTGATTCAGGAGTTAAAGTAACAGACATCAATGATGGTAAGTTTAAAGATCTGGGAATCAAGAAAGGTATATCCTTATGGCTGTAAATGGTAAAAAAGTTAATACCGCTCAGGATGTAAAAGACCTTACAAATAACGGTCAAAATCTTAAATCAATTGAGGGTATTCAATCCGACGGAACATATTTCAGTTACAAGTTCGGAAACTAATATTATATTAAATATTTGAAATACAGGGGATTTATAAAAATAGATCCCCTGTTTTACAACAATATTTAATTAATTTTTGTTATTAAGTAATAATGCAATATCTTTGCAAAAATTTTTCCAGGAGGCATAATGAGACAATTAAAGATTACCAAATCCATAACCAACAGGGAGAGTGCTTCACTCGACAAATATTTACAGGAGATTGGTAAGGAGGAGTTGATATCAGTTGAAGAAGAAGTTGAATTGGCTCAGCGGATAAAGAAAGGCGACAGAGCCGCTCTTGAGAAACTCACCAAAGCAAACTTAAGATTTGTTGTATCTGTTGCTAAACAGTACCAGAATCAGGGACTAAGTCTTCCCGACCTTATAAATGAAGGAAATCTTGGACTTATTAAAGCTGCTGAAAAATTTGACGAAACACGTGGATTCAAATTTATTTCATATGCAGTTTGGTGGATACGACAATCAATCCTGCAGGCACTGGCTGAACAATCAAGGATAGTAAGGCTTACCATTGAATCAGGTAGGTTCCTTAAACAAGATAAACAAAGCTTTTTCAAAGTTCGAACAGGAGAACGAACGTACTCCGTCACCTGAAGAATTGGCTGATGTTCTTGAATTACCAAAGGAAAAAGTTACTGATACTCTTAAAGTATCCGGTAGGCATGTGTCTGTTGACGCCCCTTTTATTGAGGGAGAGGATAACAGCTTACTCGATGTTCTTACCAACTCTGATTCACCTGTGGCAGATAAACTGCTGATGGATGAGTCTCTTTCAAGAGAGATTTACAGGGCACTGGCTACATTAACAGAGAGAGAACGTGACATCATCAGATTCTTTTTTGGAATAGGATGCCAGGAGATGACACTTGAAGAAATAGGTGAAAAGTTTGGCCTTACACGTGAGAGAGTTCGTCAGATAAAAGAAAAGGCTATCAGAAGACTGAGGCATACCTCAAGAAGCAGATTACTGAAAGGTTATTTAGGATAAAATTTGCCGTTTATTCGGTTGCTAAAAGGTGTTCGTAATTGGACACCTTTTTTATTTCAGGGGTACACCTGATCGGTTGGCCCTGACTGAAAATTTTGTAATTTTGCAAGATTCAAAGCAGACTAATCAATGGACTTTAAAATAATCTCTGATTTTCAACCAACGGGTGATCAGCCTGAAGCTATCAGGCAACTGGTAGAGGGCCTGGAGAAAGGCGTACCATTTCAGACATTACTGGGTGTTACAGGTTCCGGTAAAACATTCACAATAGCTAATGTCATCGAAAAAGTTAATCGCCCTGTACTGGTATTAAGTCACAACAAAACACTTGCCGCCCAGCTTTATGGTGAATTCAAACAGTTCTTTCCGGAAAACAGGGTGGAGTATTTTGTTTCGTATTACGATTATTATCAACCCGAGGCATATCTTCCTGTTTCGGATACTTACATAGAAAAAGATCTTTCTATAAATGAAGAAATTGAAAAACTAAGGCTTAGCGCAACATCTTCTTTGCTTTCAGGACGTCGCGATGTTATTGTTGTATCTTCAGTTTCATGTATTTACGGCATCGGGAATCCTGAGGATTTTCATTCAAACACAATTCATATCAGAAAGGGACAGAATATCGGAAGAAACCTTTTTCTGCGAAAGCTGGTTGACAGCCTCTATTCACGTAATGAAATGGAGTTTAAGCATGGTACTTTCCGTGTTCGTGGTGATACTATCGATCTGTTTCCTGCCTATGCGGATATAGCTGTAAGAATTGTTTTTTTTGGAGATCAGATAGAAGAGGTGAATACGTTTGATCCTGTTGATGGTCATAAACTTGACTATTTAAATGAGTATATTATTTATCCGGCAAATATTTTTGTTACAACAAGGGAAAGAATAAATCTTGCAGTAAGTGAGATTCAGGATGATATGATGCGTCAGGTAACTCATTTTAATGATATCGGAAAAAAAGAAGAGGCTAAAAGGCTTCAGCAGAGAGTGCTATACGATCTTGAAATGATAAAAGAGCTTGGTTATTGCAGTGGGATAGAAAATTATTCACGATACTTTGATGGCAGAAAGGCTGGAACCAGACCTTTCTGTCTGCTTGATTATTTTCCTGATAACTTTATAACAGTGATTGACGAAAGTCATGTGAGTGTCCCACAGGTCAGAGCTATGTATGGAGGGGATCACTCACGCAAACAGACTTTGGTTGAATATGGATTCAGGCTGCCGTCGGCACTGGATAACAGGCCTATGCGGATTGAAGAATTTGAATCTCTTACCGGTCAGACAATCTTTGTCAGTGCCACCCCTGCTGATTATGAACTTGAAAAGAGCGAAGGAGTATATGTTGATCAGGTTATTCGACCGACAGGTCTTCTTGATCCTCCTATAGAAATCAGGCCAAGTCTTAATCAGATTGATGATCTGATGGCAGAGATACGGTCAAGAACCATAAAAGGGGAAAGGACTCTTGTTACCACAATAACCAAGAGGATGGCGGAAGAACTGTCAGCATACCTTATCAAATATGATATTAAATGCAGCTATATTCACTCTGATATTGATACCCTTGATCGTATCGACATAATGGAAGAACTAAGGACAGGGTTAATTGATGTACTTGTTGGAGTCAATCTTCTCAGGGAGGGTCTTGATCTTCCTGAAGTATCTCTTGTTGCAATCCTTGATGCCGATAAGGAAGGCTTTCTTCGCTCCTCCAGATCCCTGACTCAAACAGCAGGGAGGGCCGCAAGAAACCTTAACGGAAAGGTTATAATGTATGCTGATAATATAACCAGGAGCATGCAACAGACCATAGATGAGACAAACAGAAGGAGAATAAAGCAAATGAACTATAATGTAGAAATGGGTATTACACCTACCCAGATTACTAAAAAAACTGGTTCATTGCTTAGTGGGCTGGGTAAAAAGGGAGCACTTGCCAGAGCTTATATTGAGCCTGATAAACCAGATATTGCTGCTGATCCGGTTGTCAAATATATGAACAGGGATGCCCTGGAAAAGGCTATCGAGAAATCAAGAAAGAGCATGGAGAAAGCTGCTTCTGCACTTGATTTTGTTGAAGCGGCACGATATCGCGATGAGATGGCTGATTTACAAAAACTTCTCAGGGCTAAAGATTAGATATACTGTTCAGTATACGACAGTACTACTTTATCTTATTATGCCTGTTTTTCACATTGAATTTGCTAATTAATTCTGTTGGCAGGGGAAACATCGATTTTGTCAATAAGCTCAAACACATATTTGGCTATAGAAATTGAAGAAGTAAGTGCAGGCGACTCCATACCGATCAGATTTATGAACCCCGGGTATCCTCTTTCACTCTCTTCATTAATATAATAATCGCGCAATGGTTCTCCGGGTCTCTGCAATTTAGGTCTTATGCCAGCCATCTCTGGCGCAATATCATCATATTCGAGAAACGGCAGGAATTTACTCGCAGATTTATAAAACGCCTCCTGTTTTGATGCAGTCAGCTTGTAGTCATAAATATTTGATTCAAGATATTTTACATCGGGCCCAAGCTTAACACCACCTCCCATATCAATAGTGACATGAATTCCAATACCCTCCATATTTGGGTGTGGAACGGGATATATTAGCCTGTTTATAAGCTTGTTCTTTGGAGGATGAATCCGGAAGTATTCACCTTTGCAGAAGCTGATCTTCAGTGAATTATCCCTGATTCCAACCATTTCTGAAATTATGTCAGAGGTAAGTCCTGCTGAGTTTATTACTAAAGCTGAGGTAAATGAATAATTCTCTTGTCAGCATCAAGAAGAGTAATTTCATAACCTTTTTCTATCTTTTTTATTCCTGTAACTTCCGTTCCATAAACTATCATCCCTCCATTATTAATTGTATTGGTTTCATAGCGTTTCATCAGCGAATGTGAGTCAATAATACCTGTCGAAGGAGAATAGAGTGCCTTTAATGCAAAAATGTTGGGTTCCATTTCAGCAATCTGACTTTTGTCAAGCATTACAAGATCAGTCAACCCGTTATCTATTCGCAGTTTGTCTTATTGTTTTAATAATACCTATCTCTTCTTCCGATGTCGCAACAATTAGTTTTCCGCAATTTCTGAATGGGACATCATATTTTTTACAATAATCGTAAAGGAGTGTTTTACCCTCCAGGCAAAGTCTGGCTTTTAAGCTGTCTTTCGTATAATAAATACCTGCATGGATGACCTCACTGTTTCGGCTGCTTGTTTCTTGTCCGAATGTAGAATGTTTCTCAATCAGATAAACGTTTTTATACTCCTTTGATAATTTCTCTGCAATCGCAAGACCAACGACTCCTGCACCAATAATTGTAATTTCTGCATCCATCTTTTATTATTTTTCAAATTGATTCCTTAAAACATTACCAGACTGTCAAAAATAAGTGAAAAAAGGTATAACTTTAAATGGTTCTTAATGATTTGTGATTTTTTAACTTTGGAGAGAACTCTTATGCTGACTGATCTTATCGACTATAAGTTTACTTAAACAAAACTATATTTACTATGAAAAAATGGATTATCATTCTTCTTACCTTAGTGTCATGTACAGGAAATAAAAGTATTCCTGAATGGAAAATGGTTTGGTCAGATGAGTTTAATTACGAAGGGCTGCCTGATTCTTCAAAATGGAGTAATGAAGTAGGCTTTATCAGAAATAATGAGCTGCAGTATTATACTAAGAACCGTATTGAGAACTCATATGTACACGATGGGAGCCTTATGATAATCGGCAGGAAAGAAAAATATGATACTGCTGAATATACATCAGCAAGTATTGTCACAGACGGAAAATACAGCTGTACTTACGGAAAAGTTGAAGGAAGGATAAAATTACCAAAAGGACAGGGTTTGTGGCCAGCTTTCTGGATGCTTGGGCAGAATATAAGACAGGTAGGATGGCCAAAATGTGGTGAGATTGATATTATGGAACATATTAATAATGAGGATATATCATATGGCACTCTTCACTGGGATAATGCCGGACATGTTTCTTCGGGAGGTAAAATACCCTGCGATGTAACTCAATTTCATAATTATTCAATAGAATGGAATCAGGATTCAATCAGATGGTTCGTTGATGGAGTCAGATTCTGGGGAGTGGAGATCAAAGACGGAATAAACAGCACTGAAGCGTTCACAATGCCTCAGTACATTATCCTGAACATGGCTATCGGAGGCAACTGGCCGGGAAAGCCTGACGAGTCAACAGTATTCCCTGATACTATGTTTGTTGATTATGTAAGAGTTTACCAGTTGTCTGGAAAGTAACAGGATTCTGTGATAAACCTGTATTGACGACAGAGGGCCTCATTAATATTTCAATATAAACTGTTCCTTTTAAGAACCAAAGACTCGTCGGAGATGTAATCGTCGTATTGCATCTCTTTATCAATCATGCCCTTAGGCCCTATTTCGATAACCCTGTTACATACAGTTTGAATGAATTCATGATCGTGCGATGATATGAGAATATTGCCTTTGAATTTTATCAGAGTATTGTTGAATGCCTGAATTGATTCAAGGTCGAGGTGATTAGTCGGTGTATCCAGAAGCATTACATTAGCATTCCTTATCATCATTCTGGCTATCATGCATCTCACTTTTTCACCACCTGAGAGAATATTTACCTTCTTGTAAATATCTTCACCTGAGAAAAGCATTTTCCCAAGAAACCCTCTCAGATATAATTCGCTTGTATCTTCTGAATACTGTGCCAGCCAGTCAATCAGTGTTATATCTTTTTGAAAAAAGCTGTCATTTTCAACAGGAAGATATGCCTTAACAATAGTTTGTCCCCAATCATATGTTCCATGATCAGGTTGTTGATGTCCTTTAAGTATTTCAAAGAGAAGTGACATGGCCCTGGAATCCCTGGAAAGAAAAGCTATCTTATCATTCTTGTTTATTGTAAAATTAAGGTTTTTGAATAAGATTTTTCCCTCCAGGCTGCCAGCTCAGTCCCTTTACGGTAAGTATACTGTTTCCTGGCTCGCGTCCCGGAGTAAAGATGATACCGGGATACTTACGTGTGGATGCTTTTATCTCCTCAATATTGAGCTTTTCAATCATCTTTTTCCTGCTGGTTGTCTGCTTCGATTTTTTCACGTTTGCCCTGAATCGTGCTATGAATTCCAGTAGTTCCTTCTTTTTTTCCTCGGCTTTTTTGTTTTGTGTGAGCTGTTGCCGGAGTGCTAACTGGCTCGACTCGTACCAGAAAGTATAGTTACCTGAGAACTGTTGTATCCTGCTAAAATCAATGTCTATGATCTGCGTACATATTGAATCTAAGAAAGTGCCTGTCATGCGATACTACAAGTACAGTATTTTCAAATTCAGATAGATAATTCTCTAACCAGTTAACCGTTTCAAGATCAAGGTCATTTGTAGGCTCATCAAGCAGCAGATTATCGGGTTTTCCAAAAAGTGCCTGAGCAAGAAGGACTTTTACCTTTTCTTTCCCTGTTAGTTCCTTTAATAGCTTATAGTGTTCTTCTTCCTTTATTCCAAGACCACTCAGGAGGGTAGCTGCATTACTCTCAGCATTCCATCCGTCGAGTTCGTTAAATTTCTCCTCAAGATCGGAAGCCTTCATTCCGTCCTTATCTGAGAAATCTGATTTACTGTACAGGGCTTCTTTTTCTTTCATTATGCTCCATAACTGAGTATGACCCATCATAACGGTATCGAGTACAACTGTCTCGTCGAATTCAAAGTGATCCTGCTTTAAAACTGATAATCGTTCGCCCTGACCAAATGATACATTTCCTGTACGCCCGTCCACTTCTCCGTAGAGCATTTTAAGAAATGTAGATTTTCCTGCGCCGTTGGCACCGATGATACCGTAACAGTTGCCGGGTGTGAATACCAGATTAACATCCTGAAATAAGATGCGCTTTCCAAACTGAATGCTGAGATTTGAGACATTGATCATTGATTGAGAAGTAATTAATTAAAACAGAATATTTTATTCTGCTAAAAAGTCTGCAAAAGTACATAAAATATGTCAGAAAAAGCGACTTAGTGAATGTTATTTGAGGAACAGATTAATAGTTGTATCCATCTTTTTTAAGGATAGGTATTAGAAGCATGATGTAAACTTAATTTATCAACGACCCTCACGCCCTGCGTGATGCGCTAGTCCCGAAAAACAAAGAATCAGTGATTCTTATGTTTTTCGAGGATCCTCGAAATATCGCAAATTGAAATTTGCGATATTTCGGGACCAACAGAGTTAACCAGTCTTTATAAGGGTACGAATCTGATAGATCTCTATTTTAAGAAACAAATTGATCATGTGACCCTATTTCCCATGGTGCTCCGCTCAGCCATAAATGCAGTCTTTCCGCGATTATGTTCAATTAATCGTCGATTGAGGTCTTTTGTTTGACCAGTGTAAAATTTATTTATTTTAGCACTAAACAGGATATATGTGACATACATACCATAGTTTTAACAAAAAAGGCGGAATAACCCGCCTTCTTCACTTTTCGTCGGGGTGATCTGACTCGAACAGACGACCCCTTGCACCCCATGCAAGTGCGCTAGCCAACTGCGCCACACCCCGAAAATGCAATGCAAAAATAGCTAACATTTTCGATTCTGCAAACTTTAGTAGAATCCTGATTTTATGTGATAACTAACATTTTCCTCCTCATCTTGTTTATTTTTCTGTGACTTTAGTCACAGAAGGATGCTCAAAGTTCCGTATATTTGTACATTAACTTACATAATATTGAAATGGAAATTATTAAGCCACTGGATTTAGAAAAGAGTAATCAAAATACTAATATTGAGGATGTTGAAAAAGTAAAATGTCTTATAGTAGGGTCAGGCCCTGCAGGATATACTGCTGCAATTTATGCATCAAGGGCAAATCTTAATCCTGTACTGTATACAGGTCTTCAGATGGGAGGACAGCTTACAACAACAACCGATGTGGATAATTATCCGGGCTATCCCGATGGCGTTTCGGGTCCGGTTATGATGGAGGAATTTAAGAAGCAGGCAGAGCGATTTGGTGCTGACATAAGGTTTGGTATTGCGACGGCAGCTGATTTTTCAGGAAAAAAACACAGAGTTACAATAGATAACAACAAGATTATTGAAGCAGATGCAGTCATAATCTCAACTGGTGCCACTGCAAAATACCTTGGCATTGAAGCTGAAGTGAAATATGCCGGGATGGGGGTTTCTGCCTGTGCTACATGCGACGGATTCTTTTATAAAGGTAAGGAGGTTGCAGTTGTGGGAGGTGGAGATACTGCAGCTGAGGAAGCAACATATCTTGCCGGTCTTTGTAGTAAAGTATATCTTATTGTCAGGCGTGATGAGCTAAGAGCATCAAAAGTAATGCAGGACAGAGTATTGAATACACCAAATATTGAAGTTCTTTGGGAGCATCAGGCAATTGATCTTTTCGGCGAAAATGGTGTGGAAGGAGCAAGGCTGGTAAAAAAGAAAGGAACCCCGCAGGAAGAAGAAGTAAAAATAAAAATTGACGGATTCTTCCTTGCAATAGGACACTACTCCAAACTCTGAAATTTTTAAAAAATTTCTTGATACCGATAAGGTTGGTTATATAAAAACTATTCCAGGCACATCCAAAACAAATGTTAAAGGTGTTTTTGCAGCAGGTGATGTACAGGATCCTGTTTACAGACAGGCAGTTACTGCAGCTGGATCTGGGTGTATGGCAGCAATGGATGCAGAACGTTATCTTTCGGAATTAGTCTAGTATTTGTCCTTTGACATGATTGAACAGCAAGATATAAAAATATATCTTCTGGTTTTTGTAAAATGCTGGTAATTAGGGATTAAAAGATCTAATTTAATTAATCCCATAAATGAAAACATTTAAAAAGACATTCAGGATTAATGCTGAGCCCTCTGACGTATATTCAGCCATAACGAACCCTTTTACTATTGAATTATGGTCAGGATATCCTGCAGAGATGAGTACAGTTCCCGGAAGTGAGTTTTCTCTTTGGGAAGGAGATATTACAGGTAAAAACCTTGAGTTTATTGCAGATAAAAAGGTAGTACAGGAGTGGTATTTCGGTGATCAGGAGGAAAAGTCGATAGTAACTATTACAATAGAACCTGACAGGGAAAATTCAAGGGTTACCGTTGAACATACAAATATTCCTGATGAAGAATTTAACGATATAGCTGAAGGATGGAGAGAGTACTATATTGAAGCAATTATAAGCTTCTTTAATCCTAATTTTTAAGATTTTCCAAAGAAAATACTCTTGTATAGCTGGGAGCGAAAAAAGTATAGATGTCTTCTGTGGAAGCCAGGATCAATGTCCCTATTCCTTTAAAACATAATGTTTTTGAATATTGCTGTACTTTATTGTTCCATTCTTCAATCCATGAAAGAAGGTGTAAACCAATAAACCTCCTGATCTCTTTCCTCATTTCAATTTCGCAGGCATCATCATCCAGATCAAGATACTTTTCAATCAAACGGGTAAGAAAAAGTAATTCCATTGCAAGGTGATCATCTTTGATTTTACCTTTGAATTTTGACCGCCATCCATACGAGTCGTAGAATCCAGTAACTCCGGGTTGTGTAGGATCTTTGCTTCTGTAAACATTGTTGTTGTAAAATGATTCGTAAACAGGGGCAAGGGGAAGTTCATCTCTTGTGAACAGCCTTAGATAATCTTCGTGCAAATCTTTTCCGCAAAAGAGTTCATCCTTACATGAATCCCTTAATTGTGAGGCTGCCTTTATAAAATTAGGATTGGAACTGGAAACGGGTAATTTCTGCACTATACCATTTCTCCAGAAATCTGTTATGCATTCTTCTGAAGGCTCATACATAATCATAGTCCCCGCAAAATAGAGGAGCATGTTGTAACCTTTTAAAATATTATGTTGATCGTTTTGCATTACAGCACTGATTATTGAAATATTCTGAAAAATGTGAATATTACGGATTCTCTGATTTTATTGTGAATATAACCTTCGATAAGGTGATTTTGTTCGACTGTTTCTTTAAAAATTGATGTTTAAACACCTTTTTATGTTGCTTTTTGATTAAAATATGATCAAAGGCTTCATAACAAAATGACAGATTTTATTGAAAATTCAGAATTGATGAACATTATCATGCTGAATAGCAGTATGTTAGAAAATATTATTGTCTTTCAGGAAAATCTTTTTACTGATCTTACTGAAATAACAAGAGCCTTATTGTAGAAAATAAGGCTCTTACTATTTAATTCAGATATTAAAGTGTGAATTTGGCAAGAGTATCAGGATATTCATTATTGTCAACTTTGGTTTTTATATCCTTAAAGGCTTTTACAGTATATTCTACATCTTCAAGAGAATGAGAAGCTGTTGGTATAAGTCGAAGCATAACAACATCGCGTGGAACAACAGGATAAATAACAACTGAACAGAATATCCCGTAATTTTCTCTCAGATCATAAATCATATTGGTTGCCTGTGGTACACCACTCTTCATAAATACTGGTGTAACAGGAGATTCTGTTTTGCCAAGATTCAGGCCTGCTTCACGAAGACCTTTCTGAAGGGCACGTACAATAATCCAAAGATTCTCTTTAAGCTCCGGGTGTTCCTGAATAAATTCGAGTCTGTTTATAGCTCCCAGTGTCATTGCCATTGGAAGTGCCTTGGCATATATCTGTGAACGGAGATTATATCTCAGATAATTTACAACATCTTTTGTACTGGCTACAAATCCGCCGATACCTGCCATTGATTTTGCGAAAGTTGCAAAGTATACATCGATCTGATCCTGAACTCCGAAATGTTCACCTGTTCCACTGCCATTTTTTCCCATCGTTCCAAATCCATGAGCATCATCAACAAGAAAACGAAAATTATATTTCTTTTTTAATGCGGCAATCTCATCCAGCTTTCCAAGGTCTCCTGCCATTCCAAATACTCCTTCAGTTATAACAAGTATGCCTCCACCTGTCTCTTCAACAAGCTTTGTTGCCCTCTGCAACTGTTTTTCACAGCTGTCAATGTCGTTATGAGGAAATACGAACCTCTTTCCTATATGCAATCGTAACCCATCCATTATACAGGCATGTGATTCTGAATCATATACTACTAACATCATGCCTGTCAACAAGGGCATCGATTATAGACACCATGCCCTGGTAACCATAATTTAGCAGATAAGCATCCTCCTTATGAGTAAACTTCGCAGCCATTTCCTCAAACTTCTCATGATTGGTGCTATGTCCTGACATCATTCGTGCACCCATAGGGTATGCCATCCCATATTGGGCAGCAGCTTCCGCATCAACTTTACGAATTTCCGGATGATTCGCCAGTCCAAGGTAATTATTCAGACTCCAGGTCAATACCTCTTTGCCTTTGAACTTCATCCTTGGAGCTATCTCACCTTCCAGCTTTGGAAATGCAAAGTAACCATGTCCAAAATCCTGATACTGCCCTAATGCGCCTCTGTTTTGCTTGATCTTTTCAAATATATCCATGATAAATGCCCTTTTTAAAATTTGTCACAAAATTAGAAAATATTGAGATGGAACTTACTACCTATTTATACCTATATTTCAATTTGTTCCTGTTATCCGGATAGTAGTTATATAATTGGTGATATTTCAGTGGATACAGGACAGGTACTATGTTTATCAAAATATATATATTTTTAGCATAATAAGCTTATCGCTTTTCATCATAATTTACTACTGGTCTTTGTCCATCTTCCCATGTAACTAAAGGCTCTGTCTTTAATTTGATAATGAGTCTTTTATCAGGTAAGCTTTCATTTTCATTTACCGGAATATGATTTGCCTTATCACGCTATGACAGGATGATAGTTCTGAATTGGAACTGATTTCTTATTTACACAGTTCATCATATACTGATTGGTATAATAAATGTATTATTATTACGTTTTTATGCCATAAATGATTTTTTTTCTCTAATTTTGCGCAACAATTTTTTTTATGAAGTTTAGAATATATATTGTTCTTCTGGTTCTGTTGATGGTAAGCTCTTGCGGTGAGTATGAAAAGCTGCTCAAGAGTACTGATTTTGATCTTAAAAAGACCAAAGCCAAAGAGTATTATGATGCACGGAATATGTTAAGGCTACGGAACTTTTAGCACAGATACTGCCACGATTACAGGGCTACAGAGGAAGCTGAGGATTTAAACTGGATGAATGCCCAGAGTTATTTTGGCATGAAAGATTATTATATGGCCGGCAGCTATTTTAAATCATTTATCGATCAGTTCCCATTTGGAAAACATGCAGAAGATGCTAACTTCATGGCTGCCTATTGTGATTATAAAATTTCCCCCCGTCCTGAACTGGACCAGGAGAATACAAAGAATGCAATTGAAGGATTTAATATTTTCATGAACAGATTTCCTGCAAGTACAAAGATTGAAGAGGCACAACAACTTATTAAGGAACTTGAAGAAAAACTTGTTGAGAAATCATATCTCAGTGCAAAACTTTATTACGAAATGGATCAGTATAAGGCTGCTGTCATTGCACTCGATAACAGTCTGAAGGAATATGCAAATACAAAATACAGAGAAGAAATGATGTTCCTTAAATTGAACTCACTTTATCTCTATGCTGAAAAGAGCATTGAAACTAAACAAAAAGAGAGATACCAGGCAACACTCGATGATTACTACTCTTTTATGGAAGAGTTTCCTGAAAGCCAGTATTCTAAAGATGTAAACAGTATCTTTGAAAAAACAAACAGATATCTTAAAACAGGAATGTCTGATTCAGAAGTTAAATAATTATTAAATAAATATATGGATTACAGAAAATCATCAGCACCCGTAACGACAGTTACACGCAACCTTGACCTTATGACACGGGGAACAGGAAATATTTATGAAACAGTAATCATTGTCTCCAGAAGATCAAATCAGATT
Organism: uncultured Bacteroidales bacterium; assembly: GCA_963741935.1. Taxonomy (GTDB): domain Bacteria; phylum Bacteroidota; class Bacteroidia; order Bacteroidales; family VadinHA17; genus LD21. Next base: position 79,396 of record CAVUJY010000015.1, on the reverse strand, counting down.
TCTGTTGAGATGAAGCAGGAGCTGAATAAAAAACTTGAAGAATTTGCTTCATATAGCGATAACCTTGAAGAGGTATTTGAAAACCGCGAACAGATTGAGATTTCCAAGTTTTATGAGAGGCTTCCAAAACCTACACTCATCGCTTTACAGGAACTTGAAGATGGTAAGATCTTTTTCAGAAATCCTGATACTGCGGCTAAACCAGAAGTAAAATTAAGCCTTACTATGCTGAAAGGCAAACACATACTTAGTAGGAGTTACCGGAGGTATTGCAGCATATAAAACTGCAACTATCATCCGGTTGCTTGTTAAAGAGGGTGCTGATGTAAAGGTTCTTATGACTGATCATGCCAAAGAATTTATTACACCTCTGACTCTTGCAACATTATCAAAAAATCCTGTCCTATCTGAGTTTTATGACCCTGGTAATGGAGACTGGAACAGTCATGTGGATCTTGGCTTCTGGGCAGATCTTTACCTGATTGCCCCGGCAACTGCCAATACAATAGCAAAAATGGCTAACGGCATTGCTGATAATCTTTTGCTTACTACATATCTGTCAGCACGTTGCCCTGTTTTTGTTGCTCCTTCCATGGATATGGATATGCTAAAGCATCCGTCAACAATAATAAATATTGAAACACTGAAAGCCTTTGGTAATTCAATACTCGAACCCGCCAGCGGAGAACTTGCTAGTGGACTTACAGGTAAAGGCACGGATGGCTGAACCGGAAGATATAGTCAATGAGATTAGAGACTTCTTCTCAAAAAAAAAAAGCTATAAACCATCTAAAAGGGAAACGTATTCTTATCAATGCCGGACCTACACAGGGAACCACTTGACCCGGTTCGTTTCATCAGCAATTATTCTTCAGGGAAAATGGGAATCGCTCTTGCCGATACTGCTGCTGATTATGGTGCATCGGTTGAACTGGTACTCGGACCTGTTGATATAAGACCCTTAAATAAATCTGTGAGAATATATAATGTATCAACAGCGGAATCGATGGCCGAAGAATGTATTCCACGATTTTATGAATGTGATATTGCAATTCTCTCAGCTGCTGTTGCTGATTTTACTCCGGTGGAAGTTAATCCGACACAAAATAAAAAAGGATAGCAATGAACTGTCTGTAGTGCTCAGGAAAACAACTGATATTGCTGAATCGCTTGGGAAGATGAAAAGACCATCACAGATACTTGCTGGATTTGCCCTTGAAACAGATAACGAGATAAAGAATGCCAGGAAGAAACTTAAATCAAAAAATCTTGATCTTATTGTCCTTAACTCTCTTAAAGAGTCAGGTGCCGGTTTTGGATATGATACAAACAAAATCACTATAATTGACAGATACAATAATATTGATAAATTTGAGTTGAAATCAAAAGACGAAGCTGCAAAGGATATTCTCAATAAAATAGTTGGCATGATTCAATAATTCTATTGGAATGAAATTATTGCAATTAAAAAAATACTATCTTCTTATATTACTGATCTTAGTCCCGTCTGTCATCAGAGCCCAGGAACTTAATTGTAATGTTCAGATTTCTGCACAAAGAATTCAGGGATCTAACCGTCAGGTTTTTGAGACGATGCAGAAAGATATCTATGAGTTCATGAACAACACTGTATGGACAAATTATGTTTTTAGCTATGCGGAAAGAATTGACTGTAATATTCTTATTAATCTAACCGACCAGTTGTCTGCCGATGAATTCAGGGGTACAATACAGATTCAGCTGAGCAGACCTGTTTTCAATACCACCTATAAATCAACTATGCTGAATTTTATTGATAATAACTTTCAGTTCAGATATGTTGAATTTCAACCTCTTGAATTCGATCCTGGAACCCACAGTTCAAATCTGGTTTCTGTGCTTGCTTATTATACCTATATTATACTTGGATTTGATTATGATTCATTTTCCCCTTTAGGAGGTACCGAATTTTTTCAGATTGCAGAAAAAATTGTTTCAAATGCACAAAATGCTCCTGAACCAGGATGGAAAGCATATGATGGTTCAAGAAACCGCAACAGATACTGGCTTGTAAAAAATATTCTTGATAAAGAGTATGAAGGAGTACGAATGTTTATCTATGAATATGATATTAATGGTCTGGACAAAATGGAATCAAAAATTGCTGAAGCCAGAACAAGCATGGCAGAGAGTCTTAAGCTTGTTCAGGAAGTGTATAGAAGAAAACCTGATCCGTTTATGTATTATCTACAGATAGTTATGGACTCAAAAGTCTGATGAACTGATAAATATTTTTTCCGAAGCTTTTCCGGAAGAAAAAAGCCGTGTAGTGCAGATTCTGACTGAGATAGACCCTGCTAATAAGGCAAAGTATGAAAAGATCAATTCCTCCAATTGACAATATTACCTGGTTATGCTCGCAAAACTGTTTGTTCAAAATTATGCCCTTATTAAAGAACTGGATATCAATCTCGAGAATGGACTGACAATTATTACAGGGGAAACAGGAGCAGGTAAATCAATTCTTCTTGGTGCTCTCTCTCTTATACTGGGAACCCGTGCCGATACAAACGTACTGCTTGATAAAAATGAAAAATGTATTGTTGAAGGTACCTTCAGAATCGATGAATATGATCTGAAGGAGTTCTTTATATTAAATGAAATTGACTATGAGCCGGTAACTAATCTTAGAAGGGAAATAAACCCGGCTGGTAAATCACGGGCCTTTATTAACGATACCCCTGTTACAATAAACCTGCTCAAAGAGTTAGGCGATAAGCTTATTGATATTCATTCACAGCATCAGACTCTTATGTTGAGTAATAGCTCTTTTCAGCTTAATCTGATTGATTCTTTTGCAGGAAGTTCCGGATTGCTTTCTGATTATAAAGTATCTTATTCAAACTTTCTTAAACTGAAAAAAGACTTTAATTACATAAAGGAAAAGTCTGATAAGAACAGGGCTGATCTGGAATATTATCAGTTTCAGTTGAAGCAGCTCGAAGATTCAAAACTCCAGAAAAATGAACAGGAAGAGCTTGAGGAAGAACAGGAAATACTGGGCCATGCCGAAGAGATTAAGTTAGCTCTTACTGAATCATCTAATCTGTTTTCATCTGATTCTCCTTCAATTCTTTCTATGCTGAGAGAAGTGAAAATAAATCTTGGGAAAATCAGATCATATCTGCCCGGAAGCGAAAGCCTGTTGTCGAGAACAGAATCAACAATAATTGAACTTGATGATCTTTCATCTGAAATTGAAAAACTTGCCTATTCAGTTGAGGCAGATCCTAAGCGTCTAAGCTTTGTTAATGAAAGACTTGATCTTATCTATTCCCTTATCCAGAAGCACAGAGTTGGAAATCTTAACGAGCTTATTAGCAAAAAAGAGGAGATAAGTGACCTGGTAAAATCAATTGTCTCAGGTGATGAGAAACTGGCTGAAATGGAAGCTCTTATTGAAAATGAGACATTAGCTCTTAAAAGATTTTCAGGTGAAATTTCCGGTATGAGACACAAAGTTCTTCCGGAGATAGAATCAAAGATAACTGCCCTTCTTAAACAGCTTGGAATGCCTAATGCAAAATTCAGAATATCTCTCACAACATTAAATGAGTTTACTCACGCCGGAGTTGATCAGGCAGACTTTCTGTTTTCAGCCAATAAACAGATTCCCCCGGAGAACCTTGCAAAAATTGCCTCAGGTGGTGAACTTTCAAGGGTTATGCTTAGTCTTAAGTCTCTGCTTACAAAAAACAATAATCTTCCTACAATTATTTTCGATGAGATTGACTCAGGTGTTTCAGGAGAAGTTGCAGACCGGGTTGGTCAGATCCTCGCAGGAATGGGAAAGTATATGCAGGTTATTAATATAACCCATCTTCCACAGGTTGCATCACAGGGAAACAGACACTATCATGTATATAAGGATGATATTGACGATTCAACATTTACCCGGGTTAAATTGTTAAGTTCAGAAGAAAGAATACTTGAGGTTGCAAGATTACTTAGCGGAAGCGAGGTTACTGAAACAGCTATGAAAAATGCAAGAGAACTTCTTAAGGCAGCAATTAACTAATATGTTGTGAAAATATTGAACATTTTTTTACTTCATTACTACTCCTGATTGATTTACAATATTTTAGTAACTTTGCGGCTTAGTCCATTACGATAAAAGAATTAACAATTAACATTATGAAAGAAGGTTTATTAAAAGGGAAAAAAGGAATAATATTTGGTGCCCTTAATGAAAAATCCATAGCATGGCAGGTAGCTATTAAGGCATGGGAGCAGGGAGCTGAACTGATGCTTACAAACTCACCTGTTGCATTACGACTTGGAAATATTCACGATCTGGCTAAGATCACAGGAAGCAGTATAATTCCGGCAGATGCAACAAAGATGGATGAAATTGAAAACCTGCTTTCTGAAACAATGAAAAAGTTCGGAGGTAAATTCGATTTTATTCTTCACTCCATTGGAATGTCTCCAAATGTGCGGAAAGATATTCCTTACGAACAGACCAGTTATGAAAATATGCTAAAGACTTTCGATATTTCCGCTTTGAGTTTTCACAGGGTCCTTCAGACTGCTTATAAGCTTGATGCATTGAAAGAATGGGGTTCTGTGGTTGCACTGTCATATGTTGCAGCACAGCGTACTCTGTCGGGATATAATGATATGGGAGATGCAAAAGCTCTTCTCGAATCAATAGCAAGAAGTTTCGGATATATTTATGGCCGCGACAGAAGAGTCAGAGTGAATACCGTTTCACAATCTCCAACTGCCACTACAGCAGGAGGGGGGATTCATGGCTTTGAATCTCTGATTGATTTCTCAGAAAGAATGTCACCACTTGGCAATGCCACTGCTGAAGAATGCGCTGATTATTGTGTTGCTCTCTTTTCTGACCTTACAAGAAAGGTTACAATGCAAAATTTATTTCATGATGGAGGCTTTTCAAGTATGGGAATGAGTCTGAAAGCTATCGAACAATATCAGAAAAGTTTTGATGAATGCGACTGTGATAAAAATTAAGTAAGTATAAACACCTATTTTTACAGCGACTTACCTCTGAGTGAGTCGCTTTTTTTATATTTGGTCATTCCAACCCTGAAATAGATGATTAAAATTATACTTCTGATTCTTCTTTATTTCACCTTCCCTCTGGTAATCATATACATGTGCAAAAAATGGTCGATCCTTAAAAAGCTTGGCTCAATAGTCCTTGCTTATGGTTTCGGGCTTATCCTTGGCAGTACAGGTCTCATTTCACATGGCAGTGAAGGATATAAAATGGCACTTCAGGGCAGGTCCGCAATTCCTGACACAGAAACAGAGGCATTGCTTGCTGCAGGAACTATCAGACAGTCTGATATTAGTGTAAACTCAATTGCTTCTGCCCAGGATATGCTTATATCAGTTATTGTTCCGCTATCTTTCCCATTGTTGCTGTTTTCGTTAAATATTAAAAGATGGCTTCGCTTTGCCAGGGATGGATTCGTATCAATGATACTGGCTATTATATCAGTAATAATAATTGTATCCTCGGGCTATTTTATTTTTAAAAATGTAGTGCCTGACTCATGGAAGGTAGCCGGCATGCTTATTGGGGTATATACAGGAGGAACCCCAAATCTCGTATCATTAAAGGTAGCGTTGGGTGTTGATCCTAATCTCTTTGTAATGACAAGCACATATGACATGATTATCGGAGCAATAACTCTCATTTTCTTTATAACAATAGGTCCGAAAGTATTCAGGTCAATTTTACCTCCATTCAGGCACCATGGGGATCAGGAAGTCCCGGAAGATATATTACAGGAGTCAGAGAGCTTTGAAGATTACTCGGGTATGTTTAACTCGGGATCGTTTATTTCCTCTTCTGCTGGCATTTGGGCTTGCACTGCTGATATTCCTGTTGTCATTTGGAATCAGTCTGTTACTGCCTGGAATTTCCCAGATGGTAGTAGTCATCCTGTCTATCACAACATTAGGTATTATAGCTTCACTTTTTAACAAGATAAACAGAATAGAGAAAACATTTCAGCTCGGTATGTATTTCATCCTGGTATTCTCTTTCACCGTAGCATCAATGGCCGATCTGGGTGTAATCTTCAGTATTGGTTTTCTTGGCCTGTTCGCATATATAACATTTGCATATTTTGGATCTTTGTTTTTGCATCTTCTGCTTTCTAAGATTTTCAGGGTAAATGCTGATGACTTTCTTATCACTACAACCGCCTTTATATTTTCACCTCCGTTTGTACCAATTGTTGCCGGAGCCCTGAAAAATAAAGATGTTATCATAACCGGAATTACTGTTGGCATAATAGGCTATGTTTTTGGCAATTATATAGGAGTGGGGCTCGCATACTTACTTAATGGCTTCTAGGTAAGCTGATTAAAGTATATTAATTTGAAATGCCTGATAAGTAACAACCTCTGTGGTCAGTAAATTGTCAAAAAAATGTTTCCTAATGAATTAACATTCAATTATTTAATAAAATATTCCGGTGCGCTGCACCTTTGTCTTCTATGACAATCATTCATCTACAAATATTGCGGTGCTCCGCACCTTCTTGAGCTATTCAATGCAGCTATCCAAATACAAATATTATGGAGCTTCTTAAATAGTCTGTATAACAATTCTCTGTGGTTTTCCGTCTAACTCTATGGTTATCAATGTGTCTCTATGTAACAAAGGACTTGTAAAATTTTTAAGAACTAACATAACTTGTCCCGCAAGGCGGGAGAGCTCCATGAGGCCCACTGAGAACCACAGAGCTAAGAATAATCTCTCTTGTCTTCTCTGTGTCTCTCGTGTAAGTCCTTCCTTCCTGAATCACTTTCTTTTCAATATATGTCAAGCCACCTGTAACTTCTCGGGTAGAGATAAACTGCAAATTCCGGGCTGATATTAAGCGGCAGAACCGCAAAATATTTGTAGCATTGCATTTGAAATACACTACAATAGGTGCAGAGCACCGTAATATTTAATCCCAACCATTAATATCAGAAAAGAATTCAAAGACGTATTCATCTTTAAATTCAACGTTGTTTTTCCCCGGAATCTCCAAATATTCTTCTTTAAATGGCTTTGTTTCATGATGTTCTTCCTGAGTTAAAATATACCTTGCCACAGATTGAAATTGTGAGCGGGAATATGTAAATGCCCCATAGCCTTTTTGCCAGACAAAACAAAAAAATCCCCCGGGTACAATGTACCAGGGGGAAAGGAGAGAGTTTATTCTCATCTATTAAAACAGATAATTCAGACCCATATAGAATCCCATATTTCCGTCTTGTTCTTTTAGTGCTTTGCCAAGATCTATCGCAATAATAAAGTTTTCATTCATCACTATTCTTAATCCGGCTCCAACGCTCACATGCATTTTTTCTGCTCCCGGATCGAAGAAATCAGATGCCGTGTAAGCAGTCTCCTCAAGGTCGGGTTCAGTGAATTTTATTTTATCCGTCACCCTTCCAAAATCAGTAAATCCGTTAACTCCAAGATACCAGTTCTGATTTATAAAATTAAAGCGAACGGCTTTCCATCGTAATTCAACATTACCATAGAAAAATCCATCCCCAACTACCCTGTTCCTCCAGATACCTCTTAGTGTTTTTGAACCACCAAGGCCTTCAGAAGTAGCTCCTCTCAGAGCGGATACAATAACCTGGGTCTGATAATAAAAAGGTACAGTCCCGAAAACTGTTTGCTGGTAACCCAGACGATATGCCAGAGCAAGATCCTCGGGAATTATTGTGAAATATTGTCTGTGAGTAAAATAGAATTTTCCAAAAGTTGCTTCACTACCAAGAAATTTCTGAGATGTTTCGATCCCTGCCTCTGTCCAGATTCCTTTCATCGGATTAGGCTGATTGTCTCTCGAATCATATGTTAATCCAACTTTTACTGTATTTATGAGTCCTCCGTTTGCCTCTTCATCAGAAATTATACCCCATTGCCTGTAAAGATCATATAGACCTGGTACATCGGGTAGCAAATCTTCAGGTTTCTTCCCTTTATTCAGTTTTGCAATGTCAACAGGTCCAACATTAAAATTCTGAATTGAGAAGCCTGCATTCCACCTCAGATTCTCACCGGAAAGCCTGCCCTGAAAATCATTCTTGAACCTGAAAAGAGTTCTTTTATGTCTGTAAAACATTCTGGAAACATAATCCGCACCTCCATTGATATCCTTATCTATCCAGCTTTTGTTTACAACAGCGTCGTAGCCGTTAAATCCATAGAAATCATAGGCTTCATCGGTGAGATAACTCAGATCTGTTGTAAGCCTTACTCCGGGGATAAGATGTTCTGAATCAAACATAAACCTGTATATACCACTTCCCTTGGTATAATGTGAAACCTCAAAATATAAAGACTGATAATATTTTGGATAAATATCTCCGGTACCATAATTAAAAAGATTGACAAGGGCTCCATATTGGAAACCAAGGTCGGTATCGAAGGTGATCGTAGGTAATGGTCCTACATTCCAACCGGATTTGGTTTTTGTCTCCTGGGCAAATACTGAAATAACCAACATGGAAATAAGCAGTACTGAAAAGGTTTTTTTCATAGGTTATAGTTTTGGTTCATAGTGATAAAGATAAAGAAAAATGGAAACAGAGGTCACTTTTTTTAATATTTGCTACCTTAGGACCTTAATTATACGACTAAATGCTTACAGGCTTACTTATAAAAAATATCAGGTGTCTCGTTCAGACGGAAAATACTCCAAGGTTAAAGGTGTGTGGAGGTGATATGGCTGAACTTAATAGCATTACAGATGCTTACATCTATATAAAAGATGGACTGATATCAGATTTTGGCGAGATGAGAACACTTCATATGGATGGATTCCTGTTGGAGAATTCTCCTGTTGAAATAATTGATGCCACCGGACGTATGGTTTTTCCATCATTTTGTGATTCACATACTCACATCGTTTATGCCGGAAGCAGGGAAATAGAGTATATTGATAAAATACGCGGATTGTCATATGAGGAGATAGCTGCCCGGGGTGGAGGAATTCTGAATTCCGCCAGAAAACTTCATGAAACATCTGAAGAGGAATTATATACCCAGGCGATGACAAGGATAAATGAAATTATCTCACTTGGTACAGGTGCTGTAGAAATTAAAAGCGGGTATGGCCTGAATCTGCAGGATGAATTAAAGATGCTAAGAGTTATAAGGATGATCAGTGAGAAAAGCCCGATAGAAGTGAAAGCTACCTTTCTGGGTGCTCATGCATTGCCTGAGGAGTACAAAAACAGGAAAGACGATTATGTGGATATGGTAATTAATGAGATGATACCTGTTGTTGCTTCGGAGGACCTTGCTGATTATATTGACGTATTCTGTGACAGAGGATTCTTTTCAGTTGAGGATACTGAACGGATATTAATGGCCGGGATTAAATATGGTCTTACAGCTAAGTTGCATGCAAATGAACTTGATTATTCGGGAGGAATACAGGCGGGTGTCAAATATAATGCTTTGTCGGTTGATCACCTGGAATTTACGGGTGAGGAGGAAATCGAGGCTCTTCTTCAATCTGATACCATGCCTACGCTGTTGCCCGGTTCAGCTTTTTTCCTGGGATTAACTGATCCTCCAGTACGTAAAATGATTAAAGCCGGTCTTCCGGTTGCTCTTGCTTCAGATTATAATCCTGGTTCTTCACCTTCAGGTAATATGAAATTAATAATGTCCTTGGGCTGTATTAAACTCAGGATGCTGCCCGAGGAGGTCATTAACGCAGTTACAATCAACTCAGCTTACGCCATGGGACTTTCAGAAACTCATGGCTCTATAGCCAGAGGTAAGGTGGCTAATGTTTTTATTACAAAGGAGATACCATCATACGAATTCCTGCCTTATGCTTTCGGAAGTGACCTGATTGATACTGTAATACTTAAAGGACAAATCATTAAAACATAAATATTCAATAAACTCTGTATCATTCCTCTGTAAATCAGTATAAGTTCGTTATTCTTTAGTTACACAGAGGAAATCAGGAAGGAGACACAGAGAATCATGCAGACAAAATAAATTTAATATGGAGAAGAGAATTATAGAATGTGTTCCTAATTTCAGCGAAGGCAGGGACATGGGAATTATAAAGAATATAACAGATGTAATTGAATCAGTTGACGGGGTAAAATTACTTGATGTGGATCCGGGTAAGGATACAAACAGGACTGTCGTAACATTTGTAGGAGATCCTGAAGCAGTATCCGAAGCTGCATTCCTGGCAGTAAAGAAAGCAGCTGAATTAATTGATATGTCAAAACATCATGGTGAGCATCCCCGCATGGGTGCCACTGATGTCTGCCCTTTTATTCCTGTAGCTGGTATCTCTATGGAGGAGACAGTTATTTATGCCCGAAAAGTGGCTGAGAGGATTGGGAATGAGCTGAATATTCCTGTATTTTGCTATGAAAATGCTGCCTTTAGCGAAGGAAGAAGAAATCTGGCTAACTGCAGGTCCGGTGAATATGAAGGACTAAGAAAAAAGCTAACTGATCCGGAGTGGAAACCTGATTTTGGTCCTGCAGTATTTAATGAGCGGTCAGGTGCCACAGCAGTAGGGGCAAGAGACTTTCTGGTAGCTTTTAATGTAAATCTCAATACGACATCCACGCGAAGAGCTAATGCAATTGCATATGATGTAAGAGAAAAAGGAAGGCCAAAAAGGGAAGGAGATCCTGTCACCGGGAAGATTTTAAAAGATGAAAATGGTGAGAAGATAATGATTCCCGGAAGCCTGAAAGCTGTAAAGGCCATCGGATGGTATATTGAAGAATATGGAATTGCACAGATCTCAATGAATCTTACTAATATCTCAATAACACCGGTACATGTGGCTTTTGATGAAGTGTGCCGTAAAGCTGAAGCAAGAGGTGTAAGGGTTACCGGTTCTGAACTTGTTGGCCTTATTCCGCTTAAATCAATTCTGGATGCAGGTAAGTATTATCTGGACAAGCAGGAGAGATCAAGCGGAGTGTCAGATGAAGAGCTTATCCATATAGCCGTAAAATCAATGGGATTAAGTGATATACATCCTTTTAATCCTGAAGAACGTATCATAGAATTTGTAATGGAGGAGAAGACTGAAAGACGTTTGATAAGCATGACCCTTAAGGGATTCATGGATGAAACTGCCTCAGAGTCCCCTGCACCGGGCGGGGGATCCATATCTGCCTATATGGGAGCCCTGGGTGTTGCCCTTGGTACGATGGTGGCTAACCTGTCAAGCCATAAAAGAGGATGGGATGACAGATGGAAAGAGTTTTCAGATTGGGCTGAAAATGGGAAGGATATACAAAATAAATTGTTGCAGCTTGTGGATGAAGATACTGCTGCTTTCAACAATATTATTGAGGCTTTTAACCTTCCAAAGAAATCAGAGGAAGAAAAGAAAATGAGGAATCAGGCTATTCAGGCAGCAACAAAACATGCCACTCTTATCCCGTTTAAGGTTATGGAAACAGCCTTTTCAGGTTTCGGACTTATTAAAGAAATGGCTGAGAAAGGAAATCCTAATTCTGTATCTGATGCAGGAGTCGGAGCCTTGGCTGTCAGGGCATGTATCAGAGGCGCATTTCTGAATGTCAGGATAAATGCATCGGGGCTTGATGATAAAGATTTTGTAAAAGAGATAACCGGAAGAGCCAGAGAGATTGAGAAAAAAGCTGAAAAGGAAGAATGGTTAGTTCTTGAGTATATTGAAACCCGTCTGGGGTGAAATATGATTAATATCATAAATTTTTATTCTAATTATAATGTGCATATAATCATGTATATATATGTATGTTTGGATTTTTATTCCATCTTTTTGCATGCCCTTTTATCTCAAATTATTTGTTTTTAATCTTTTTTTAATATTTTGGCAGCTATTACTAACCTAAATTTGATTCTATGCCCATTCCAATTTTGTCAAATATGATTTTAACTGAATTTTTTCAATGATTAATTAATTCTCATATTCCATATAATTTTTTGAATTTTATAATAAAGACTCTAATTACTATAAGTATTAAGGGAGGGTTGAATAATAACATTAACTATCAAGTAATTTTATAAAACGGATATTAAATTTCATACAATTTTGGAAATAATATTTAATATTTAAACATATATCATTTAAATTTAATAAATATATTAGCAGTACTATTAATTACCTTTTTAACCTAAACTAAGTTCTATGAAAAAAATCTTAATTCTTTTTACACTGTTGTTGCTGACAAGTGCGCTTGTTATGGCACAAACAGTGCAGATATCCGGGACTGTTACCAGTTCGGAAGACGGCATGCCTTTGCCGGGCGTAAATGTTTCTGCTAAAGGAACCACAATAGGGACCATTACAGGTGCTGACGGAAAATATGCGATTACAGTCCCTTCATCGGCAACTTCTCTCAGTTTTAGTTTTATTGGCTATGAGCCTCAGGAAACGGAGATAGCTGGAAGAGCAAGTATTAATATTGTGCTCAAAGCGAGCCTTGTCTCAGTAGATGAGGTAGTTGTAGTTGCTTATGGAACAGCCAAGAAAGAATCCTTAACAGGTTCTACTGCAGTGATAAACTCCAAAACGATGGCGAGCCGCTCATTATCTTCTGTTGCACAAGTATTAGCAGGGTCTACAACCGGTGTGCAAACTACTGCAGGTTCTGGTCAGCCGGGTAGTTCTCCAAGTATTATTATACGTGGAGTAGGTACATTAAATACATCTACTGATCCGTTAATCGTTCTGGATGGGTCTGAGTACGCCGGAAGTCTGGCGAGTATTAATCCGGGCGATATTTCCTCTATGACGATACTTAAAGATGCTTCTTCGACCGCCCTTTATGGTTCGCGTGCTGCAAATGGGGTAATTCTTATTTCAACCAAACAGGGAACCAAAGGCAGTGAAATTTTAAAAGTTACTTTAAAAGCAGAGGGTGGAGTAGTTGACCAGGCGCTTCCATACTATCCAAGTGTAAACGCATTTGATTATTATGAGCTTTCGGCAGAAGCATTTGCACAGTCAAGATTTAATTCTGGAATCAATCCTACAATAGAAACAGCACGAGCATATGCCTATTCAAATATTTTTGGTCAATTGGCTTACAACCCTTTCGTAGGGACACCTAACAATGAGATTGTTGGTGCAGATGGATTAATAAATCCGAATGCAAAGATTGGTTTTCCTGATCTGGATTGGTATAAGCCTTCAAAACAAACCGGGTACAGGCAAAACTATGATTTAAGCCTGCAAGGTGGTAGCAAAAAAACAAGCTATTTTTATTCCCTTGGGTATCTTGATGAGAGAGGTTATACAATTAAGTCTGACTTTAACCGTATAAATACCAGATTAAATATAAACTATGATGCTAAAGACTGGTTGCAAATTGGGTCAAACCTATATGGTACTCTGGAAAAGAGTAATACTGGTACCGAAAACTCTGCAACCTATTCCAACCCATTTAGAAATGCAAGGATGACAGCTCCAATCTACCCTGTCTTCTTAGTTGACCAATTAACCGGTGAGTATATCCTTGACGGCGCAGGTCAGAAGCAGTATGATGATGGAGGACTTTATTCAAGGCCAATTAACCAGGGTAGGAATGCCATAGCAGAGTTAAACTGGAATAGCGATGATTACAATAGAAATAATTTTGGTGACAGAATTTTTGCCAAGTTTACAATAATGGATGGTCTTACTGCTACTGTTAATGCCAGTGTAGATCTGCAAAGCTACCAGTACAAAGGTTTTGAAAATCCAAAGATTGGTGACGGTGCCCCTACTGCCAGGATGGATGAGACACGGTACACCCGGACTTCAGTCAACTTCAACCAGTTAATCAACTATGAAAAAACCTTTAATAACGTTCATAACTTTTCTGCTTTGATCGGGCATGAATCTTATTCCAGGGAATATTCGTACCAGAGAGGCTTTAAGAATCAGTTTATTGTTACAGGTATATATGAGTTAAATAACTTCGTGAATACTTCATCCAATACATCTTATACTACTAATAAAACATTAGAAGGGTATTTTGGAAGGCTGAAATATAATTACGATAACAAATACTTTATTGAAGGTTCATACCGTAAAGATGGTTCCTCTGCCTTCCATGAAAGTGTAAGATGGGGCAACTTCTCATCTGTAGGAGCTGGCTGGAGTATAAGCCAGGAACAATTCATGCAAAACCTGACATGGATAGATAACCTGAAGCTGAGAACATCATACGGAGAGGTGGGTAGTGACAATATTGGGTCTTATGGCTACCAGGCTCTTTACGGTACTTATCCGAACGGCACAAGTCCTGGTATTCGCTGGGAGACTGTAGGTAATGAGGCATTAACATGGGAGGTAAATAAAACTTTTGATCTCGCTTTGGATTTTTCAATTTTAAGAAGGATTAATGGTAGTATTGAATGGTACCACAGAAAATCTGATGACCTGTTGTATGATATGCCTTTAGCTCCTACTATGGGCTTGTTATCACAACCGAGGAACATTGCCTCTATTCTTAACACTGGTCTGGAAATGCAACTCGGTTTTGATGCTATCAATACTTACGACTTCAAATGGAATATCACTTTCATGGCATCTACTAATAGCAATAAAATCACATCCATCCCTGACCCATTTGTTAACGGAACCAAAAGATGGTCAGACGGACATTCAATATTTGATTTCTGGTTAAGGAAATTCTACGATATTGACCCTACTGACGGTGCCACAAGATTCCATGTATGGGAAGATGTAACAGATGATGAAGGTAATGTAACCGGCTCGAAATTGGCTTACACAGCGGATGGCGAGCCTCTCCTTACCAAAGACCAAAACGACGCAAAATATGGCTACGTTGGCGCTTCTGCAATCCCGGATCTTCAGGGGTCTATCGCAAATAGTTTTTCTTATAAAGGTTTCACATTAACTGCACTGTTTACCTATTCATTAGGTGGACAAATGCTCGATGGTATCTACCAGGGTATGATGGCTGCAGTTCCCGGTGAGTCTTTCCATCCTGATAATATGAAGGCCTGGAAAAATCCCGGAGATGTCACTAACGTTCCAAGGTTGCAATATTCTAACTCAAACTTATACGCAACATCGGACTATTTCCTGATATCTTCTGATTATCTGAATATCAGGAATATAACATTAAATTATGATTTCCCGAAACAGATTACCAGTCGTTTGGGAGTGAGCCAGTCAAGTGTTTTTGCAACCGTCGAAAACCTTTATATGTTTACTGCAAGAAAAGGTATGAATCCAACTTTTAACTTCAGCGGAACACAGGACGGGTTTGCTTATCTGCCCAGCAGGTCAATAATTTTTGGTATTAATCTGCAGTTTTAAATTAAACTAAATATAGATATGAAAAAAAAATATATAACATTAAGATTAGGTCTAATCTTTGCAATTGTATTGGGCTTAGGCTCATGCGAGAAAGATTTTCTGCAAACCGTTCCTACAGACTCTGTTTCAACTGACATAGCTCTCGGATCGGTTGATAACATGATGCTGGCAATGAACGGTATCCATCGGGCTATGTATGCTCAAAATGGTTATATTAGTGCGTATGCCGGGCAAGAATATATGATTCCAATGGCAGAATTCGGAGCCAGTGATGCATTGCATTCCAAAATTGGCAATGGTTGGTTTAACGCTCGCATTAAATGGATTGACCATACTAACGCTAACGCCTCTGACATTGATTATTCCTGGTTTATGTACTACAACATTATTGGATCGGTAAATAAGATTATCAATGCTGCTGATGCTCTCCAGATGTCTGAGGATTTGCATAATGTTTTAGGACAGGCTTATACATACAGGGCATGGGCACATTTTCAGCTGGTGCAATTTTTTGCCAAACCTTATATGGTTGGAGACCCTTCAACAGATCTGGGTGTGCCTATCATGACTGCTACTGAACCCCCTTATGCAGGTAAAGCACGTAATACAGTTCAGGAAGTTTACGACCAGATTACCGGTGACCTTACCACAGCCTTAACTCATTTTGCCGATGCCTCACCCAGAGCCGATCTTTCAAACCTGAATATCGATGTAGCCAATGGTGTTGCTGCAAGGGTATACTTAACTTGTGGTGAATGGGCTTTAGCAGCATCACATGCTAACGCCGCACGTCAGAATTATACTTTAATGAATGAGAGTCAGTACAAATCAGGATTTAATAATTGGGATAATCCGGAGTGGATATGGGGGTCAAAAATGATCATGGACCAGACCGCTTATTTTTATTCCTATTTTTACTACATAAGCAATAATTTCAATGGTTCGCAAAACAGGAGTAATCCTAAGTTTATGAACCATTTGTTATACGCTCAAATTCCTGCTACAGACTATAGGAAAGACCTGATTTTAGTGAATGCTCCAAACACTTTCTCACTCTGGAATGCAGGGGATAATGCAGGAAGGTATGCTAGTGAAGCTGCTTTTAAGGATTCTGTTGCCCTATACCGGACTATTGTAAATAATTCGACCGCGCACAATATGATACCTTATATGCATATTAAGATGGTTCAGTCAGATGGACCAACAACGAGTCCAATGGATGTAATCCATATGAGAGCATCGGAAATGTACCTGATAGAAGCAGAAGCTCTGGCCCGACTGGGTCAGAATACACAAGCCCAGGATGTGCTGTATGAGTTGGTCTCAAAAAGGGATGACGCGTATGTGAAGTCAACAAATACCGACGCAGCACTTGTTTCCGAGATTCTCCTGCAAAGAAGGATTGAATTATTCTTTGAAGGGTTCAGATGGTTCGATATGTTAAGAAATGATGAGGCACTCGACTTAGCAGGGACAGGTGCAGATCCTAATCTATATCTGGACGGTATGACTCAGGCAAAGCCCAGTGCCAATCCAAAGTGGGAGTTTCAAATACCTCAACGCGAGATAAATGCCAACCCACTTGTTATACAAAACAAATATTAGTATTTGACTCTAAGGTTTCGTTCAGTTTACTGAATACCTGATAATAAATAAGAGGGTGTCTCAAAAGGGACACCTTCTTTTTTTATATTGTTCATTTCTTTTTGTTCGTCCAAAAAGAAACGAACCAAAGAAAAAGGGCGCCGGAAATGATAACTTCAACCTTTTTTGGCAAAATGCCTTATGCATCACGCGCCCAAAAAAGGTTGAAGTTCGCGCCATTTCCGGTTTGCCACCGCACGATCCCGCTCGAAATTTCTGTTAATAATTATGTAAATTGTTGAAAAGAAGGGAGATGCCTCTCCCTTCCAAGAACCTCAAATTATGTAACTTGAGGTATGCAAAACAAATAGAACAAAGGTAGTCTTTAAAGATTACAGTCCCAACCAAATTTTACTTCTTCCACCTTCAATGGAAGAGATGATAGATCCGAACCATCCGGTTAGAATTGTAAATCAAGTCATTGATAATCTTGATTTAGATTTATTAATAAAGAAATATAAAGGAGGAGGATGCTCGAGTTATCATCCCCGTTTATTGTTTAAACTTTTGGTATATGGTTACCTTTCAAACCAATACTCCAGCCGAAAAATAGAACAGGCAACGAAGCAGAATATACATTTTATGTGGCTTAGCGCAATGAGCTATCCTGATCACAACACCATAAATCGATTTCGCAGTGACAGGCTAAATGGTGTTTTGAAGGAGATTTTCAGTCAGGTAGTTATGTTGCTAGTTGAGAAAGGAATAATAACATTGAAGGAAGCGTATCTTGATGGGACCAAGATAGAAGCCAATGCCAATCGCTATACTTTTGTTTGGGGGCGCAGCATAAGTAAAAGCAAGGACAGGATAAAGAAGCAACTGGATGAATTGTGGAAGTATGCGGAATCTGTAGCAAGGGAAGAGCTTGAGAATAATGAACCTGATGGCTTTGAAAAGATCGATCAGGAATCAGTTCTCAGAACAATAAAAAGTATAGATAAAGCTCTGAAGGAAAAACCGATAGATAAGGAAGTAAAACAGAAGCTTAACTATGCCCGCAAGAACTGGCCTGAAAATCTTAAGAATATGAGCTGCAGGAAAAAACATTGGGGAAACGTAACAGTTATTCAAAGACCGACCCTGATGCTACCTTCATGAGGATGAAAGAAGATCATATGCTCAATGGCCAGTTAAAGCCTGGGTATAACTGGCAGATAAGTACTGAGAATCAATGTATTTTAGGATACACTATTCATCAAACTGCTAATGACATTAACACACTTCAAACCCATATGGAATCTTTAAAAGAAAATCTTGGCAAGATGCCTGAGATCTCTGGTAGCTGATGCTGGATATGGATCGGAAGAAAACTATGAGTACCTGGAAAACAATAATGTAGAGGCTTTTGTAAAATACCAGTACTTCCATAAAGAACAGAGTAAAAAGTGGAGAACATGATCCATATAGAATTGAAAATTTATCATATGATGAGAATGATGACACTTATACCTGTCCAATGGGTCAGAAAATGAACTTTCTTGAAGAAAAAATCAGAATAACCGATAATGGATTCAAGCAAATCAAACGACTATACCAAGCACAAAACTGCAATGGATGCCCTATGAGAGAAGGCTGTAATAAGAGCAAAGAAAACAGAATAATTGAAATAAATCCAAAATTAAATCATTATAAATCAATTATAAGAGAACGACTCTGCAGCGAGAGAGGTATTAAATATCGAAGTCAGAGACCTGTAGATGTGGAAGCTGTTTTTGGAATTATAAAAGGAAATAAAAATTATAGGAAATTTTTGCTCAAAGGTATTGAAAAGGTAGAAATAGAAGTTGGGTTACTCTCTCTGGCACATAACCTCGGCAAAATGGCTGCCAGGAACTAAGGGAGAATCCTATTTTTACTACACTTTTCTTCGAAACACTTGTAAATCTCCAGAATACGACCTTTTCAAATGAAAATAAAAAAGCCGTCTCAATTATGTTATGAGACGGCCTCTTTTTATTTAATAGTGTTAATCAGAACCGTTGTGTCTGAATTAATGTATGTCTAAATGTTATTAATGGGATGATAATACTTAAAACTGTTAATGATAAAACATGAAAAGATGTTAAAAGTCTAGGGAAAACTTAAAATAACTTAATAATGATTATTATCATATCAGATTATTAAATATATTAGCACCGCGATAATTTACCAGAAACCTAAACCGGATTGTGAGCGTAAAGACCTTTTGTTTGATAGAAGTTGTTGTTGACAGGAAGTCTTGTTATGGCTTAAAGGGCCCGGATTTTTTAATTGTGGCCCGGTAAATTTCCTAATCCAGTTATTTTTTGAGAATTGAAGGATGTTGCTTAAACATTCTGTATTCAGTCTGAGACAAGGTGTGTCATTCTTTACAGTATGTGCTCGGACAAAGTAGAAGTGAAGTGCAATTATTGTTCAATAACTTGTATTGTACTATAGTGCTAAAATTTAATATATGATGTATTTGGGGTGTGTATTGAAAAAACATATAAAAAATGAAAATAAACCCTATTAAAAAAGGGGGGTATGTGAATAAAAAAGCATAAAAATAAAAATAACCCCCTATTTAACAGTAGGTGATATTAAAAATATAATATATTTGCAGCTCGATTATTTACTAAAAACCCTAAACTAGATTGTATGAAAAAAATCCTTATGCTCTTTTCATTGTTGCTACTGACTGGTACTCTTGTTATGGCACAAACAGTGCAAATTTCCGGGACTGTTACCAGTTCCGAAGATGGTTTGCCCATACCGGGGGTAAATGTTTCAGTTAAAGGAACAACGCTTGGTATTCTTACAGGACTTGATGGAAAATATGTCCTCTCAGTTCCCGCTAACTCAAAGACTCTTCTTTTCAGTTTTATCGGATTCAAGCCTCAGGAAATCCCTATTGAGGGGAAATCGAAGATCGATATAACTCTTGAACAGGATGTCTTCAAAGTCGATGAAGTTGTTGTTGTTGCCTACGGAACTCAACAGAAACGCGACATAACCGGATCTGTTGCCTCTGTAAAGGGTGATGCGATTCAGTCTATCCCGGTTCAAAGCTTTGACCAGGCTCTTCAGGGAAAAGCTGCAGGGGTTTCAATAACAATGCCAAACGGTGTATTAAATAACCCTCCGGTAATCAGGATCAGGGGATTTAATTCAATTTCAGGAAGTTCATATCCTCTAATTGTTGTTGATGGTGTACCTGTTTTTACCGGAGACCAATCCTCAACCAACACATATTCAAATCCACTTTCTGATATTAACCCATCAGATATAGCTTCAATGGATATTTTAAAGGATGCTTCTGCCACAGCACTCTATGGATCACGTGCTGCAAATGGTGTAATAATTATTACTACAAAACGTGGTTCAGGTGGTAAAACAAAAGTGACTTACGATGGATATGTTGGTGTTACTCAGCCATTTCATTTATTTGATATGATGAATGGTGATCAATACCTTGAACATAAGAACAGAGCTTATCAGAATGCAGGAATAGGAACTGTACTTACAAGGGCTCTTGATTCTGACGGGAATCCTGTAAATACTAACTGGGCAGATCAGGTTTACAGAAATGGGTTTCAGCAAAATCACGCAATTACTTTCTCCGGGTCAACCCCATCTACTTCATATTTTTTGTCAGTTGGCTATACTGATCAGCAGGGAATGATCAAAAAAAATACATTTATCAGGAAGAATGCAAGGTTGAATCTTGATCATAAACTCAACAAAATCATTTCGGTAGGAGCAAACATAGCATATACAAATGGTTTCAGTGAAGCACCAGTTACCGGATCATCATTTGCCACTGCAGGGGCAGCACGTCTGGCCTTTGTTCTTCCTCCGATTGTCGGACCTTACCTGAATGATGGAAATTTTAATATTAACGGATCTCAGGTCGGCAGTATGGGCACCGGATTACCTAACCTTGGCTATTATAACCCCACTGCCATTTTAGCACTGAATACTTTTACCAGCCAGACCGACAGGATACTGGCTACCACATATGCAAGTATTGAGCCGGTTAAGGGACTTATACTCAAAACATCATACGGAATCGATAATATGGCCGTAGAGTCAATCTCATTTCAAAGTCCTGTAACAGGCGATGGTTATGGATCACAGGGGAATGCAACAAATAACTTCAGAAGATTAAACAGATGGACATGGACAAATACTGCTAATTATAATGTAACACTTCAGGATAAATTTAACTTAGGATTATTGCTTGGAGCAGAAGAACAGCGTACTACAAATGTTCGTTGGTCCGGTAGCAAAACTACAGTTTCAGATCCATTCTTTAAAGTGTACCAGGGTTCATGGGTGAATCCTGGAATGGGAGGAGGCAGCATTGGTGAAAACTATTTCCTTTCGTACTTTGGTCGTGCCAGTCTCAATTATAATAGAAAGTATTATATTGAGGGAAGCGTTCGTCGTGATGGATTCTCCGGACTTTCTGCCGGCAATAAATTTGGTACTTTTGGAGGCCTTGGTCTGATGTGGAATGCCTCCAATGAGTCATTTATTGAAAATTCTGTTGGTAAAATCTTTTCTGATCTGCGTTTAAAGACAAGCTATGGTCGTGTTGGTAATATGTCAGCAATTGGTGATTTCAGCTCTCTCTACCTTTATGGTGCAGGTCTTTATGCTGCTGTTCCAACTCTCGCATTTTCACAGATTGGAAATGCCGACCTGCAATGGGAAACCAGTGATAAGATTGACTTCGGATTCAGTTTTAGCTTACTAAAGGATAAGATCCAGACCGAGTTGAATTATTATTACAACGACATAAATGGATTGGTTCTTAGTGTACAACAAACTCCTTCCAAAGGTATTCCGGGAAGTACTATTCCTCAGAATATAGGATCAATGTATAACACCGGATTTGAACTGACCTTGACAAGTTACAACTTCGCCGGACCAGACTTCTCATGGACATCAACACTAAATTTCAGTACATTGAAAAATGAGGTTACCGCCCTTGCTCCCGGTATTACGGAACTGACCGGTGTTACTGCATCGTTGGAAACCACAAACAGAACAGTTGTTGGGGCTCCAATAGGTAATCTTCTTGCGGTCACAACTCATGGTGTCGATCCTGAAACAGGACGCAGAATTTTTGTAAATGCAGCATGGAGCAGAGGTACTTTATTATCATGAAAACTCTTCAGCAACCAGATGGCAATATAGAGATGGTTCAGGTGTTGCTCCAAGCATCACAACTGCGAAAGATGCTATAATTCAGGGTTCTCCTTTGCCAAAAATTTATGGCGGTCTTGATAATAATTTTACCTATAAGAATTTTGATGCATCACTTAACCTTACATATGCATTGGATTTCTATCTCTATTGTGGATCAAAAGCAGGTCTGAGAGATCAGAGATGGTGGAACAACTCTGTTGAAGTATACAAAACTGCCTGGAAAAACCCGGGTGATATAACAAATATCCCTAAACCAATTATGAACGATAACGTTTCAAATGGTTCTTCCTTCCCTATTTCAGAAAACGTTGAAAGAGGTGATTATGTCAAGGTTAGAGATATCTCTATTGGTTATACATTCAAGAATCTACCGGCATCAATTGGTATTGACAGGATCAGACTATATGCCCAGGTTTTCAATGCTCTGGTGATCACTAAATATTCAGGGTCTGATCCGGAAGTCTCAACAAATGGTGATTCAAACCTGACACCCGGTGTTGACAGGAACAGCGCGCCTCAGGCAAGAACATATACCATGGGCATAAGTGTTAATTTTTAATTATTAAAACTGAAAATGATTATGAAAAATATATTGAAAATAACAATAGTTTTAGGACTATTGCTTTCAACAGGATGCTCAAAAGAGTTTCTTGATCCTGTCCCCCAAACCTCTCTTTCCGATCTTACAGTATTTGATACAAAAGACAGGGTGGTTGCACAGGTAAACGGTATGTACGACAACCTGAAAGTCGCTAACTTTTTAGGAGGCAGATTCTTTGTTTACAATGATATAAGAGATGATAATTTCATTCCAAAGAGTACAAATGGTGTTACTAATTATCAGACCTGGAACCATACTGTGATCAGTTCTTCAAATGAGGTGCAAAACCTGTGGACAGCTGTCTATACGGCTATAAATACTATTAACATATTCATGGAAGGTTTAAATGCAGCATGGGATGGTGGTAAATTAACCGGCAAGATTACCCAGGCCGATTATGATCAGTATACCAGTGAAGCATTGACCCTGCGGGCAATATGTTATTTCGATTTGTTGCAGCTTTATGCAAAGCCATATATCATGGGATCAGGAGCTAATCCCGGAGTTCCTCTCAGGTTAAAAGCTGAAAAAACATCAGATAACAGCGACCTGGCAAGAAGTACTGTTGCTGAAGTATATGCTCAGATACTTTCTGACCTTAATGAAGCTGATGGAAAGGCAGTTACTTCATACGATACTGATCTTGAGAATACGACAAGAGTCCATAAAAATACAATTACAGCACTTAAAACAAGGGTTTATCTGCACATGCAAAACTGGGCAGGCGTTGTATCTGAATCAGCGAAGATAGTTTCTGCATCTGCTCCGTTTACAGCAGGCTCAGGTGTGGCATTCGAATTAAATCCTTCATTCGAAACAACATGGACAACCTATACAACCAAAGAGTCTATCTTCTCAATGCCTATGACTTCAACAGATAACCCTGGTTCACAGAATAGTCTTCCATATTACTATTACTATACAACTTCCGAATCATATTATCTTAATACAGCTGCGGGAACTGCATATGCACTTATGGATGCCGCTGATGTAAGGAAGACTACATTATATCTGGACAATGGAAGATACTTCATTTCGAAATTTACCGATGCTGTCACCCATACAAATTATGCACCGGTTATGAGATATGCCGAGGTATTGTTAAACCGTTCTGAAGCTCTTGTGAGAGCAGGAGGAACGGTTACCCAGGAAGCAGTTAATCTTCTTAATGCTGTCCGTACACGTTCATTCCCGGGTGGAGCATATACACTTTCAAGTTTTGCTTCAGCTGCTGATTTCTATACTGCAATTATAAATGAAAGAGATATAGAATTTCTTGGAGAAGGTATGCGTAATTTGGACCTTATGAGACTTGGGCTGCCTCTTCCTGGAAAAGATGGTGGAAGTATGGGAAATATTCCTGAGATTGCTACTTCCAGCCCTTCATATATCTGGCCAATACCAGCAAACGAACTTACTTTTAATAAACTTATGACTGCTAACGAATAATTGCAGTTTTAGGTGGAGAACGAAAAGGCTGTCTCGAAAGAGCAGCCTTTTTTATTATAAGTTCTTGAGAAAAAGGTTGAATGGGACTTTTTTAAAATCCAATTACATATCAATTTACACTTTTTTAAGTGTGAGTTTAACTTCGGCGGACATAGTCCCGCTTTACAGGACTAAGTCGATGAGTTTGTCCCATCGGAGCAGGACCCGATACCTCGCTGGGGCTTCAATTGGCATAATATTTTAAGGCAGGGCAACGCCCTTCTTATTAGGATACAATACCTTACTTGCCCCGTAGAGGCAAATGCGTCAACTTAAGCATATAATATATTTGTTTAGATCCGGGAGATCCCTCATTCTTCCACAATTACAGGTTTTATTCTATTTTAAAAATTGTTTTTTGTGGAAAAATTCGGGATGACAGGTCATTTTATCAGAAAGAAGGGAAGGAAGAAGCGGCGATTCGACTGTATTTAAGACTTTTAGAGATTATGGTCGAATCGCCGCTTCTTCCTTCCCTAAACCTATCCCATATAAGGTGTCATCCCGAACTCATCACATTGGTAATTAACATGATACTTAGAGTAAAAAGGGATGAGTGAGGGATCTCCCCGGCTAAAATAGAACCTTTTAAATTAATTGTTATCAGATATAGGTAATTTGAGTTATGGTTATATACAAAGTAACTTGATCAAACTCCGCCGACGTTAGAAACCAATAATAAAAAAACATAATAATCCCTAAGTTGACGCATATGCCCCTAGTGGGCGAAATAAATCAAGAAAGAACCGATAACTCCGGGCTAAGCCCGACGTTAAAATATCAAAGGCCTCGGCCTTTAACCGGCGATATGGCGAAATCTAAAACCAAATCATCACCTTGTTGTCATAATGTTCTGGTGTGCAATAAAAATGAATATACCCTCAGAATGATATGGCTTTGTGGTACGAGAGGTAGACTTATTACTCATTCTTGACACTCATGATATTTATTAAATAATTCTTCTTATCGTCCTTAACCTGTGGGAATACCCCTTGATTTCATGCTTGAATATACCCTGATGATCAATCGGATCAATCCTTACTCTGCCTGAGGCATGAATAACCAGCCCTCTGGATAATATCAACCCTACGTGAGTTATTCTCCCGCTTTCATTATCAAAAAATACCAGGTCCCCTGTCTCTGCTGAATCAATGAAATCAATATTGGTCCCTGTTTCAGCCTGTTGCCAGCTATCTCTCGGAATCGCAATCATGGTGAATTTTATAAACAAGCTGCGATAATCCTGAGCAGTCAATACCTGAAGGTATACGGCCTCCCCAGATATATGGACTGTTAATAAATTTCATTGCTGTATCAGCAAAGGAATCACTGGATATTATAAACTTATCGCTGAAATCAGATTGTGTCCTGTACGTATTATTCCCAACTGAAAAAGTCTTATTGTCAAAGTCAGGATTGTGTATCTCACAACCTGCTTCCAGAACTAATTTGGTATTGTCTTTTTTATAACATAGTAATGATCTGTTCAATACATGTCCGTCAGAATCCTTTTCGGCAGGAGAGTGCTGGAGATGATCTTTGTCAATCCATCCAGGGTATTTATCAAAAATTGTTTCAATTTTAATCCAGTTTCCTGACTGATCCAGAATGGTATATTTTTCTCCGAACAAGATCTGGCTGAGCATTTCTGCCTTGTGGGAAGGGCCTGACCTTAAAGGGACAAAAACATTTTCGCAAATAAAAATATCCATGTTATTGCTATTTGATGCAAAATTAGTAAATATCCCGGATATCACAGATGATATCAGGCTGTTCTATCTTACAGTTGTTGAATAAAAAATATGATTCGAAACATGAGAATTACTTGAGGAATAACAATTTGTACCCTGTGCTTAAATCATTGTCAGGTTTCATTTAATCTGATTCAATCCGTATATATGAACCATTTCTGGAAAATATACCTAATTTTGCACTTGAAATACAGATTTATACAACAAAACGACTATGCCGGAAATGACTTAATTTGAAAAATACTTCCAGAAAAGTCTATATTAACCTCCTGTTCTTTCTCATAAGTATTATTGTGATTGTGTACATATGGCCTGAAGAACCTAATGATAACATTTTTAAACTCATTGGCAGGATTATTATAGTATCATCATGTTATATAATACTTTACCAGTTCCTTGTTCATTTCCGTTCTGAAATACTGGGAGTAACCAGGAAGACATTGTTTATTATAATAGCTATTCTTTCATTCATCGGTTTAACAAGAGTAGTAATTGATTATCCTGATCAGCATATAATACTTCTTATTCCGTTTGCCATTATACCTGTTATTATTCGTACATTTTATGATGCACGGCTTGCATTATTCATACTTCTCATTTGCGTTTTGCTTGCCGGATTTATTGTCCCGGAACCTTTTGAATTTGTTTTTATTAGCTTCATAACAGGTATGCTTGCAATCTTTACTTTGTCAAATATATACAGAAAGGCAAGATTATTCCTTACTTCATTTATCGTAATAATAAGCTTTTCGTCTCTTTATGTGGCTTTTAACCTGATGCAATTTGGGAATCTTCAAAAAGTTGACTTGTCTGACTTTATCATGATCGCTGGAAACGGGTTGCTTGTGCTTATCAGTTATCCTCTGATTTTTATGTTTGAGGAAAATTTTCTGTTTCTTACAGACTCCACTCTGCTTGAGCTGGCAGATACCAATCAGCCTCTTCTTAAGAAAGCTTGCAGAGGAGGCCCCTGGTTCATTTCAGCATTCACTTCAGGTAGCAAACCTGGCAGAAGAAGCAGGACGTATAATTGGGGCTAACCTTCTGGTGGTAAGGGCAGGGGCCCTCTATCATGACATAGGCAAAATTGCCAATCCTGAATATTATACTGAAAATCAACAAGATGGAGTAAGTCCTCACTATAAGCTTGATCCTTTGGATAGTGCGAAGGTTATACTTAATCATGTTAATAATGGTGTTGTTCTGGCAAAAAATTATAAAGTTCCTATACAGATAATCGATTTTATCAGGACTCATCATGGAACTACTGTTGCTTATTATTTTTATAAGAAATTCACCGATCTTCATCCTGAAATTAAGGATGGGGAAAAAGACTTTACCTATCCGGGCCCAAAACCTTTCTCAAAAGAAACAGCTGTTGTTATGATGGCCGATGCAGTGGAAGCATCTTCCCGAAGTCTTGAGAAAGTATACTGAGGAGACATATAAGTGAGCTGGTGGACAGGATAATTTATATTCAGGAGCAGGATGGACAATATTCCGATGTGCCTCTTACATTTAAGGATATTTCGGATATTAAAAATGTATTTAAGAAAAGGCTTTCAAATATCTATCATTTAAGGGTTGCTTATCCCGGGAGAGATATCTGATATTTTAATCAGGAATAACAAATGATCTAACGCATATCAATAACTTCTACTCCTTTGTATTTTGCGGGATTAAAATTGAATGTATCAGCATCCGGCTTTTCCTTAAGACTGTAATCATTTACTAAAAGAGTTACAATAACTCCGTCTTTCTTCTTGTATTCCAGCCTTTTCAACTCTATCGGACTTTTGCTGATTGTCAGCCTGACTCGCATCAGATCTGTATTAAGGTCCTCAGGATAAAGGTCTATAATATCATATGTCTGCTTTTCTTCAATGAGTCTGCACTTATAACCTTTCTTATACATTGAGAAAATTGCAGAAGGACGGTTTTGGAACGAATTATCTTTTTTATCAGGTTTTGTTATTGTAACCTCTTTTTCTGCAAGCAGATAGCTGGATGATGTTTGTCCGTTAAACCACACTATATTATCAGGAAGTTCGAGTTTATATTTGTCTTTACTTAATATAATTGACCCGTTTAAAGTATCGGTTGTGTTTTCAGGCTCATTGGTCGTGATCAGTTTGAATTTCATCGAAACAGAAGGAGCACTTGTAGCGGCTGATGAGAATTTATCAAGTATTCTGATTGCCTCTGCGTCATTCTGTCCGTATGATGAAGCACAGACTATTAAGAGCAGGAAAATTGAAATTATAAAAGCTTTAATATTTTCAGACATTTATTTATCTTTTTTAATGACTTGAGTGATTAACTTAAAATTTATACCTATTCAAGTCTCTTCAAAATCTGTTCCAAAGCTATAAAATCTACACAAAGAACGTCTCTTGCTTTACTTCCTTCAAAGGGTCCGACAATACCTGCAGCTTCAAGCTGGTCGATTATTCTTCCGGCCCTGTTATAACCAATTGACAATTTTCTCTGGATCAATGATGTAGAACCCTGCTGATGCTGCACAACCAGCCTTGCAGCCTCATCAAACATCGGATCCCTTTTTCGCAGATCAACATCTGAAGTGCCTGAGTCGTTATCATCCACATATTCAGGAAGATGCATCGCATCAGGATAACCTTGCTGTGAGCCTATGAAATCAGTTAACTCTTCAATTTCAGGAGTATCGATGAATGCACACTGAACCCTTACCGGTTCATTTCCCGATGAAACCAGCATATCTCCGCGTCCAACCAGCCTGTCAGCCCCTGTCGCATCAAGAATAGTCCTTGAATCGATCGATGAGAAGACACGGAAAGCAATCCTTGTGGGGAAGTTAGCTTTAATAAAGCCTGTTATGATATTGGCCGATGGTCTCTGGGTTGATATGATAAGGTGAATTCCTATAGCCCTGGCAACTGTGCAAGCCTGCCAATAGGTCCCTCAATCTCTCTTCCTGCAGTCATTATCAGGTCAGCAAATTCATCAATTATCAGCACAATATAGGGCAGATATTTATGTCCTTTTTCAGGACTAAGTTTCCGTGATATAAACTTTTCATTATACTCCTTTATATTACGTGACTGAGCAGCTTTTAGTAGCTCAAGACGGCTATCCATCTCTATACACAGGGAGTTAAGTGTTTTAATAACTTTTTGAGTATCAGTTATTATTGCATCTTCCTCATCGGGTAGTTTAGCAAGGAAATGCCTTTCGATCTTCATGTATAGTGGCAATTCGACACGTTTGGGATCAATGAGGACAAACTTGACTTCCGCAGGATGTTTTTTATATAAAATAGAAGTAATAATAGCATTAATACCAACTGATTTTCCCTGTCCGGTAGCCCCGGCAACAAGAAGGTGAGGCATCTTGGTAAGATCGACTATATAAGGATCATTGGTAATTGTCCTTCCCAGTGCAAGTGCAATATCAAATTTTGTTTCCTGGAATGCTTTGGATGTGATTAGCGAACGCATGGAAACCATTTCAGGCTTTTTGTTCGGAACTTCAATACCGACAGTTCCTCTTCCCGGGATAGGAGCGATAATCCTGATTCCCAAAGCTGAAAGATTGAGAGCAATATCGTCTTCAAGCGATTTTATCCTGGCCAGCCTGACACCTCGTTCAGGAACAATCTCATACAGTGTTACAGTAGGTCCGACAGTTGCTGAAATACTCTTGATATTGATCTTATGGTCTCCAAGTACTTTAATTATATTTTCCTTGTTATCAAAAACCTCGGTATTATCAAATGCTGTCTCCGATTTATGTTCCTTAAGTATTGAAATTGGAGGAAACTTATATCTTGAAAGATCGAGGCGCGGGTCATAGTCTTCCATAATCCTGGTAACCTCCTGATCCGAAAGATTCTCCCCTGAGTGAGGCCGTGTGATATTTAACGGAACAGTTCCGTCTGATGGTTTTTCATCCTTTACTTTATCAAAATCGTGAATTATTGAACCTGTTGAGACAGGTTCTGGTAACTCATCATCCGGTTCATCCGGTTCAAGATTAATATTTGTATTTCTTACAGAAAATTCAATACGATCCTTTATTTCTTTTTCATTAAGAACATTATTATCATCATCCTGTAAATCTGTCTTAGGAGTATAAGAGGCATCAGTATCAGACTCAATAGTCTCCTTGTCCTTTCCGGAATTAAAAAGAGACGGGAACCTTAGCCTGAATGATTCAGGTTTAACCTTAAGAGCAAATATGAGATAAATTACAGTTATAAAGGTAAGTATGATTCCGGTTCCTGTCATTCCCAGAAAAGCATTCATCCATCGTGTTATTACATAGCCCTGCGCACCTCCGGGGCCGCTGCCAAGATAGCCGTTTGATTTCCCAAAAATAAAACTCAGTATTAGTGAAAGAATTATTGTGGCAAAAGCGAATTTTGTAATAAGCTTGAAGAGTTTGATTTTTGGAAAGTTGAGCAGGTATAATCCAATAGATCCAAAAATCAGAGGTATGAAAAATGCACCGTAACCAAAGCCAAAATTAATAATCAATTTAGCCAGGAAATGGCCACTCTTTCCTGACCAGTTTTTAACACCGACTTCCGGCCCGGAAAGTACCTGGGCATCAGAAAGACTTAGGTCGGTCTTCCACCAAAAAAGATATGAAATACAAGCTATCAGCAGATATAGGGCAAAACCTGTAATAAGAATGCCAAAAACAAATTTTATCCTTTCATCAGTAAAGAAGGATTTAGATTTTACAGAAGCCTTTGATGCTTTAGTACTCTTTTTGCCAACCTCGTCCTTCTCTTTACTCATCTCATTATGAAATTATTTCAAAACAAATATTGTTTTTACAAACGCAATCCAAAGGTAATAATTTTACATCTGACACAAAATCCTGTTAAATGATTTTGTTATTCAATCCATGAAAATTAAGGAAAACTGGATAAGGCATTTATGAGATAATCGAACCTGTTGAATTACAAAGCTATCATTTTGTTGATGAACTTGTCTATTTGCTCTTTCGATACTCTTATATATTTTTCTCTTCTTTCGAACATCTCATCAGGTATATCTTTCTTATAAACAGTTTCAGCATCAAAATGCAATTCAGCTGTTCCGAAAATGAAGAAAAAACTCATTAATACACCATCAATCTGGCTGAATGGAGTGGATGCATTGGGATTCTTAACATTCATCTCGTCGGTATACCATATATCAAAAACTCTTGACCTGTCTTCAGGAAATGTAACTTCAGCATTTTTACAATTAAAACCACAAATAACATTTGTTTTTGAAGTTAATTTTAATGTCATCCCTTTCATCGCTTCAAACCCGGGAATAGTTCTCCAGGTTCTGCTGCATAATAATATTTTTGCGCAAAAAGGCTATAATACGTATCATGGATACCTGCATCAGGATTAGACAGATTAAGTATGCCTGAATTGCCAAACCCAATCATTTCAAATAAAATTTTATCTTTTTTAAAAGAGACAATAAGATTTTGAGGAAGAAACTCTTTAGGCATACCCCAAAATTGCCTATATAATCAATTTTATAATGGATTTCTCCCTGATCGATATACTTGCCTCCCTTTTCTTTACAGGAGAAACCTGTCATTGCCAAGATTAGAGCAATGAACAATGCAAAGCTGAATCTCACGTATATATTTTTATTATGAATTATGTAAATGTAATATTTTTTTTTAATTTAACTTATTCAGTCTGATATTTCTGCTAATAATGGGTGAAAATATGCTATAAAACATATAAATACCAGATTCTATTTCTCATTTATGGTTAATAATAATCACCGGTTTTTGATAGCTTTGTTATCTTTATTTTTTTTATTCAGTTTGATTTTCGGGAAGATACTCTACTTATGAAATTCTTAAGAAAATGAAAAAGAAACTTGCTGTTGTCGCTCTTGGTGGAAATGCTTTGTTAAGAGGAGATCAGATCGGAACTATTGATGAGCAGGAGGACAATACCACAGAGACCCTTGAAAATCTTGTGTTTCTTATAAACGAGGGGTATGATATTGTAATTACTCATGGTAATGGTCCACAGGTTGGGAATATACTTATGCGTAATGATGCAGGTGAACAATTGTATAATATTGCACAGATGCCACTGGATATTTGTGTGGCTGATTCTCAGGGAGGAATTGGTTATATGATTGAAAGGATGTTCAGGAATGTTCTTAATAAACATGGCATAAAAAAGAATGTGATTTGTATTGTTACCCAGGTTCTGGTTGATATTAATGATCCTGCATTTACTGATCCTCAGAAAAGAGTTGGGAAGATTTATACAAAAGAGCAGGCTGATGATCTTACTTTAAAGAAAGGATGGATATTCAGGGAGGAAGTTAAAAGCCAGAGACGGTTACAGAAGGGTAGTTCCTTCTCCATTGCCTGTTGCAGTTATCAATGAATCCATAATCCGTGATCTTGCACAGAAGGGTAATATAGTTATTGCTGCAGGCGGTGGCGGAGTTCCTGTTTATATTGATGAAAATAAGAATGTAAGACCCGCTGAAGCAGTTATAGACAAGGATATGGCTTCTTCTTTACTCGCTACCCTGATAGGAGCAGATGAATTTTATATTTTAACTGACGTTCCATATATATACATTAATTATAAAAAGCCGGATCAGCAAATCAAAGAATTTCTTAACTATAATGATACTCTTAAATATCTTAATGAGGGTCAGTTCGCAAAGGGAAGCATGGCACCAAAAATACAGGCTTGTCTTAATTTTATTAAACAGGGAGGAAGCAAGAGTGTTATAACTGAAGCATTTAAACTAGCTGATAAAACTTATGGATCAAAAATTACGATGGAATATGAAGATAACAGGAGGTAATCCATTCATCATGAGCTCAAGCTACAGGTATGACCATACCTTAATGTTTATTATTTCTGCACCACTCATTGCATGTAAGCTTCTTTCAAAGAAACAAATATTTATTACTTTTGCGATTATAAAAATTAAATCCTATGGCATCTGATCTTCAAAATCGTCATTTTCTTAAACTGCTTGATTTTACTCCGGCAGAAATAAAATATTTACTTGACCTTGCTGTTAAGCTTAAAAAGGCAAAACGTGAAGGTAATGAAAAACAATATCTGAAAGGCAAAAACATTGCCCTTATATTCGAAAAAGCATCTACACGAACGAGGTGTGCATTTGAAGTTGCGGCATATGATCAGGGAGCTCATGTTACTTATCTGGGACCCACCGGATCGCAGATTGGCCAGAAAGAATCAATGAAAGATACTGCCAGGGTACTGGGTACAATGTATGATGGTATTGAGTATCGCGGATACGGTCAGGATATTGTTGAAGAACTTGCAAAATATGCAGGAGTACCTGTTTGGAACGGTCTTACCAATGAATTTCATCCAACACAGATACTGGCTGATCTTCTTACTATGACTGAGCACCTTGAATAAACCTCTTAATAAAATGTCTTTCTGTTACCTTGGAGATGCCAGGTATAATATGGGTAATTCGCTTATGGTAGGCTGTGCAAAGATGGGAATTGACTTCAGGATTGCCGCTCCAAAGGCTTGTCAGCCAGCTGATGATCTTATTTCGGAATGTCGTGCCATTGCTAAAGAAACAGGAGCAGTCATTACTATAACCGAGGATGTTTCCGAAGCAGTGAAGAATGTTGATTTTCTATATACAGATGTATGGGTGTCGATGGGCGAACCGGATTCTGTATGGGAAGAAAGAATCACGCTTTTACGTCCTTATCAGGTTAATATGAATGTAGTAGAAATGACCGGAAATCCAGATGTCAAATTTCTTCATTGTCTTCCTGCATTTCATAATCGCGAGACAAAAGTGGGAGAGGAGATTTACCACAAATTTGGTCTTGAATGGAATGGAAGTGACTGAAGATGTTTTTGAATCGAAACATTCAATAGTCTTTGATGAAGCCGAAAACAGGCTACATACTATTAAAGCTGTTATGGTGGCAACATTGGGGGATTTATAGCAGACTATTTTTGATTTTTACCTTGTGCCTCAGGCTATTAGCTCTCTTACAAAATAGAAGGTTATAATAAATGAAGCAGCAAGCTTCAGTCCTATTCCTGTTAGAAAACCCAACAGGCTGCCGAATCCTGCTTTAAGGGCATATCCAAGATCATCCTTAAAGATCATTTCTCCAATAAAGGCACCTATTAAAGGCCCGAGAATAATTCCTAAAGGTCCAAGGAATATTCCGACTATGAGTCCTACAGTTGCCCCTCTGATTCCATACTTTGATCCTCCAAACCGCCTTGTCCCCCATACAGGTACTATATAATCAAGTATTGTAACAACTACAGCAATACTCCCGAGAGTAATTAAGGTTGCTGATGAAAAATGGCCAAATCTTGTTAAATGGAGGCAGATTAACCCAATGAAACTAAACGGTGGCCCTGGTAAGACAGGCACCAGACATCCGATAATTCCTAGAATCATTAGAAGTATTCCGAATATAAGTAGTATATAATCAGACATTTAGAGGTATTCGTATGGAGTCAGATGAAAAGACACACTATACTTTACCAAGATCCTCAAACTCAACGTTTGTGAATTCCTCTGTTGCAATAGTGTTTTTCTCACTGATTGGTTCATCAACCGATGAATCATTTGGTAAGGTTAACAGTTCATTACCGTTATCAATAAATGTAACAGCATCTCTTAATCCTTCTGTGAATTTCTCAAAATCTTCTTTATACAAGAAGATTTTATGTTTTTCATAAAAGATCTTTCCTTCTTTTCCCAAGACGTTTTTTGCTTTCAGTGATGGTCAGATAATAATCATCTTTCCTTGTAGCTTTTACATCAAAAAAATAGGTTCTTTTTCCGGCACGTACAACCTTGGTGAAAATTTCTTCCTGTATAATCTTTTCACTTTGCCCGTTAATGACTTCCTTTATTCCGGCTTCTTCTTCCATTTCTAAGTCAGTTAGTGTTAGGGTTTTGTTTTGTATTGTCAAATGTAACAATTATTTTATCAAATCAAAATCAGCCTGTTAAAAGTTCGGTTGTGTTTAATATAACAGATTTATGAAGACTTGTATATTGTTGAATATTAATGATATATGCTATTAATGTCTATTGTCAGATTTTATTAATCAATCTAATTTTACAAAAGATGCTTTGAGGGTAAGGGAAAAAGAGTATTTTTGCAGCGGAAATTTGAGGTTCTTTATAAATGATAAGCAGAAGATTACTACGTATTAAAGCCTTAATGGCTCTGTATGCTTTTAACCGGAGAGAAGATGGAAATCTTGTTCAGGCCGAGACAGAATTAATGTTCAGTATTGGGAAAACCTATGACCTCTATCATTATGTACTGTTACTGATTCTTGAGATTGCAGATATTGCAGAGGAGAAGATTGATCAGGCTCTCCAGAAAAGAATTCCTACCACAGAAGATCTTAATCCCAAAAGAAGATTTATTGATAATGCGGTTATTGCCCAGATCAGGAATAAACATGGCATTTCAAAAATATATATCTAAAACATAAACTCTCATGGATTAATAATTCCCATATTCCGCGTCTTTTGTATAACAAAATGATTATATGGGATATCTATGATGAGTATCTTAAGTCTGATTGTAATAATTATCTGTCTGACAAGAAGTTTATTATACATTTAATTAAGGATTTATTTCTGAATTCGGAAGATCTGCATTCAAATCTGGAAGAGCAAAGTATTTTCTGGAATGATGATATCGATTATGTTTCATCAATGATTGAAAAGACACTGAAGAAATTTAAGCCTGATTCAGATGAGAATGCTCCTCTTATGCCATTGTTTAAAAATGAAGAAGATGAGGAGTTTGTAAAGATTCTCTTCAGGAAAGCGGTTCTTCAGTCAGACAAGTGTTCTGAACTCATCGATAAAAACACAACCAACTGGGAGGTGGAACGGATTGCACTTATGGATATCCTGGTAATGCAGCTTGCAATAACAGAAATCCTTGAATTCCCTGAGATACCTGTTAAGGTTACTCTAAATGAATATATTGAAATTTCCAAATATTATTGTACATCAAAAAGCAGTACCTTTGTCAACGGAATTCTGGATAATATTGTAAAGGAAATACGTGAAAGCGGCCTTTTTAATAAATTTGGAAGAGGTTTGGTTGGTGAGGAAATAACTGAGGGATAACAGAAAATACAATAATTCATTTTTATGAGAACGACTCTTTATTTGTCATTGATAATCATAGTTTCAGCATTTTCAAAATGCGGAACCAGTGCGCACAGTGACACAGATAATGAATAAGTCTAAAGTCATAACAGAAGGTAAGCCTGAACTGGAGTTCAATAGCTATGAGCATGATTTTGGAAAAGTAGTGGAGGGGGAAAAAGTAAGTTATACTTTTACATTTGAAAATAAAGGGAAAAGTGATCTGGTAATAAGTTCTGCAACAACCTCCTGCGGATGTACCATTCCAAAATATGATACACAGACCTATACCTCCGGGAAAAAATGGCAATCTTGAAGTTGTTTTTGATACATCCGGATTTGAATGGCATGCAGACCAAGACTATTACTGTCAGTTCTAATGCCTCAAGCCTGTTGTATTATTAAAAATAACGGCAATAGTAGTTAATGCAATCAATTAATAATAATTAAAAATAATTACGATGACCAATTTTGCTTATTTATTCCTGATGGGACAACCTGCCGGAGCAGCCGGACAGACTAATCCATTGATGTCATTCCTCCCTCTGATCCTGGTATTTGTTGTTTTCTATTTCTTTATGATCAGACCTCAGATGAAAAAACAGAAGGAGATGACCAACTACAGATCTTCTCTGAAAAGAGGCGATAAAGTTATTACTACAGGTGGAATTTTTGGTAAGGTTTATGAAGTTAAAGATAACTATACTATCATTGATGTTGGTGGTGATATTAAACTGAAAGTTGACAAGAATGCTCTGCTGAAAGATCCTTCAGCTGATGAGTAAAATTCATTTTCATTTAACCTTTATGTGATGGGGGAAAATGAGATGGGAACCGATAGATTTGTAAAAAGGATGAAAAGCATATTCAACAAAGATCTTGCAGTATTTGCCTTTTTCTTTTTTCTTTCATTCATCTTCTGGTATCTTAATTCTTTGAGTAAGGAGATAGAAGCCGGTATCAGATATCCCGTCGAATATGTCAATATCCCAAGACAGTCTGTCGTCGTTGAAGAGTCCCCTGCAAGATTAAACTTGTCACTTAAAGGATCAGGCTTCTCTGTTTTAAAGCTTAAAATATCAGGTAAGAAGACTCCGGTTCTGATAGATTTTTCAAAGGTTAGTTATAAAAGAGTACCGGGAAGTTCTCCACCTGATTATTTTCTGGTTACATCAGGATTGACAAAAAGTTTTTCCTCCCAGTTACGGTCAGGATGTGAAGTGACTGCAGTTAAGCCTGATACATTATTTTTCAGACTTGAGAAAGCCTCATTAAAGCAGGTTCTGCCTGCAAATAAAGGCAAAAATTCAGCTGGCAAAAATTAATTTGAAATTCTTCAGTGAATAATATTATGAAGAGCGCAAAAATTCCCGGATTGAAACTTGGGGTTACAGGAGGTATTGGAAGTGGAAAGACTTCCGTCTGTAAGGTTTTTAATGTTCTGGGGATACCTGTTTTTTCAGCTGATTATGAGGCAAGGCAGATAATGGAAAATGATGAATCTATCATTGGAAGTATTAATTCAATAGCAGGAAGAGATCTATACACAAATGGAACTCTTGATCGCAAGATGCTTGCGTCGATCATTTTCAATGATCATAACATTCTTAATCAGGTAAATTCTCTTGTTCATCCGGCTGTCTTTGAGAAGTTTGCTGAATGGGGAAAGAAACAATCCGCTGATTATGTAATTATTGAGGCTGCCATACTTTATGAGAGTGGTGGTGCAAAAATAGTAGACAGGACAGCAACAGTGGTTGCCCCGGTTGAGGAAAGAGTTGCCAGGGTTATACGTCGTAACTTACTGACAAGGGAAGAAGTATTGGAACGTATGCATAACCAGATGGATGATGAAGAGAAAATAAAACTATCATATTATGTTATCAATAATTCAGAGAATGATATGATAATTCCTGCGATCCTTAAAATTCATCTTGACATATTAAATCATATAAATACATGTAATTGATTATGGGAATGTTTGGAAAATGGCTGGGAGGAGGACTTGGATTCGCAATGGGGGGACCTATTGGTGGACTTCTGGGTTTCATTGTCGGATCTATGATTGACAGTACTTCCGTTCAGTCCTCAACATATGCTCCC
This sequence comes from uncultured Bacteroidales bacterium, assembly GCA_963741935.1. Classification (GTDB taxonomy): domain Bacteria; phylum Bacteroidota; class Bacteroidia; order Bacteroidales; family VadinHA17; genus LD21. The sequence continues at coordinate 41,118 of CAVUJY010000015.1, read as the reverse complement.
GGAACTGCAACAACATCGCAGGGTGACTTTGGGATGAGCCTTCTTGTTCTTGTGGCTGCTGTAATGAAAGCTGACGGGAAAGTAGTAAAGTCAGAACTCGACTTTGTTAAGCAGTTCTTTGTCAGACAATTCGGACAGGAATCAGCAAAACAGGCATTGCTTATGCTTAAAGACATATTGAAGCAAGAGATACCGGTAAGGGATGTTTGTCTGCAAATAAAAGGAAACATGGACTATTCCTCAAGACTACAGCTTCTTCACCTACTCTTTAACCTTTCTTTATCCGACGCAACAATTCATCCTAAGGAAGTTGAAATCCTGGAAAGAATTTCTGGTTATCTTGGTGTCATATCAAGTGATTTCATGTCAATAAAGAACATGTTTATTCCTGAAACAGACTCATCTTATAAGATCCTTGAGGTAGAACCGTCTGCATCAAATGACGATGTTAAAAAGGCTTACAGGCGTATGGCTATGAAATATCACCCTGATAAAGTAAGTCATCTGGGTGAGTCATTACAGAAATACAGCCGATGAGAAGTTTAAAAAGGTTAATGAAGCTTACGAGAAGATTAAAAAGGAACGTAATATGATTTGAATCTTTTAAATAATAATTATCATTATTATCTCATTATTAATATTTCAAGCATTAAATTTGCATAAAATTTTAAAATATGGTTTTAAAAGATATTCTGGCAATCTCAGGTGAACCCGGGCTTTTTAAATTTATTGCCCAGGGAAAAAATGCAATGATAGTCGAACACCTTGAAACAAAAAAGAGAAGCAGTGCTTATGGCTCAGCAAAAGTCAGTTCTCTTGAGGACATTGCCATATTTACCGAAACAGAGGATATGCCTCTGGGTAAGGTTTTTGACCTTATTTATGAAAAGGAAAACGGAGGTCCGGCAATTGATTCGAAAAGCGACAATGATAAATTAAAAGCATGGTTTGCAGAAGTGCTTCCTGAATATTCACAAAGATAAAGTCTATACAAGTGATATAAAGAAAGTTGCACAATGGTATAACATTCTTCATAAACTTGAGCTGCTTGTAAAAGAGGAACCTGAAGCCCTTCAGAGCCGGAACCTGAATCTGCTTCAGAGCCGGAACCTGAATCTGTCCCGGAAGTAAAGAAAAAGAAAAGCAAAATCCGGAAAATCCGCTGAATAGTATCACTTTGATTACTCCGGAATTATGAATTTTGGCGGAAACGAAGTCGTCTATGATTATTCTGAATCAGAAATAATTATTGTTCCTGTTCCCTACGATGAGACGAGTACCTGGATGAGAGGTGCTGATAAGGGACCGGAGCAATCCTCGAAGCTTCTGTCAATCTGGAATTTTATGATATTGAAACATCGTCTGAGGCCCACCTGAAAGGTATTAATACATTGATCCTGTACTTGAGAAAGAAACTCCTGAAAAACTTGTTGAGATGTCCGTTTCAGTGTTTCATCTCTACTGGCGGATAAAAAATTTCCCGTGGTGATCGGGGGAAATCATACAGTATCTATCGGAGCAATCAAAGCATTTTCTGAATTTTATAAAGATCTTACTGTTCTTCAGCTTGATGCTCATGCCGACCTGAGGCAGGTATATGAAGGCTCGGAGTTTAATCATGCCTGTGCTATGGCACGGGCCAGGGAATTTGCCCCTGTTGTACAGGTTGGTATAAGAAGCATGTCAGCGGACGAATTGCCGTATGCCGACAAGGACAGAATATTTTATTCACATGAGCTATATTATGATAAGAAGTTATATAGTAAAGCAATTGATCTGCTTACTGAGAATGTATATATAACAATTGATCTTGATGTGTTCGATCCTTCACTCATGCCTTCCACAGGAACTCCGGAGCCCGGAGGCCCTGATTATATTGAACTGATGCATTTTCTGAGAGATGTCATAAACAGCAGAAATGTTGTTGGATTTGATGTTGTGGAACTTTGTCCTTCCGATACCAATAAAGCCCTGATTTTATTGCTGCGAAAATTATATATCAGCTTCTGAGCTACAGATTTTCAAAGTAAATTAATTTCTGAGATTATTTCTCATGGAGGGGCTGTCAATCCTCTTTTTTTGCCTCTTCCCATATGATGTTCATTTCATCAAGACTCATATCATGAAGTGAGATACCTTTTTTAAGTGTTTCATTTTCAAGATAGTTGAATCTTTTAATGAATTTCCTGTTGGTCTTTTCAAGTGCTGCCTCAGGATCAATTCCATATAAGCGTGAAGCGTTAATAATAGAGAAAAGAACATCGCCAAGTTCTGATTCAATTTTACTGTTATCCATGATTCTCCATTTCTTCCTTTAATTCTGCTATCTCTTCCAGAACCTTGTCCCAGATCTGTTCACGTTTCTCCCAGTCAAATCCAACACCTCTGACTTTTTCCTGGATCCTGTTGGCTTTAATAATAGCAGGTAATGAGGACGGGACACCTGACAGAACAGGCTTATAGCCATTGTTCTCCTTTAATCTTCAGTTGTTCCCAGTTTTCTTCAACCTCTGATGCTCCTGTAACAACTTAACATCACCAAATACATGAGGATGCCTGTAAATGAGTTTTTTGTTAATTCCTTCCAGTACATCCGTCATTGTGAATGTTCCTCTTTCATCCCCAATCTTTGCATAAAATACCATATGGAGCATAAGATCACCTAAGTTCATTTTTTATTCCTTCATCATCTGATGAGAAATAGCTTCCGCGAGTTCATAAGTCTCTTCAATTGTAAGTTTCCTCAGGCTTTCATTGGTCTGTTTCATATCCCATGGACACTTTACTCTGAGTTCATCTAATATATTGAGGAGTCTGTTAAATTCTTCGAGACTTTTTTTGACATCATTCATAAGTAATAATTTTTTAAAATAGCCGATTCGGACGATGCTTTGCCATCTGAAAGATCTATCCGCACAACTGAACCGACAGTTAATACTTAAAAGTTCTGATACATTGGCTCCATTGATTGAAATTTCGAGCAGATCGAGCAGGTTGAACCTTGCAAGTAATTCTCCGACAGGAACATCACTGTATTTCTCATGAAATATCTGTTCGTATAATTCTTATTGCTCTGTATCAGTATTCTGTAATCTTTGTTTTCAAATACCCTGTAAAATACTTCTCTGGTAATATTTGAAATCGCATTTCCGTAAGAATCGATAAAAATAATACTTCCTATAATTACCTCCTTATCAATTGTTGCTCTGAGTGGTACTTTTTCACTTATTGTTTTTACTGATTTTCCAAGTTCGGACGGTTCTTTTCCTGATAAAAGATCAGAAGCTGCTTTTGCAAATATTTCAAGCTCATCTGAGATTCCGTTATGCTTAATCTCAACGACTTCATCCGGTTCAGAATTAAGTATCAGATTGAATATTCCATTGTCAGTCCCGATAAAAAAATGATCTCTGGCTCTTACTATCAGATGTGTCCTGATCTTTCCTGGCTTCGGAATGCACACAGATGATATGTACCGATCCTTTTGGATAGTTGTTGTAGGTATTTCTTATAATAAATGATGCCTGAGAGATATTAAAAGGAGGAATACTCCCGGCATTATCAATTATAATAGTACCCGGGACACATGCTGCTGAGTTTTCCTTTAATGATTCCATAATAGATATCATCTGGCTTCCACTCTGTTGTTAATGTTACTACCGGCATATGAAAAAACTTATAACAAAGATAATCTTCTAAGGAAAAAATAACCTTACTTTGTACAGTACAATTAATATTTTTATGAACTATTTAGCCTGTTTCCGGATTTTATCCGGAAATGGAAGAGTGGAACTTTAATTCTGGTAGATTTAATGACAGAGATAATTATATTTCTTGAGGATATTGACCCTGTAGTCTTCTTTGGCTCAAATAATTCTCTTCTTGATAAAATACGAAGTTTCTTTCCTAAAATTAAGATTTTGGCAAGAGGCAATGAAATTAAATGTATGGGAGAGGAGGCTGAGATTACTGTTATTTGCCGAAAAATTCAATGACCTGATGGAGTATTACCAGAAATATCACAGGCTCGATGAACAGGATATTGAAAAATATTTCTTTGATGCTGAACATATGAAATCGGCATCAAATGGTGATTTTGAGCATGTTATTGTTTTTGGAACAAGCGGAAAACCTGTTCGGGCCAGAACAGTGAACCAGTTGCAACTTGTAAATGAGTATAAAACAAGCGATCTTGATAATTGCTGAAGGACCTGCAGGAACAGGAAAGACATATACTTCTATTGCATTGGCAGTAAGGGCACTGAAAGAACAGAGAAGTAAAAAAGATTATTCTTACACGGCCTGCTGTGGAGGCAGGAGAAAGACTCGGCTTTCTTCCAGGCGATATGAAAGAGAAACTTGATCCTTATCTTCAGCCTTTATATGATGCTCTTCATGATATGCTCCCTTTTAAGAAAACTTGAAACATGGATTGAAGATGGCACTGTTCAGATTGCTCCTCTGGCATTCATGAGAGGACGAACTCTTGAAAATGCTTTTGTAATTCTTGATGAAGCTCAGAATGCAACCATAAATCAGCTTAAAATGTTTCTGACAAGAATGGGAGTAAGTTCAAAATTTATTATGACCGGAGATACCACCCAGATTGATCTTCCGAGAAAAAGTGATTCGGGCTTGATACAGGCTATGCGTATTCTTAATAATATTGAAGGTATTTCAATTATAAAATTTGATGAACGCGATATTGTCAGACATAAGCTTGTTAAGAGAATTGTAAGAGCTTATGAAACAGAACAGAATGAATTGGATATTGCAAAAAGCAAATCAAGTGAGAGTAATAAAAAGTAACATAAATCTTATAACCTTGTGTACCTGATTGTTTCAAAGTATTAGTTTTATGCCCTGGTTAACTTCCAGGGTGACAGATATGAAATGTAAGGTACTGTTAATAAAATAACAATATGGTAAAGACAATTTTAAGTTCCAATTACAACTTTCCCGGACAGAAAAGCATTTATAAAGGAAAAGTAAGAGATGTATATAATATTAATGACAATTATCTGCTGATGATTGTATCTGACAGAATATCCGCTTTTGATGTTGTACTTCCCAGAGGGATTCCTTATAAAGGACAGGTACTTAATCAGATTGCAGCAAAATTTCTCGATGCTACAAGCGATATTGTTCCGAACTGGAAAATTGCAACACCTGATCCAACAGTCACTTTTGGACATAAATGCGAACCATATCCTGTGGAGATGATCGTTAGAGCTTATCTTACAGGTAGTTCATGGAGGACCTATAAGTCAGGAGCAAGGGAGATTTGTGGTGTTAAAATTCCTGATGGAATGAAGGAACATCAGAGATTTGAAAAACCAATAATAACTCCCACTACAAAAGCTGAACAGGGAAGACATGATGAGGATATTTCCCGTGAAGAAATTATTAGCAGCGGATTTATTCCTGAAAATGAATATGACCTGATCGAAAAGTACACGATGGAAGTTTTTCTAAGAGGTTCGGAAATTGCCGCCAGCCATGGCCTGATTCTTGTTGATACAAAATATGAATTTGGGAAGAAGGATGGAACTATTTATCTTATTGATGAGATAAATACTCCTGATTCATCACGCTATTTTTATGCTGATGAATATCAGGAAAGATTTGACAAAGGCCTTCCACAGAAGCAATTGTCAAAGGAATTTGTAAGGGAATGGCTTATGGAGAACGGCTTTCAGGGAAAGGATGGACAGAATGTGCCTGAAATGACGGACGAATTTGTTAATGAGGTGTCTGAAAGGTATATTGAACTTTATGAAAATATTACCGGGGAGAAGTTTGTAAAAGCCGACATTACAAATGTTCCTGAACGAATAGAAAAAAATTGCAGGATATTTCTTAATTCATATTAATCAGGAAAAAGACTAACATCGTCGATATAATGAAAATTAAAAATAAAATAAAGGTTCTGTTTGTATTGGTTCTTGTTCTTATCATTGGAAATTCACTCCTCTCACAGGTTGTGGTGGAACGATCTAAAGTCAAAGTAACTATTTCAGGAATTGCATACTATATACATCAGGTTAAAAAAGGTGAAACATCATATTCAATATCAAGAGCTTATGGTATTACTGTTGATGAATTGATTAAGGAGAATCCACCTGCTGTTTATGGCGTAAAAGAAGGCGAATCTCTCAGAATTCCTGTTAATTCTGTATCAGATGTTAGCCAACCTGCTATTCAGGCACCGGTTAAACTAAAACATGATGATGCCAAATACCTTTACCATAGTATGCAGCCTGGAGAAACAATCTACTCGCTGTCCAAATTGTATGGTGTTTCTGAAAATGAAATAGTACAGAGTAACCCTGGTATTGATATTAATAAATTGTCTGTCGGCTCTGAAATTGCTGTTCCCCGACGGGAATTTATGACTGACAGGCAAAAATTTAATGATCAGGAACAAAAGTATATTTATCATAAAGTGCTTAAAGGAGAATCACTTAGCTCAATTGCAGGTGATTATGGACTTACAGTACGAGAGTTAAGAAGAGAAAACAGGGATCTCCGATTTCCTCAGGTCGGTGATTTTGTTAGAATCCCGACAAAAAATCTTCCTGAGATGCAGGCTGTTGATACAGTAAGGATTGATACTGCCAATGCTGTTGTTGAGATGCCAGTTATAAAAGAGCAGAGACCTGCTGGTTATACAAGGGTTGCTAACCTTACCGGTTCCTTAAATGTGGCTGTTTTACTGCCTTTCTACCTTTCGGAAAATGCTGTGAGAATAGATATCGATTCATCCAAATGGAAGAATGGCAGGAAGATCTATAAGGAAACAAAAAAAGCAGAAGATTGGATTTATCCATCCAGTTATGATTTTGTTGAAATGTATGAAGGTATTCTCCTGGCAGCTGATACTTTACGCTCCCTTGGATTGAATATCAATATCTATGCTTATGATATCAAGAGTGATACTATCGGTGTTACAAAACTGATCCGGTCAGGTAAACTTGAAGGTATGGACCTTATAATCGGCCCTGTTTATTCTTATAATCTTACAACTATAGCGGCATATGCCAGGGATAGAGATATTCCTGTTGTATCTCCTGTACCTCTTATTAATAACTCAGCACTGAAAGATAATCCTACTTTGTTTATGGCTAACTCTTCACTTCTGATTGCTCAAAAAGCATTGGCAAAAAGGATTAGCGAATATTCTTCCGATAATATTGTCTTTATACACACAGATACAGCAGGCACCGATAGTGATGTACAACGATTTAAACAGCTTATATTTAATGAATTAACTTATAAGATGCCTTATGAGGAAATCAAATTTAAAGAGTTTCCTTTCTACAGCAGATCAATGTTTAATAATGATTCAATAAACAGGCTGAGCCATGCACTTTCAGATCAATCGAAGAATATTGTAATTATTGCTTCAGAGGATGCTCCGGTTATAAGTGAAACAATAGGTGATATACGAGGCTTAGCCAAAAAATTCGATATCAGAGTATTTGGTTATCCTGTTATGAGGGAAATGGATGATCTTGGCCCATATTTATTTGATCTTAATTCATGATTTATACTCCTTACTGGATAGATTATACTCAAAAAGATGTAAAAAGATTTAATACTAATTTCTTCAGAAAATTTCTTACTGAACCTCTTGAGAAAAGTTATGCATGGGAGGGTTATGACATTACTTACTATTTCTTAAGCGGTATTGCATTGTTCGGAAAAAATTTCATTGAGCATCCGGAGATTCATAATCCCGATCTTCTGCAGACTGAATATGATTTTGAAAGAACCCAGACAGATTATGGTTTTGAAAACCAGAAACTATATCTTATCGAATACACAAAGGATTATTTGATAAGACTCGTTGAAAATGAGATTGTTAAGCCTGAAAATGGACTTGTGGAATTACAGCCCGGGAACCTGAGAAAATTTTATGTTAATAAAAATTAACAATAGGGAATATTTGTACCTTATTAGTTGTCTATAGCTTGAAGTATGATTAAGGTATCGTACGATGTGAATAATGATTTTGAACTTGTAAAGGCTTCGCTTGAAGGAGATAAGCATGCATTTGGGAAGATTGTTTCACGTTATCAGAAAATGGTTGCAAGTACGGTAAAAGGGATGTTGGGTGATTCTGTTTTTGCAGATGATGTTGGACAGGAAGTATTTATTAAACTTTATTATTCATTATCGGAATTCAGGGGAGAGGCAAAGCTTTCAACTTATATTCAGAAGATTGCGGTTAACCTGACACTGAATGAGATTAAACGAAGAAAAAGATTTTTTTCAATGTTTTCACAAAAAGGTAACAATGAAATGCATGAATTTGAGGTTGCTGATCATGACTATGAAGAAAGAAAAGATGCAACTGAAATTGTAAATAAAGCACTGCAGTCTCTGGAACCCAAATTTCGAATCATTTTAACCATGAGAATGCTGCAGGGTTATTCAACTAAAGAAACAGCTGAAATTCTTGATCTGCCTTTGGGAACAGTTCTTTCAAGATTATCAAGGGCACAGGAACAATTAAGAAATATATTGAAAAAACTATAACAGAAATGAAACCTTCAGAGATTAAAAAAATTTTAATAGATTCGCTCGATTCGGATTCTGATCCGGAGCTTACTTCCAGGAGACTGGAGGAGGAGGGACTTTCTTACGATTTTAGTGAAAATTTCAGAGACAAAGTTCTGAACAGTATTTTTTCTGCAGGAGCTGCAGTGAGCAGAGAGGTAGAATTTGTCAAATCAATGAATTATGTATTTTACAGGATTGCCCTCACCGGAGTGGCAGCTATTGTGATAATGCTTATCTCTTTATTTCTGATGGAAGGATCTATGTCGTTTAATTCCTTTCTGGGATTAAGTAACAATTATGATGAAAGTATTGTATGTCTGTTAACAGGAAATTGATTTAAAATGAAAGCAAAACCTATAATATTTATAATCCTGACTCTGATCATTGGCTTTATACTTGGCATGCTGACTTCAGCTCAGATCAGGTATCATAAACTCAGACCTGTAAGAGTCTACTTTTCCGAAGGACCGTTTCAGGGAGGGATTTTACAAAACTATTCAACCTGACGAACAACAAAAAGCAAAAATTGACATGGTCCTTGATAAATATGCTAAAATCAATAGCGATCTGCAGGACAAATTCCGGAAGGATCTTGATGCCAATATGAAAAATTTCAGGAAAGAGCTTGATTCATATCTGACCAAAGAACAGCTGGCCAGATTGAAAGAGATGGACGAAAGAAGACAGGAAATAACCCGCGAATACAGGATGAGGCACGAAAATGACACTCTGGGTATCAGAAATGATCATCGTCGTTTTCCTGATGGCAGGCCTTCATCCGATGGTCCGCCACAAGCTCCTACACTGAACATGATACTGTCAGGTTACATAATAATAAATAGCAGGTAGTCAAGTATAATTGGTAAGTCATCCTGATTAACTCCCAGTGATATCAGAATAGGTGTATCCTCTGAATAAATTGTAATAAACTGTTCCTTTGATAATTCTCCTCCGGTAATGCTTTTTCTGTAAAATTCAATGGCCTCCTTTTTATTGCCTTTACAAAGTGCCAGATGACCTATGTTTATCATGGTCATGAGCACTCAGTTTACTTTCCGACATCCTGTCGTAGTATTTTTCAGAGTCGTCAAAACGGCCCAGTGCAAAATAACAATATGCAATCGGTCGTAAAATTTTCAGGTTTCCCGGATCATTATATTCAACTTTGAAATAAAATTTCAATGCCTGTTCATAATCTTTAAGATCAAGATAACAATGTGCAGTCATAATTATTGTATGCATATTGGTTGGTTCCATGTCGCAAGCCTGCAGGTAGTATTCAAGTGATTCTTCATTCCTGCCTAATTTTCGCATACATAACCCTATCTTTTTTATAGTCCATACTTTTCTGTCAATTAACTCCGCCCTCTTATAGTATTTAAGTGCCTCTTCATATAAGGCATTCTGCTGGTAGCAATATCCAATCTTTTCGTATAGCTGGGCATCTGATGGCTTTTCATTAACCTGCTTGAGGAAAAGACTGAGCGCATCATCAAAGAAGTTCTTGCTGAAAAAATAATCTGCCAGACCTGCTTCAGCTTCAGGTGCGTTTGTTGCCATTTTGAAGAACTCAGAATTGTAAATATCCAGTTTGCCAATAAAAAGATCTTCAAATTCTTTTTTATAAGGTGACAACTTAAAGAACCTGTACAAATCCTGAAGATACTGGGTAACATTGATCCTGAAATTTTTGTAAGGGTCAGATGCTGTTTCATCATCATTTAATTGCTGTAAACCTTCAAGTTCCATACGAAAAACTTTCAGCATCATGCTCTTTTGCGATGATGGAAGATGCTTTAGATTAAGCAGAAGCGAATATTTATCTGAATTGCATATAAATGGAGTCTTATAAAGAGCTTCGGCAAGTTCATTGGTCCCCGGACCCAGTATCTCATCCCTGTAGATTTCATCAACTGTCTCATGGTCGGGATAAAAAGGCACAAACCAATTTTGAAAATCCTTGAAAAAATCAAAATGTTTCATATTCGCAAAGGCAGACATATAAACATCGGCACCTTCCATTTGCAGATTTGTCAGCTCTTCCATAGTCTTGAAAATCTCTTCAGAATCGCTAAACATCTCCGACCAGTCAGGGTTCTTTTCTTCATTCATATCCTTAGGAAGAATATTGTCAAGATCAAGTTTCTCCTCAATCCTTGGTTTAAGTTTTGCAACCTGAGGTAATATTTCATCCTGTAGCTTTCTTCCCAAGATTCTCAGTTTCCCGCGACCTTATAGTCTGCAATATTATTATCCTGCAATGCTCCCTGAACCTGTCATTCAGACTCATTTCCTTTATTCTTTCTGTTATTTCAGGATAAAGCAGTATTCTTCCGTTATAGTAATGAAGATTAAGTATAAGCCCTGATAATGCACGCTCCATTACCTGCTCCTGACCTGCTTCATAAATGGAAATAAGGTGGAACAGTTTTTCTGACTGCCATGTTCTTAATGAGCTTAGAGTTATTGCAGTTGTGAATATGCTGGCTTCGTACCATCTGAATTTTCCCGATTTAAGGATAATATTAATAAGGCTCTCTTCTGCTTCACCATAGTAATCAGTGAGCCATAAATGGTTAAATATATTACTAATAAGGTGTTTATGTTTTTTTGTCAGCTCAGATTCAGGATCAGGTATTATCTCATTACTCAATTTTAGCCATTCATCAAGTTCCTGCTTGAACATCAGATCATCAACTGTCTCAACCAGAGTCTTGCCGCTCAGATTCATCTCTTTTTCAGCCTGCTGTTTTACCCAGTAGGTATGCCATCCTGAATAATGTGACAATATGTCCTGTCTGGCACGGTCAGATAATCCTAATATAGATTGAATGAGCTTCAGATAAATCTTATTTCTTTCCGGATCCTGAATGCCTTCAATAGTATACGTAACCATATTCCTGTAGGTCATTACCAGATCCTCATATTTATCCTTTAGATCACCTGAAGAAGAATTGAGTATCATATCTGACAGAATATCAAGACTTTGCTTAATTTTTTTCTCTGCTACTAATCTGCCGAGTTTTTTATGTTTTTTAATTATTGTTGCTACATCCATTTCGCTTATATTTAGAAACCGGTTAACTTATAACTGGTTGGAATTATCTTTTGATGCTGGAATAGCTTCTTTATTTCAATCCCCTGTCTGACAAAAAATCATTCCCTTTTGTTCAAAACATACAAGCAACAATCAGACCGTAGTGGATTTGGCCATCCTTGATTCATAAATTCTAATACTCAGAATTTATTCTGTTAAGTCTGTAACTAAATATCTGAATTTAGAATTTATAGCCAAGACTAATATATCCTTTAACTTTTCTGAAGAACTTTTCCTGCCTGTAATTTCCTTCCATTACGCCTATTCTGAGCGGACCTACAATTGACATATAACCTACACCAATTCCGACGCCGGAAAGAAGAGAGTATCCTGAATTACGGCTTACCTCCTGAACAGCAAAAACATTGGCCATGATATTTAAATGAAGTTTGTCAAAGAGTTCTATATCCATTTCACTGTTTATTCCTGCCATTTTTCTCACCGGGATTTCATTAGGATGAAAACCAACCATAGCAACAGATCTGTTGTTGAGTGATTCATAGCCACCGAGAAGAAAGAAATTATTATGTGCTGAAATTGAATCTGTATCAGTGATATAAAGAATTTCGCCTCCAAGTTCAAATGTTATTCTGTCAGTCTTAGAGAAGTAATGTTTAAAACTTCCATGAAGGATGAAAAACCTGTTGAAAGAAAATTCACCGGTATGGCTGGCTGTATAGGTTGTTTTTGAAGAATCGGTCTTCATTTTACCTGAAATAAGTTTGGAGGTGCTGGCAGAAATGTCGAGCAGAGTTCCCCGATTAGGAAAATGTTTGGTGTCGAGCGAGTTAATGCTGATAATTGAATGATGCCGTCAGATATTCATAGGACAATGATTTCAGATGAATTTCGGGATCAAATTTCATTATCAACCGCCGGTCTTCATACATCCCTGATAAACTCATCATCTGATTCAGTCTTATTCTCTTATTCAGTGATAGTCCGGATGTTAAATTCCTGCTCATGGCGTTGTTGATAACTGCCCCTTAATTCCAGCAGGGGTAAGAGGGTATTATCAGAATAAGCATTTGCTGACAGTCCGAATTTTTGATTTCTGTCAATAAACTGCATTACATCAAATGAGAATCTGTAATACTTCCCGATAAATGAGTTCATATTTATTACAGAACGGGGTGTTATCATGTTTTTTACTGAAAATCCAAGAATAAGTCCGGTTTGTAGTGCATTGTCGTAATGACCAGATCCATATAACATTGCGTTTGGTTTCTCAATGCAATCAATTACCAGAATAAGAGAATCATTTCTGGGAACAACCCTGTACTTTACTTTATCAAACCACGCTTTGCCATAAAGAAGTTCAATCTTTTCGGAAAGAACATCTTTTTCAATATTTTCACCTGGTTTTATATCAAGCATATCGCGTATCTGATAATCGGGGTATTTCTTATTGCCTTTGATCTCAATCCGGTCGAATGCGTAAAGTTTTTTATCAAGAATATTTTCAATTGGTTTTTGAGCACCTGAAGCATTAAGGGAATCAGCAAGTTTTCTGAAATAATCTTTATATGGTAAAGCCGCTTTGTATCCCCTGTTATAAAGCGAATCTACCTGCTCAAATCCCCAGATTGGCAGATCTTCTGTTACAGGTTTGATGATCAGGTTAACGATTTTTTTTTCCTGTTCAAAATCATCAACACTTCGGAACATGGCTATCTGGATCATTATGCCGGATACAGTCTCAAGCTCGTCCTCGGAATGAGGTTTGAACCCGACATATGAGCCAATTAATATGTCAGCGCCCATATTTTTTGCTTCAGTTGCTGCAAAGTTTCTTATCAATCCTCCGTCGAGAAGAAGAAGTGTATCAATTTTAAGTGGGGTAAAGATGGTAGGAACCGAAGAACTTGCTCTAAGTGCATCAGCCAGGTAACCTGACTTTAATTCCACATTCCTGTAGTAAATTATATCCGTTGCAAGGCACAGGAATGGTATAGGAAGCTTCGAGAAATCGTTTATATCGGCAGCCGGCCATGCATAATAGCTTAGTTCACTTTCAAACTGCTGACCATTGATCAGCCCCGATGGAAGTACCAGTTTCCGCGAAGAGAGGGGTAATGAGAGCATGCTGTTATTGAAATGGTTTTTCTCAAGGTAAATTACTTTGTTCTCTGGTATCTTATTTGAAAGGATAAGTTTCCAGTTCATCCTGTTCAGTATCCTGTGCAGACTATCGGCAGTATATCCGATCGAATACATTCCACCGATGATACTGCCCATGCTTACCCCTGTTATATAGTCAGGTCTTAATCCGGCCTCCTCCATTACTTTAATTACACCCAGATGGGCTATCCCATGAGCTCCTCCTCCACTTAGTACAAGTCCGATTTTTGGCCTCCTGCTGTCTGTCTGGGCGATAGTTTTCAGAGGAAAGAATGCAGCAAAAAGAAATAAAATAAGAGTCAGCATAGTAACCTTACGGACCCATTCAGTGAATAATCCAGACAGTGTTCTCATTCTAAGTACATTAAAATGCCAGTGATTAATAGCATTTATATTAGCAAGATAGCTATTTTAAGTAAATTTGCAGCGTGAATACAAAGCCAAAATTCAGCAATAAGTGGTTGCCTGCTTCAAAAAAGGAGGTAGAATCAAATGATTGGGATGAGCTTGATGTAATACTATTCAGTGGTGATGCCTATGTTGATCATCCATCATTTGGATCTGCGGTTATTGGACGTGTTATTGAGAGTGAAGGACTAAGGGTGGCGATTGTACCTCAGCCAAACTGGAAAGACGATCTGCGTGATTTCAAAAAGCTTGGGAAACCTAAATATTTTTTTGGTGTTACTGCCGGCAATATGGATTCGATGGTTAATCATTATACTGCAGCAAGACGGTTAAGATCGGATGATGCTTATACTCCGGGGGGAAAGGCCGGATTCCGTCCCGATTATCCTACAATTGTTTATTCCAGGATCCTTAAAGAGATTTACCCCGATGTGCCAATATTAATTGGTGGTATTGAGGCTTCAATGCGCCGTCTTACACATTACGATTACTGGAAAGACAAGCTCGAGCCTTCCATCCTTATCAGCAGTGGTGCTGATATGCTGGTTTATGGGATGGGGGAACAGCCTCTGAGAGAAATACTAAGGTTATTGATGAAAGGTGTTCCATTCAGTTCGCTTAAGACAGTCAGACAAACAGCAGTTATCTCAGGAAAAGATGAACCCTTGCCGCTTCATAAGGAATGGAAGGATATTGAATTAAACTCCTTTGAAAAGTGTCTGAAGGATAAAAACCTTTTTTCAGATAACTTTATCAGGTTCGAAAAAGAATCAAACAGGATTGAATCAGCCAGGCTTTCAGAGGTCTCAGGTGATGTTAAAATAGTTGTCAATCCTCCATATCTGCCAATGGGAGAGGAGGAAGCGGATAAATCTTTTGATCTTCCATATATGTACCTTCCGCATCCCAGATATAATAAAAAAGGAGATATTCCTGCTTATGAAATGATTAAGTTCTCGGTCAATATACACAGGGGCTGCTTTGGAGGCTGTAGTTTCTGCGCTATTGCTGCCCACCAGGGTAAGCAAATTGTACGAAGATCAGAGAAGTCGATACTTAAGGAAGTTGAAAAAATTGTTGAACATCCTGAATTTAAGGGGTATTTGTCCGATTTGGGCGGACCTTCAGCAAATATGTACAGCATGAAGGGTGCTGATATGAACCAATGCATAGTATGTTCACGACCATCCTGTATCTGGCCTTCTGTTTGTAAGAATCTTAATACCAGTCATAAACAGCTTACTGAGTTATACAGGAAAGTTGATAAGATAAAAGGGATAAAAAAATCTTTCATAGGTAGTGGGGTGAGGTATGATTTATTATTTCCTGAATGGAATAAGAATGCCGGAAGCGCTGAAGGAGAATACCTGGAGGAACTTGTAGTAAATCATGTGTCGGGTCGATTAAAGGTTGCCCCCGAACATACATCACCGCAAGTCCTCTCTTATATGCGTAAAACGCCTTTTCCCCTGTTTAAAAAGTTAAAAATACGGTTTGATAAAATTAAGATGAAAAATGATCTGAGGTATGAGATCATTCCATATTTCATTTCTTCTCATCCCGGGTGTACTGATGCTGATATGAGGGAACTGGCGGCTGAAGTAAAGAGTCTGGGTATTAAACCTGAACAGGTTCAGGATTTTACCCCCACACCCATGACGCTCTCTGCCCTGATGTATTATACCGGCTATGATCCCTACTCAGGGAAGAAGGTTTATGTTGCCAAAAGTACTGACGACAAAAGACGACAGAAGGAATTCTTTTTCTGGTATAAAAAAGATCAAAAACCTGAAAGGACTAAATATTTTAACAAGGGAAAAGGCAGTCAGAGGCCGCAGGGGAGTAAAGGGAAATATTGATATAAATAATATGAGTATCGGGAATGAGGTATAATTTCCCCACCTAATCTTACATCACATCTTTTCTGGCTATAGTATTCTCGGAAATCTTGTTGAGACACTGGAGATCCCTCGACTCATCCACCTAACATGTTCAAATATCTGTAAATGAGAGGGGGTGTATTCGCTCGGGATGACATTGGTTTAAGGGGTAACAATGGGAAGGAAGAAGCGGCGATTCGACCGGAATTTTCAAAAAAGATATGTTGATTCGAATCGCCGCTTCTTCCTTCCTTTATGACCCCAAAAACACCTGTCATCCTGAGCGTTAGCGAAGGATCCCCGAACCTCATTATGATTATAAATAGAATATAGCATAATAAGCATATATCTGAATTTTATCTATCAATGCCTGATCATTACTGAGAATCTATCCTACAAGATACCTGACCAATTTCCCGGTTTTGGAAGCATACTCAATTTCGCTTGCGGGTTGAAGATCCTATATAACCACCTGCATTAATTACAAAGATCTCGTCGGCTAGGTCTATTTTTCGTTTATGCATATTATCGAGCATCTCTTTTGTATTTTCTGACCAGACCTCATTATCTCCCGAATGACCAAATAAGCCTACACTTATAACTATATTTCCCTCAAGTGTGAGTCTCTTTTGCTCAGCAATAAATTCATCCTTAAATTTAGTGCTTCCGCATAATGTTATTATTTTAAAATTGCCGATCATCTCTGTAGAATTTAAATGAATTATAAAATTCAACATATAATTAATGGATAAATATAATAAAGAAGGACATGCCGAAGCATGCCCTTATCTAATTACCTAAAACCAAACTATCTGAATACAAATTATGGATTGGTGAATTCAGATTTACGAAGTCACTTAGCCTTAATTTGCAATCAACTATTCATACTCTTTGATAATATTCTTTACATCGTCGGGAGCAACCCTGCCGTATGTTTTATCGCCTACCAGTACCACCGGAGCAAGTCCGCATGCACCTACACATCTGAGACTTGATAAGGAAAATTTATTATCCTTTGTTGATTCACCAACCTGTATGCCAAGTTCTTTCTTAAACTCATCAAGAACTTTTTCAGCTCCTCTGACATAGCAGGCAGTTCCAAGGCAGATACTGATAGGGTGTTTCCCTTTCGGAGTCATAGTGAAGAATGAATAGAACGTTACTACTCCGTAGATTTTTGCTACAGGAACGTTCAATCCTTCAGAAACAACTTCCTGGATCTCTGCCGGCAGGTATCCGAAATGTTCCTGACAGGTATGCAGAACATTGATTAGTTCCTGAGGATCATTATTAAAAGAAGTACAAACTCCTTTAATAAAGTCCACATCTTCATTTCTTAATTCAATTTTTATATGTGACATAGCCGTGAAATTTATTATTGACCAATGTTTAAATGTTAATGTTTAATAATGACCTTCTTCTGTTTGTCAAAATAGTGAGTATGAAGCAGGTGATGAGCTTTTTCGCTTCCGGGTTTACCAAGAAATTCATCATAAAGTTTAATTATGAACGGATTCTCATGTGACTTTCTGAGAGGCTTCTTCTTGTCTTCAGTATACAAGCCTTTTGCTCTTGCTTTAATTATATCTGAATTACCATGATGCAGGGGTTGTCCGCCACCGCCGACACACCCGCCGGGACAGGCCATAACTTCAATTGCATGAAACTGTGATTTGCCTGATCTTACATCATCGAGGAGCTTCCTTGCGTTTCCAAGACCATGAGCAATTCCAATATTAAGTGGCAAGCCGTTGAAATCAATAGTTGCTGACCGTACACCTTCCATGCCTCTTAATTCTGTAAAATCAACCTTCTCCAGTTTTTTGCCTGTATAAAGTTCATATGCCGTACGGCATGCAGCTTCTATTACTCCTCCTGTTGCACCGAATATTACGCTTGCTCCTGTTGATTCGCCGAGAGGAGAATCAAACTCCTCATCATGCAGGTTCTTAATATCAATATTAGCCTGTTTAATGAATGCTGCCAATTCCCTGGTAGAGATTGAATAGTCAACATCAGGATTGCCATCAACTGAGAATTCATCTCTCTGACATTCGTATTTCTTTGCAAGACATGGCATTATTGAAACGACAACCATATCCTTACGGTCAATACCAATCTTATCGGCAAAATATGATTTTGCAATTGCTCCGAACATTTGCTGGGGTGATTTTGCTGAAGATGGAACATCTTTCAGATCTGGGAAATGAATGTTCAAAGAAGTTAACCCAGCCCGGGCAGCAGGAAGTAAGTATAGGAATTTTTGCTGTTGTATCACCATTAAGATGTCTGGTCAGTCTGTCGAGAAGTTCAGTGCCCTCTTCCATTATTGTGAGGTCGGCAGCGAAATCTGTATCAAATACATAATCAAATCCCAATGCTCTCAGTGCGGCAGTCATTTTACCTGTAACAAGAGTTCCCGGAGCAAGTCCAAACTCCTCACCCAATGCAACTCTTACAGCCGGAGCTGTTTGTACAACAACTGTCTTGGTAGGATCAACCAGTGCCCTCAGTACACTTGGGACATGATTCACTTCAGTCAGGGCACCTGTAGGGCAGACAGCTACACACTGGCCGCAATATGTACAGGTTGAATGTTCAAGGTTCTGTTCAAAAGCCGGAGCTACAGTTGCCATGAATCCTCTGTTTATAGCTGATAATGCACCAACTGTCTGAACCTCATTGCACATCATTTCACATCTGCGGCACATTATACATTTGTCAAGATCCCTTATTATGGATGGTGATGTGTCTTTCCGGTATGTTGATACCTCAGCATATTCAGCACCAGGTATCTCTCTGATACCCAGCTTATGTGCCATGGCTTGAAGTTCGCATGTGCCTGATTTGGAGCATATAAGGCAATCTTTGGGATGATCGGAGAGGATAAATTCCATAACTGTCCTGCGTGCATTAAGAACCCTTGTTGTATGAGTTCTTACAACCATGCCTTCCTCACATTTTGTTGAACATGTAGGAGCAAGGTTCTTTTTACCCTGTACCTCAGCAACACATATACGGCAACCTGCTGGTTTGTTCTCAATATTCAGGTCATGTAAATCCATGTAGCACAGGGTTGGAATATCAATTCCAAGTTCCTTTGCCGCTTTATATATTGTAGTACCTCTTGGTACATCAATCTCTTTATTATCAATAGTAAGCTTTATTGTTTCCATTATTATTTTGATTAGCTGATAAATATTGCGTCAAACTTACATTTCTCCATACATGCGCCGCATTTAATGCATATTGCAGGATTTATATGGTGAACCTCTTTTCTCTCACCTGTGATAGCATTTACAGGACAAACCCTGGCACATGCTGTACATCCTACGCAGTTATCAGCATTAATGACATATTCCATGAGGCTTTTGCACTGGCCTGCAGGGCATTTCTTGTCAGTAACATGAGCAACGATATTCATCCCTGAAATTATCAAGCATCGAGAGCACAGGATTTGGAGATGTCTGTCCAAGACCACAAAGGGCTGTATCCTTTATTACAACACTCATATTGCGAAGCCTGTCAAGATCTTCAAGTTTTCCCTTTCCTTCACAAATCTGTCCGAGCAGCTCATGAAGTCTTTTGTTGCCTATACGGCATGGAGCACATTTACCACATGACTCTTCAACAGTAAATTCGAGGAAATATTTGGCCATTGATACCATGCAGTCATCTTCATCAAGCACTATCATTGCTCCTGATCCCATCATCGAGCCGGCAGCTATCAGATTATCGAAATCAATAGGTGTATCAAGATGTTTTTCTGTGAGACATCCACCCGATGGTCCTCCTGTCTGAACACCCTTGAATTTTTTACCGTTCCTGATACCACCGCCTATTTCAAATATAACCTCACGAAGGGTTGTTCCCATTGGTACTTCAATCAGACCAACATTGTTGATCTTTCCTGCAAGTGCAAATACTTTTGTCCCTTTGGCCTTTTCAGTGCCGATACTGCTGAACCATTTTGCTCCTTTAAGTATGATAACCGGTATTGCAGCAAAAGTCTCTACATTATTGACATTTGAAGGCTTTCCACGGTATCCTGATTCAGCAGGGAAAGGAGGTTTTACTGTTGGCTCACCCCTCAGGCCTTCCATAGAATGTATAAGTGCTGTTTCTTCACCACATACAAATGCGCCGGCACCATACCGGAGTGTAATGTCAAAATTGAATCCTGTCCCAAAAATATTTTCGCCAAGTAAACCATATTCCCTGGCCTGTTTGATAGCTATTTTTAATCTTTCAATAGCAAGCGGATATTCGGCACGAATGTATATCAGACCATTTGAAGCTCCGATACTGTAACCGCATATAGCCATTGCCTCAAGTACAGAATGCGGATCGCCTTCAAGTACTGACCTGTCCATGAATGCGCCCGGGTCACCCTCGTCAGCATTACAGATAACATATTTCTCGTCTGACTGATTCTTACGTGCCAGTTCCCATTTGAGTCCTGTCAGGAAGCCACCGCCTCCTCTTCCTTTCTGACCTGAATCTTTTACCTCTTTTATGACTTCTTCAGGAGACATTTCTGTCAGTACTTTTCCAAGTGCCTGATAGCCATCACGGGCTATATATTCGTCAATATTTTCAGGATTAATAAATCCGCAGTTGCGCAATACTATCCTGAGTTGTTTTTTAAAGAAACCCATATGTTTGGAGTCGGAAACAGCTTCCTTGCTTACAGGATCTTTATATAATAATCTTGTTACTTTTCGTCCTTTAACGACATGCTCTTCTACAATTGCCTGGGCATCATCAGGTTTTACCTGAACATAAAATGTATTGTCAGGCATTACCTTCACTATTGGTCCCTTTTCACAGAAACCAAAACAACCGGTTAATATTACCTGAACGGAATCCTCAAGACCCTTAGCTTCAAGCTCATCCCTTAAATTGCAGACAATAGCATCGCTTTCTGAAGCATGGCAACCTGTGCCACCACAAACCAGAAGATGCATACTGTATTTTGACATAGTTTTTCCTCCTTATTCTTTTAAGTCAATAGTTTCATAATTCACAGGGATGATACCATCTACAAGTTCACCCGTTTTGATGTACTTTTCGATTATCTGGTCAGCTCTTTTTAAGTCGACAAAGCCAAATACTACCGGATCCTGATCAGGCAGCTTAACTTCGATTGTCGGCTCTGCATAACAATAACCCATACAGCCTGTCTGAGTTACGACAGCTGCTATATTTCTTCTTTCAAGTTGCTCCAGGAAAAACTCCATAATGGTTTTTGACCCTGAGGCAATACCGCAGGTTGCCATGGCAACCTTGACCTGTACGACGTTCTCAGGGTTTATTGCATTAACCCTGATGTCCATTCCGCTCTTCAGTTCTTCCCGCTTCTTCTTAAGATCAGCGAGTGACGTGATTTTTGACATGTTTTTATCAGTTAAGTTTGTTGTTTGTTGTGCAGCATTTTCAATATTGATTTGCTATCTTAAATTTATTCAATTTATTCCTTAATTAAGCCTGATATTCTATACCTTTTCTCTGTAAGTAAAGCCTGATACATTAATCTGTCTGAGATTTTCACCTATCATATTTCCAATATCATCAAGCAGTTCATGGTTATATAATGTTTCTACCTCCAGAAATTCTTTTGTCTCTTCTGTTGAGAATCGGAATTCCCCGTTGTCGGTAGTATGACGGTATATAAAATTTATTCCGGGATTTCCGGCAATCATTATCACGAGTACACCGACAATATCACCCAGTGGCTGTCTGTCGATATTACTATATGAGAATGAAGCTTCCACTCTGGTACCTTTTCCTTCTTCCGAATCAATGATAAGTTCTCCTCCTGTAAGCTCTGCGTGATATTTGAGTAGCGCCAGACCCAATCCCATCTTTCTCTTTGTTCTGGTTGTTATGAATGGATCCGTTACCTCTTTCAGTATTTCCGGAGGTATACCCGACCCATTATCGGAAATGATGATACTATATTTATCATTTTTACCAGACTCATGAATTTCAATTGAAATTTCATCAGCCCTGGCACGGATTGAATTTTGAACAATGTCTAATATATTGAGAGATAATGCTTTCATTCTGTTTCTGTTTTTCTTCCGTCCAAGCCTTTTAATGCAAGTCTTATTTCTGAGAAAGTGGGTTTTTCGAGTTGCATATTTGTGGTTCTTTCGCCTATGCTTTCCGTATAATGTGCATCGGAGTTTCTCAGAACAGGAAATTTTTTTATTTCAGGATGATCCTCGATAAACTTACTGTTTGATGATAATCCTGTAAGCTCCATTGCATCTGCTTTAATGTTCTCCGGCATAAATCCAAGCTGGCTGTAGATGCTGTTTTTCATTCTGTCAATGTGAGCAGGAATAAACAACCCGTTAAGCATGTGAACATATCTTTCAACCTCTTCCATAGATTGAGCAATTGACATTATCAGAAGCTTTTTCTCAGTATATATTATCTTTTCATTCTCATCAACCTGTACCTGGTGTCCGAATACTGCCGGGTCGTTAAGTATGTCAGGCAGATATTCATCAAGATATTCCTGGAAAAGATTAAGTGTATCAGTATTTTCAAAGAACGCGAGGCAATGCACCTCTTCTTTTGTAGTTATTTCAGCGCCCTGCATAACAAAGATGCCTTTTTCTGAGGCCAGACTGGTTACGAGTGCGCAGTGCCGGGTTGTATTATGATCGGTTATGCCGATAATATCCAGACCCTTTTTTGCTGCTTCAGAAACAATATTTCCCGGGCTCATGTCCAGATCACCGCATGGAGAGAGGACAGTATGAATATGCAAATCGGCCCGGAAGCTTTTCATTTCATTTTCAATAATTCAAATAAACGGCCTGTAATATTGAATGTATCAAGATCTGTCACCAGAACCGGTATATTTTCAATATTACTTTTAATAATTGTATCAGCCTCAGGAACAGCTCCTTTTACTAAAATAATTGCAGAGATATCCTTTAGTGATGCAATTGCAATTATATTCTGGTGAGTCTGAAGTGTTATCCATATGTTTCCTTCTTTCGCATTCCCCATTACATCACTTAGCAGATCTGATACATATCCGCCTGTGATTTCATTCGACAAGCCATTTTTGCCTGAAATTACGTTAAGATTCAGGATTGTTATTATATCAGTTATTTTCATCTTCTGCTCCAGGTTTGTTACAGTTTTTTTCTAATCTTTCTTTTCCCCAGATGCTCTCTGTTATTCTTATAGCCTGACTCTGGCTCAGGAGATTTTGCTTTGACAGTTGCTGCTGAATAAAGATGCAATGCGAAATCTGGGCTTCTCCCTGCACAATATCTTCAGCCAGTGTCTGGCAGTCAGGGGCACCACAGGCTGCACAGTCGAATCCTGGCAGGAAGCACATCAGACGACGTTTCCGTTCCATTTTCTTAAGGGCTACCGGGTATTTCCTCATCGAGTTTACCTATTGGACGTGGTTCTATGTTCCCAAGGAATCCCTTCTCGTCCAGGTTCAGATACTTCCGGGAAGGTTTGCCTTTATGAGTATCTTCACGAAGTTTATACTCAGCTGCTCTGTTCTTTAGCCGTTCAACAGTCAGAAACCTGTTTCCGCTGATAAGAATTCCCCCGGCACAACTTTCATCACAGGCTCTTAATTCGAGAAAATCAATCTTTCCAAATTTCTCATTCTCAATGTTTTCAAGAAACTCATTAACATTCTTTATTCCGTCAATTGCCAGGGCTCTGCCATTTGAATGAACCAGTTCACCACGGGTAAGACTCCACAGTATCCCTTTTGAGCTTAGTAAATCATCAGTCTGCGGAGGTTCGGATTCTGTATATTTTCTCTGAAGATATTTTAAAATCCGGTTGTAAAGAAAATTCATGTTTATAACACCGGTAACAGCTGACTGACTGTATCCTACAGGGCTTTTTATTGCTGCTATTTTTGCTGCACAGGGTGTTGCATAATATAATCCGATATCCTCCTCAGGAATACCGCTTTTTTTCAGTTTTTCACGATAATAGATTGCCGACATATCGATAGGAGGATTCACTCTCATAATATTGTTGACAAGTGATGGGTATTTTACCTGGATCAGCCTTATTATCGCAGGGCAATATGATGAAATCAGAGGCCTTTCTTTATGTTCATGTATATATTTCCGGTTGGCTTCAAGTACCAGGTCAACCGTATTTTCCACTTCGTAAATGTGAGTGAATCCGATCTCTTTTAGTGCATTATAGATACTCGATGCCATTATCCTTCTTGGAAACTGTCCGATGAGAACGCTAGGGATAAGTATCACCCTTACCGGATATCTGAAAATTGTATCGAGATCATCCTGTTCTACATCAATTGCTGATACAGGGCAGGCTTTGTAGCACTCTCCACAATCGACACACCTGTTTGCACTGATTATGGCTTTGCCCTTTCTGACCCTTATTGCCTGAGTAGGACAGACCGACATACAGTGAGTGCACCCTGTGCACAAATCTTCGTGAACGGTAAGTGCATGATGAAAATCCATTTTATGATTTCTATCTTGCATCGGGTTTTATGTTGTTAATAAGTTCCACAATTGTTCCTTCACCTGGTGAGCTGGTAATGTTCAGATAATCGCTGTTCTTTTTCATATTTGATAATCCCATTCCTGCACCGAAACCCATCTCTCTTACCTGGGGCGTTGCCGTTGAGTATCCTTCTTCCATGGCTTTCTCAATATCAGCTATACCAGGACCTTTGTCTGTTATAATGATTTTAATCTTCTCTTCATTAATCTCTACATCTATAACTCCTGAATAGGCATGTGCCACAACATTAACTTCTCCTTCATACAGTGCAATGACAATCCTCTTTGAAATTGTATGTTCAATGTTCAACTGACGAAGAATTTTTTTCACAGAACTGGCTACATTCCCCGCTTTGGTAAAATCACCTCCGGCTATTTTATGCCTGAACTGCATCACTCAATATATTGATTTTATACCTGCTAAATATAATTCGCCTGAAATATGAAACATGGAATACGGGCTTTCCATCAGCACCATCTTATTCTCTTCAGCCAGCGAAATCATCTCCTTTCCAATCTTTTTGTCTCTTGCGAAAATTATACAGTTTATATCTGACATTTCCGAAGTTCTTATGGTTTGCATGTTCGCCAGACCTGTTATCAATACCATATTTTCCTTTTCTATTGTCAGAACATCGCTCATCAGATCAGAAGCAAAAGCATATTCGATAGGAGTAGAAAGCCTCTCTTCACAACAAATCACCTTTCCGTTGATTCTTTCAGCTATTTCCCTGATTGTCATTTTGTTAATTGTAAATATTTGAATTTCAGAGCTTAAGGCTCTTTTTCGGACGTTTTGTTAATTCATTTCTCCGCAAAGATAAATATTAATTGTTAATTAAATAACAATGTTAATAAAATAACACAAATTTAAAATAGTTATAAATAATAATGCGGGTGGGGTGTGTGAGAGTGGTGTTGTTATTCTATGTACAGAAAGGTTTGGCGTCTCTTTATTTTCTCATGTTTCTGAATTCAGAATTTGGTTTCCATGCCGGGAAATAGTCCGAATTAGCAAGACGGTATCCAACAAAAAACTCAAGTCTGGCATCTTCAGCTATACCTGTCATGTCCCATTTTTCAGGTTCATAATTGTCAGCAGGCCTGTGATACTTATTATTTATATAATCTTTTTCCATACTGTCAGCCCATTCTTTTCCAAATTCACGGCTATCAATATTTCCTCTGGCAAAAGCGGAAGGGACACCTTTTTTAGCAAACGGAAAATGATCAGACCGGAAATACATGCCCGTTTGCGAATTAGGGTCACCGGTAATATACCTGTCCTGCATTTTTGCACCTTCTTCCAGCATTTCATCAAGGTCCGACTGTCCATAACCTGTTATCATCACATCTTTCATCCTTCCATCAGGCAGCATCAGATCGTTATTAAAACAAGCAACAGTTTTGTCCATACTGAACACAGGATGTTCAGTATAATAGGTAGAACCAAGAAGTCCCTGTTCTTCTGCTGTAGGGAAGAGTATAAGTACTGATCGGAGCGGACGTTTTTTTAACCCTGAAAAAGCTTGTCCTATTTCAAGAGCCCATGCCATTGAAGTGCCATTATCAACAGCCCCGTTATAAATTGAATCGCCATTTTCTTTTTCCCCGATTCCAAAATGGTCCCAGTGTGCAGAGTAAATAATACATTCATCTGCCCTGGTTGTTCCTTTTAGTACTCCGGCAACATTAGTGGAGGTGCTGTAGCTGAAATGATTTTGAATTGAGAAAGAGATATCGGAATTCATATCAAAACCTCTGAATTCTTTATTACAGGCTGATTTTCTTAACTCAGCTACATCATAGCCTGAATTACTGAAGAGATTTTGGGCAGCACCTGATGAGATCCATCCGGTAAATGCACAAAGTGTTTTATTGCTGTCGGCTGATTGCATATATAGCCTTGGAGTTATTGAGCTTTTTCTCGGAATTGTATATTCATAACCAGCTCCCAGTGTCTCATGGATAATCAGAATCCCCTCGGCTCCCTGACGTGCGGCTTCCTCAAATTTGTATGTCCACCGTCCGTAATAAGTCATCTCACGTCCTTTAAAATATGTGCTATCGCCGGTATAAAGCCCGGGGTCATTTACCATAACGACAACGGTCTTTCCTTTAACATCCAGACCTTCATAGTCATTTCTTCCATATTCGGGAGCAACGATGCCGAATCCGGCAAATACCATGTCTGATCTGTCAATTGTGATCTTATCAGATATTCCTGGTGAAGTAACTGCAATGTCGTCAGGAGCACTTAAAGAAAGAATCTTTTTTCCGGAACGGATGATAGCATTGCTCAATACTTCTGAACTTATTTCTACCATAGGTACCGGCTGGAAATAGGATCCATTAAAAGCAGGATCGTAGCCGATACGTTTTCAATTGATCAGCCAGATAATTGATTGTTATTTTTTCACCATCGGTAAAAGGTTTCCTTCCCATAAACCGGTCCGATCCAAGCTCACTGACATAGGAAGCCAGATCGTTGATGTTAATACTGTTACTGGCATTTTTGAAATCCCTCTGGCCTGAAGAACAGGCAGTAAGGCTAAGTGTTATGAGTAATAAAAGTCTGTTAATCATCTGTATGATATTAATACCTTCGGGGAATGTTTCGGATAATGTTGGAAATAGTATTTACTGCTTTCGTCATAGAGTTTACAGGAATGAATTCGTATTTGCCATGGAAGTTATGTCCCCCGGCAAAAATATTCGGGCAGGGCAGTCCCATAAAGGAAATCCTGGCGCCGTCGGTACCACCCCTGATAGGTTGAATGAGCGGTTTAACCCCTGCCTCAGTCATAGCTTCAACTGCCAGTTCAATGATATGGTAATGAGGTTCAACCTTCTCCCTCATATTATAGTACTGGTCCTTAATGTTTGTCTTTACTCTGCCGGTGCCATATTTCAGGTTAAGAAAATCTGTTACAGAATTCAGCAAACTCTTCTTAATTTCAAATTTCTCCCTGTCATGATCTCTTACCAGGAATCTGAGTTTACTTTCTTCAACGGTCCCTGTGAAATCCATTAAATGGAAAAAACCCTCTTTACCGGTGGTATATTCCGGTTTTTGATCATCAGGAAGCATATTAATCAATTCATTAGCAATATTGATAGAATTGATCATCTGGTTTTTGGCGGTACCAGGATGAACATTTCTTCCACTGACAGTGATAGTGGCCAGGGCTGCATTGAAATTCTCAAATTCGAGCTCGCCGATCTGACCGCCATCAATGGTATATGCAAAATCTGCTCCGAATTCTTCAACATTAAACCTGTCTGCACCTCTTCCGATCTCTTCGTCAGGGGTGAAGCAGATTCTTATTCTGCCATGTTCAATATCCGGATTCTCAATAAAATATTCTACTGCTGTAAGTATCTCAGCAATCCCTGCTTTATCGTCCGATCCCAGAAGTGTTGTTCCATCGGTTGTTATCAGATCATTTCCTTTATAATATAGTAGTTCAGGAAAATCTGAAGGTGAGAGTATTATTTTTTTCTTTTCATTAAGGATAATATCTGAACCATCATAATTCGGAATTATCCTGGGATTAACTCCCTCTGCGCTCATATCAGGACTTGTATCCATGTGCGCTATTAATCCCATTACGGGCAGAGAGCGCTTAGAGTTCGATTCAAGGGTGGCTGTCAGATAGCAATTGTTATCAAGTTTTACATCTTTCAGGCCTATGTCGTTCATCTCCTTTTCAAGGAGTTTAGCCAGGGTCCACTGTTTTTCACTTGAAGGGCAACTCTCTGACTTTTCATCCGATTGCGTATCAATCTTCGCATATCTTATTAACCTTTCTGCTACTTTTTCCATAACCGTTAAAAATGATTTATTGGTAAAATTAGCAAAAAAGGTCTTTAATCCTCTATAAACAATAAAGGTTAACTAATCATTGCGATTTGCTGTTTAACCGCTAATACGAAATATTTAAAGTTATCTGAGTATGGCATTACCCAGAAGCACTCTGCCGCTTTTCCAGAAACCTCTGAAATATGGATCATCAGTAATATATACAACTTCACCTGCCCCAATTTTTTCGGTGCCTATAACCATTGTGTTTTTTATCTTGTCTTTATATTTAAATCCGGCAAATCCAGAAACAGGTTCTTTGTCAAGTATATAGCCTATATTACTTCCTTTAGTCAGGAAAGGATATCCTGCTGTTCTTTTAATAACAAACCATTCCTTTCCCATTCCAAAGGCATAGGGATTAGTTTCATCCAGTCCTACTTTGTAAATACTTCCTGCAGACCTGTCGGACAATGAATATCTTCTTTCTGTTTCATATTCATACTTCTTGAGAAGGGTGGTATCTGTACTTTTGATTTTCTTCTCAACTGCCTTATCTTCAGTCTTTCTTGTCTCAATTGCTTTTGCCAGCGAAGTAGTCTTTTCTTTTGCGAACAATGCGACGGCATTATCAATAGCGATTACCCGGCCACCTCCTTTAATATAATCCATTATTGTGTCCTTAAGTTTCGAATAGGTGCCGGCATTGAGGATCAGTACTTCATAATCAGTCAGGTTGAAATCATCTGTTGTGCTTGTATTTATGAGAGTAACAGGATAATTTAATTCCTTTTCAAAGAAATACCAGAGTTCTCCTACTGAACCAGCCGATGTGTTTTCACCGCATAGCATGGCGACAGCTTTCTTTTTCATCAGTGGGGAGTAGCCAGAACCAAAGTCTTTCCCGGTATCAACCATGCCTGATGTGCTGGCAACAATCTTTACCTGGCATTCATTTGCCAGATCCGATATTGTCTTGTCGAAGTCGGTCTTAAGATTTTTATTGTCTCCGCGCGCTACTATGATACTACCCCTGTTAAAACTATTCCCATTAAGCGTAAATGCATTCAAAGAATATCTGAGTTTAATATCTTTCCTGTACAAGGCTGCAATGAATTTCAATTCATCAAATCCGGAAAAGTTAATTACATAGGCATATGTACTTTTGCTGCCCTCCTCGTTGGTTATTTTCTGAGGTCCTGCATTTCCTGTTTCAGCCGGAATGTTTTCTGTAAGAGCATAACACTTAAGATTATATACATAAGGCAGAGCCCAGGCTGTAAGGTCATAACTCAGGGAATCTGATATTCTGCTGTGTGGTTCAAACAGAACCTGCATAAAATGACTCTGAGGCTGATAAGCGCTCACCAGTATATCTCCGCTTTCGATCTTCACTTCGCCATCCTTATTTATTAAGTAATCAAAGCCCTTATATTTTTTCCCGATATTTCCTGCAAGACTATACCTTATCTGGTTTTTATCAAGAAGGTCAAGAATCCCTTCGATATTGGATTTTTCATTAGATCCCTTGATAATCACCGATTTATATTTAAATGTTGGATTCTTCGCACTCTCCTCAAAGTATTTATTGAATTCAGAGACCAGTTTATCCCTGTTATCGTATGATACCTTTATGGTAGCCATCGACGCAGTGAAGTGGCCATCTATTCTTTCTTTCAGAGTTAAGGTATCGCCTGATTTCTGCTCATATGCTAATCCGGCTGCACCTCCGCCACCCTGTTCATAAGTGAAACCCATTGCTCCATTAAATAATGGCCATGTGTCACCGTAGCTGGGGTAGAATAGATCATAATTTTCCTTTGTAAAATAGAGCCTGAATTTTTCATTAAAAAGTGATGCATTTCCGGTTCCCATCATCTTGTGAAAATCATGCTGCCATGCTGTTATCACATCATGCCAGGGATTTGCCGCCGGAGGAAAAAAGAACGTTGATTCGGGGCCCATCTCGTGAAAATCAGCATGGATCTGCGGCATGAATTGTTGATAAATGGCTATACGCTGCTGAGTCTCAGCCTGAGTTTGCCATGTCCAGTCGCGGTTAAGATCAAAGAGATAGTGATTTGTGCGTGACCCTGGCCATCCCTGGTTATGTTCCCATGCAGAAGGGTCGGGGTTCATCATCAGATTCATTGAGCTTCTGTACCGGCTTGTATAAAGTTCGTGACCATCGGGGTTCTGACATGGATCAATAACAATGATACATTCCTTAATATATTCAGAAACATTACCATATGAACCGGAAACCAGAGTATAGAGTGTCTTCATTGAAGTCTCCATACCAGCTGCCTCATTACCATGAACATTATAACTGAGCCATATGAAAGGAATCTGTTTTCCGGAGGGTTCCCCTTTGAGGAGACCAGTCTTAATGAGGTTATTCTTTCTGTAATCTTCGAGTTTTGCAAGATTCTCTGCTGTTGAAACAAAACAGACACCAAGAGTACGTCCTTCATTTGTTTTCCCATATTCGCGGTATTCCGCAAGAGGGGATTGCTCAGCTATATATTTAAAATATTCAACAGCCCTGTAGTGATAGGTGAACTGCGTTCCAAGTTCATAACCCAAAAATTCAGAAGGTGTTTTAATTGTCTGTGAATTTAATACCGGAATCATTAATACTGAAACCAGAAAAATCAAAAAGTTCCTTTTCATATTATTTAAGTTTGTTTAGGGGGTTAAATATAATCTTTTTTCAAATTCATCCATTAATATTTCAATCTGCTTTTAAACAGCTGTAAAAACTTAATAATATCTTTTGGATAAGTAATAGTTTTAACCATCTTAGAGCTCACTAAATCGTGATCTTAATCATATTGATGCTTTTGAAATTAAAAATTCTTATTTTTGTTTTTCCGTTAAAATATTCACATTTAAATAAGATACTTTATGAGAAGATTAAAATTTCTTCGGTTGTCGGTTATTATTCTTGGCTTCTTGCTATTTAAGTCAGTGCCTGTAAATGCTCAGATGCCACGCGGAGGCGGTAACAGGGTAGCAATAACAGGATGGGCAGATGATACACACTACCTGATACGTACCTACGATTCTGATAAAAAACCTGTCACCCAGAGTGTTAATATTAAGACAGGAAAAGGAGTTGTTGTTACTCCGGTAAAAAGCGATCGTGAGATCTTTTCAGAATCTCTTCCCAAGGGGACAAAATTATCGATGGGTGATGTAATAAGTCCCGATAAGAAAAGTGTTATTATAATCAAGGAAGATGATCTGTATTATTTCACCCTGGGAGATAAGGAGATAAGGCGTCTCACATATGATGATACAGCTGAAGTTAATCCAAGGTTTTCACCTGATGGTAATAGAATCGCTTATACAAAAAATAAGGATCTTTATGTGTTTGATATTACTTCAAATAAAGAGATCAGGCTTACATTTGATGCTTCAGAAAAGGTATATAACGGGTATGCAGCATGGGTTTATATGGAAGAAATCCTTGGCAGGGCAAGTCGTTATGCTGCATTCTGGTGGTCACCCGATGGTACTAAGATTGCGTATCTCAGAACCGACGAGACTGATGTTCCTGTATTCACCTTAAACCGGCTTGATGAGTCTGATGGACTGCATGGAAAAATTGAAGCAACCCCTTATCCTTTACCAGGCGACCCAAACCCTAAGGTTAAAATGGGTATAGCTGACATTTCTTCAGGAAAGACTGTGTGGGTAAAAACAGACTATACCGTTGATCAGTATCTTGCATGGCCATTCTGGACACCGGATAGCAAAAAGCTTGCCATTCAGGTTGTTAATCGTGATCAGAATGACCTTCAGATCATTCTTGCAGACTCAGAAACTGGTGATTATACCCGTATATATGATGAAAACAGGAATACATGGGTGGATTTCAGGGAAGATATTTATGTTATGAATAATGGCTCAGGCTTTATAATAAGAAGTTACAGGAATGACTGGGAGAATCTTTATTATTATGGCTGGGATGGTAAGCTTATTTCTCAAATCACTGACTTTAATTTCCGTGTCACTGCTATTGATAGGGTTGATGAAGACCTTAAGGTTATTTACTTTTCGGCTACAGGTCCGGAATCAACTGACAGCCATGCTTTCAGGGCAGGACTTGATGGTAAGAACCTCCTTCAGATAACCAAAGGGGATGGTACTCATAATCTGAGCATTTCCCCGAAAGGATCATATTTTATTGATACATGGAACAGCCTCAAAAGTGCAGGATCAATGATCGCGTATAATAAGAGCGGTAAATTGATCAGGGAAGTATATAAGTTTGAACAGCCTGAATCTGATCCAGGGTCATCCTCACGTTCTGAGTTTCTTAAGATTATGACCTCTGACGGTCTCTTTATCATGCCTGCAATAATTACTTATCCGGAAAATTTTGACCCCTCTGAGAAATACCCTGTGATTTTTACAATTTATGGAGGACCTGATTCTAAAAATGTCAGTAACCGGTGGAGAGGAAGCACTTCCTTCATGGTATTCCACAGAATGGGATTATCACCTTTACTGTTGATCATCGCGGGTCGGGTCAGTTTGGGAAAAAGGGGCTTGATTACCTTTATCGCAATCTTGGTAAATGGGAAATTCTCGATTATGAGGATGCTGTAAACTGGTTACGTTCACAGCCATATGTTGACTCAGCCAGGATAGGTATTACCGGGAGTTCATACGGTGGTTATATGACCTGTCTTGCACTGACAAAAGGCGCAGGGTTCTGGACTCACGGGTTTGCAGGTTCATCTGTAACGGATTTTAGACTTTATGACGATGTTTACACTGAACGGTTTATGGATACACCTCAAGACAATCCTGAAGGATATAAGGCCGGCTCAGCCATTACATTTGCTAATAACTATAAGGGGAAGTTATATCTGATCCATGGTGATATGGATGATAATGTACATATGCAGAATTCGATATGGCTAATCTCGAAGCTGGAAGATGAGGGTAAGGTATTTGAATTCATGTTATACCCTGACGGGCGCCATGGATGGGGCGGAGCAAAAGCCGTTCATTCAAGGAATGAGGCAAATAATTTCTGGCTGAGGAATTTCTTTGGAAAGTAATAAGTATTTGATTTTGTTTATTATATTGGTAAAAATATTGTTAAATAGTAAATCACTCCAAACTTATGATTATAGGCATCCTGAAAGAAACGGGAACTGAGAACAGGGTAGCTATTCTGCCTGGTGAAGTTTGCGTATTGATAAAGATGGGACTGGAGGTTCTGGTTGAACTCCATGCCGGCGAAAAGGCATTTGCAACTGATATTGCTTATCAGGAATCAGGGGCCCGGACACTACCACGAAAGGAAGTAATTTCGAAATCTTCAATGTTATTAGCTGTCAATCCTCCTGTTGAGGATGATGTTACAACCTTTAATGAGGGACAGATCATCTGTTCGGTTCTTAATCCTGTTGAGAACAGCAAATGGCTCGATAAAGCCCGTCTGCATGGGTTAACCTATCTGGCTCTTGATATTGTTCCCCGAACCACAAGGGCTCAGTCGATGGATATCCTGTCATCGATGGCTACTGTTGCCGGATACAAGGCGGTGCTTGCTGCAGCTTCATTACTGCCAAGATTTTTCCCGATGTTTATGTCGGCTGCAGGTACGATAAAACCATCAAGGGTACTTATTCTCGGGGCAGGTGTTGCCGGTTTACAGTCCATTGCAATAGCCCGAAAACTTGGAGCTGTGGTCGAGGTATTTGATGTCAGGTCGGCAGTTAAGGAAGAGGTGAAAAGTCTTGGAGGTAAATTTATTGAAGTGGAAGGAGCAACTGAGGATGCTGCTGCCGGTGGTTATGCCGTTGAGCAAACGGAAGAGTTTAAAAAGAAACAGCAGGAATTGATACAACAACGGGCTATTGCAGCTGATGTAGTAATTGCTACTGCACAAATACCGGGCAAAAAGGCTCCGGTTTTACTTCAAAAGGAAACTGTATATTCAATGAAACCAGGATCTGTAATTGTTGATCTGGCAGCTTCGTCAGGGGGAAACTGCGAATTAACTGAGAATGGGAAAACAATTGTGGTTAATGGTGTGAATATTATCGGAAAATCAGACTTCCCGTCTGATATGCCAACTGATGCCAGCAAGATGTTTGGGTCAAATATTATTAACCTTCTGAAGATTATAGTCGATAAAGATGGCAAATTTATTCTCAATATGGAGGATGATATTATAAACGGTACTACTGCCATTCATGGAAAAGAATACATAAGCAACAGAGTAAAACAGATGCTAAATATTAAAAAGATATAAATCATGGAAAATGTTTTAGGATTTTTCTTAGCAAACAGGGAAATAATCTTCATTGTAATACTTTCGATATTTCTGGGGATTGAGGTTATCAGCCATGTTCCGGCAATTCTTCATACTCCTCTTATGTCGGGAGCCAATGCGATTCATGGAGTCGTAATTATTGGTGCTATCATAGTGATGGGACATGCTGAAACCACAGGAGCTATGATTCTTGGTTTTGTGGCTGTCGTTTTAGGTACACTTAATGTGGTTGGGGGCTTTGTTGTTACTGACCGGATGCTTGAAATGTTTAAGAAAAAGAAGTAATAAGAACCTAAACAAAAAAGATTTTCAGTATGAACGATATATCCCAATTCTCATATGGCATCTCAATCCTTGAGGTCACCTATCTAATTGCTTCAGTCCTTTTCATTCTTGGATTGAAGATGTTAAGCCATCCATTAACAGCACGTCGCGGGAATACGCTTGCAGCTATCGGAATGGGAATGGCAATTATTGCAACCATTCTTTTTCATCAGAAGGACGGCAAACCTATTGGGAATATAGGTCTTATCTTATTAGCTATTGCCATAGGCACACTCATAGGCTGGCTTATAGCCAAGCGTGTTAAGATGACAGCCATGCCCCAGCTTGTTTCGTTCTTTAACGGTATGGGAGGAGCTGCCGCTGCACTTATATCAATAATGGAATTCCCTCATGTTAGTCCTGAGGTAATAGCAGAAAGTGGAATGGCTAACGGACATGTACTGGCTATACTTCTCGGTCTGATGATAGGGACTGTCTCGTGGGCAGGCAGTATGATCGCCTTTGGTAAGCTTGATGGCCGTATTGGCGATATGAGGATAAAAGCAATGAAATATGTGAATCTTACTATCCTTGCTGTATTGATAGGTTTTATTGTATTTATAATGACCCGCCATGTACAGGCCAGCAGTGAACTAATGCCACTTATTTATATAATGTTTGTCATGTCAGTCGTTTACGGAGTATTGTTTGTTATGCCTATTGGTGGCGCTGATATGCCTGTGGTCATTTCACTGCTAAACTCGTTCACAGGAGTAGCAGCTGCAATGGGAGGTTTCCTGTATAATAACCAGGCTATGCTTACCGGAGGAATCCTTGTCGGATCGGCAGGAACTATTCTCACTGTTCTCATGTGCAAAGCAATGAACAGGTCATTACTGAATGTGATTATTGGTGTATTTGGAGGAGGGGGGACGACTGATGTAACTGTTACAGGGGCTGTAAAAGAGATTTCACTTACCGATGCAGCGGTACTTTTAAGCTATTCCAAGAAAGTGGTAATTGTTCCCGGGTTATGGTCTTGCAGTTGCACAGGCTCAGCATATATGCCATGAACTTGATAAACTACTTGAAGAAAAAGGGGTGGAAGTAAAATATGCAATTCATCCTGTTGCCGGACGTATGCCGGGACATATGAATGTGTTACTTGCAGAAGCAGATGTCCCTTATGAACAACTGATTGAGAGTGATGAGATAAATCCTGATCTTCCAAATACTGATGTTCTTGTAGTTATAGGAGCAAATGATGTTGTCAACCCTGCTGCTGAGGATGATCCTTCAAGTCCTATTTATGGAATGCCAATTATAAAAGCCCGTGATGCAAAGAACATTATTGTGATGAAGAGGGGTATGGGTAAAGGATATGCTGCTATCGAAAATATGCTATTTTATAACGATAAAACCAGAATGTTGTTTGGCGATGCAAAGGGCACTTTGCAAAACCTTGTTAATGAAGTTAAAAGCTTGTAATCAATTTGTATTTGAGATTCAAAAAACTCTTAACTTTGCATAAATCAAAATGCAGAGCTTAAGATTATTGTGAAAAAATTAGATGAGTTAACCGGATTGTTTAAAGAGGAACTGAGCCTCTTTCTGAGTATCAGTTTTGGTTTGTTTTTGTTTGTCCTCTTTTTTCAACCCTTTCCGCTTGATAGATTCGATTTTAATAACCGATTGATATTTGTAGCAGGATTAGGTTTAATTGTCTTTTTGGCATTGGTATTAATAAGGGTTGCAATGCCTTCAATCTTTAAGAATAGTTTTAACAGTAATCAGGAATCAGACATACCGGCTTATCTGAGCGGGTTTATTATTCTGGCGATAACCTCTGTCGCTTCTGCCTTTTATCTTCGTTTTGTGGGGCATGTAGGTATTAACTTTTATGTAATGATAAAAGTTATCCTGATATGCCTGGCCGTTCCTCTTAC
The DNA here is from genome assembly GCA_963741935.1 of uncultured Bacteroidales bacterium. Lineage (GTDB taxonomy): Bacteria > Bacteroidota > Bacteroidia > Bacteroidales > VadinHA17 > LD21. The sequence goes on along the minus strand of CAVUJY010000015.1, from coordinate 4,203 downwards.
ACTTAGTTTACATGATGGGCTTAAGAAACTGAGGCTTCAGAATGAATCGCTTATAAAAGAAAGAAAAGCAGTCCAGAAAAGGTTGGAAAAGTATGAAGAGGACTACCTTAACAAAACAATTGAATTTTATTCAGAGACAGGAACAGAGAAACTGAGCTTTCAGGTTGCTGATGTTGCATTTATTAAATCGGCTGATAATTACGTTGAGATTGTTTACAGGGAAGGTACTAATTTCAGGAAGAAACTTATTAGGAATACACTGAAAAATATTGAACATCAGATAAGTCCATATTCCAACTTTATTCGTTGTCACAGGATATGTATTGTCAATCTTCATTACATTGAAAAGATTGAAAGTGATTATACCAATCATTGGCTGGTAATAAGAGCATACAATGAGAAGATTCCGGTATCAAGGCAGTATCTCCTGAAACTTAAAGAGTCAATCTGACCCGTATGGGGTGACTGACATCTGCAACACAGTTCTGAATTTATCCACTTAAGCAGGCTTATTTAATTGCTCCGAAAGATACAAAACTGTATGACCAGCTCAAGTCAGAAGACAGACTCCCGGCAGAAGCGACAGGTAGTAATACAGATTTTTCAATGAATTTTATTCCTAAGATGAATTATCGTGTTCTGCTTGATGGCTATAAATTAATTATACATGATATTTATTCTGCAAAACCATATTATAAACGGATCAGGCAGTTTCTGCCGGATTACCCTCACTTCATCGTCCGGGTTTATTTGCCAATGCAATGACCTATGTTGTTTACGGGTACCATTTCAGAAAGGTGTATGGCTTAGGCAAATCCGCCAGAGCTATAGCGTGAATTATATAAATTATGCAGGTAATTGTGTAACAATTTCTTGTATGATGACCAGTATCTTTGAATTGTTAATTATACTCATAAACTTAATAAATCAAAAAATGAAAAAACTACTTTCTTTAATATTCCTGGTAATCTTCTCAGTGAGTGCGTCAACAGCATTTGCAGGAGGCACTGAAAAAAAATCCGATTTAGATAAAATAAATCCAGACAAGACAGAAAACAAATTATCAGAGGAAGAACTTGGCCGTATGACAAAAAGAGTGGAAGAAATTGGTAAAATGGATATGTCAGAAATGTCGGGCAAAGAAAAACGTGTTCTTAAAAAAGAACTTAAAGGTATTAAAGAAAATGTTCGCAGAGATGGTGGTTATATTTATATTGGAGGAAGTACTCTCCTTCTTATAATTTTGCTTATCATTTTACTTTAATAATGTTATTGTCCGTAACTGATAATATTAAATTATTTTTCAAGAACTAATCAAAATTAAAAGGAAGTACAATTTTTTTTCTATGATAGGTTACGGTTAGTATTAGGTTAGAAGGGGTTAATGGTTGGGAGGACTATTTAAAGTAGTCCTCATTTTTTTGCAGTATACCCTGAATTTGCATTTAAAAACAGTATTAAAAGTAATCATGAATCAGACATACCGGCCTGTCTGAACGGGTTTATTTGCCAATGCAATGACCTGTGTGGTTAACGGGTAACATTTCAGAAAGGTATATGGGTTAAGTAAAGTTGGCAAAGCCGTGGCCTGAATTATATAAATTATACAGGAAATTGTGTAAATAATTCTATTACGATGAACAACCGCATCCTGGAATTGTTAATTATATTCATAAACTTAATAAATCAGAAAATGAAAAAACTGCTCTTCTTAATATTCGTGGTAGTCTTCTCAGTGAGTGCATCAACAGCATTTGCAGGAAATACTGAAAAAAAATCCGATTCTGACAAAACTGTTCCGGCTAAAACAGAAAACAAATTAACAGAGGAAGAACTTGGTCGATTAACAAAAAGAGTGGAAGAAATTGGTAACATGGATAAGTCGGAAATGTCGGGCAAAGAAAAACGTGTTCTTAAAAAAGAACTCAAGGGGATTAAAGAAAATGTTCACAGAGACGGTGGTTATATTTATATTGGAGGAAGTACTCTCCTTATTATAATTTTGCTCATCATTTTACTTTAATACTGTTATTTTCCGTATCAAATTGTAATTAATATTGCTCAATTATTAATCAAAAACATTTATAATTACGATTTTTTTCTACGATAGGTTGAGGTTAGAAGGGGTTAATGGTTGGGAGGAATATTTAAAATAGTCCTCCTTTTTTTGTGCAGTATAACCAAATCTGAATTGGAAAACAGTATTTTTTCATCCTGAATCAATTACAATTACTAATTTTATATTGTCCGGAAGGTTTAACCGGTTAATCTATTATTTTATATATGTATACCTCGAAAGAAAAACTTGCAGACTTACGAAAGTCAATGACAGCAGGCAAGATTAATGTATATCTGATTCCTTCATCTGATCCTCATATCGGGGAATATGTGCCTGACTACTGGAGAGTGATATCCTGGCTGACAGGATTTACAGGATCTGCAGCAACTGTAGCAATAACAGATACTTTTGCAGGCTTGTGGACCGATTCACGTTATTTTATCCAGGCTGAGAATCAACTCCTTGATTCAGGCTTCACTTTAATGAAGCAGGTACTTCCTGATAATAAAGATCTCTATGGATGGCTTCAGGATAATCTAAATATAGGGGGCACTGTTGGATTTGATGGCAGAACATTTCCTATTGAGCGAATGAGAAAAATTGAAAAATCGCTTGAGAGCAGAAATGTGATTTTTGATGTTCATGCTGATCTGATTACAGAATTATGGACTGATCGTCCTTTATTACCAGATGCTCCTGCTTTTGATCTGACTGTGGATTATTGCGGGAAAACCAGGAGCTTAAAAATATCTGAAGTAAGAGAGCAGATGATAAAGCAAAATGTTGACTATCACCTTCTCACTGCCATGGATGACATCAACTGGCTGCTTAATATAAGAGGCTCAGATATAAAATACAGCCCATTATTTGCTTCATTTGCAATTGTTTACCAGGATCAGATACTGCTTTTTGCTGATGAACACAGAATTCCGCTTAAGCTGGCAAAAGAGTTTGATGACCTTGGTATTGTTATACTTCCATATGATGAAACTGCAGGTATTTTGTCAACACTTCCTTCTGAGTCATCCATCCTTATTCATCCGGGCACAACTTCAGCTGAATTATATAACTCAATTCCGGAAGGGATGAAAATTATAGAAGGAATAAGTATACCGACCAGATTAAAGGCTGTCAGGAATAGGATTGAGATTGAAAATCTTGGTAAAGTAATGATAAAAGACGGGGTAGCTTTGACAAGGTTCTTTTACAGATTTGAGCAACAAATAGGTAAGATTCCTATGTCAGAACTCTCTGTTTCAGAGCAGGTAAATCAATTAAGATCAGAACAGGAAAATTTTCTGGGTCCTAGCTTCTCAACTATTGCAGCCTGGAATGAACATGGTGCTTTGCCTCATTATTCGGCAACTGCAGAATCCAATTTAGAAATAGGAGAGGAAGGTATTCTTCTTCTTGACTCCGGGGGTCAGTACCTTGAAGGGACAACTGATATTACACGTACCATAGTGGTTGGTAACCCCAGTGCTAAACAAATAAAGGATTTTACACTGGTACTTAAAGGTACAATAAATCTGGCACTTGCAAAGTTCCCTTATGGAACAAAAGGATACCAGCTTGATGTTCTTGCCCGCAAGGCATTATGGGAAAATGGGATGAATTATGGTCATGGTACCGGGCATGGGGTTGGATTTTGTCTCAATGTTCATGAAGGCCCTCAGAGCATTAGTCCTGTTGCAGGTAGTTTCAGTGCAGTACTTGAGCCTGGTATGCTTATTTCTGATGAACCGGCAATCTATAGGGAAGGAGAATATGGAATAAGAACTGAAAATCTTATTCTTTGCTATGAGGATGAGGAGACCGGGTTCGGACGATTCCTGAGATTTGATACTATATCACTCTGCTATATTGAGAAATCGTTGATAGATATCTCTTTACTTACCGAAAAGGAAATTAACTGGATAAATAGATACCATTCAGAGGTCTAGGATAAGCTCAGCCCTCATTTATCTGATTCTGAAAATATCTGGTTAAGAGCAAAAACAGAAGCTCTCTGATACTATATTATTGCATTTAAAATAAAGAACTAACACAGAGCTCACTGAGGAGCACAGAGCGCACAGAGTAAAGAATATTCTCTGAGGCACTCTGTGTGTTCTCTGTGTTCCTCTGTGTAAGTTCTTGATCTA